>NZ_CP073587.1:2850000-3530000 GCF_018223345.1 Shewanella yunxiaonensis | reverse complement strand
AAGAGTAACGGAGGAGCACGAAGGTTGGCTAAGTACGGTCGGACATCGTACGGTTAGTGTAATGGCACAAGCCAGCTTAACTGCGAGACAGACACGTCGAGCAGGTGCGAAAGCAGGTCATAGTGATCCGGTGGTTCTGAATGGAAGGGCCATCGCTCAACGGATAAAAGGTACTCCGGGGATAACAGGCTGATACCGCCCAAGAGTTCATATCGACGGCGGTGTTTGGCACCTCGATGTCGGCTCATCACATCCTGGGGCTGAAGTCGGTCCCAAGGGTATGGCTGTTCGCCATTTAAAGTGGTACGCGAGCTGGGTTCAGAACGTCGTGAGACAGTTCGGTCCCTATCTGCCGTGGGCGTTGGAAGATTGAGGGGGGTTGCTCCTAGTACGAGAGGACCGGAGTGAACGAACCGCTGGTGTTCGGGTTGTCATGCCAATGGCATTGCCCGGTAGCTATGTTCGGAATTGATAAACGCTGAAAGCATCTAAGCGTGAAGCGAGCCCCAAGATGAGTCTTCCCTTGGACCTTGAGTCCACTGAAGAGCCGTTCGAGACCAGGACGTAGATAGGCAGGGTGTGTAAGCGTTGTGAGGCGTTTAGCTAACCTGTACTAATGACTCGAGAGGCTTAACCATACAACCCAGATGGGTTTTACTGAAAACATTCCAGATGTTTTCTAGCACTTCCTCCATCCCTGGAGGTCGTTAACCTTGAATGAATATGAATACTTGGTTGAAGTAGAGAACGAAGCAGCTTTCCGAATTGACCGAATTTGCTTGGTGACAATAGCATTGTGGTCCCACCTGACTCCATTCCGAACTCAGAAGTGAAACACAATCGCGCCGATGGTAGTGTGGGGTCTCCCCATGTGAGAGTAGGTCATCGCCAAGCGCCTATTTAGTCAGATGCGCAGCGTCTGGCAGTAAGAATTGGGCTTCGGCCCAGTGGGGTGGTAGTTCAGTTGGTTAGAATACCGGCCTGTCACGCCGGGGGTCGCGGGTTCGAGTCCCGTCCATCCCGCCACTAATAGCAAGGCCTCGTCTCACGACGAGGCCTTTTGCTTTTTCCTCTCTTGCGTTTTATCTTCATTATTTGTTCTATCTAAGCGTTGTCGCCTTGTTTAATTTTTTCACTAAACGAGTCAAGATTCCGGATTTTATAATAAATCTGTAATTTAATTACAATTATGCTGCTTCTAAGCCTTTTTAAATGATTTTCTGTCATCGGATGAGTGACTTTTCTCCTATTCACAGCACTAAAAACTGCATAGTTTCTGTCCGGCATCAAGTTTTCACTTCAATTTAGCAGGTTAGAATATTCAAATGTGAAACTACGCGTAGTCTTATTTCATCTGAAATTTTGTTGGGGAGCAGAATTTCATTTGCTGGAATCGGCTTGAGTTGGGGGCGTGATGAATCGGTTTGTGATTGCGAGTGCCAAGGATTGTATTGGTTGTCGGGCGTGTGAAGTCGCCTGTGTGTTGTCGCACAATAATGGGCGTTATCCTGATAGTGCTGACTCATTTAATCCACGCATAAAAGTGGTCCGTGGGGAATCGCGGATATCTGCTGCGGTATGCCGTCATTGTGAAGATGCACCTTGTGCTAACGCGTGCCCTGTACGCGCTATTACTCGTGATCATAACAGTGTGCAGTTACAGCAAGATAAATGTATTGGGTGTAAGAGTTGTGTTTTAGCCTGTCCATTCGGCGCGATTAATATGGTGTACGAATCTGCCGACCACAACGAAGCCAAAGCCTATGCCCATAAGTGTGATTTGTGCCATGAAAATGAGCAGGGGCCGGCTTGTGTTCAGGCCTGTCCGACCAAGGCGCTGCAATTTCTTGATGAATCAGCGTTAATCAATCTTCGCCGTCAAAAGCAATTACGCAGTGCTGGCGTTGATTACGATCTGAGACTGCCACATATTCATCGCCTAACACCGATATTGGCGTCGCTACCAGAACGTCCGCGCCGGGATGCGATTAAAGCGCCTTTGGAGTTGCGTAAAACCACCTTTGTTGAAACTTATCAGCCTTTCTCTGCGGAACAAACCAAAGCACAAGCAGAACGATGCCTAAGTTGTAGTGACCGTTCCGTATGTGAATGGACCTGTCCACTGCATAACAACATCCCCAAACTGCTCGAACTGGCTAAACAAGGCCGTATAGATGAAGCGGTTGAGCTGTCGCATAAGACCAGTTCGTTACCGGAAGTCTGTGGCCGGGTATGCCCACAAGACCGCCTGTGCGAAGGCTCCTGCACTCTCAAAGATAAATATGGTTCAGTTACTATTGGTAATGTTGAGCGTTATATTACCGACACTGCGTTGTCTAAAGGCTGGAAGCCAAATCTTAGCCATGTCGTCGCTACCGGTAAACGTGTTGCCATTATTGGCGCTGGCCCCGCCGGATTAGGCTGTGCAGATATCCTCAGCCGTAATGGGGTGCAAGCCGTGGTGTTTGATCGACACCCGGAAATCGGCGGTATGCTGACCTTTGGTATCCCTGCGTTTAAGTTGGACAAAAATGTTCTGATCAATCGTCGGGAGCTGTTTAGCGGGATGGGCATCGAATTTCGGCTGAATACCGAAATCGGTCGCGATATTTCACTGCAACAGCTGCTGGATGAGTTCGATGCCGTGTTTGTGGGCACGGGTACTTACCAGTCGATGAAGGCTGGCTTAGAGCATGAAGATGCTCCAGGCGTGTATGAAGCGTTACCGTTTTTAATTGCAAACACTAAACATGAAATGGGATTACCTGAACTCGCAGACGAGCCTTATGTGAATCTTGCGGGTAAAAAAGTCGTGGTCTTAGGTGGTGGCGATACGGCGATGGATTGTCTGCGGACATCTTTGCGTCAAGGTGCTGCCAAAGTCACCTGTGCTTATCGTCGCGATGAAGCAAATATGCCGGGCTCTAAGAAAGAGGTGAAAAACTCGCGGGAAGAAGGGGCTGAATTCCAGTTTAATGTGCAGCCGCAATTTATCCAGCTCGACAAAAAAGGGCGGCTGACCGGGATTGGCTTGATCCGCACCGAACTCGGTGAAGCGGATAGCAGCGGTCGGCGGCGACCGCAGGCGGTCGCCGGCTCTGAATTTGTCTTAGACGCCGATGCCCTTATCATCGCTTTCGGTTTCAGTGCTCATCAGATGCCATGGCTGGAAAAGGCACAAGTAAAATGTAATCGCTGGGGATTGATTGAAGCTCCTCGTAACAATCGTTTCCCGTGTCAAACCAGTCATCCAAAGATCTTCGCCGGTGGCGATATTGTGCGCGGTGCAGATCTGGTGGTGACCGCAATGTCTGATGGTCGTAAGGCGGCGTTGGGTATTATTGCTTCGCTGGGGCTTGAGCCTCAGCCAGCACCCGAAATACAGTAAGTTTGGTTAAGAACGGCCCGCCAATGCGGGTCGTTTTGCTTTCAATAGGCGACGACTCACCGCCAAATCCTCGTTCTGCATACCCATCTTCAGTGAATTAGCGTAATCTGGTGTGCGTTGGATCAACATTAAAACAAACGGGTGTTTTTAATGAAGCTCGAGATGATTTGTACCGGTGAAGAGGTGCTTTCCGGACAGATAGTGGACACCAATGCCGCCTGGTTTGCTAATCTGATGATGGAAAATGGCATTGAAGTACAACGACGGGTCACGGTGGGAGATCGGATAGAAGATCTTGTGGCAGTGTTTCGTGAACGGAGCCTGCATGCTGACGTGATTCTGGTCAATGGCGGTTTAGGTCCCACTTCCGATGATTTATCGGCTGAAGCGATGGCCAAAGCGAAAGCAGAACCGTTGGTGGAAAATCCGGTGTGGCGCGAGCATATCACTGACTGGTTTGCTCGTAATAACCGGCCAATGCCTGCCAACAATCTCAAGCAAGCACTGTTACCGGCCTCAGCTGTCATGGTTGACAATCCGGTAGGAACGGCTTGCGGCTTTCGGGTAAAACTCAATCGAGCATGGCTGTTTTTTACGCCGGGCGTACCTTTTGAATTGAAACATATGGTGCGGGAACAGTTTTTACCGTTTATCCGCCAAGAGTTTGATATTCACTCTGAGGTGGCGGTCGAAAAATTGCTAACCATAGGTCACGGAGAATCCTCTTTAGCCGAAAAGCTTGAGCCACTGGCGATGCCAGACGGTATCACTCTGGGTTACCGTTCATATATGCCGCATATTGAGATCAAGATTTTTGCACGTGGCGCATCGGCGATTGCACAGCTTGCTGAAGTGACTGCAAAAGTGAAGGCTGCGCTGGGGACCGCTGTCGTTGCGGAAAATCGTACCTCGTTGGCAGAAGAGATCCACCATCGGCTGTTTAAGTCAGGTCTCAGTCTCAGCGTTGCGGAGTCCTGCACTGGCGGCATGATCACCAGTCAACTAGTGGCTTTCCCGGGTAGTTCTTCCTATCTGCATCAGGGGCTGGTGACTTACTCCAATGAGAGCAAGGTGCGAGTGTTAGGCGTAAAACCTCAGACACTTGACGACTATGGTGCGGTTTCAATTCCCGTGGTGGAAGCGATGGCACGTGGAGCCCGTGAACTATTAGACAGTGATTTTGCCTTGGCGACCAGTGGCATTGCCGGACCCGATGGTGGTACGCCGGAAAAGCCCGTAGGAACTGTCGCCATAGCGCTGGCTACCCGTAACGCGGTGTACAGCCAGATGATCCTGCTCTCTGGCCGTTCACGCGAATTGGTACGCAGTATCAGTGCGGCGGTAGCTTATGACATGTTACGCCGAGAGTTGCTGAACGAAGGCGTCGTTGTTGATTACTCCTTCATTCAGCGCTATCCGAAGTAATATCAAAGTGAGTAGTCACTACTCGTTAGCGTAATAGTGGCTACTCAAATTCCAATACCAGCTTTCCAGGTTCCACCTTAATAGCTCGGGTCATTTCTGCCAGCTTCGCCTGCACGCTGTTGTGGGTGTTTAACTCATACACTGGTTGGTTCTCAAGCAGTGTTCTGGCCAGGTCAACCAACTGCGGTGATACGTTGCCCAACAGTTTTTGCAATTTCGCGGGCGTCGCTTTGAATTGGACTAACTGCAAATCCCGCAGAAAAATGCTGTGACTCGATTTGTCGTAAACAGGTTTCGCCTCGAATTCGGCTTGCAGATCGGCGCGTAGCGGCAAAATGGGTGTCGCCACCTTTATTTCCGCCGCCGCGGTCACCGCCATTACGCCTGGTTTACTCCCCAATGTTACAGTGACACTGCGAAATCCCATGGATAATGCCGATGAGTCCTTAGCTTGATGCTGCTTGGCAAGCTTGTCATTTAGGTAATTTGTTACCTGCTGTTCACTAATGCTGTATTGGCTGACACAACCACCCAAATACAGCATCGCCAGCAGCAAAAAGATGAATTTCATCAACCGGTGTTCCTCATACCAGCAGCGACACCGGCGATAGTTAACATCAATGCTAATTCCAGTGTTTCCGATGCTTGCTGTTCCCGACGGGTACGCCTCAATAGTTCAGCCTGTAGGAAGTTAAGCGGGTCAATATATGGATTGCGCAATTTAATCGACTCACGATTCCATGGAGTATGCGCCATTAGCGTATCGCTATCGGTGAGTTCCAACACCACCTTCATCCCCAGTTGCAGTCTGGCTATCAGCTCGTCGCCAAGATGATGCAGTTCGACCGGTACCAGGCAGGTTTCATAATAGCGTGCCAGATTTGGTTCGGCTTTGGCATAGACCATCTCCATCATGGAAATGCGGGTGCGGAAAAATGGCCAGTGCTGCTCCATTTCTTGTAGTAGCACTTTTTCACCTCGATCTATGGCGGCTTGCAATGATTCTCCGGCGCCCAGCCATGCAGGCAACATTAGGCGGTTTTGCGACCAGGCGAAGATCCATGGGATCGCTCGTAAGCTCTCAATACCACCATCCACGCGTCGCTTGGCCGGACGGCTACCAAGGGGCAGTTTCCCCAACTCTATTTCTGGCGTTGCCGCGCGGAAATATGGCACAAAATCAGGCTCTTCGCGCACAACTTTACGATAGGCGGTGACCGAATCCGAGGCAATGTGCTCCATACATTCGCGCCACTCCGGTTTGGGCTCCGGCGGTGGCAGTAAGGTCGCTTCCATCACTGCCGAGGTATATAACGCCAGCGATTGTATTGCCTGTTTCGGCAGGCCGAATTTGAAACGGATCATCTCGCCTTGTTCCGTCACCCGGATTCGGCCATCAACGGAACCTGGCGGTTGTGACAGAATGGCATCGTGCGCTGGTGCACCACCGCGGCCAACGGTGCCGCCGCGACCATGAAACAGAATAAGTTTTACGCCAGCATTACGGCATACCGCGACTAACTGTTCTTGTGCCCGATACTGCGCCCAGGCCGCGGCCATCACACCGGCGTCTTTGGCGGAGTCCGAGTAACCAATCATCACCTCTTGGGTGCCCTTAGTGTAGCCTCGGTACCAGTCAAGATTGAGCAGTGCGGTCATACAGCTGGCAGCATTGTTAAGGTCTTCTAGGGTTTCAAACAGTGGCACTACCCGCATCGGGTGCGGACAGCCGGTTTCTTTCAACAGTAATAACACAGCCAGCACATCGGATGGCTTACCTGCCATCGAGATCACATAAGACCCCAACGCTCTTGCCGGTTGTTTGGCAATCAAGCGACAAGTGGCAAGCACTTCGGCAACATTGTCTGAGGGTTGCCAGGTGCCAGGAAGCAGAGGTCGGCGGTTAGTCAGTTCTTTCAGGAGAAACGCTTGCTTCTCTGATTCCCCCCAATGCGCATAATCGCCTATACCGAGATAACGGGTGAGTTCTGCCAACACTTCCGCGTGTCTGGCGGCATCCTGACGGATATCCAGACGCACCATGTGAATCCCGAAACAGGCGAGCCGCCGCAGCATATTTAACAGTAAACCGTTGGCAATGAGGCGCATACCGCAATCGCACAGACTGTGATACAGCAACATCAACGGCGTTTTTAAATCGTCTTCGTGCCAGATAATGGTGCTGTAATCGACCTCTGGCTGATGTCCTTCAATCCGGGCATTAAGAAAGTCGATGGTGTTTCGCAACTTTTGCCGTAAATCTCGCAGCACATCACGGTAGGGTTCACGACTGTTGTTGGTGTAGGCCATCAGTGCTTCATTGGCATCTTCCATTGACAGCTCTGCCAGGAGCTCAACGATATCTTTGAGGTGCAATCTGGCCGCCGCGTGACGATTGCGATCGAGCACTTCCTGGGTCACTTTAGCGGTGACAAACGGGTTGCCGTCACGGTCACCGCCCATCCAGCTGGAAAATCGTACCGGCGCAATATCAATAGGCAATTGCAGACCCGTACGTTCTTCAATCTGATCGTTAAGCTGTCTTAGAAAATCGGGCACTGCCTGCCACAGTGAGGCTTCAATGGTGGCGAGGCCCCAACGCGCTTCGTCAACCGGGGTCGGGCGTTCACTGCGAATTTCATTGGTATGCCAAATCTGCGATACCAATTGCCGTAACCGCAGATTCAGCTGCTTGGTCTCGCGTTGGCTGAGTTTGTCGTTTTCCAACGCTGCCAGGCAATCGACTACCGCAGCATATTTCTGGATTAACGTTCGTCGCGATATCTCAGTCGGATGTGCGGTCAGCACCAGGTCGATATCCATCGTTTTCAAACAGTCCAGCATCTGCTGCTGATCTATCGGGCCATTGAGCATCCTGCTTAGCAACAGCTCAACGGGATCGGGGACACACACCAGCTCATCACAATTGCGACTGATGGTATGGAACTGCTCGGCAATGTTCGCCAAATTGAGAAACTGGTTAAACGCTTTAGCGACGGGGACTAACTCGTCATCTGGTAATGCATTAAGTAGCTGCAACATCTGCTCACGTGCAGCACTGTCGCCTTTACGCGAACTTTTGGCTAACTGGCGGATCTGTTCCACCTTTTCCAGAAATGAATCCCCTAAGTGATCGCGCATCGTCTCACCGAGGATCTGCCCTAACATACTGACGTTCGCCCGTAGTGAGGCATACATATCTGTCGTTTGTTCCATTGTGGCTCCCATTTCCCCAAAATGTGTTGCTGTGCCTCAGCACCTACCCGTCACAATACCTAGCCGAGGCCATTAAGGTCAATGAAGTGTAGATGACATTGCGTTAATGCTATTCAATACAAGCGTGATAAATCAGTTGCTTAAGTAGTGATATTGTCGGCTTTAGCTGCGCCAAATCGATAAATTCATCTGGCTGATGTGCCTGATCGATGCTGCCAGGTCCGAGTACCAGTGTATGGCAACCAATGCTGCGAATATATGGAGCTTCAGTAGCATAATTCACCACCTCCGGTGCGTTCCCGGCCAATTTGGCCACCAGTTGGCTCCAGGCAGAATCTGCGGTATCGGCAAAGGGTTCTGCCCCTGGGTACAAGGTGCTAATGCTGATGGCACCCGGATATTTTTCAGAAATGGGTAACAGGTATTGCTGCGTCATCAACTGCAGATCGGCAATGGCGATGCCGGGCAAGGGCCTGATGTCCATATGCAAGTCGCAACACCCACAAATACGGTTAGCGGCATCACCACCATGAATATGACCAAAGTTCATCGTAGGATATGGCACACTGAAGGCATTTTCTCGATAGTTATCTGCCAGATGCTGTTTTAACTTCAGCAACTGCCCAATCACCTGATACATGATATCGATGGCGTTAAGTCCCTTGGCTGGGTCAGACGAATGACCGCTGCGGCCAGTAATTCTGATCCCTTGTGCCAGATGCCCTTTATGCATATACACCGGACGCAGGCTCGTGGGTTCGCCAATGATGGCGTACTCCGGACGGATAGCTGCGTTGGCGGCAAAAGTCTTCGCGCCACTCATGGTGGTTTCTTCATCAGCGCTGGCAAGGATATACAGCGGCCGTTTGAATTGCTGCAGTGGCATATCTTTCACGGCTTCTAATACCAGCGCAAAAAAGCCTTTCATATCGCAGGTACCAAGGCCATACCAACGGTCGTCCTTTTCTGTCAGCACAAACGGATCTTGGTGCCAACGACCTTCATCAAACGGTACGGTGTCGGTGTGACCGGCTAATAACAACCCACCTTTACCACTGCCGAGCGAAGCCAACAGATTATATTTATTGCGACTGTCCTTCACTGGCTGTTGCTGGCAATGAAAGCCCAGTTCCGAGAACCAGTTACTGAGAAGATCGAGCACCCCTTTATTGGTCTGATCCTGTTCGGCTTCTATGGCGCTGATAGAGGGAGAAGCGATAAGCGCACTGAAGCTGTGTTTGAGTTCCGGCAATTTGGTCATAATTCCGCCAAAAATAGTAAAATAACTATTCACATATATTGCATAAATAAACTTGTATGGTAGTCTAGCAAACAGCTGAGACAGGTGTCATCAGCGAAACGCTGTCACCTGCATAAAATACCCTGTTTGAGCTTATTATTGAGCTTAATACAGATAAAAGCTGCATATAATCCCTGCAGCGTTAAACTTGTCATCAGGCATTCTGCCCGGGCACAACTTTAGCCCTTCCTTTTGACTAGATATAGATTTGAGATCATGAAAAATATTGCCATTATCGGTGCCAGTGGCTACACCGGAGCCCAGATAACCGCGTTGATTGAAAATGAACCCGGGCTCAGTGTGCAGGGGTTGTATGTGTCTGAGAATAGTCTCGACAAAGGCAAAGCCCTCGCTGACCTCTATCCTGTATATCAACAGGTTCCTTATGTATTGCAACCATTAACTGCTGAAGCCAAAGATACCATTGCGGCAGAATCAGATGCCGTAGTGCTGGCCACAGAACACGTTGTCAGTCTGGAACTCGCTGCCTGGTTTTATGAAAAAGGACTGCGAGTGTTCGATCTTAGCGGCGCTTATCGTTTTGCCGATGCCGCACAGTATCCCAAATGGTATGGTTTTGAACATACACAGCCAAAAGTGCTAGCGCAGGCGATTTATGGCTTGGCTGAATGGAATGCTGACAAGATTGCCGCAACCCGCATGATTGCCGTTCCAGGATGTTATCCCACCGCTTCATTGTTAGCACTTAAGCCAGTTAAGCCGCTGCTTACCGAAACGTTGCCAGTGATTAATGCCGTCAGTGGTGTCACCGGTGCCGGTCGAAAAGCACAACTGCATACCAGTTTTTGCGAAGTCAGTTTGACGCCCTATGGCGTGCTCGGACATCGCCACCAACCAGAAATTGCCACTCATCTGGGACAGCAGGTTATTTTTACACCGCATCTGGGTAACTTTAAGCGTGGTATTTTGGCAACCATTACCGCACAACTGAAGTCGGGCACGACTACTGCGCAGGTTGCAGAAGCCTATAGCGTTTATGATAACTCACCTTTGGTGAAGGTAAGTCAGCAGCGTTTTCCGAAAGTGGATGATGTGGTGCTGACGCCAAATTGCCATATCGGTTGGAAGTTTGATGAAGCCAGTGGCTATCTGGTGGTAGCCAGCGCTATCGACAATTTGATGAAAGGTGCGGCCAGTCAAGCACTGCAATGCATAAAGATTCATTTTAATCTTTGAATTAACCAGCCCTAGCGGCATTTTTGAGAGTTTCCTTTATGAGCACAAATGACAGTGTGTTGGTTCTGAAAGTCGGTGGCGCATTAATGCAGTGTGAGATGGGCATGGCGCGATTGATGGAAACGGCAGCCAAGATGTTGTCCCAGGGACAGAAAGTGGTACTGGTGCACGGCGGCGGTTATCTGGTTGATGAACAGTTGAAAGTCAATGGCATGGAAACCGTTAAGTTGGAAGGCTTGCGGGTGACACCTGCCGAGCAGATGCCAATAGTGGTTGGGGCATTGGCTGGTACCTCTAACAAAATCCTGCAGGCCGCCGCAGTAAAAGCGGGCGTTGTTGCTGTAGGTATGAGTCTGGCAGACGGTAACCTCGTCGACGCCAGCATTAAAGATGAACGTCTGGGCTTTGTGGGTGAAGTTACTCCAAAAGATGGTACCTACATTAATTTCCTGTTAGCCCAGGGCTGGATGCCAATTGTCAGTTCCATTGCAGTGTCAAGCGATGGAGACTTACTGAATGTCAATGCTGATGAAGCGGCCACCGTACTCGCCAAATTGGTTGGCGGTAAGCTGGTATTGCTGTCAGATGTTTCTGGTGTACTGGATGGAAAAGGCCAGTTGATCCCACAACTGAACCGCGACCAGATCCAGCAACTGGTGAAACAGGGCGTTATCGAAAAAGGCATGAAAGTTAAAGTAGAGGCTGCGCTGGATGTGGCGGAGCAGATGGGGCAGCCAGTACAGGTAGCCTCATGGCGGGATGCAGCCCAGTTGGCTGCCCTTGCCCGGGGAGAGAACATCGGAACACAAATTCAACCGTAAGTAAGGATTAGTTATGAAGCACCTGTTGTCCCTTAAAGACCTGAGCCAATCGCAACTGTTGGCATTGCTGGACTTGGCGGTCAAGATCAAAGCCAACCCAGCCGAATATCGTCATGCGCTCGATGGGAAGAGCGTAGTGATGCTGTTCGAAAAGCCCTCATTGCGTACCCGAGTGAGCTTTGATATAGGTATCAATAAGCTCGGTGGTCACTGTGTCTATATGGATCAGCAAAATGGTGCTTTGGGCAAACGAGAGTCAGTGCGCGATTTCGCCGGTAATATTTCGCAGTGGGCGGATGCCATTGTGGCGCGTACCTTTAGCCATGTCACCGTAGAAGGCTTGGCAGAATACGGCAGCGTCCCTGTTATCAATGCATTGTCGGATCTTTACCATCCTTGTCAGGCATTGGCTGATTTCCTGACCTTGAAGGAAGTCTTGGGAAGTCTGAAAGGCCTGAAACTTGCGTATATCGGAGATGGTAATAACGTTACCAACTCGCTGATGGTTGGTGCCGCCATTCTGGGGGCACAAATGACGGTGATTTGCCCTGAGGGACATTTCCCTGATGGTTTTGCGGTAACTCAAGCGCAGCAGTTAGCCGCAGTTCACGGCGGTAGTTTACTACTGACTCCAGATGTTAGTGCGCTCGAAGGTGTGGATGCAGTCTACACTGATACATGGATTTCCATGGGAGACAGTACCAAACTTTCGGATATTGCCGTTAAATTTGCTCAATATCAGGTTTCAAAAGAACTGATGGAAAAATACAAGGTCAAGTATTTCATGCATTGCTTGCCCGCGCACAGAGGGGTAGAAGTGACGGATGAAGTAATGGACGGTGAAGGTTCGCTGATATTACAGCAGGCGCAGAACCGGATGCACGCCCAAAACGCGGTACTTGTCACTCTGTTAAGTTGATGGCCAAAGGCCTTTTAATCCAGGAAATATAAGATGTCTATTGCACAGAAAAACACACAAGTGAAAAAGGTGGTGCTGGCTTACTCCGGTGGTTTGGACACCTCGGCCATCATCCCATGGCTGAAAGAAAACTATAACAACTGCGAAATCGTCGCCTTTTGTGCGGATATCGGTCAGGATCCAGCAGAGCTGGTGGGCTTGACTGAAAAAGCCTTGGCTTCTGGTGCTTCTGAGTGCCATATCGTCGATTTGAAAGAAGAATTTGTTAAAGACTACATCTACCCGACTATTGCGACAGGTGCAGTTTATGAAGGTACTTACCTGTTGGGTACCTCAATGGCTCGCCCAATCATTGCCAAAGCTCAGGTAGAAGTGGCCCGTAAAGTCGGGGCTGATGCCTTGGCTCATGGTTGTACTGGTAAAGGTAATGACCAGGTGCGTTTTGAAGGCTGTTTTGCTGCATTGGCGCCCGATCTGAAAGTGATTGCGCCATGGCGTGAATGGACCATGCAGAGCCGTGAAGATCTGCTGGCCTACCTGGCTGAACGTCATATCAAGACCACAGCATCAGCAACCAAAATTTACAGCCGTGACGCCAATGCCTGGCACATCTCTACTGAAGGCGGTGAGTTGGAAAGCCCATGGAACGAACCCAGCAAAGCGGTTTGGACTTGGACCGTTGATCCAGAAGATGCACCAGATGCTCCTGAGTATGTCACTGTAGAAGTGAAAGATTGCCGTGTGACTGCCGTTAATGGTGAACAGCTGGAGCCTTATGCTGCGTTGGTGAAACTCAACGAAATCGCCGCGGCGCATGGTGTTGGTCGCGTAGACATTACCGAAAACCGTCTGGTAGGGATGAAGTCTCGTGGCTGTTACGAAACTCCTGGGGGCACCGTAATGATGGCTGCACTGCGTGCAGTGGAAGAACTGGTGCTGGATAAAACCAGTCGCTCATGGCGTGAACAGGTCGCTGCCCAGATGGCGCATCTGGTGTATGACGGTCGCTGGTTCACTCCGCTATGCAACTCTTTGATTGCGGCGTCTGAAGCGCTTGCCAAAGATGTTAATGGTGAAGTGGTGATCAAGCTTTACAAAGGTCAGGCGACCCCAGTGAAAAAACGTTCACCTAACAGCCTGTACTCTGAAGCATTTGCTACCTTCGGTGAAGATACTGTATACGACCAGAAACATGCGGAAGGCTTTATCCGTTTGTATTCTCTGGCAAGCCGTATCCGCGCCATCAATAGCAACAAGTAAGACTGTGATTTATGGGGCGCCCTGGCGCCCCTTTTTGTTTATTCGTAACAGAGGAATTTCAACATGGCATTATGGGGCGGCCGCTTCAGTGGCCCGAGCAGCGAACTTTTCCAACTCTTCAATGACTCGTTGCCAGTAGATTATCGGCTGGTGGAACAGGACATTCAGGGCTCGGTTGCCTGGGCTGCCGCAATTGCCAAAGCTGGTGTGTTGACTGAGGCAGAATTGGCGTCTTTGCAACAGGCACTTCAGGAATTGCTCGTTGAAGTTAAAGATCAGCCACAACAGATCCTGAGTTCTGGCGCTGAAGATATTCACAGTTTTGTCGAACAGAAACTGATCGATAAAGTCGGTGACCTTGGCAAAAAATTGCATACCGGGCGTTCGCGTAACGATCAGGTGGCAACTGACCTTAAGCTTTGGTGTAAAGAAGAAGCTGAGCACTTGCTGACTTTGCTGACGCAGTTAAAGCAGGCGATGTTAGCGCTGGCAGAGCGCGAGCTGGATGCGGTGATGCCAGGATATACTCATTTGCAACGGGCTCAACCAGTGACTATGGGGCATTGGGCCTTAGCTTACGTGGAAATGTTTGAGCGTGACCTCAGCCGTCTGCAAGATACCGTAACCCGTCTGAATACCTGTCCGTTGGGCAGTGGTGCGCTGGCAGGTACTGCTTATCCGGTGGATCGTAAAGCGTTGGCATTGAGCCTGGGGTTTGCAGCTCCTACACTGAACAGCCTTGATAGTGTCTCTGATCGTGACCATGTGGTGGAGTTATGCAGTGACGCAGCCATCAGCATGATGCATCTTAGCCGCATGGCGGAAGATATGATTTTCTTCAACTCTGGTGAAGCCAATTTCATTGAACTGGCTGATAACGTCACTTCTGGTTCATCGTTGATGCCACAGAAGAAAAACCCAGATGCACTGGAATTGATCCGCGGTAAAACTGGCCGGGTTTATGGTTCTTTGACTGGTATTCTGACCACGATGAAAGCACTGCCGCTGGCCTATAACAAGGACATGCAGGAAGACAAAGAAGGCCTGTTCGATGTGATGGACAGCTGGAGTCTGTGTCTTAAAATGGCCGCTTTGGTATTGGAAGGCGTGAAGGTGAATCGTAATCGAGCCTTGCAGGCTGCCCAGCAAGGCTATGCCAATGCGACAGAACTGGCCGATTACTTGGTTTCTAAAGGCATGCCATTTCGTGAAGCGCACCATGTCGTGGGTGAAGTGGTGTTAAAAGCAATTGCTGAAGGTAAGCCGATTGAAGCGTTGCCATTAGCCACTTTACAGACTTATGCCGCGATCATTGCCGAAGATGTTTACCCAAATCTGACCATTGAAGCATGTCTTGAGAAGCGTAATGTGCTTGGTGGCACCGCATTAGTGCAGGTGCAAGCCGCACTGGACGCAAAGAAATACTGATCAGTGAGCCACTGATAAAAAACGCGCCAGCTGGCGCGTTTTTTATTGAATAACATTGAGTTAGTTAAACAAGTTTTCCGATGTTTTGCCGGAATCAAGGAACAAGTTACTGTCCTCGGTAGCATCGCTGGCGTATTCCTTGGGCTCAGTGCCTTGAATAAAGTATTCAAAATCACTGGTATAGTCGTTCTTACGGGATAACTTGCCAGTTGCTAAATCAATCCTTACCGAGACGATACCCGCTGGTGGTGTCATCGGGATTTCTGGCGTGCCTTCTAAGGCATCGTGCATAAACTCGTTCCAGGCCGGCCCGGCAGTCTTAGCCCCGGATTCTGCTCCAGAAATCTGATCTTTTGCACCGTTAGGATTCCAGGCCACACGACCTAACTCGCGACTATGATCATCAAAACCTACCCAGGCGGTGGTGACCAGACTCGGGTTAAACCCACTGAACCAGGTATCTCTAGATTCATTGGTGGTACCGGTTTTACCGGCAATATCATGCCGTTTTACCACGCGAGCAGCACGCCAAGCGGTACCGTTCCATGCGGTACCATGATTCCAGTCGCCACCCCCCCAAATCACGCTCTTAAGCGCATCGGTTATCAGGAACGCAATCTGTTTGGAGATAACTCGTTTAGCATGACGTGCCTGAGGGTTGTCACAGGTATATGGCAGATCACTGGCGGCAACGGTAACCGCTACGGGATTATCCTCTGGACGGTCTAAGCTGGTAATGGTCGATTCAGGTGCCATTGCTGTAGTTTGCACGTTAGCTACTGTTGCTGCTGGCATTGTATCGCAAGCCAGTGCAGGATCAGCGCGCTCAATCGTCCTGCCATAGGCATCATCGACGCGTGCAATGAAGTAGGGTTCCAACAATTGACCGCCATTCGCGAAACTTGAGAACGCGGTAACAACCTGCAAGGGAGTCACTGACGGAGAGCCTAATGCCAGTGATTCGTTACGGTTCAGATCGGCCGGATCAAATCCAAACTGACTGAGTTTATCAATTGCCGCATCCAGTCCAATATATCGCAGTGTTCTGACCGCCATGACGTTGATGGATTGCGCCAATCCGACGCGCAGTCTAGTTGGACCGCCGTAGACATCAGGCGAATTTTTAGGGCGCCAGGCGGTACCCTGACTTAAATCAGGCTTATTAATAGGGGCGTTATTAATCAATGTCGCCAGGGTGTAACCTTTTTCCAATGCAGTAGCATACAGGAATGGCTTGATGTTAGAGCCTAACTGACGTTTGGCCTGCACCACCCGGTTGTATTGGCTTTGAGTGAAGCTAAATCCACCTACCAAGGTACGGATGGCGCCGTCATGAGGATCGAGAGAGACCATCGCGCTGGCAACTTGTGGAAGTTGCGATAATTGCCAACTATCGCCCATCGGGCGGACCCAGATCTGTTCGCCAACTTTGACAACATCCGCCGCTGATTTGGGTGATGGCCCCTGGCGTCTGTCGTTAATAAAGCTGCGTGCCCAGTTTAAACCTTCCCAAGGAATGGTTACGGTGTGACCATTTCCAAGTAATACTTCGGCCTGCTTGTCTTCCACTTTGATGACGGCAGCTGGCTGTAACTCCTGCACAGGTGCTGTCTGTTTTAGTGTTTCAACCAACTTATCCGGCGCCGGCTCAGAATCTGTCCATAAGACTGACACCGGCCCCCGGTAACCATGACGTTCGTCATAGGCATAGACGTTGTTGCGTAACGCTTTTTGCGCTTTTTGTTGCAGATCAGAATTGATAGTGGTGTAGACGTTGTAACCACCGGTGTAGGCTTCTTCTTCACCGTATTTCTGCACCATATAATCTCTCGCCATCTCTGAGATATAAGGTGCATATAGGTCGATTTCCGCACCATGGTACTTGGCGGTGATCGGCGCAGCAGCAGCCACTTGATAGTCGTTTTGATTGATGTATCCCACATCCAGCATTCGCCGCAGGACTACGTTACGACGAGCCTTGGCTCTTTCCGGAGAGGTGATGGGGTTAACGGTTGACGGCGCTTTGGGGAGCCCTGCAATCACGGCCATTTCTGCAAGCGTCAGGTCTTTTACATCCTTGCCGTAATACACTTGTGCTGCCGCCCCGACGCCATAGGCGCGTTGCCCGAGGTAGATCCGGTTGACATATAGTTCCAGAATCTCGTCTTTAGTTAAAAGCTGTTCAATGTGAAGTGCAATAAAGATTTCTTTGATTTTTCGGATAAACTTCTTATCTCGAGTCAAAAAGAAGTTACGGGCTACCTGCATGGTAATGGTACTTGCACCCTGGCGCTTTTGGCCGGTAGTAATCATCACTAATGCCGCGCGCAGCACCCCAATGGGATCGACACCGTTGTGCTCATAAAAGCGTGAATCTTCGGTAGCAATAAATGCTTGTAACAAAGGTTTGGGAACATCACTCAATTGCAATGGAATACGACGCTTTTCCCCAAATTGAGAAATAAGTTTGCCATCACTTGAATATATTTTAAGTGGCGTCTGAAGTTTGACGGTTTTCAATGTATTGACGTCTGGCAGATCCGGCAAAACGTAAAAATACGCGCAGATAATGGCAATGATTCCCAATAGCGCGAGACTGAATACAGCGATAAGTATGCGTTTAAACCACTTCACCGGATTATTCCATAACCTGTTGAGGGGTAAATAGTATATAAGGCACAATCGCTGGGGTGAAGTGAATTACAATTATAAAAATAAACAGTGCAAAAATGTTAATAGAATATTATATAAAGATCACAATCAAACTATGTTTGTGCTACGCTTCGATTCAACAATAACAATAAGGCACCGGGACAATGCTTTCTAATCTATGGAAGCGTCAAGCCCCTCAAATGGTCGGAATTGACATCGGTTCACACGAAGTCAAGGCTATTATGTTGGGTAAGACAGCTGAAGGTTATAAAATACAGGCTCATGCGGTGGTTCCCTTAAAAAAGGGCGCAGTGAGCGACCATGACATCAGGGATAAAGACGCTGTTATTGAGGCATTACGCCAGATCAAACGGCAATTGCCTAAATCTATCAAATTTGCAGCCGTCGCGGTTTCTGGCTCAGCAGTCATGACCAAAGTGATTTATATGGATGCGTCATTGACGGAAGCTGAAATGGAAGCTCAGATCGAGATTGAAGCAGATAACCTGATTCCGTATTCCCTTGATGAAGTGTCCATCGATTTTGAAACCCTTAACGTCAACAAAGCTGATCCTTCCAAGGTTGATGTGCTGCTCAGTGCAAGTCGTACCGAAAACATTGATTCCCGGGTCGATGTTTTAGATGAAATTGGCCTTGAGACCAAAGTTGTTGATGTAGAAGGTTATGCGCTGGGTCGAGCCTATGAACTGATTGCCGCGCAACTGCCGCCAGAGACAGCGAAAGGTGTCGTAGTACTGATCGATATCGGTGCCAATATGACCACATTCGCCGTGGTGGAAAATGGTGAA
Source organism: Shewanella yunxiaonensis (assembly GCF_018223345.1). Lineage (NCBI taxonomy): Bacteria > Pseudomonadati > Pseudomonadota > Gammaproteobacteria > Alteromonadales > Shewanellaceae > Shewanella > Shewanella yunxiaonensis. The sequence goes on along the minus strand of NZ_CP073587.1, from coordinate 3,511,585 downwards.
ACCACATTTATCCGCGAGCAAGCCTTTGGTGGTGAAATCTTCACCCAGTCAATTCTCTCTTTCTACGGAATGGCGTATGACCAGGCAGAAAAAGCCAAGGTCGAAGGCGACTTGCCACGTAACTATATGTTTGAAGTGTTATCGCCATTTCAGAATCAGTTGTTGCAGCAAATTAAGCGCACACTACAAATTTACTGTACTTCCAGCGGTAAAGATAAGGTTGATCAACTGGTCTTGTGTGGAGGAACTTCGAAGCTGGAAGGAATGGCCAACCTGCTGACGAATGAACTCGGGGTACCAACGATCACTGCGGATCCTTTTAAAGGGTGTTTGCAGGCTGACGGCAGTGTTCAGCAAAAACTGGCGCCAAATATCAGCAAATACATGATTGCTTGCGGTCTCGCATTAAGGAGTTATGGGCAATGGCGAACATAAACCTGCTGCCCTGGCGTGAAGAGGCGAGGGAAAAACAGAAACGTGACTATATCGGGATTCTGGCCGCTGTATTTATCGGTGCCGCGGTGCTGGTTTATCTGGCGCTGCAATTTATTGGCTGGATGACGGATGATCAGCGAGAACGTAATGCTTATCTGCAGCATGAAATTCAGCAACTTGATAAGCAGATTGCTGAGATCACCAAGATTAAGCAACGAAAAGCTGATATTGAAAAACGTACTGAAATCATTCTGGATTTGCAGCAGTCACGTAATCTGCCGACGCATATATTGGATGAGCTGGTACGGGTGATACCTCCCGGCGTTTACCTTTCAAGCGTAGAAAAGAAAGGCAGTATTATCTGGATTGAAGGTCGTAGCGAATCTAACAACAACGTAGCCAACATGATGCGCAAGATTAAGGCATCAGCGTGGCTGCAAGACCCGACAATGCAATCCATCGTATCTCAGAAAGATGATATCCGGGAACTGCAGCGGTTCAGTCTTAAAGTCACTATCAAAGGTGGGGAACAACCACCTGCGGGCTCAGTCCAGACTGCTAAGGGGGGAACCGCTAAATGAAGTTTGATTTGAGCCAGTTTAATGATCTGGACATGGAAAATATCGGTGGCTGGCCAACCCAGGTCAAAGCGGTTTTTGCCGGGATTTTAGCCATTCTGGTATTTGTCGGTGGTTATTTTCTGTTTGTTTCTGATGCGATTGATATCTACAAGGTAGAGCAGGGTAAAGAGCAGCAATTACGCGACGATTTTCGCAATAAATATCAATTAGCGGCTAATCTGGATCTCTACCGAGAACAATTAAAGCAGATGGAAGCGCAGTTCGCAGAATTGCTGAAAATGTTGCCATCTCAGAACGAAATGCCCGGATTGCTGGATGACTTGACCTATGTTGCGACGGACGCTGGTTTGCGTATCAACAGCATTGATTGGGATGCAGAAGTCCAACGTGATTTTTATATTGAATACCCAATCCGGATGTCTGTAACCGGTGATTATCATCAAATGGGACACATGGTCAGTGGTGTCGCTAAATTACCGCGGATTGTCAGTCTGCATGATTTTGTGATTAAGCGAGAAGCTGATGGCAATTTGTCGATGGACATTTTAGCTAAAACTTATCGTTTTAAAGAAGGTGCAGAGTTACCGGCAAATGCCAAAAAGGCTAAGGGGAAAAGCAAATGAGATGGATATTGCCCCTGCCGCTGATAGTGCTGCTGAGTGGTTGTATTGGCAACCACGAAGATTTACAGCAATATGTGGAGAGTGTGAAGAAAACGCATGTGGCGCATATTCCTCCGTTAAAGGAACCGCCTAAATTTGAGCATTTTCAGTATGATGCAGATCTGCTTCGCAGTCCTTTTGTACCACCATCCCGAGAGCTGACCGCTGAAGCGATAGATACAACCAAGGATTGTCGACAGCCCGACCTGAAACGTCGCAAGGAACGCTTGGAAACATACGCGCTGGATAACCTAAGAATGCGCGGCACGCTCAGTAACAACGGTGTTATCTGGGCATTGATTGAGACCCCTGACAGCAACGTTTATCGAATTGGTGTTGGAAATTACATTGGTCTATTTAACGGCCATATAACAAAGATAAATCAGAACAGTATCGAAATTACTGAATTGGTTCCGGACGGTTCCGGTTGTTGGACCGAGCGCAGCAGCAGTCTGGATTTGACCGGCGGAAAATAGGCAAAGGAAGAGGGAATAATGAGATTTTCTTTGGTGCATAAAACCCATGAGACAGCAGGCAACTGGTGGCAAGTTGCATTGGGCTGCGTGTTGATGGTGAGTCTTGTTCCTTGTGCTTTGGCTGCGAACAAACTTGTCGATGTGAAATATCACACCATCATTGACCATCAGTTGGAGTTGGAACTGGTCTTTGATAGTCCGGTGGCCGATCCAGAAGTGAAGCTCAGTGCCGAGCCTGCAGGTATTAAACTGAATTTCAGTGATGCAACGTCCACACTGGAAAAAGCCGTGCTGCCGATCAAACAGGTCGGGGTAGAGCAGTTAACAACTGAACAGCAAGATGGTGTACTGCAAGTTGCTTTGAAACTTGACAAAGTACGACCTTATCAAGGTAAGGCTATCGGCAACACTTACCGACTGACCGTTAATGATGAAGCGATGAGTGCGGCCGATAAAGCTGCCAGCCCGTTCGTTAATAAGATCGAAAATATCGATTTTCATCGGGCTGGTGACAAAGGCGGGGAGTTGGTTGTCAACCTCAATAATGCTTCAGTGGCCGCTAACGTTGAACAAAAAGGCACCAAACTGGAAGTGAAGTTTTACAACACAGAAATTCCAGATGATAAATTGTATGTAATGGATGTTCAGGACTTTTCGACCCCAGTGCGTAGTTTTGAAACGTTCCGTGACGATATGACCACGCGGTTCCTGATCGATATTAAAGGCCCGTACAAATATAGCTATAAAGAAGAGGGTAACGCCTTCCATCTGACCATGACTCAGGATGAAAAAGCGACTTCAGCTGTTGAGCCTGAGAAAAAATATACCGGTAAAAAATTGTCTTTGGATTTCCAGAACATTTCAGTACGCACCGTGCTGCAGATTCTGGCCGATTATAATAATTTCAATTTGGTGACCAGTGATACCGTCGACGGCAGCATTACGCTGCGACTGGAAGATGTGCCTTGGGATCAAGCGTTGGACCTGATCCTCAAGACCAAGGGACTCGATAAGCGGATTGAAGGTAATATTCTGATGGTGGCTCCAGCCGAAGAGATAGCGATTCGCGAGAGCCAGGATCTGAAAAACAAGCAGGAAGTACAAAAGCTGGCGCCTTTGTACTCGGAATATCTGCAAGTCAATTACGCGAAAGCGACCGACATCGCCAAATTGCTAAAAGGTGAAGCTCAAGCGAGCCTGTTAACTGACCGTGGTTCGGTCACCGTTGATGAACGTACCAATACTTTGTTAGTAAAAGACACTGCGGATTCGTTAGAAAACGTGCATCGCCTGATCAAAGTACTTGATATCCCAATTAAGCAGGTATTGATTGAATCACGTATGGTGACGGTGAGTGACACCGTGGCTCAAGACTTGGGGGTTCGTTGGGGGATTACCGATCTTCAAGGAGATTATGGCACGTCAGGAACTCTCGAAGGGGTCTCTGATTTGGTATCGGGGAGCACACCTTCAATCGATAATCGGTTGAACGTCAATTTGCCTGCCTCAGCGACAAGTGCTGCGAGTATCGCTTTCAACGTTGCCAAGTTGGCAGATGGCACCATTTTGGATTTGGAATTGAGTGCGTTGGAACAGGAAAATAAAGGTGAGATTATCGCCAGCCCGCGCATTACCACATCTAATCAGAAAGCGGCGTATATTGAGCAGGGGGTTGAAATTCCCTACGTAGAATCTGCATCTAGTGGTGCCGCAACGGTTAAATTTAAGAAGGCGGTATTGTCCCTACGGGTGACCCCGCAGATCACTCCGGATAACAAAGTGATTCTTGATCTGGAAATCACTCAGGATTCTAAAGGCGAAGTGGTGACAACACCGTTAGGTGAAGCCGTTTCTATCAATACTCAGAAAGTGGGTACTCAGGTGTTGGTTAACAATGGTGAAACCATCGTTCTTGGTGGTATTTATCAGCAGCAGTTGATCAACAGTGTCAACAAAGTGCCAGTACTGGGTGATATCCCGGTGTTAGGTGCGCTGTTCCGTAACACCTCTGATTCCAATGAACGGCATGAGTTATTGATCTTCGTAACACCTAAGATCGTTACCGATAAGTTCTAACATTCCGGCTGATTAGATAAAGCCAGTGCATGTCACTGGCTTTACTTTCAGGGAAGAATTTTGGCTTTAATGAAGTGGCACGCTTGCCTAAAGCGGCCTTTAGCTGAGATAATCCCGGGTCAAGTCTCTTTAGAGCAAGGTAAGATGATCATGTCGGTTTGACCCTAAATCGACTTTCGGCAAACTTTTCATAAGATTCAGACGTATAAGAAATGGCTGAAAAACGTAATATATTTCTAGTAGGCCCTATGGGTGCTGGTAAAAGCACGATAGGCCGTCACTTAGCACAAATGCTGCACTTAGAGTTTCACGATTCAGATCAGGAAATTGAAAGTCGTACCGGCGCTGATATAACGTGGGTATTCGATGTTGAAGGCGAAGAGGGGTTTCGTCGTCGTGAAGCGCAGGTGATAGCCGATTTAACCGAAAAGCAGGGTATCGTATTGGCCACAGGTGGTGGTTCGGTTCAGAGCAAGGATATCCGTAATTTTCTTTCCGCAAGAGGTATCGTCGTATATCTGGAAACAACCATTGATAAACAAGTTGCCCGTACTCAGCGTGACAAACGTCGGCCATTACTTCAAGTGGATAATCCGCGTGAAGTATTGGAAAATTTGGCGGAGATTCGTAACCCACTTTACGAAGAAATTGCTGATATCGTTGTCAAGACTGATGAGCAAAGTGCCAAGGTTGTTGCAAACCAAATCATTGAACAGTTAGGTTTTTAAGGCCAGTTATGGAACAGATCCAGGTAGCGTTGGGAGATCGTAGTTATCCTATATTGATCGGCCAGGATCTGTTACAGCAGGCTGATAAATTATTGGCTTTACTGACCAATAAAACGTTGTTTATTGTTACGAATGACACTGTTGGTCCCCTGTACTTGCAACAGGTGACTGACGTGTTATCTGCAATTGCCACTCAAGTGCATGCAGTGGTGTTGCCTGATGGTGAACAATTCAAAACGCTTGAACAGCTGAATAATATTTATACCGCATTACTTGAACATAACTGCAGTCGCGATGTAATCATCGTGGCGCTCGGCGGTGGTGTTATTGGTGACATGGCCGGGTTTGCTGCTGCAAGTTACCAACGTGGTGTCGATTTTGTGCAGCTACCGACGACATTACTGGCTCAAGTTGATTCCTCTGTTGGGGGCAAAACTGCCGTGAATCATCCATTGGGCAAAAATATGATCGGTGCATTTTACCAGCCCAAAGCGGTAGTCATTGATACACATTGTCTGCGTACTCTTCCCGCGAGGGAGTTTGCGGCAGGAATGGCCGAAGTCATTAAATACGGCATCATTTGGGATGCTGAATTTTTTACATGGCTTGAAGCACATGTCTCCGAGTTAAAAGCATTGCAGCCAGCGGCGTTGTCATACGCTATTCGTCGTTGTTGTGAAATTAAAGCAGAAGTTGTCGCTGAAGATGAGACTGAGCATGGCGTTAGAGCATTGCTTAATCTCGGCCATACGTTTGGTCATGCGATCGAGGCTGAGATGGGGTACGGTAACTGGTTACATGGTGAAGCCGTCGCCGCTGGCACAGTCCTTGCTGCAGAAACAGCCAAAGCTATGGATTTATTGGATGAGTCAATTGTTTGTCGCATCCGTCAGTTACTGGAAACCTTCGAGTTACCGGTAAAGGCTCCAGCATCCATGGGATTTGAAAGCTTTATCAAACATATGCGGCGTGATAAGAAGGTTCTTGCAGGGCAAATTCGATTAGTGTTACCCACTGCGTTGGGACGCGCCGACGTTTTTGGCCAGGTGAGTGACGCTCTGCTGGAGCAGGTTATCCGCCAACATTAATCACTGTGGTGTACAGGTGGCTGGCGAACAACTTCTACTGCCTTCTCAGGAAGCGCTTCTTCATCGATTACAGCATCTTGCCTGTTATGGCGAGCAATTGGTGTTGCTGGCAGGCTCTCAAGGTGCTGGCAAGACCGTCATATTGACGGCCTTAGCGAATGAGTTGGAAGACTATAATCTAGCGTTAGTCGCCTGTCCTCAGTATGCTTCTGCCGCAGAAATCCGCCGTAAGATCGTCATGCAGTTGTTACCCGATCCGCTGTTTGATGATGACACTTCACTGGTTGATACCCTGCTAAGATTTACCCCGAAATTGTTAAAACCGATCCATATCTTATTGGATGATGCCGACAATCTTCCTTTGGCAGTTTGGGCAGAATGTCTGATGCTGACTCAGGTCATCTGTGGTGGGGCGGCGGTGACGCTGACGCTGACGGCCAAGCCTGAGTTCGTTGGGCAGTTACTGCAACAATTACCGCAACAGCAGCGACAGTGGTTGCTGCAATTGGGGATTGAGCCATTGTCGATGGCAGAACGGGAAGGGTTATATCAGACGCTGTTAACTCGCTCTCGGCAAAAAACATTCACCCCAAGAAGCATTGTCGTGAATCAACTGGAACAGCAATCCGGTACGCCAGCAGAGGTGTTGCAGTTACTAGATTTGGCGTTACATGGCGAAGCAGAAACACCAAAAGAATTCCCCTGGCGAAAGTTAATACAAACTGCGTTGGTGGTTTTACCTATATTAGCAATGGGTGTGTGGTATATGGGGAAGATGAGGGTGCCACTTCCCAAGCAAGCGCTGCCGTCTCTCGCGATAACCGCTTCGTCAACGTTGTCGTTGCCTGAATTTTTACTAGACTGGCTCCCACCCACACTAAGACCTGCAGCGACAATTGCAGCAACATCCGTTGGTCAATGGCCCTGGCTGGCTGAGGTTAATACCCGCGTCAACGTCGATGAGACTCCATCCGCAGCGGTGAGTGAATTACTGCAGGATGCGGCTGCTACGGCAGATGTTACCACTGCCGAAGTTGTGACTTCTGATGCCGCCACTGTAGAGGTCACAAGCGTTGCCCATGTTGCTTCTGATTCAGCCGCGCCTATCTCAGAGTCTTCGGCAGCCTCTGCAGTCATTGCTGCTAATGTGCCTTCCCAAAAAATTGAAACTGCCGCTATTGCGGCAGCCTTAGTGCTCACTTTACCCACGGACGGTTATACACTGCAGATCACCAGTATGAAGCAACAACAATCAGTCGCTGGGCAGTTGTCAGTGCTACCCAAAAATGAGCCATTCTGGCTATGTCGTTCTGGTCAATGGTGGGTGGTGTTATTGGGACATTTCTCTACCTATAAACAAGCACAACAAGCAGCGGCAAAATGGCAGCATCAACATGGTGCCGCTCCTTGGATCCGGGCGTGGAAAGATATTCAGAATTACCAACCACAAGCACAGCCATAGCCGTGATATTTATTGGCAAACAGGTTACAATCCAGGCCTTTGTATGAAGTTGGCATCAATCATAATAAATGAATAAAAAACAACGCGCCTTTCTTAAATGGGCTGGCGGTAAATTCAAGCTGGTTGATGCTATTACTCGTCATCTGCCTCCAGGTCAACGACTGGTTGAACCGTTTGTTGGGGCGGGTTCGGTATTTCTGAATACAGATTTCCCGAGTTACCTTCTGTGCGATATTAATCAGGATCTTATCGACCTGTACCAGATTATCCAGCGGGAGCCAGAGCGATACATAGGCGCGGCCGCAGAATTGTTTGTTCCGTCGATGAACGATAGTGACGCATTCTATGACGTACGAGACCGGTTTAATCGTAGTCGTAATGCCTTTGACCGCGCCGTTAGTTTTTTATATCTCAATCGCCACGGCTTTAATGGCTTATGTCGCTATAATCGGCGCGGAGCGTTCAATGTGCCATTTGGCTCTTATAAAAAGCCCTATTTCCCAGAGCGGGAGATCCGCGCATTTGCCGCTAAATCCTCCCGTGCAGAATTCATGTGTATTGGTTATGAGCAGGCATTTGCGCTATTGAAGGCTGGCGATGTCGTGTATTGCGACCCGCCATATGCACCGTTATCAACCACCGCTAGTTTTACTACTTATGTTGGGGCGGGTTTCAGTCTGGATGACCAAGCGATTCTCGCTCGTTGTTCCCGCCAAACAGCTTTGGAAAAAGGGATCCCGGTGGTAATAAGTAATCACGATATTGCGTTAACTCAGGAGTTATATCGTGGAGCCAAGAAGGAAAGGGTTAGCGTACAACGTAATATCAGTCAGAAAGGCAGCGCCAGGAATAAGGTCGATGAATTAATCGCGCTTTATGATCACACCTGTGAGTGCCAACCCGATTAACCCAATGCTCATAACACTCAAATAGGTGTTAAAAAACAGAAGAGCGTCCAGTATTGGTCGGTGTCATATCATCTAATGGTTTACGTTCATGACCATGCAGTAGTTCCAGCAGATCAATAAAGTGGAACTGCCCTGAACGGCTTTTTCCACTTAACCAACTGGTCCAGCTCAGATCATCATCCTGTACAGCGCAGCGGTTATTGGGATGGCTACTCGGGAGATTGGAATTGTATTCTGTTACCTGTGCGCAGTTCTGCGCCAAACTATCATCGGCGGCGGTGAGCGACTGAAATACCAGCGCAGCAATCCCTACAGTACCGGCAACACTCGCCAGTATCGCAGCAGATTTTAAGCTGGAAGCACAATGCTCATTCTTGAAGGCCATTTTCCCGTCACTCGATACTGTATGACGTTAGGAGTATAACAAAAGCGCTGTTAATTTAAACAGCTTTTTAGAAAGGCGGGGAAATCCCTTTTTTATTGCCCATAACTGGCAGAAAAATCCCTGAGTCTATAGAGACTAATGGCCCTGGCGGGTAAAATAGGCGACTTCTTAAACATCCCGTGAGTACATTATGCGACCTTTTTTGATTGCCCCCTCAATATTATCTGCCGATTTTGCCCGGCTTGGTGAAGAGGTTGACGCAGTGCTGGCTGCCGGTGCTGATGTTATCCACTTTGATGTCATGGACAATCACTATGTGCCTAACCTTACTTTCGGGCCCATGATTTGTAAGGCATTGCGTAAATATGGTGTGACCGCCGATATCGATGTGCATTTAATGGTCAAGCCTGTCGACAGCCTGATTCCTGATTTTGCCAAGGCGGGGGCGTCGATTATTACTTTCCATCCGGAAGCTACTGACCACGTGGATCGTTCACTGCAACTGATCCGTGACCACGGCTGTAAAGCCGGGTTGGTATTTAATCCGGCAACGCCACTGAGCTATCTTGATTACGTGATGGATAAACTGGATGTCATTATGTTGATGTCGGTCAACCCAGGTTTTGGCGGTCAGTCTTTTATCCCGACCACCATGACTAAATTGGCGCAAGTACGTAAGTTGATCGATGACAGTGGCTACGACATTCGCCTTGAAGTCGACGGCGGCGTCAAGGAGGACAATATTGCTGAGATTGCGTGTGCTGGCGCCGATATGTTTGTTGCTGGTTCCGCTATCTTTGGCCAAGCGGATTATAAGGCAGTAATCGATAGGATGCGGCAAGCACTGGCGGGATTGTAAGGATGACAGATTTTAGAAATATCAAAGGTATTGCGTTTGATTTGGATGGTACACTGGTGGACAGCGTGCCGGATTTGGCTGAGGCTTGTCGCGCGACATTACGCGATTGGTCGCTGAGCGGTTGCACTGATGCAGAAGTGCGTAATTGGGTCGGTAATGGTACGACTATGCTGATGCGCCGCGCATTGCAAAACAGCCTGGGGCAAGAGCCGACTGATGCGCAAATGGATGAAATAATGCCGTTATTTTTCAAGCATTATGAAGCGTGTCTTGAAAAGTTCAGTCAGTTATATCCTGGCGTCGCTGCTGTTTTACAGCAATTCCATCAACAAGGCTATCGTTTAGCTGTGGTGACCAATAAGCCCTATCGTTTTACGGTGCCGCTGTTGCAATCATTTGGGATCGCCCCGCTATTTTCGTTGATCCTTGGCGGTGATAGCCTGGATAAAATGAAACCCGATCCATTGCCATTACAGCACGTGATGCAGCAATGGCAATTGTCGAATGACGAATTGTTGATGGTTGGTGATTCCCGTAATGATATTCGTGCTGCGAAAGCCGCAGCAATTGCGAGCATCGGCTTGACCTATGGTTATAACTACGGTGAAGATATCAGTCTCAGCGGCCCGGATGCTGTCTGTGAACATTTTGAGCAAATTCTGGCGTTATTGGCGTCTAAATAAACGGAGCGTATGAAACATCATGAGCAGTAACAGTAAACCTATTGTATTCAGCGGTGCCCAGCCTTCCGGTGAATTAACCATCGGTAACTACATAGGAGCACTGCGGCAGTGGGTGAACATGCAGGATAGTCATGATTGCATTTACTGTGTGGTGGATTTACATGCGATAACGGTGCGTCAGGAACCAGAACAGTTACGTAAGGCATGTCTTGACACCCTGGCCTTGTATCTGGCCTGTGGCGTTGATCCACAAAAGAGTACGGTATTTGTGCAGTCTCAGGTGCCAGAGCATACCCAGTTGGCCTGGGTGCTCAATTGCTATACCCAGATGGGTGAACTGAGCCGTATGACTCAGTTTAAAGACAAAGCGCAGCGCCATGCGAATAACGTGAACGTTGGCCTGTTTGACTATCCAGTGCTGATGGCGGCGGACATCTTGTTGTATCAGGCCAATCAGGTACCGGTTGGACAGGACCAAAAGCAGCATTTGGAACTGACCCGCGATATCGCTATCCGTTTTAATAATGCTTATGGCGATACCTTTACCGTTCCAGAACCCTTTATTCCAGAACTCGGTGCCAAGGTGATGGCATTGCAGGAACCGACGAAGAAGATGTCGAAGTCGGACGATAACCGCAATAACGTGATTGGTCTGTTGGAAGATCCAAAAGCCGTCATGAAAAAGCTGAAAAAGGCGATGACTGACAGTGAAGAGCCGCCTGTGGTGCGCTTCGATATCGATAATAAGCCAGGGGTGTCAAACCTGCTGAGTCTGATGTCTGGTGTGACCGGTGAAAGTGTACAGACTTTGGAAGCACAGTTTGAAGGGAAAATGTATGGCCATCTTAAAACTGCTGCGGGTGAAGCTGTTGTGGCCATGCTGGAGCCGTTACAACAGCGTTATCGTGAGTATCGTGAAGATACTAGTTTTTTGAATAAGGTTCTGCATGAAGGGGCTGAAAAAGCACGTGCACGTGCAGCCGCTACCCTTAAAAAGACTTATGAAAAGGTGGGCTTTCCACTGTAATCGCGAATTAACCAAAAAACGCCGACGCGGATTTCCAACGTCGGCGTTTTTGTTCATGGGTGATACGCTGGGCTTATTGCTTTGGTTCTATATAGTCAAACATTCGGATGACTTTGCGAACACCGGAAGTATTGCGGGCGATATCGGTGGCTATATCCGCCTGTTCACGGCTGATAACCCCAAGTAAGAACACTTCCCCGTTTTCAGTCACTACCTTAATCCGGGTCATATCCAAGTTTTTATCATTCAACATCCGGCCCTTCACTTTAGTGGTGATCCAGCTGTCATTGCTGCGAGTTGTAAAGGAGACGGGGTTGCCGATACGGATCTGGTTGTGAATTTTGCCACCGAGCTGGAGTCCTTGCACTAATTGCACGGCTTTATCCCTCAGGTGGGAATTGGGTGCCTGCCCAATCAGCAGTACATTTCCATTCATACTCAGGCCGCTGATATTGGCTTGAGATTTCAGTTCTTCATCACCAGACAATACGCTGGTGATGCGAAACTCCGTATTGGTATCATCCAACTGGGTAGTGATCGGTCGTTCATCATTGAGCACTACGGCTCCACCTACCGTGCCCGCCATCATGGCACCAGCACAGCCGGTGAGTATCCACACCGTCATCCCCAGCAGGAGCAGGAATCTCATTGATTGTCGTCCTGTGGAAACAGCGTCCGGTCAATACTGTCGCAGAGGCAGTGAATGACTAGCAGGTGCACTTCTTGGATGCGCGCAGTGACATTGGATGGCACTCGCACTTCCACATCATTGGCACTCAGTAAGCCGGCCATGGCACCGCCATCTTTACCGGTCATTGCTACAATGGTCATGTCACGGCTCAATGCCGCTTCCATGGCTTTAATAACATTACGTGAATTACCGCTGGTAGAAATGGCCAGTAAAATATCACCTGGTTGCCCCAGTGCCAGCACCTGCTTAGAAAACACTTCGTCATAACTGTAATCGTTAGCAATAGCGGTGAGGGTGGAGCTGTCAGTTGTCAGTGCGATGGCTGGCAAAGGGGGCCGTTCAATCTCAAAGCGGTTCAACAGCTCAGCAGAAAAATGTTGGGCATCACCGGCACTGCCACCATTACCACAGGCAAGAATTTTGTGACCGCCTAATAAGCAGTTCACCATCATGGTAGCGGCCTTCTCGATGTCGTCAGGCAAGGCTTCTGCTGCGTCGATTTTGGTTTGAATCGACTCGGTAAAACAGTCTTTAATACGTTCTAACATCCGTTAATCCTTCACTGACCAGAGTCACTATCATGCCACAATATCAGCGTTATTTCAGGCATTGAAAGTGTAATAAATACGTTAATCAATGGCTTGCTAAAATGCTCCCGCTAGCCAGTTCACTTCGCTGCCGTCGATGGCAATGACATCAAACCGGCAGCTTTCCCTGATGTTATGTTGCTGCAGATATAAACTGGCCGCCTTGCGGATGCGTTCCCGTTGCGCGGCCGTCAGCGCCTGCAACGCGCCGCCAAACCCGTTGGTGGCGCGATATTTTACTTCTACGAAAACCCATTCAGAGTGCTGTTTCATGACCAGATCCAGCTCTCCAAAGGGATATCGAACATTCTGTTCGACAAATATCAGCCCCCGTTGTTCGAGAAATTTTCGGGCGAGCTGTTCAGCATCCTTGCCTGTCATCATCTAACCCTATCCTCGATTATTGAGGTCGCAGCACCCCATGCCAGTATTTCCCCCACTTCAGCTGCCGGTTCAGTACACCATCACTGTCGACCGATAACAGTCCGGTGCGGCCGTTGAACTGGTAGCCGGGGAAGGCACGCATCTGCGCCAACTTATTTACCAACTGCAGCGAGTCAAAGCCCATCGCATAAAGCCGTTTTTGAGTATTGCCCCACGAGGGCCATAAACTCGAAACATTACTGTCACTGCTGTTTTGTAACAGCCAGGGGATATCGCTGAGCGTGATATTATTCAGTTCTTGCACCGTTTGGCGGCTGTCATCCTGTCGGGCCCGACTACTGGTATAAATGGGGACCGGCTCCGCGAAAACACTGAAGTTAACGTCAATGTACGGTTTCAGCAGCGGTAATGCCTGGTTACTACAGATCATATAGATAGCATCAATATCTCGCCGTGAACGGAAATCTGCCTTAATCTGATTGCCAAGAATGCTCTTAATCTGCTTAATCCGGTCCTGACTGTCGCTGACATTAAGCGCATCCTGAACCGTATCCCGCATCTTATCCGCTGAAAAATAATGAATTTCAGCGGGTTCATTGGTTAAGGCTTGCCAGCTGACATTAAAACTTTCGGCCATGCGATGGCCAATATTATCGTCGCTGGCCAGCAACAGCGGACGTTCAATACCATCCTGATACATGCGTTGAGCCGCATCCTCGGATTCCTGCGTCGGTGACAAGGCGAAATAGTATTTGTCTTTATTAACCAATAGCTTGCTTGTATGGTTCAAAAACAACTCTGGTGGTGCAGCGCGTGGCGACACTGCTTGTGCTGGGGTCGGTTGTGCACTCCCGGTGGTGGTTGATGGCACTATTGGTGCTGACGGTTGTTGCCCTAATGAGAGAATCTGTTCGACTTCATTAGGCAACAATGGACCGATGATAAAATCCGCGTTGTTCTGCAGCGCTTGCTGATAGGCTTTAGCCGCACCGGTGGCAGTGTCATAGAAATTAATGCTGACCGAATCATCTGGTTCTGCCAGATAGGCAGCGACTATGCCCTGCCGTATGGGTTCAGCAATATTGGCGCGCTCCCCGCTCAATGGCAGTAACACTGCAATATGTTGCGGATGGTAAGGTTTGGTATTTAACGCCCGCTGCAAATCCTGGGGTAATTGTAACGCGGCGGGATGCGACGGATTCGCTCGTTGCCAGCCATCCAGATGACTGACCAGACTTGCCGGATCCACCGCGTAGTGTTTTGCCAGATAAGCTAATTGCAGCCAGCCAAGGTACGCAGTATCGCCGCCTTTATTTGCCTGAGCTTCTAACGTTTCCTCAGGTACGGATTTGAGTAGTGTCCAGATTTGCTGATACAGCGGTTTGGCTTCATCCGCAGGTAAATGCTGGCTCCAGTCGCTCAACTCTCGTGCTTGTAATACCGGTTGCTTGGTTTTTTCATAAAGACGCACCCGCATTTGGTGATAATTGTTCCATTGCCACTGAGGGAGTTGCCAGGTGGATTGGAACTGCAGTTGCGTCAAGGCATCACCTAAATGTCCTTGTTGTTCAAGCACTCGGGCGTTGAGAATGCGATATTCCGCCATCAATTCGGGATCAGCTAACAGGTTTTTTTTCAGCGCGGTCAGAATTTCAGCCGCGGACTCAGGCTGATTGCTGTTCAGGTAACCCTTTGCCGCCAATAGCAACAAGCGCTGGCGAGTGGCTGGTTCAGCCGCTTTAGTGGCTTGTGCTATATAGCTGGCAGGTGTGGCATTAGCCGTTGCCAACGAGATGACCTGGCTTTGAATATTTTCTGTTGGTTGTTGCGGTCGGCTGCCACAACCCCAGAGGCTGGCCAACAGCACAATGGCAATTGTAGGCTTGATCAAATTCTGGCTTTTCAACACAAGGCTGTACTCTGGTAATATGCTGGCCTTAGTTTAACCTTCTATGTTGTCCAGCGAAAGACCGGACAATCTGTTATCCGAGGTGGTTATGACCATGCCCGTTGCGCTTTATATTGTTCCAACTCCGATTGGTAATCTAGGGGACCTCACCCCACGGGCGGTAGAGGTGTTGTCTGCAGTCAGCCTGATTGCCTGCGAAGATACCCGTCATAGCGGTAAATTACTGAGTCACTTTAATATTACCACTCGTACGATGGCACTGCATGATCACAATGAACGCGCCAGGGCGCAATGGTTTATCGAAAAGCTGCAGGCCGGGGAGTCGGTGGCATTGATCAGCGACGCCGGGACTCCGTTGATTTCCGATCCCGGCTATCATTTGGTGTCACAGGTGCGTGACGCCGGATTTCAGGTCAGTCCGTTACCGGGGGCTTGTGCCGCAATTACAGCCCTGTCGGCGTCAGGACTGCCGTCCGATCGCTTCTCGTTTGAGGGCTTCCTGCCGGCCAAAGATAAAGCACGTCTGGATAAATTGGCGTCGCTCAAGGAAGATAGTCGCACGCTGATATTCTATGAATCGCCTCACCGAATTCTGCCAAGCCTAGAGGCTCTGGAACAGGTATTCGGCAGCGAGCGGCCGATGGTGATGGCGCGCGAACTTACCAAGACCTTTGAAACCTTTCTGGTGGGGAGTATCAGCGAGGTTCGCGCCCGGGTTGAGGCAGACCCCAATCAGCAAAAGGGCGAAATGATACTGATGTGCCACGGTTATGTCGGTGCTGCCGATGAAGATGCGATACCCGCAAAAGCGCTGGATACACTGAAACTGCTATGTGGCGAATTGCCACTTAAAAAGGCAGCTGCAATTACCGCTGAAATCTACGGCCTGAAGAAAAATGCCCTTTATAAACAGGGATTGGAACTTGGCTGGTAACAGAAATAGTTTGCCAGTGGGGCTGGCTGGGCTATAATCCGCGCCGAGTTGGCCAGGCAGTCGCTGCGTTCGCAAGAACGGGGAGGAAAGTCCGGGCTCCACAGAGCAGGGTGCCAGATAACGTCTGGGCGGCGTGAGCCGACGACCAGTGCAACAGAGAGTAGACCGCCTGCCTTCGGGCCGGTAAGGGTGAAAGGGTGCGGTAAGAGCGCACCGCGCGGCTGGTAACAGTCCGTGGCACGGTAAACTCCACCCGGAGCAAGATCAAATAGGGTTCCTTATGGCGTGGCTCGCGTCGGAACCGGGTAGATTGCTTGAGCCTGCGAGCGATTGCAGGCCTAGAGGAATGGCTGCCGCTCCCTTCGGGGAGAACAGAACCCGGCTTATATAGTGCCAACTCACCTAATTTATAAAGCCCAGCTGATTCGCTGGGCTTTTTCTTTTGGTAGACAAACAAGTTTACGACGTTCTCGAGCGGTCGCATGAAAAGTGAAAGACTACTTATGTAGCAGCGACTTCAATCCATGTGGTTGGCAGCGTAGATACTGCGGTGCTGCTTGCACTTCAGCGCCAAGCGCGGCAGCCGCATGCCAAGGCCAGCGCGGGTCATAAAGGATGCCGCGAGCCAGGGCGATGGCATCAGCCTGATCTTGCAGTAGAATTTTTTCGGCCTGCTGCGCATCGGTGATCAGTCCTACCGCAATCACCGGCATCTTTACCTGAGCGGTAATCGCGGCGGCAAATGGCACTTGGTAGCCAGCGCCGATAGCAATTTGTTGTTGGTCTGATAAGCCGCCGCTGGAGACATGAATATAATCGCAACCGCGATGATCCAATTCCCGTGCAAAAGCAATACTTTGTGGCAGATCCCAGCCGCCATCCACCCAATCGGTAGCGCTGATGCGCACGCCCACCACAAAATGGCGGGGCAGCGCAGCACGAACCGCATCAAATACTGCCAGTGGCAGTCGCATGCGGTTGCTGAGGGAACCGCCAAAGTCATCATTTCGTTGATTGCTGAGTGGTGATAGAAATTGATGCAGCAGATAACCATGAGCTGCATGCAGTTCTACGCCATTCATCCCCGCAGCGTGCGCCCGTTTTGCGGCGGCAACAAACTGGTTGATGCAGTCGTCTATCTGGGCGTCGGTCATCGCCAGTGGCAGTCGTTGTCCTTCGGTAAACGGCACCGCACTTGGCGCGATGGTTTGCCAACTGCGCTCATCCGTTTCAGGGAGTTGCTGGCCGCCATCCCACGGTTTGTGGCAAGAAGCTTTACGTCCGGCATGGCCTAGCTGTACCAACAAAGGCATATCTGAATCCCGCCGAATATCGCGTACTAGCTGCTGTAAGGCATGCTGACATTGATCGTTCCATAACCCCACATCGGCGTAAGAAATTCGGCCCTCCGGCGCTACGGCCGAGGCTTCAACGATCAACATCCCAGCTGCAGACTGCGCCAGATTGCCATAATGTTGCCAATGCCACGGCTGTATGACACCGTTGTCGGCGGAATACATACACATAGGGGCGATGATAATGCGATTTTTCAGCGTGAGTGACCCCACGGTCAGGGGACTGAACAGCTTTGCCACGAGATGCCTCCTTTGCAAGACTTTTGTTGCCGTGGCAGTTAAAAGCACGACACTAGGAGACCATTGTATGCTTTGATGGGCTGTGGTTGGCAAGTGGGCGTGGATCAGAAATGACTTTTTACTTCAAAGCGCCATTCCCAGCCGTTGACGTTTTCCCCGTTACTCATCGGCAAGCTGAAGTCAATGTGTACCACGTTGCCATAACTGGAGCGGGATGAATAGATACGTGCGCCAACACCGATGGCGCCGATGGGATGTGAGATTTCGTTATCGTCCGATAACGGGCCACCAAACGCCTGCCCCACGTCGATGAATGCCGCCCAACCTAATTCTGCGAGTTGGTACAGATTGATATTGGGATAGTTACGTAGTTCGGTGGTGAGCAGCCACAGCTGGTCTCCATATTGAAACTCGTTAGGGTAGCCTCGCATGCCGGTTTCATCCCCAAGCGTTAATGGCAAATCCCGAAAATTGTGGCGAGAAGTTGTCATCCGCACACGTGAGTAGGCTGACCACTTTTGATTGAAACGGTAAAAGTATTCGGCGGTAGCACTTACCCGGTAATAGTCCGGCTGGGCTGTCGCAAAAACGCCTTCGGCATTCATTGCCAGTAATAACAACTCGTTATCGTCGGCATAGCCGCGATTCATCCGCCAATTAAGGTGGTAACCGAGGTGATCGCCATCATTGGTTTCTAGGCCCAAACGCAGTTTGTGGTGCCAGCCAAGGTTAATATCCTCATTAAAATTAATCAGATGCACATTGGTCATGACCCGATAATCATCTTGCAGATATTCCCATTCTGTCCATGGGTAAATGAAATCGCGATCCTGTGGCAGCGGCAGTAGTGGTTGGCCCGGCACCGGCGCAAATGCGTGGCGGTCACGTGTGATACCAAAGCGTAGTCGTTGGCGAACGGCGCCATCACTGCTGAGCAGCTTCCCCCAGTAAAATTCTGCGAAATCCATCCCCTCCTTGTATTCTTGCAGATCTTCACCGTTCTGCCGAAAAGTGTTGATGCGATCGACACTTAAGTATTCTCCCCCATAAGCTCGGGTATCCATCAGTGTGTAAAACGGCTTGTCGAACTTTAGCCACGTGGATTTGCCATCATCATTATCGGCAAAGCTGGCCGCTACCCGGGCATTTTTGATAATCGTGAGCGGAGTTTCGAAATCAAATTTGTAGCCAGTGCGGTTTTCATCTGATTGATATTCCAGTTGGGTTTGCATCCCCAAGCCGAGAATATTGTCGTCCTTAATGCCAAATGAGTAGCGATTTTTACCGCCGCTGCGGCCCCAATCCACCGTCGGCAATAATGACCACTGATCCCACGTCTCTACCAATAGATTTACTGGCTGATTCGGGCTGCTTTTGCTGGCGGGAACTTTAAGAATTTTGGCATCGCGCAGGTAAGGTTCTTTTCTGAGGATACGCTGTGCCTCTTCTAACTGTTTCTGGGTGATAACATCCCCTTCTTTAAAACTCAGGCGCTCCAGTACAACTGAATCTCGGGTATTGATGTGAACGGCATTGGCCCAGCGGTGCAAAAAAATGGCGTTATCGGCTGATTCATCAAAGATAGGGTTGGTCATCACCTGAATATGGCCGACGACGAAACTATTGTCGTCAGCGGCTGGTTTGGCTACAGGTGTCGCATATCCCGATATACTGACAGCGGCCGTCGCCAGTAACCACAGTACCTGGTGATAATGCATTCAGCGCTCCCCAAAACAACACAGTGTTGAACCGGACTATTTGAATCATAGTCGTTTTTTGGAAATGTGGCGGAATGTCACGACGGTTTTTGACGATCCTGTTACAGCGTGGAGCGCGGGGTGATTACAACATTGGAAAAGATTAGCCCAGCGACCAGTGACATAAAAATCAGGAACAGCTGCGCCCCCAAATGTGGCTGTGCCAGCATGGTATCTCCGGACACGAATGCATTGAGCCCAAGATAGGTCTTGCTGCCGGGAACCAGGATCACGATGCCCTGTAATAACGCGATAGAGGCCGGGGCTCTGGTCCAGCGAGAAAACAGATTGGCATAGATGCCTACTGCCAGCGCGCCAAAGAATATACCGATGGAATCGCCAAGATAGATACCGCCGAACATCGCCGCGACAAACGCCAAGACTCCGGCAAAGATTCCCCAAGGTGCATCTTTCAGGCGGGCTTTGAAAATGAATACTAGTGCTGAAGATAATAATGGGACTGCCAGCCAACTGGCCCAGCGCGGTAATGATGTTGGCTCAATAAACAGATCCTGACCAAATATCGCGCTGCCAATAGCAACTCCAAGCACTGCGCCAAAATAGAGTTTGAACAATACCATGACGGCATCCATGATGCGCATGGTGCCAGACATCAGATCGCGGGCAGACAATTCTGCCAGCCCGAGGGTCAGTCCCAAGCCGGGAATAAACACAATGATGCCGGAGAGGATCACTACCGGGATATTGATGGATGGGTCCAGCAAGGCAAAGCCACAACTGACGATTCCGGCGACCGTGGCTGCTAGTGGCTCCAGCAATTCGGCCATACGTTTGGAGTGCTCAGCAGCGAACACCAACCCGTACACTATCAGCCCGACAATGCCAGACCAGAACACGTCATTCCAGCTGGTGGCCATCAGCATGGCAAACGCGGCACCAGCACAACCATACGCGCAGAGGGTTAGTAGCGGTCCGTATGGATTGGGCATTTCAGCAATTTGATCAAGACGTTGCAACGCCTCTGACAAGGTGCGCTGTCCACTGCGCAGTTCTTCCACCAGCGCATCAGTGCGTGCCAGCGCGCCCAAATCCAGCTCTCCAGGTTTTACTCGGGCAACGTGGTTGTATTCCTGATCGGTATCGTGCTGTAACACGAAGGTCATGGACGTTGGGGAGATCAGAAAGTAACCGTCCAGCCCCAGCGTTTTGGCGACAGTTTGCAGATGGGTTTCCAGACGATAAGCTGGTGTACCAAATTTGTGCAAAGCCTTGCCCAGCTTTATTATAAAGCGGCGTTTTTCCAGAAATTCCTGATTGTCCACTGGGGAGCCTCGTACTTGTGTATCAAGGTGGCCGGCAAGGCAACATGCCAATTTTGCGCGCATTTTAAAGGAATTTTATCTCAAGGGAATAATGACATAAAAAATTAAATTTCCTAAGGTTATTTAACCATATCGGCAGTGATAAACGCTGTCAGCGGAGAAAATGATGACACTGTATGTTTCTGGTTTTTATTGCGCGTTAACAACCTTCTTGGCGCTGTTTTTGAGTGCCCGAGTCGTGCAACTTCGAGTGCGTTTTAAAGTCGGGGTAGGCAATGGCGAACATCCTGAGATTTATCTCGCACGGCGGGCGCACGGGAATCTGCTGGAAAATGCGCCGTTGGGGTTGCTACTGCTGGCAATCGCTGAGTTAGATGGCTTGCATGCAGGATGGTTACATCTGTTTGGTACGGTGATGCTGGTGTCTCGCTTGCTACATGCCATCGGGTTGACGCAGGGGAAAGGTGGTCCGCACATGGGCCGTATGTTGGGCATGTTGGGAACCTGGGGGGTGATGGTGGCATTGGCTGTCGTTGATATTGTGATGTTCCTTGAAGCTTAAAGCCCGCAAGCTACTTAAGGGTATTACGAAAGAGTGCAGAAAAAGGCACTTATTGCTGAAAAATTGTTCACACTTAATCAGGGTGCCCTGTTATACTCCGCGCCCCTGAAGGCCGTGTTGCCAGAGTTTGTTTAAGCCAGTTGGTTGGATACACATGCACGTTGAGTCCAGTTTATTTCGTTATCCTCGTTATCGCGCCGATCTGAAACCTGCGCCGTTTCTGCCAATGTCTCGTAAAGAGATGGAACAGCTTGGCTGGGACAGTTGTGATGTGATCGTGGTGACCGGCGATGCCTATGTGGATCATCCTAGCTTCGGTATGGCGGTGATTGGCCGCATGCTGGAAGCGCAAGGGTTCCGTGTCGGGATCATCGATCAGCCAGACTGGCAGAGCAAAGACGATTTTATGCGCCTCGGTCGCCCCAATCTGTTCTTTGGCGTCACCGCTGGCAATATGGACTCAATGATCAACCGTTACACTGCCGATCGCCGATTGCGCACCGACGATGCTTATACGCCGGGTAATGTGGGCGGTAAGCGACCCGATCGGGCGGTAACGGTTTACACCCAGCGCTGCAAAGAAGCTTATAAAGAGGTGCCGGTGATTATCGGCGGCATCGAGGCCAGTCTGCGCCGCATCGCCCATTATGATTACTGGCAAGATAAAGTGCGCCGCAGTGTACTGTTTGACAGTAAAGCCGACCTGCTGATTTACGGCAACGCCGAACGGCCTTTGGCCGAAGTGGCACATCGTCTGGCAAAAGGCGATGACATTGGTGATATGCAGGATATTCGCGGTACGGCGGTGCTGCGTAAAACCGCATTGCCGGAATGGAAAGGTGTCGACTCCCGTAAAATCGACCAGCTACATAAAATCGATCCTATTCCCAATCCCTATGGCGCCGATGATGTGGGTTGCCAGAATCTCTCTGGCCCCAGTGATGTGAAAGTGTTTGATAATGACGCGCCACAAGCCATCACTGTGCAGCCGCCCCGTCCTAAGCCCTGGGAGAAAACCTATGTACTGTTGCCAGCATTTGAGCGGGTGAGTGATGATCGTTTTCTGTATGCTCATGCTTCACGGGTGTTGCATCAGGAAACTAATCCCGGTTGTGCCCGCGCGCTGTTTCAAATGCACGGCGATCGCGGTGTCTGGGTCAATCCGCCAGCGTTTCCGCTCAATACTGATGAGATGGACGCGGTGTTCGACCTGCCATATCAGCGGGTACAGCATCCCGCGTATGGCCAGCAGAAGATCCCGGCGTATGACATGATCAAAACCTCGATCAACATCATGCGAGGGTGTTTTGGTGGCTGTTCATTCTGCTCCATCACTGAGCATGAAGGACGCATTATCCAGAGCCGTTCGCAGGATTCGATTATCCGCGAAATCAAAGATATCCAGCAGAAGGTGCCGGGCTTTACCGGGGTGATCTCCGATCTTGGCGGCCCGACAGCCAATATGTACCGGCTCGGCTGTAAAAGTGAAAAAGCGGAGAAAACCTGCCGCCGCTTGTCCTGTGTTTATCCGGCAATCTGTGGCCATCTGGACACGGATCATCAACATACAATAGACCTGTATCGGGCAGCCCGTGATGTCCCGGGTATCAAAAAGGTACTGATCGCCTCCGGGGTGCGTTATGACCTGGCGATTGAAGATCCGCGTTATGTAAAAGAGCTGGTAAAGCATCATGTGGGCGGGTATCTGAAAATTGCGCCGGAGCATACGGAAGATGGGCCGCTGTCGAAGATGATGAAGCCCGGCATGGGCACCTATGACAAGTTCAAAGAGATGTTCGACCAGTATTCAAAAGAGGCCGGTAAAGAACAGTTCTTAATCCCCTACTTTATTTCAGCGCATCCCGGCACCACTGACGAGGATATGCTCAATCTGGCATTGTGGTTGAAAGCGCGTAAATTCAAATTGGATCAGGTGCAGAATTTCTACCCTTCACCCATGGCTAACGCTACCACTATGTATCACACCGGGTTGAATTCACTGCGTAACGTCAAGCATGACAGTGAAGCGGTGTTTATTCCGAAAAAAGGGCGTCAGCGCCGATTGCATAAAGCGCTGCTGCGTTATCATGATCCGGAAGGCTGGCCGTTGATCCGCGAAGCGCTGATCAGCATGAAACGCGAAGATTTGATCGGTACTGGTCCACAACATTTGGTGCCACCAGCTGGTCGCGCTGAGCAATTTGCGCGTAAACAGAGCAACAAACCTGCGGCAAAGGGCAAACAGGGGCTGACCCGTTTTAGCAGTAATCAGTTTGCCAACAATGTCAGCAAGAGTGAAGGTAAACAGGCAAAACCCGCAGCAACATCTGCGCCACGAGCTCAGGCAGAAACGGCTAAGCCCAACTCGCCGCGTGGCCGTAACAAACCAGTCCAGCATAAAGCCAGATAACTCTCCGACGCTTATCGACCAAAAGTCCGGCCAATAGCCGGATTTTTAGTCTTCATAACATGTTAGTTGGCGCGATTAACCTATTGCAAATCAACATCTAATGTCGATTTTATCTGTGTTGGGTTTTAGGTCGAGCACGCTGTAAGCCGAATAGTTCGATGTCGCCGAGAGTGCCTAGATTTGGCGTAGGTTAGCTCTTTTTCTATCCGCGTTAATCTGCCGCATGGGGTGCGAGTTTAGCGGTCAAAATATGATCTTCCCAACGGCCATTGATTTTAAGGTATCGTTTGGCCAAGCCTTCACGCTCAAAGCCCAGACGTTCCAGCAACTTCCCCGAGCGTTGATTGGTCGGCATATAGTTCGCCATTACCCGGTTCAACCGCAGTTCGTCAAAGGCAAAGTTAAGCGCTGCCTGGCACAAGGGGAGCATTTGCCCCTTTCCCTGTAACGTACTATCAATGCCATAGCCCATATAACATGCCTGCAAGGGCCCACGAATAATGTTACTTAGGGTGCAATGTCCAACGATTTGCAGGCCGCTATCCAGCACAAACCAATATTCATTAATCGGTGCTGCAAACAGTGCATCCAATCTGTGTTGCCAGTTGCTCAGCGCGTGATGACCCTTTGGGGGTAACGGTTCCCAGCGCGCAAAATGTTGTTGATTACGAATAAAATAATCGGATAACGCTTGTGCATCTTTGTGAGTGACGGCTCTTATTTTCATGATTGAATCGCTTAACTCTCAGTTGTTAAACAATCACACGGTTGATCTGTTATAGGTGATGTTTATACCTGAAATTCGTTGAAGATAGCTAAGAAATACCAATTCAAATTGATCTTTGCGATATTATGCTAAAGCCGGTGCAGTCCTAAGAAAAAGCATATCACCATGCTTTAATGCTAGAGATATGTGGCTACATAGCGCTGAGCATAGGTATCTCGGAGGAATCAATGCAGCAGCAATACAGTGAACAGGGATTTTGGGACAAGCTTAAGGGATTCGCTGTTAAAGCTGGCCGGGAAGTCGTTGAAAATGCGTTATTGCTTTATTACGCCGCACAACGTAACGACACTCCGAAGTGGGCTAAAACGGCGATTTTTGGTGCCTTGGCTTACTTCATTTCACCGCTCGATGCCATTCCGGATCTGACGCCTATCGTCGGTTTTAGTGATGACCTCGGTGCGCTTGCTGCGGCGATGGCCATGGTCAGTATGTACATTGATGATTCTGTTCGTGAAGAAGCGAGTTCCACGCTGAAGCGGTGGTTCGGAGATTAGCGATAACTATATAAATAATATCGATATTTTTGGTTTATCCAGACGCGTAAAAAATATTTTTGCAGACCTATTCCGCTTTGCTGTAATTGCCGCTATTCTGGCGGCGATTCTCCATCCAGACATTCATTTCTATTGTATGGTCCGGTCATTTCTGCCGCTGGACATGTCGTTTCTCCCGTTCCTTCTTGTTAGTCATGTGAGGCCCTTATGCGCCAGAAACAAACAGAATTTACCTATATGCGTGGCATGGCTATTTTGCTGATTGTCGCTGGCCATAGTGTTTATAACTCGGGCGAGGGATTTCCCGCGATGCTGGAAAACCTGGTACGAGGCGGTACCGCATTATTTGTATTTATCTCGGGGTATTTTTTTCACCGGGTGTTTTATCCCCGATTTGAATACCGTGGGTTTATGAGTAATAAAATTCGTAACGTGGCATTGCCATTTTTATGGGTGTCGTTGGCTGGCCTGTTGTTGTTGATAGCCGAATGGTATTGGTTAAAAGGGCATTCGCCACAAGCGATATTGTTGGACTGCTGGTACACCGTGCGCAATGGTTATGTGTTGTTTCCTCATTGGTATGTACCTTTCATCATGGCGGTATTTGCCATTTCTCCGGTATTTATCGCTTATATTCGGCTCGCTCGCTCGTGGCGTACGGGATTGTTACTGTTATTGATGGTGACAGCGATGTTGTTACATCGGCCGATTGGCAATGTTAACGTTCTACAGTCGCTAGTGTATTTCACGCCATTCTATCTGTTGGGAATACTGTATTCACAAGAAGAGGTAGTGGTAAAACGGTTGTCAGTCCCGCTGAATGTATTAGCCTGGCTGGGATTAATCCTCAGCTTATGGGTGCAGACGAATATTGATGGGCACGTTGGTAACTATCATAAAGATGCGTGGGTATACGGAGGCATAGATTGGCAATTCGTGCAGAAATTCTGTCTGTGCATTCTGGTGCTAAAAGGCTGTGAATTGCTGACTAGAATAGGCGAGTTTCCATGGCTGGAACGGGTGGCAGATATGAGTTTTGCCATTTTCTTCCTGCATCCGATCTTTTCCATGTTATTTGGTGATGCCTGTCAGTTGCTGCATTTTAAACTCGCCCCAGGGTCAGCTCTGACTTCGGTAGCTTTGTCGATTGGCATTTTCCTGATGTTACTGTTCTTCAGCATGTGGTCAGCCATGGGTATTAAAAAAGGGCTGGGGGATCGCTCTCGGCAATGGATTGGCTGGTAATAAAAAAGGCGACCTAATGTCGCCTGTTTTATTGATGATGCGGTTATGGCTAGTCTATTTTTGATCAAAGGTAAATGATTGCCCTGCCAGTGCCGCTTCAAACATCAAGCCGCCTTTAGCTGAAGTAAATACTGCCATGCCATTGATGTAAGATGCGGTTGCGGTTTGACTGCCGCCATGCTGACCGGCTCCCGCAGAGTTACCGATAGTGCCTGCCTGGGCATTGGCTCCCACGTTGATAGCAACTGCGGAGGCTTGGGCACCGAACTCGAAACTGCCACTGGTAAAATCGTTATAAGCCTTGGCATCCTTAAAGAAGATGATTTCACTGTATGCTTGGCCACCGAGCTGGAAACCTATGGATACCTGAGTCAGCGATGAATCGCCAGTGTATACGCCACCACGGTATACCCGACCTTTACCATAGGCTGCACCAATCCCGATACCTCCTTTGCCAACGGTAGGGAATATGGCATAGCCGTAAGCAGTATTAAAAAATTTATGGGTTTCAGTGGCCTTTTGGAATGTTGTCAGCGCATCACTGTAGCTATCCTCGGCATGCGCTCGACCGACAAAACTAATACTGGCAACTAGCGCAATGGTGGCTAGCAAAATACTGTTAAAGGTTTTCATTTCGAACCTCCATCCATTTGAGTTTTAACGGCAGGTGTTCCCGTTGTTTGGGCACTAGCTTACCTTCCAGTATCCAAAAAAACAGTGTGGCAGCAGAAAAAAGCGTTTCTTTTTGGCTACTTGTCAGCTTAGGTTCAGTAAAAAAGCGTGCTGAAACGTCAAAATTGTGAGCTTAGTTAATGTTTCTTTGGCAGTTATTAGTGGTGCTTACCAGAGCGCATAAGCTGACGAATAAACTGTCGCTCCTCTTCAGTGAGTACATTGTCACGCCCTAGCTTTTGGCGGGCCGCTCGCCCGCGCAAATAGGCTAGATGAGTCAGTTGTTTTAAACCATAAAGTGCTAGAGCATAGATTGTTAGCAGCAGTACAACATGAGGCACAGTTTGGGTGATAGGCGATATTTGATCGCCAAATAACAGTAATAAGGCAAACGCCACAGTGCGCACCAGCCAATTAATCATTAAGGCGATTGTCAGGATTAACAGCCAACGAAATCGCAGTTGTAGTTGCGGATCTTGGCTAAGGGTGACTTGTGTTTGATGACGCAATAGTAAGCGCAAAATTAACCAGACATATAACAGCGTTTGCAGGCTCAGTGCCAGCGTTAACCATAGGGTCAAACCGTTAAAAGAATTGTGTCCTGCTATCGCCAAAACGTTTTCAATGCTGGCGTGGTGAATAAATAGGGTAACAACGACCAGTGTCATTGCGACCAGCATGGGATTCACGTGCCAGAATGGGAGTTGCAGGTATAGATGGGGATAACACAAGCGCCGACAATACAAGTACACCAGCGGTAGCACTAAAAAATAGGTCGGCAGCAGTAACAGAAACAACAGGTGCGTGGGCATGTTATTCTGATTCAACATCCCCGTAAAAAAGTAGAGTGCCAACAATCCAAAAATACTGGCTAACAGCCATTTCTGATCGCTACGGTCAAGATAAACAAACATCGCGTAGCCTGCGAGCATCAGACAGTGCAGGCCACCCAGTAGTGACAACCACCAATAGGCTTCTGTAAAAAAATGATCAAGCGCTGCCATGGCGCTCTCCGCGTGCTCTGCTTAATTAATTTTTGTCGCAGATAGCGGCAACTGCAATAAAAAGCGTTACTTCTGCTGGCGTTTCGCGCGATTAGAAGCGTTTTGGGGAGGTTTGGGCGGAAACTGCTTACGTTCGTTGAGTAAATGCCGTATCGCTAACAATGGGTGTCGCCATAACATACGGGGGCCACCATAGCGCATCACCTGCCGTATTTGTTGTTTTTGCTCGGCTTTATAGCAATGTACTGGACAATGTTTACAGGCGGCTTTGTCTTCACCGTACGGGCAGCGATCTAAACGGGTTTCTGCATAATCTAGCAATGCCTGGCATTCCGGACATAGCGTATTTTTACCACCATGATGATCACGACAATAAATTACCATCATGGCGCTGATGGTACGAAATTCCGTTTGTAACTTGCCCTGCAGCAGTGACATAACTTCTCCGGCATTGCAGCTGATGCAATCAGTTTAGCGAGCCGTCATATAAACGGGTAGCAACAGTATGGGAGATTTTGAAGATGCGCACAAAATACTACTTATGCGCATCTGCCGGTCTGTCTGTTGCTTGCTAATCAGATATGCATGACCTTATCGGCTTCAAGGGTCCAGCGCGTAAGATCGCCCAGGGTGCCAATGGCGGCACCATCGACCAGCATTTCTTGCGTGACGCCGCGAGCTTCAGCACAAGTTTTACACAGCAACAAGGGCACATTTTGCGCGGTGAGGATCTCTAACATCTGTTGCAGGTTATAGCTGAGATCCGGAGTGCTTTGGCCTTTGACTGCACTGAATACCGCATCTGACATCAGGAAGAGCTTTAGCTCAGCTTCGGTTGCCGCAAACTCTTTCAGGGCAATCGCAATGCGTAAAGTGTTGAACATTTTTTCAGAGCCATACGGGCTCGCATGAGCCACTATCAATATTTTTTGCATAACCAATATCCTTAATTGCCTCAGTTAAGTTGGCACAGTGATAACCGAATTACCCACAAATTGTTAAACAGGTCACAGGATAGGGGACCGACAGGGCAAATACGCAAAGTTAAATACTTGATTTTTACGGAGAGAATACATTAAATCTATGGTTGGTAACACAGTTTGATCGGCAAAGCTTGCGCGATGTTTTGCGGGTCTTAATTCCCTCAATGCAAATGGTGAAACAACATGTTGAAATTGATAGCCATCATTGCGCTGATCGGCGTAGGGGTATTTTTGTACCGGCGAGCACAATCGTTGGCAGCCCAAGAGCGTCATCGGCAACCACGCCCAACTCCGCCAGCTAACGAACGCCAGGATGCCGATTTTGCAGCACCAACGGCCGCCGTTGATACTGAACTGCCAGAGCCAGAGCCAGAGCCAGAGCCAGAGCCAGAGCCAGAGCCAGAGCCAGACGTCAGTTGGGCCAATGTCACCTTGAAGCGTGCACTGGCACATTACAATGCCACGACTGAAGTGATAGCACGCCACGAAGCGTTGCTGGCCGTCATCGGCGAATGTTATAAACAGCGCAAAAATAGCCAATATCTGCAGTTCGGTCAGCGCCTTGCAAAGATGTACTCACCATTATTCAGTGAGTGTCGTGAGGTAACCTTGGCCGCCGATCCTAAAGCGGTCTTTAAAGCCAATGGTTTCCTGCAGCTGTCCACTATCTGTACTGAAGCGGGTCATTATGAACAGGCCATAGATCTGTGTCAGCAAGCACTGGATTATGGTCTGGAAGACGGTACGGTCACCGGGTTTGATGGTCGCATAAAACGGATAGAAAAGGCGCGTCTGAAAGCCGGGGGCTGATAATGCCTTGGTAACTCGCTAATATAGAACTGCCATACCCGGTCTGCCAGCGGCGGCCGGGTTTCTTTTTATTTTGTCTTGATAACAGGCAGAGGTCCTCGATGAAGTATTTCCTATTTGCATTAGTCCTGCTTACTGGGATGACAGGCTGTACTCAGGTTCCCGAGTGGACCTTATTTTATTATTCAGGACATCAGCAAGTTCCTCAGCCTGCACACCATTACGAAGCGATTAGTGGCTATTATGAAACGCTTGCGCAATGTCAGGCCAAAGGTCAGGGGTTGCAGCAATTAGCAGAAACTCCGGCGGTATTTCAGTGTGCCCATCGCTGCCGCTTAGATGAGGCGAATGTGGTAACCTGTGATCTATGGCACACTTTTACTCCTGAGCACTGATGGATTTCAAACAGGATTTTTTTGAACAACTGCCCGGCTTTTATGAAACGGTGGCTCCTGCGGGTTTACCTGCTCCCAGTTGGTTAGCGTGGAGCGATGATGCCGCAGTGCTGGTGGGTAACCCGCAACCTGATGAACAACTGCTACAGCAGTTGGCCGGTAATCAACGTATGCCAGGTGCAAACTACTACGCACAGGTGTATAGCGGGCATCAATTCGGGGGATATAGTCCCCAATTAGGGGATGGTCGATCAATTATTCTTGGCGAGGCGATTGGCCCAAACGGATGTTGGGATGTGGCGCTTAAAGGCGCAGGCGCTACACCATTTTCCCGTCATGGTGATGGCCGTGCGGTAACGCGTTCTGCCATTCGGGAGTTCTTAGTATCGGAGGCACTGTTTCACCTTAATGTGCCAACCACCAGAGCGTTAGCCGTGATTGGTTCAGCATTGCCGGTATGGCGCGAAACGTTGGAAAAAGGCGCAATTACCGTACGCTTGGCTCGCAGCCACATTCGGTTTGGCCATTTTGAATACTGTTATTACAGTACTGGTGGCAAGCGTGAACAAGTTCAGCAACTTGCCGATTTCACTATCAGACAGCATTTCCCGCATCTCAGTTGCGACGCCGCCGGTTATCGGCAGTGGTTTGTGGAAGTCGTAGAAGCCACCGCCCGACTGATTGCAACCTGGCAGGCTATCGGCTTTGCTCATGGGGTGATGAATACCGATAACATGTCAATTTTGGGGGATAGTTTCGATTTCGGACCGTTCGCCTTTCTTGATACGTTTAAAGAAGATTTTATCTGTAATCACTCCGATCCCGAGGGGCGTTATGCATTCGGGCGGCAACCGGGGATTGGCTTATGGAATTTGCAATGTCTGGCCCAGGCACTAACACCACTCATATCCTCTGATGACCTGTTGGCCGCGTTAACACATTACCAGCCAATGTTAGTGCAGCATTATTTACAATTGATGCGGCAAAAGCTGGGCTTGCCAGCGCCTGCAGGTGAAGCGTCTGGGCCGGAAGATTTGGCGTTGTTTGGTGCATTTACTGCGATGTTGGAGCAACAGCAACTGGACTATAGCTTGACTCTGCGGCAATTTGCGACGCTGGATCCCGTGGCGAATCATTCAGATTTACGCGATATGTTTGTCGATACCTCAGCGTTTGATCATTGGTTTACCGGCTATTGCAAACGCCTAGGCAAAGTCGACAATATTGAACAGTGGCAGGAAGCGCGGCGTCTTAATAATCCGCAGTATATTTTGCGAAACTATCTGGCGCAGAAGGCAATTGCGGCAACTGAGGCGGGCGATACCGCACCGTTGCAGCAACTGTATCAGTTGCTAAGACGCCCTTATGATGCCCAACCTGGTTGTGAGGACTTCGCGCGGCGACCACCTGATTGGGGCGAAGGCTTGATTATGTCCTGCAGTAGTTAACAGGAAGCATATAGTATGAATGATCCCAAAGCAGCCAATCCCGCTGTCAGGTTGGATGTGAACGAACACACACTGATTTTTGAATTGGCGGTAGCGGATTTTGAACAGTTTCCGACTCAAGCTGAACAGCTGTGCCAGCGGTTAGATTTGCGCGTGCGTGAACGCAGTTGGGGCGCTGACAGGCATCAGTGGCTGGTCGAGTTTGAAAGTAGCTTGTTATGGCTTAATTTTGAATTTTACAGCGGTAGCTGTTGGTTAAGTTGCCAGCAACCGGAGGATTTTGAGGTGCTGCAATATCTGCAATCTTTATGGGAGTCACAGCAATGAGTGATACCAGTGCAGCATTTCACTTCAGCGGGTTAACCCCTGAGCTGATTTTAAACGCCATTGAAAGTATCGGGATCTACCCAGAAAGCGGGTTGTTGCCACTCAATAGTTATGAAAACCGCGTTTATCAGTTCCGTTGCGATCGCGGAAAACGCTATGTGGTGAAGTTTTATCGACCAGAACGTTGGAGCGATGAGCAGATCCTTGAGGAGCATGCGTTTGCTTTTGAGTTACAAGCGGCTGAAATCCCCTTAGCCGCACCGGTTAACGTGGATGGGGTGAGTCTGCATCTTTTTGAAGGGTATCGTTTTGCATTGTTTCCTTCCATCGGCGGACGCAGTTTTGAAGTGGATAATCTGGAACAGTTAGAAGCTGTTGGACAGTTTATCGGGCGCATGCACCAGTACGCCAAAGGCAGTCGTTTTCAGACGCGAATTGCTATCAGCCCTCAGACCTTTGGTGATACCGGAATCGCGGAGATGGCTGAGTGTCAACTGATACCCGCCAAACTCAGAGCCCCGTTGCTTGAAACGACGCATACATTGCTCGAACAAGTCCGACTACAATGGCAACAGCTGACGCCATCGAAAATGCGCTTGCACGGCGATTTGCATCCAGGGAATATTTTGTGGACGCCAGACGGTCCAGGGTTTGTTGACTTAGACGATGCTTGCAATGGTCCGGCAGTGCAGGATCTGTGGATGATGCTCAGTGGTGATCGTAATCAGCAACAGCTACAACTGGAAGTATTGTTAGAGGCTTATTCGGAGTTCAGTGATTTCCATCCGGCAGAATTAAAACTGATTGAATGTTTGCGCGCATTGCGCCTGATGCATTATAACGGCTGGCTGGCCAAGCGTTGGTTAGACCCGGCATTTCCGCTGCATTTTCCGTGGTTTGCAACTGAGGATTATTGGCAGCAACAGTGGCAACTGTTTAATGACCAATTGCAGCGTCTGCATCAGCCACCGCTAAGTCTGATCCCATATTAAACATATGTTAATCCAGAATATGGCACTCAGGACTTGAGTTTCACTGGAAAAGCAGATTATTTTAGTCGGCGACCGGGGATGCCGGTCCAGAACCAAAAACAAGGAACACCCAATGAAAAAATTGTTGATCATGGCTGCGGCTTTTTTGTTGCTGCCTCTTGCGGCAAACGCGACCGAATTCAAAGAAGGGGTTAACTACAAAGTTATCTCCGATAAGCCAGCATCGGTAAAACCGGTATTAACAGAATATTTTTCTTTCTACTGTCCACATTGCTATCACTTCGCCAAGACCTATTTGCCACAACTGAAGGCGAATATGCCAAAGGGGATGACGTTTAAACAAGTACACGTAGAGTTTATTGGGCGTCAGATGGGTGAGGTGATGTCTCGAGCCTGGGCGATCGCAGAGTTATTAAACGTAAGTGATAAAATCGAACCGACACTCTTTGCGGCTATTCATGAAAAGCACCAACGCTTTACTAGCATGGAAGATGTGAAACAGTTTTTTGCCTCACAAGGGGTTGATCCCAAGGAATTTGAAGCAGCGGCCAACTCCTTTATGGTGAATAGTATGGTTGCCAGCATGAAGCGTAGTACTGAAAACGCTAAAATTGATGGTGTGCCAGGGCTGGTGGTTAATGATAAGTATCTGATTGATACCCCGTCATTGAAGTCTTTTGATCAGCTGTTAGAAATTGTTAATTATCTCAGCAAACTGCAGTGATCCTTTTGGTTGACCTAAAGCCGGGCCAGTGTGCCCGGTTTTTTATTTCCCCAACCCATTAACGGGTTCTCATCGCGTTCATTAGGCAAATCGCAGACAAAAAAAACCGTACATCCCCTGAAGAGAAGTACGGATTTAGAGCCAGAGGCTCAGTTTTTACCCTGAGTAACGTCAATAATATAACCAAGCGTCAAAAAATTGGCAACCGTTGATTTTATTTATTTTTATTCCACAGAAAAACCATTTGCTCAATAAATGAGCATTTTGCGGAAACTCCTAAATGACTCTGGTTGTCCAAGGTCAGGATGAGAAAAATAATTAGGGAGGTCCCGTGCGCGTATTCCCCGTCTATGCTCCAAAGCTCATAGCCAAACATGCGAGGATTTTTCTTAAAGGGGCGGTCTGGGTGAAAGACCTAGGTCGTCTGGAGTTTGAAAAAGGACGTTTCTTGTTGCCTGGTAAAGGCCTGCCCAAGGTGAAGCAGGCGGTTATCGAACTCAATCATCTGTTAGATCTGCAGACTCAGGAAACGTCGTCGGTTTGATTAATCTACCTTTTCGGTGAGCAGACCTACCAGCCCTGACACTTTGTCGTTCCAGGTATTCAGATCCTGTTGTAGTCGCTGATTCTGCTCACTGAGAGCAAGGTTTTTCTGCTTTTCTTCATCCAATTCCAGTTTTAGGAGTTCAATCTGCTCTAATGCATTCTGGATACTGGCTTCCAGTTTGGACAGTAAATCAAGGCTCATCGGGGAAAGTCCTTCCGGTTGTTAAATAAGTCTGCGTAATTCTACCAGTGCAGCCTGACTACCGAACAGTCACAATTAGGTAACTGCTGAAAATACATACCGACGAATTACTATTGCAGGGCGACTTGTTGCATGTTTGCCGAAATCGTCAACATATCTCTGACATCCCGTTACAGTGTTCACTAGGTGTTAAATGAATTCTTGCGTTGATGTTAGGTAGTTGTTCAAAAAAAATCTAACGGTTATCGCCTTGCACCCCTGTATGCCTATTGACTTTCATTGCTGTGCTTCCTAGTCTGCTTGAACAATAGTCAAGGTAGTTCAAAATGGAAATCAAGTATCAGTTAAAACCTGCCGCAGAACGCCGCCAGGAGCAGTTCCGTCCGGAGGGTAATGTCGGGTTTGGCCGGTTGCGTACCGACCATATGTTTTTAATGGATTATTACGATGGTGAATGGCGGGATCCACGTATTGTTCCATATGGTCCTTTTTCAGTCGCACCGGGTGCAGTTGCACTACATTATGGGCAATCCATTTTTGAAGGTGCTAAAGCGTTTATGCACCAGGATGGTGAGATTTATACCTTCCGTACGAATAAAAACGCCGAACGTCTTAATCGCTCTGCTGACATTCTGTGCATTCCTTATTTGCCAGAAGAGATGCAGCTGCAGGCAATCAATGCGCTGATTGATGCGGACCGCTTATGGTTCCCGATGCAAGAAGGCGCTTGTTTGTACATTCGGCCATTTATTTTTGCCACCGAAGATCGCCTATCAGTCAGTCCATCAACTTCATACACCTTCTGTGTAGTGTTAAGCCCAAGCGGTGCTTATTATGGGGCTAACCTGAGTCCTATCAGTCTGTTGATTAGTACTCACTATCACCGTGCAGCTCCTGGTGGTACGGGGGCCAGCAAGGCATCCGGTAACTATGCTGCCTCTTTGCGTGCTGGCCGAGCTGCAAAAGAAGTGGGGGCTGCTCAGGTACTGTATCTGGACAACAACAATGTGTATATCGAGGAAGCGGGTGCGATGAACCACTTCCATATTCTGAAAGATGGCACCGTGGTCATCCCAGAATTCACCGATACCATCCTGCGTTCTATTACCTCACAGTCAATTATCGAGCTGGCAACTGAACTCGGTTATCCGGTGCGTCAGGAAATGGTGCGCTTGGATGATTTTGTGAAGGGTGTGGAATCTGGTGAAATTATTGAAGCCGGTGGTTTTGGTACAGCGGCGGTGGTATCTCCTGTTGGCTCCTATATCTTTGAAGATGGTCGCCGGATTACCGTAGGTAACGGTCAGGTGGGTGAACATGTGAAACACATTTATCAAGTGTACACCGAAATCCAAAAAGGCCTGCGTCCGGCACCTGCTGGTTGGCTGCACAAAGTGCCCCATCTCGGTCATTAAGTTGGCTATATCAATGAAAGAGCGCGGCATTTGCCGCGTTTTTTATTTGTGGCTATCGATGGTTATGGGGTGTAACAACCTGCCTGATTCGACGTTCGAAAGTGGCTTGCCAAGCAGATATCCCTGGATCTGATCACAACCTTGATCTGCCAGGAAGTTGAGTTGTTCCTGTGTCTCGACCCCTTCAGCCACGACTTGTAAATCCAGGCTGTGAGCCAAGGCGATAATGGCACTGGTAATGGCGGCATCTTCCGGATCTTCTGAAATATCCCGTACAAACTCTTTATCAATTTTGAGCGTATGTATAGGGAAGCGTTTGAGATAGGCAAGACTGGAATAGCCAGTCCCAAAATCGTCCACCGCCAGCGTTAGTCCCAGTGTCTCCAGTTGCGTCAGGATGGCGATAGATTCTATCGGATGTTGCATTACTGCTGATTCCGTGAGTTCTAGCTCAAGTAAATTTGCTGGCAATGCAAAGGTGTCTAACGTCCGGCGGACTTCGTCCACAATCTCACTATTGAGTTGTCTGGCCGAAAGATTGATAGCGACTGGTACCGGCTGCAATCCTTGCTGGCGCCATTCGGTTAATTGCTGACACACCTGTTGCAGTACCCAGTTACCAATACTGCTGATCATGCCGGTTTCTTCTGCCAGCGGAATAAACTCTGCAGGCGATACCTGCCCTAGCTCCTGGCTATGCCAACGTAACAATGCTTCCATTCCGGTGAGTTTACTGTTTTTAACGGCAAATTTGGGCTGGTACAACAGCGAGAATTCCTGATGAGTCAGGGCTTGTTTCAGGCCGCTTTCCAGCTCCATATGCCGCACGGCAGACTGGTTCATATATGAGGTGTAGAACTGGAAGTTATTACGTCCCATCGCTTTAGCGTGGTACATCGCGGTATCGGCAAATTTAAGCAGTTCTTCGGTGTTGTCGGCGTCGTCAGGATACATGCTGATACCAATGGAGGTCGTAATATCCAGTACGGTCTGACCGAAGGCGAACGGTTGCTTTAACGTATTGATAATCTTCTCTGCAATCACGGTCGCGGCTTTGGTTTTTCGTACGCCTTCCAGAATGATGGTGAACTCATCCCCGCCGATACGTGCTA
The DNA here is from genome assembly GCF_018223345.1 of Shewanella yunxiaonensis. Taxonomy (NCBI): domain Bacteria; kingdom Pseudomonadati; phylum Pseudomonadota; class Gammaproteobacteria; order Alteromonadales; family Shewanellaceae; genus Shewanella; species Shewanella yunxiaonensis. The sequence goes on along the minus strand of NZ_CP073587.1, from coordinate 3,474,947 downwards.
CGGTGTCGCCTTCGCGGATCACCCGCCGCAAGCGTTCAGCAACTGCGGCTAACAACCGATCGCCGACCTGATGACCACGGGTATCATTGATATTTTTAAAGCGGTCCAAATCCAAAAACAGTAAGGCGACTTTGGTGTCGGTGCGTGAAGCCTGTAGCAGCGCGTGCTCCAAGCGATCCTGAAACAGTGTGCGGTTAGGCAAATCCGTTAACTGATCGTAATTGGCCATTAGCCGCAAATCTTCCTCAGCTTTTTTACGTTCGGTGATGTCATTAAATACCATGACCAAGTGGCTAGTTTGCCCCAGATGGTCCTGCACTTGATTGGCTTCCATCCATACCGGCAGCAATTTTCCACGGCGAGTACGGATTTGCATCTCCTTGGCCCAACTATGATGATGCAACATGGTAATTTCAGCTTGCTGATAGAAGCTGCGTGGGTAGAGTCCGCGAGTAAGAAAGAGGATCGGCTTGCCCTTGATATTATGGTCGCTAAAGCCGGTAAGCTGAGTAAACGCCGGATTGACATCAATTACCCGGTAATCGAGATCCGTAATGACGACTGCCTCGTTCATACTTTCCAGCACCTGATAAGATAAGCGCAGCTGGTCTTCCTGTTGCTTGCGGCTGGAGATATCGGTCAGCGTTCCGGCCATGCGCAATGGATGACCATTTTTATCCCAATCCACCGCTTTACCGCGATCCAGCCCCCATAACCATTGCCCATCTGCACTTTTTAATCGATATTCTGCCTCGTAAAACGGTGATTCACCGCGAATGTACCGTTGCAATAGTTCGGTTGTTCTGGGCAGATCTTCAGGGTGTATCTGGCTGTTAAATTTTTGTCGGTCGATCTCTTCACTATATTCATCGCCATGCAGTTGACTGGTGATATACAGGCGATCACTCTTCAGTTGCCAGTCCCACATGCGCCCACCTGTCCCCAGGAGTGCCAGTCGTAAACGTTTCTCTGAGGCATTAATTTCCCGTTGAATCCGCTGATCATGGAGGCGTTGTTTGAGATAGTGACGGAACATCAAACCTAATATGGTGCTGAGCAGCAGTAAATACACCGCGTAAGCCCATACGGTACGATAGTAGGGCGGCTGAATATGGATATGTGCCAGCAATTGCGGTGCTTCGTGCTGGTTACCCTCAAGTTGATAACGCCCCCATAAACGATAATCGCCAGGGGCAAGATTGGTGTAGCTTACCAAATGCTGGTTACGCAGCGGCGTCCAGTTGTTATCCTGCCCCTCCAGCAAAAAACTGAAGTTATCATGCCCAGGGTAGCTAAAGTCGTTGGCCGTCACCTCGAAATTCAGCACCTTGCGACTGAACGGCAATGTAATTTGTTGCGGAGTCCCGAGTTGGTAATAAGCGTGCCGCTGTTCTCCAAGTTGCCATGCTGCAAGTGCGATGCTAATCGCCGGTCTGGCGGGAGGAATCCCTGCCGGGTTGAAATGATTCAGGCCATTGACGCCACCAAACCAAATGCTGCCATCTGGGTCCTGCCATTTTACCCCACCGTTAAACTCCAGCGCTTGCAGGCCTTCGTTCTCATTAAAGGTTTCGATACTGTTATTGGCTGGATGCAACCGGCTGATCCCGGCATTGCTGCTGAACCAGATATCACCGTTAGCCGCTTCAGCTAATGCATAAATAGTGTTCGTTGGTAGGCCATTTTGCTGACTTATCGTGGTCATTTTTCCGTGAACATAATGGGTCAGACCTCCGTGGGTTGCCAGCCAGATGCTCCCGTCTTTTGCGGGCAAGATGTCTCGGACAAATGGGTGCGGCAGTTCTTCACCGGGAAAAATTAAGGTTTCGCCGGTATCTGGGTTAAGCCGGTATGCTCCCATCATGGTACTGACCCATAAGCCACTGGCATCCGACTTCATATTAAGAATCGTCTGATGTGGTTCATTGCTGGTTGGGAGAATGGCGGTAGCTGGGGTGTATGGCTTGGCCTCGTCGGTTTGAGGATCAAATTGGTAAAGCTGCCGCCCCGCCGCGAACCAAATTCGATGTTGCGTATCAATGGTCAGTGCTCTAACAAATCCCAACTTAGCGGTCTGTGGAAATAACTGTAACTCACCTGCTAACGTCAATTTAGCCAAGCCACTGCTGGTGGCCACCCAGAGCTGCTGTTGATCATCTTCAGCAATGTCCATCACCCGCATATGCAGCATATCTGGGGCAATATTCAGTGCCTTGGCGAATGCTGCGTTGAACGCGTGATAATTTCCCTTTGCATCAAGTTTGAATAAGCCAGCATTATTGGTTCCCAGATAGAGATTGCCGTCGCTACTGCGGAAAATCGCCCGGTAATTATTGAAGTGCCGCTGGTTATAAGGATCCTGTTGGTTAAAGATGTGCGCAAAGTACTGGCGGGTAATATTGATGCGATTCAGCCCGGAATAATGAGTGCCAATCCACAGGTTACCTTGCTTATCTAACAGCAGATTATAGATGTCATCATCGCTAAGGCCGGTGGCATTAAAGGGACTGTAGCGATAAACGTGTTCCTGCCATTGCCCGTTCTGATACTGCAAATTGATAATGCCGGTGCTATCCCCGCCCAGCCATAGATTATCCGCAGAGACAAAAGCGATATCGTGGATAATTTGATTGCTGTGGGGGAGTTGGTAAATTTTTTGTGGTGCTAAGGCTAAGTTGTTGTAGTGCCACAGGCTGTTGCCCCCGGCTAGCCAAAGGCTGTTGTCTGGCGCTTTGATCGCCTTGAGGTTTGACGCTGAACCAGCAGGCAAGGGCACAGGTAACCATTGCCCGGCGCGGAAAATATATGCACCGTCATTAACGGTTGAAATGAATAAGCTATTACTGCCCATCGAATACAAACTATTGATAATGGGCAGGTCTCCATCCCCCACTGCCACTGGAAGCATCTGCTTGCCATCATCACTCAGGCGATATAATCCTTTTGTGGTGCCGACCCAGAGTTGTTTGCCGATAGTCGCCATATCAACAATTTGCAGACTCTTAAGGCCTTGGGCGGCCCCGTAGCGGCGGAAGTTACCTGTGTCTGGCTGAAACAGATTAACGCCACCACTGTAGGTCCCAACCCAGATACGGCCATCGCTGCCTTGTACAATCTTCGTAATGAAACTGTCGCTGAGGCTATCCTCGTGAAAAGGATCGTGCAGGAATAGATTGAAGTCAGTGCCGTTATAGCTCTGTAAACCATCTTGCGTACCAATCCACAGTATGCCGCCTTTGTCTTCAAACAAAGCATAGACACTGTTCTGGTGCAGACCATTAAGGCTGTTAATGTGTTGGAATCGCAGCTTCGATAAGGGAACGGCTATTAGTGAAGTCGATAGCGTTCCAAGGCAGCACACCAGCACGAGCAAACTCAGGAGTCGACGCAAAAGGAGCCTGTAACATTATTATTAATTATGAATTACATATCCTATAACAAAGCACAGGAAACTGCCTACCGTTGCAGGGGATAAAAAAGGCCTTACCGGAAGGGGAGGAAGCAAGGCCTTTTTGGTTAGAACTCGTTTCAGTAAGACTAATAGTCTTCTGGTACTCTTACGGTGCCATCCATCAGCACTCGAGCGCTACGGCTCATCATCACTTTATTAACTTGCCATTGGTCATTATGACACTCGGCTTCCGCGCCCACTTTAAGGGTCCCGGACGGATGACCAAAACGTACCTGGCCGCGTTCACCTCCTCCAGCTGCAAGATTCACCAATGTGCCGGGAATACAGGCCGCCGTAGCAATGGCGACGGCGGCCGTGCCCATCATGGCGTGATGCAGTTTGCCCATCGACAAGGCCCTGACCAGCAAGTCGATATCGCTGGCACTCACTTTTTTACCGCTGGACGCGACATAGCTGGCCGGTGGTGCGACAAAGGCAATCTTAGGCGTGTGCTGGCGGGTCTCGGCTTGCGCCAGTGAGTCAATCAGCCCCATTTTGATAGCACCATACGCGCGTAATAACTCAAAACGCGCTAATGCTTTGGCATCACCATTGATCGCTTCCTGCAGTTCAGTGCCGGTGTAACCGATGTCGCTGGCATTGACAAAAATCGTGGGGATCCCGGCGTTGATCAGCGTCGCTTTAAGTTTGCCACCCGCAACTAATTCGTCCGGCAATTCCAGTTCATCCACGAGGTTGCCGGTAGGAAACATGGCACCATCATCCCCCTCTTCTGCGGGGTCAAGAAACTCGATCTGCACTTCTGCCGCGGGAAAGGTCACACCATCAAGTTCAAAATCACCACACTCGACGACTTGTCCGTTGGCGACCGGAATATGAGCAATGATGGTTTTGCTGATGTTGGCCTGCCAGATACGTACGGTACAGATGCCGTTATCAGGTATGCGTTCCAGATCCACCAGACCATTACTGATAGCAAAGGCCCCGACCGCTGCGGTGAGATTGCCGCAATTGCCGCTCCAGTCAATAAAGGGCTTATCAATCGCTACCTGACCAAACAGGTAATCCACATCATGATCTGCGTGTTGACTGCGACTGAGGATCACGGTTTTGCTGGTGCTGGATGTCGCTCCGCCCATGCCATCAGTGTGTTTGCCATAGGGATCCGGACTGCCAATCACTCTTAGCAGCAGTGCATCACGGGCTGCTCCCGGTTGCTGCGCTGCTGGTGGCAAGTCCTGCAAGCGAAAGAACACCCCTTTGCTGGTGCCACCTCGCATATAAGTGGCCGGGATTTTTATCTGTACTTTAGCCATTATGCCTGCCCCTGCTCCTGTAAAAAGTCCTGAGCAAAGCGTTGGAGTACGCCGCCAGCGTCATAGATAGCAACCTCTTCAGCGGTGTCCAAGCGGCAGTGCACTGGCACTTCCAAAGTACTGCCATCCTGTTTATGTACCAGTAATGTTAGTTGGGTGCCTGGGGTACGCTCGCCCAATACGTCGAAGGTTTCAGTACCATCAATGCCCAACGTGTCGCGGTTAGTGCCGGGCAGGAATTGCAGTGGTAACACTCCCATACCGACCAGGTTGGTACGATGGATGCGTTCAAAGCCTTCTGCCACAATGGCTTCAACCCCGGCAAGTCGCACGCCTTTGGCGGCCCAGTCACGGCTGGAGCCCTGACCATAATCTTTACCGGCAATGATGCACAACGGCTGTTGGCGCTGCATATAGGCTTCAATGGCTTCCCACATCCGCACTTGTTTCCCTTCTGGTTCAATACGTGCCAGTGAGCCTTGGATGACTTTACCACTGCTGTCCTTGACCATTTCATTGAACAGTTTAGGGTTGGCAAAAGTTGCGCGCTGCGCTGTCAGGTGATCCCCGCGGTGGGTGGCGTAAGAGTTAAAATCCTCTTCGGGTAACCCCATTTTTGTCAAGTATTCCCCGGCGGCACTGCTAGGCAGAATCGCGTTGGACGGTGATAAGTGGTCTGTGGTGATGTTGTCACCTAATACTGCCAGTGGTCGCATGCCTTTCAAGGTCCGTTCACCGGCAAGTGCACCTTCCCAATAAGGGGGACGACGGATATAGGTACTCATCGGCCGCCAGTCGTACAACGGATTGATATGGTCACCGTATTCCACTTTCAGGTCGAACATCGGTTCATAAACTTTGCGGAACTGCTCGGGTTTCACCGATTGTCGGATAATGGCATCGATTTCTGCATCATCCGGCCAGATATCTTTCAGGGTGACAGGCTGTCCCTGTGCATCCGTACCGAGTACATCCTTTTCGATGTCAAAACGGATGGTTCCAGCGAGCGCATAGGCCACTACTAGCGGTGGTGAGGCCAAAAAAGCTTGTTTTGCATAGGGATGAATACGGCCATCAAAGTTGCGGTTGCCAGAAAGTACTGCGGTGGCATACAGGTCACGGTCGATAATCTCTTGCTGTATTTTGGGATCCAGTGCACCGCTCATGCCGTTACAGGTGGTGCAGGCAAAGGCAACAATGCCAAAGCCAAGTTGTTCCAGATAAGGTAACAGTCCGGATTCTTCCAGATACAAGGCTACCGCTTTGGAGCCAGGTGCCAATGACGTTTTCACCCAAGGTTGACGTACCAAACCTTTGTTAACAGCATTTCTCGCCAGCAGACCCGCGGCAATAACGTTGCGCGGATTGCTGGTATTGGTGCAGCTGGTAATCGCCGCAATAATCACCGCGCCATCCGGCATTAAATTGTCCAGATGTTCCACTTTGCCACTAATGCCTTTGGCGGCAAGATCGGCGGTGGCAACCCGTTTATGTGGGTTAGAGGGGCCAGCAATATTGCGGCCAACACTGGAAAGATTGAACTTGAGCACTCTTTCATACTGTGCATCTTGCAGTGTATCGGCCCACAGCCCGGCCTGTTTGGCGTAGGTTTCGACCAACTGTACTTGCTGCTCATCACGACCGGTCAGGCGCAGGTAATCGAGCGTCTGCTGATCAATTGCGAACAGGGCAGCAGTTGCGCCGTATTCGGGGGTCATATTGGCAATCGTGGCGCGATCGCCCAGCGTCAGGTGCGCTGCCCCCTCACCGAAGAATTCCAGATATGCCGAGACCACTTTTTCGTTGCGCAGAAACTCCGTCAACGCTAGTACAATATCGGTGGCGGTAATGCCTGGTTGCGGTTTGCCGCTCAATTCTACGCCTACAATGTCCGGTAGTCGCATCCAGGAAGCGCGGCCAAGCATGACACTTTCAGCTTCCAGACCGCCAACGCCTACTGCTATCACCCCTAGTGCATCTACATGCGGCGTGTGACTATCAGTGCCGACTAATGTATCCGGAAACGCCATCCCGTCCTTGGCATGGATCACCGGTGACATCCGTTCCAGGTTAATCTGGTGCATGATGCCGTTGCCCGGTGGGATCACATCAACGTTGCGAAACGCCGTCTTACACCAGTTGATAAAATGAAAACGGTCTTCGTTGCGGCGATCTTCAATGGCGCGGTTTTTTTCGAAGGCATCCTGTTCAAAGCCGGCATGCTCTACCGCCAGCGAGTGATCGACAATCAGCTGTGTCGGCACTACCGGATTGACTTTGGACGGGTCGCCACCTTTTGCGGCAATGGCGTCACGCAGACCGGCGAGATCAACCAGTGCTGTTTGACCAAGAATGTCATGACAGACCACGCGCGCTGGAAACCAAGGGAAATCCAGTTCGCGTTTGCGTTCAATCAATTGTGACAGATAGTCGTTAAGTTTCGCTGGCTCTGCACGCCGCACCAGATTTTCTGCATGTACCCGTGAGGTATAGGGCAAGGTGGCCCAAGCGCCTGGCTTGATAGCATCGACGGCCGCCGCCGCATCGTAGTAGTGTAGGGAGGTGCCGCTTAGCGGCACACGGAAAGCTGTATTCATGGTGATACCACCCGTAATTCTGTTAGCTGTCGCGGACCATTAGTCCGCGATCACAAGCACTATTGTGGCCGGATTAACGCTGTTCAATTGGTGGAACTTCACGCGGTGCGACACCCACGTAATCGGCACTGGGTCGAATGATACGGTTGTTGGCGCGTTGCTCCATTACGTGAGCTGCCCAGCCTGTCAGTCGGGAACACACAAAAATCGGCGTAAACAGCTTGGTCGGAATGCCCATGTAGTGATAAGCGCTGGCATGGAAGAAATCGGCATTACAGAACAGCTTTTTCTCTTTCCACATTAACTCTTCGCAAGCCACTGAGACTTTATAGAGTCGTTCATCGCCAACTTCTTTTGACAGCTTTTCAGACCAGCCTTTGATGATGGCGTTTCGTGGGTCTGACTCGCGATAGATGGCATGACCAAAGCCCATGATTTTTTCTTTACGCTCCAGTTTGCCCAGCAGTGTGGCTCGGGCATCATCTTCGTCGCGCATATTCTGGATCAGTTCCATGGCGGCTTCATTGGCACCGCCGTGCAGTGGCCCACGCAGCGAACCTATCGCACCGGTGATGCAGGAAAACATATCCGATAAGGTGGAGGCACAAACACGGGCAGTGAATGTCGACGCGTTAAATTCATGTTCTGCATAGAGGATCAGTGATACATCTACCACCCGAGCAAACAAAGGTGAGGGCTTTTTGCCGTGCAGCAGGTGCAGGAAATGGCTACCAATCTGCTCGTCATCGGTCTCGGTGTCGATACGCACGCCATCGTGGCTAAAGCGATACCAGTAACAGATGATAGAGGTGAATGCGCCTAACATTCGGTCGGCAACATCATACTGTTCACTGAAGTCCTTTTCAGGTTCCAGGTTACCCAGCATGGAGCAACCGGTACGCATCACGTCCATCGGATGCGCATTCGCCGGGATCCGTTCTAACACCTCTTTCAGTGCCTGTGGTAAGCCGCGCAATCCTTTGAGTTTTTGTCGATAAGCCGCCAATTGTTCAACGTTGGGTAGTTCGCCGTAGAGGATTAGGTAAGCGACCTCTTCAAAACTGACGTTTTCAGCCAGATCTTTTACATCGTAGCCGCGATAGGTGAGTCCGGAGCCGGACTTGCCCACAGTACTCAGAGCCGTTTCACCAGCGCTTTGTCCGCGCAGGCCGGCACCACTCAGTTTCTTATCAGTCATCACTGCTTCCTCTATTCCGTTGAATGCTTTTATACCTTGGCAATTGCTTGCCTGTGTTCGGCGCCGCGTGCTGCCGTTCGCCCCCGCAATGGCAGCCCGCTGTGGGTTAACGCCGATTATTTGTTAAACAGCTGATCCAGCTTATCTTCGTATTGGTGATACCCCAGATAGTGGTACAACTCTTCACGGGTCTGCATGGTATCGACCACATTGCGTTGGTGCCCGTCGGCCACCAATGCTTGCATGACCTTCAGTGCAGCTTTGTTGGCAGCACGGAACGGACTCAGTGGGTACAGCACCATATCCACTCCCACTTCGGCCAGTTGCTCTTTATTGAATAATTCGGTTTTGCCAAATTCGGTCATGTTGGCGAGAATCGGTGCCTTGACCAGCTCCTTAAAGCGGACATATTGCTGTAGTTCAGTGAGTGCTTCAGCGAAAATCATGTCGGCACCGGCTTCAATATAAGCCGCGGCGCGCTCAATACCGGATTCCAGTCCTTCCACGGCTACGGCATCAGTACGCGCCATGATGACGAAATTTTCATCTTGGCGGGCATCCACGGCAGCTTTGATGCGATCGACCATCTCCTCAGTGCTGACCACCGCTTTATTGGGACGGTGACCACAGCGTTTTTGCGACACCTGATCTTCCATATGCACTGCGGCTACTTGGGCTTTCTCAAACTCTTTGATGGTGCGGGCAATATTGAAGGCGCCGCCCCAACCGGTGTCGATATCGACCAACAGTGGCAGTCCGGTAGCAGAAGTGATACGGCTGGCATCAATCAACACATCGTTCATGGATGTCATCCCCAGATCTGGCAGGCCATAGGAAGCATTTGCTACCCCAGCACCAGAAAGGTAGAGAGCCTGAATGCCACATTGTTCTGCCATTAAGGCAAAGTAGGCATTGGTGGTCCCAACGATCTGTAGAGGTTTGTTATTGGCCACGGCCTGGCGGAATTTCAATCCGGCGCTAGATTTCATGTGTCTCTCCTTTTGTCGCTTCAGGATAGTGCCAACGGCTTACCCGCTGGGGTCTGCGCCTGAAGCTGTTTCAATCTTTGTTCGGTATTCTGTCGTCCTTGCTCGATATGACGGCGCATCAGCAATCCGGCAAGTTCAGCATCGTGTTGGGCAATGGCTTCAACGATGCGGCGATGTTCGGCGATGGCTCTGACTGGACGGCGGCTATTGTTGGTACATTGATAACGGTACATCCGTAACAGATGATAGAGACCGCCCATCAGCGTTTCCTGTAAATGACGGTTACCACTGGCCTGGATGATTTGATAGTGAAAATCCACATCGCCTTCCTGCTGAAAGTAGCTGTCACCGTTTTCCAACGCAGCTTCCTGACGTTCTAACAGCTGCCACAGGTTATTGAGTTGTGCTTCGGTGATGCGTTTAGCGGCCAGTTCACAGGCCATTACTTCCAGTGTGCTGCGCAGTTCATACAGGTCATTAAGTTCTTCAACGGTCAGTGCCGCAACGCGTGCGCCGATATGCGGTACTCGCACCACCAAACGCTGACGCTCCAGCAATTGCAACGCTTCTCGTGTGGGTCCACGGCTGATGCCATATTTTTCAGCCAAAGCCTGTTCATTGATTTTGCTACCTGCAGGCAGCTCACCTTTGATAATGCTGGTTTGGATCTGCACCAGTACTTGTTCCACCAAAGTGAGACCTTTTTCCTGAGGTACAATGTCCAGCAATTCCTGAGGTGATAGCGGCTGTCCCATGAGCTGTCCTGTCGATTAAATGTGCGTTGACCTTAAATTTAGCAGTTTAAATTGTCAACAATATGAGGTTTAGACGTAAGTCTAACAAAATTATCTAATAAATATAAAAATATTAATAAAACATATAATTAGAATAATTTAAAGGCTAAAAAATATTCAATATATTAAGCGGGTGCTGATATAATTTGTAGACAATATTTGAGATTGCGTTAAATGCACCTGTACTTGATGCCTGTTACAATCAAGGCGGTTGGTAACATTGGATAGCCGGTTAATGAACGACAAAATTCTGGTAAGTGCTTGCTTGATGGGCGAAAAGGTACGCTATGACGGCCAAGATAATTTATTAAACGACCCGCGTATGGCGCTGTGGCGGCAACAGCAGCGCTTGGTCGTGATGTGTCCAGAAATTGCTGGTGGCTTAGCAACGCCGAGAGCGCCTGCTGAACAGCTTGGCGTTCGCGTGTTAACCGTCGATGGCGAGGACGTTACTGAGGCATTTCAACGAGGCGCGATGCAGACGATAAATTTGGCAAGGCAACAACAGGTGGTCATGGCCATTTTGAAAGCGCGCAGTCCTTCCTGTGGTGTTGGACAAGTGTACGATGGTAGTTTTAGTCGTCATCTCAAGGTTGGCGACGGTGTTACTGCCGCAGCATTGAAAAGCGCCGGTATTGCAGTGTTTTCTGAACTTGAGTTAGATGCCGCCGCTACCTGGTGGCAACGGCGGTACGGGGAATCTCAGGATATGACTTTGTCCTGATAACTTTCGGCTGTCGCTTGATGTTGTGCCAGAAGTTCTGTGATCTGCGTGTCCTTGGCTTCCCAGATCTGATTGAGCCAGCGCTGAAACGCCACGCGATACTCTGGCTCATTAAAGTACTGTTCCGCGTCGACTTGTGGCACTGGCAGTGCTTCAACGCGAATGACTATTTTGTGTACCTTGCCGTGCATCACCGCATTGAGAATATCTTTGGGGGCATCTGGGTAAACCACGGTCACGTTTAGCAGTGCATCAAACTGTTCGCCCATGGCGGACAGGGTAAAGGCAATACCGCCAGCTTTTGGTTTAAGCAGATGCTGGTAGGGGGAGTTCTGACGTTTACGCTTGGCTTCCGTAAAACGACTGCCTTCCACGTAATTGATGATAGAGGTCGGCAGGTATTTAAATTTTTCACAAGAGCGTCTGGTGGTGGCCAGATCTTTACCTTTCAACTTAGGATTTTTTTTCAGTTTCTCCGGACTGGTGCGGTTCATAAACGGCATGTCCAACGCCCAGCAACCGAGACCCATCAATGGGATATATAACAGTTCCTTTTTCAAAAAGAACTTCAACATTGGAATGTGATTGCGAAAAATGTAAGTTTGCGCCGCTATATCGAAACCACTCAGGTGGTTACTAACCAGCAAATACCAACCATCTTTGCGCAGATGTTCTAAGCCTTTGACATCCCACTCTACTTTGGCGATCAGATGCAAAATTCCGCCGTTCCAAGTCGCCCAACCCCACATAAAAGTATTCATCAGTCGGGTGACAGAGACCTGCCACGGACGCCATGGCAATATCAGCTTAAATAGTCCGCCAATACAAACCAAAGAACTCCAGAGAATAGTGTTGAATATCAGTAAAGTAGAACTTAAAACAAATAACACAGAACTGGGCAAAAAATTCAGCATCAGGCATCTCCTTTGGCTTGTGCTTGTAAGCGCTCAAGCACGTCGTCTTTGTGGTGCCAAATCTGATTTAGCTGCTCCTGAAAGTGTTGTTTGAACTCGCGATCATTCATGTAATCGCCGCGCATATCCTGCGAGATCTCCTGCAGTTCGACATGCACGTATACTTCCGGAAGATGGCCGCTGATGTATTCCCAGAAGGTTGGTCGCTTCTGCGGATAATAAATGGTGACATCCAGCAATTTATGGATTTGCTCACCCATTGCGGAGAGTGCAAACGCTAGGCCGCCAGCACGGGGGCGCAACAGGTGACGATAGGGGGAATTTTGCCGCTGATGTTTTGCCGGGCGAAAACGGGTGCCTTCTACAAAGTTCATGACACTAACCGGGCGGTGTTTGAACTTGGTGCAGGCTTTACGGGTGATTTCTATATCCTTACCACGCAGCTTGGGATTCTTTTTCAGTTGTGCGGTGGTATAACGTCGCATAAATGGGAAGTCCAGTGCCCACCAGGCGAGTCCCAATACTGGAACATAAATAAGCTGTTGTTTCAGAAAAAATTTTAGAAACGGGATTTTACGGTTTAGTAGCCGTTGTAGCACCAGAATATCCACCCAGCTCTGATGGTTGGCAATGACCATATACCACTCGTTAACGGATAACGCTGGCATGGCATCAACGTGAATTTTGAGCGGATGAAACAGCTTTTCAATAATGCCATTGGTACTGATCCAGCCTGTGGCGCAACGATCCAGAAAACGACGACAGCCCTGCTGGAGTTGTTTAATGGGGAATAACAGTTTCACCAGACTGCCTAACAATATAGGAATACACCACAGTAAGGTGTTGATGACGTAACAGCAAAAGGCTAGACAGCCGCGGATGAAATACAACGTATAGACTCCGTCACAGGATGGAAATTTGGCCACTTATGTTACCCGCAGATAGCTTCATGCTCAATCCACAGACCTAGGAATGTGGTCATTCCAACAATGATTGGCCATTTAGGACAATAAAAAACCCGGCGTTGTGATAACGCCAGGTTTCTCAATGCATGAACGCCGATATTAGAAGTGATACTTCACGATGACGGAGTAGGTATTCTGGTCAACGCCATCTACGCCGTACTTGTTCTTCCAGTAATCGTATTCGATACCTACCATCAGACGGTTTTTCTGAGCTGCGCCGAAAATAATGGCACCCAAATCGTATTTAATCTGTGGATTAAAATGGAGGTTAGTTTTGTAGCCCTGATCGCCATCGGAAGCGAAAACCCAGTCCATGAAGCCATCAAACACTATGTTGCTGTCGCCAACCGGAAAGTCCATACGCCAAACTGGGGTGAACTGCCAACCACTGCTATTGTTATTGTTGGCATCACGACGATAAGTATTTAACTGCAGGTATGAGAAATAAGGCGCTTTGAAGTCAAGGCCAATACCATAAAGCATGCTCTCGACATCACCTTCACCGTGCTCATAAGTCAGTGCCAATGAAACATCAGTAATTGCACCATAACCAACTTGCTGTCCCAGAATTTTGCTGGCGCTGAAGCGGGGTGAAATTTCACCATAGTTAGTATTGGAATCGCCGTAAGAATCATCCATGTGAATGAAATCGTGGAACAGGAACCAGTCGCCATATTTCCATGCACCGGCAGATTCAATAGTCGCGGTGGTTTGTTCATCGGAAGGCGCCAGTTTGTAGTCATCACCGTAAAGTACAGTGACGCTGGTATCTGTCCACTGCAGCAGATCATCACAGAAGGCTTGTGGTGACAGCAACAGTGCCAGAAGCAGGCAGGTTTTTTTCATCATCGTTTTCCCTAGTTGTAGAGTAAAAAGCAATACAGTTGTTACTACCGGAATAGATTTCCATCGGTGCAGCATCACGCTGTCTATCAACTAAATCCAATGCGCTGCACCCGGTTTAAAAAACTTGGGAAATATAGGGAAAAACGTCGTCGGACTCAAAGGATTTTTGCATTTTGACCAGTTTTTGGTGGAAACCTATTAACACAATGATAAATAGCATTATTTTTGTAAAATTCAGAAATTAGCCAGCTGCATTGTGCCTTCCGAGAACTAAAAGATGCTGAAATTGTGATCTTGTTGTCCTTTCTGCTGCTAATTCAATCAACATATGTGTGGCAAGCCTATTCAGTTTTATTTCATTCTTTGACATATTATGTCGCAATTGTAAAAGACTGTTGATATAGTGAAACGGTGAAGACCAAATTTCGAGGGGAAAGAATATGATGTCTTCTGATGCTGTGTGGTACTGGCTGATAGCCGGTGCCGTGCTGATGTTGGCTGAGCTGGTGATCCCTGGCGGCATCGTGGTGTTTCTTGGTGCAGCGTGCGTGGTGGTCGCTGGGGCAATCTGGACCGGCATAGTGCATGGATGGGTACAGAGTCTGACACTGTGGTTTATCACTTCCATTATTTTATTGCTGAGTTTCCGCCAAATTACCCAACGCATGATGGGCGGCGATTCTCACGTAGATAATACCGATGAGGAGCTAGACATCTACAACCAACAGGGGCAAGTGAAGGAAACGATTGGCCCAGGCGAAAAGACCGGACGTATTACTTTTCAAGGGGCCGATTGGCCTGCGTTAGGGGATGGTAGCGTGATACCAATAGGCGCTCGGGTCAGAATTATTTGCCGCGAGAATATTGCCTTAGTGGTGGAACCGTTACCGGACGGTGAGTGAAACAACAAACAGGAAGGACCTTATGTTTGCGTTTACCATTCTGATCCTATTTGTAGGATTCATCTTATACAAACTGATGCTCATCGTACCGATGCGCGAAGTGCACGTTATTGAAAGACTTGGAAAGTTTCGTACTGTGCTGCAACCAGGCTTTCATTTCTTGATTCCGTTTTTTGACCGCGTTGCTTACCGCCACGATACCCGTGAGCAGGTACTGGACGTGCCACCACAGAGTTGTATCTCCAAAGACAACATTCAGCTGGAGGTCGATGGGTTGGTTTACCTGAAGGTAATGGACGGCAAGCTCGCTAGCTATGGTATCGAAGACTATCGAATGGCCGCAGTAAATCTGGCTCAGACCACCATGCGTTCTGAGATCGGCAAACTCAGTCTCAGCGAGACCTTTTCTGAACGCGAACGACTGAACGAGGCCATTGTCCGTGAGATTGACAAAGCTTCTGATCCCTGGGGGATCAAGATGCTGCGCTATGAAATTAAAAACATCAGCCCGTCCCGCCATGTGATCCATACGCTGGAAAAACAGATGGAGGCTGAGCGGCGTAAGCGCGCAGAAATCACTCTCGCCAATGCCGAAAAGGAAGCGATGATTAATATGTCGCAGGGTGAGCGTCAGGAGGCGATCAACATCTCCGAGGGGCAAAAGCAGAAACGTATCAACGAAGCTATGGGTACCGCGCAGGAAATTGCGATTGTTACCAATGCCCAAGCGCAGGCGATGGCTTTGGTGGCACAAGCCCTAGCAACTGAGGGCGGCAAGGATGCGGTGAATATGCAGCTGAAGGAGCAATTTATCGAGCAGATCGGTGAAGTGATTGCGCAGGCGGATATAGCCATCGTGCCGGCAGAGTTGGCGAAGATGGAAGGATTCTTTGCGGGCATGGAACAGGTGGCCGATAGCGTGAAAGGAGCAAAAGCATGATCCCGACAGAATTTGATACCGATATACTGGTGCTGGTGATATGGGGCATTATTTTCCTGATTTTCATTGTAAATCTGTTCCGTTCTATTCGATTGGTGCCAACCAAGTCTGCCTATATTGTCGAACGGCTGGGCAAGTACCACGCAACACTGGATGCAGGATTCCACGCGCTGATCCCTTTTGTGGATAATGTGGCTTATATCCATGATCTGAAAGAGGAAACCATTGATGTTCCGCCGCAGGAATGCTTTTCCAGTGACGAAGTGAATGTGGAAGTGGATGGGGTGATTTACCTGTCGGTGGTGGACCCAATCAAAGCCAGCTATGGTGTTACCGACTACCGCTTTGCCGCAATCCAACTGGCACAAACGACTACTCGCTCGGTGATAGGAACGTTGGA
The DNA here is from genome assembly GCF_018223345.1 of Shewanella yunxiaonensis. Classification (NCBI taxonomy): domain Bacteria; kingdom Pseudomonadati; phylum Pseudomonadota; class Gammaproteobacteria; order Alteromonadales; family Shewanellaceae; genus Shewanella; species Shewanella yunxiaonensis. The sequence continues at coordinate 3,458,950 of NZ_CP073587.1, read as the reverse complement.
ACTAGACCGAACCTTTGAAGAGCGAGACCTTATCAGCGCCAAAGTGGTTGAAGTGTTGGATCAGGCCGGCGCATCATGGGGTATTCGCGTGCATCGTTACGAAATCAAAAATATTACCCCGCCAGAAACAGTTAAAAACGCCATGGAGATGCAGGTTAATGCAGAACGTGAACGGCGGGCGCTGCTCGCCAAAAGTGAGGGCGATAAGCAGAGTAAAATTAACCGTTCTGAAGGGGTGAAACAGGAGATGATTAACCTGTCAGAAGGGGAGATGCAGCGCCGTATTAACGAGGCTGAAGGTAAAGCACAGGAAATCCTAGCTTTGGCACAAGCAACGGCGGAATCCATTGAAAAACTGGCGGCAGTGATCAGTGCGCCCGGTGGTCGTAACGCGCTGCGAATGCAGTTGGGCGAACAGTATCTGGGTAAACTCAATAAATTAGGTAAATCCGGCAGCCGAGTGGTCCTGCCTGCAAATCTGATAGACTTCCAACAATGGATGGGTGCCATTGGTTTGGAAGAGGAGCAGTCATAGCTCCATTACACAACAAAAAGGCCGCTAATTGCGGCCTTTTTGACTTAACGGTTTGTCCCGTCCTGAAATACGTTGACATAAAGAGGACTTCTTTATGGCGACATCAACTAACTCAAGCCGTAAGCGCACGCAACGTGATTACACCTTAGCCTTTAAATTAGGTATCGTAGAGCGTGTCGAAAAAGGCGAGATGACGTACAAACAAGCCCAGAAGCGCTTTGGCATTCAGGGCAAGACAACCGTACTCGTTTGGCTCAGAAAGCATGGTAGACTCGATTGGTCGAAACCTTTTCAGCATCCCCTTATGCCACATTCAAAAGAAACCCCAGCACAAACTATCAAACGCCTTGAGCGTGAGTTAGCCGAAGAGAAACTGCGTAACCAAATCCTCAATGGTATGGTCGATATCATGGATAATGAATACGGAGCTGGTTTAAGAAAAAAGTACTTATCCGGTATGTCTGGCAAGCCAAAGCCAAAAGCGAAATAAACCTGGCAGCCGCATGTCGTGCTGTCGGTATTTCAAGGCAAGGTGTTTACCAGGCAGTTGCCCGGATGAATAGTCGGAGAACGGAATTATCGGTCATCAAAGACTCCGTACAATACTGGCGTAAATATATGCCGCGATTGGGCACACGCAAGCTCTACACATTGATAAAACCTATGCTGATTGAACAGGATATCAAACTCGGACGGGATGGATTCTTTACCTATTTGAGAAATGAGGGCTTGCTGGTTAAACCCAAGAGAAGTTACACCAAAACGACGTTTAGCAAGCACTGGATGAAGAAGCATCCTAACCTGCTGAAAGCAGACGGGCTGCATGATGCAGAGCATGTACTGGTCAGCGATATCACCTATCTTGAGTCAGACCAAGGCGTGCACTATTTGTCACTGGTTACCGATGCCGTATCACGCAAGATAGTCGGTCATCACTTGAGTACAGACATGAAAGCAGACAGCGTGGTGAAAGCGCTGAAAATGGCGGTTAGGGATAAGCGCTATATCGCTAATGCAGTGCATCACTCAGACCGGGGAGCGCAATATTGCGCAGCCGTTTATCAGGATGAACTGATAGCGAACCATATTCAGCCGTCAATGACAGACGGTTATGATTGCTATCAAAATGCACTAGCGGAAAGAGTCAATGGCATACTGAAGCAAGAGTTTTTCCTGTATCGATGTAAAACGCTGGAAGAGCTGAAGATACTTGTTCGAGAATCGATAGCGATATATAACGAAATGAGACCGCACCTGAGTTTAGATATGGCAACACCCAATCAGGTGCACAATAGAAAAGGCCAGCTACGGGAGCTGGCCTAAAAACTGTCAACCTATCTTAGGACGGGACAGTTTTATCTTTACTTAGCGCGTTTCATTGCGGTAAAGAATTCTTCGTTAGTTTTAGTCATCGCCAGTTTGTCGATCAAAAATTCCATAGCACTGACTTCGTCCATTGGATTCAGGATCTTACGCAGTATCCACATTTTCTGCAGTTCATCTGGCGTAGTCAGTTTCTCTTCGCGACGAGTGCCTGAACGGTTGAAGTCGATAGCTGGGAACACACGCTTTTCTGCAGCTTTACGAGACAGATGCAGTTCCTGGTTACCAGTACCTTTAAACTCTTCGTAAATGACTTCATCCATTTTTGAACCGGTATCGATCAACGCAGTGGCAATAATGGTCAGACTGCCACCATTCTCGATATTACGGGCGGCACCGAAGAAGCGCTTAGGACGATGCAGAGCGTTGGCATCCACACCACCAGTCAGTACTTTACCTGATGAAGGAACGACGGTGTTGTAAGCGCGTGCCAGACGAGTGATAGAGTCCAGCAGGATCACGACGTCTTTTTTGTGTTCTACCAGACGCTTAGCTTTTTCGATCACCATTTCAGCAACCTGCACGTGACGGCTGGCGGGTTCATCGAAGGTAGACGCAATCACTTCGCCCTGCACCAGACGTTGCATTTCGGTAACTTCTTCAGGACGTTCGTCAATCAGCAACACCATCAACACCACTTCAGGGTTGTTGTAAGTGATGGACTGAGCGATGTTCTGCAACAGTAATGTTTTACCGGCTTTTGGCGGTGCCACAATCAAACCGCGCTGACCTTTACCGATAGGAGAACAAAGGTCGAGAATACGGGCAGTGATGTCTTCAGTAGAACCATTACCACGTTCCATACGCAAACGTTCTTCTGCATGCAGCGGGGTAAGGTTTTCAAACAGGATCTTATTGCGGGAGTTTTCAGGCTTATCAAAGTTGACTTCGTTAACTTTTAACAATGCAAAGTAACGTTCACCTTCTTTGGGCGGGCGGATTTTCCCAAATATAGTATCGCCCGTTCGCATGTTAAAGCGGCGTATCTGGCTTGGCGATACATAGATATCATCAGGACCTGCAAGGTAAGAACCATCGGCACTACGCAGAAAGCCAAAGCCGTCCTGCAGAATTTCCAGCACACCACCGCCGAAAATGTCTTCACCGCTTTTGGCATGAGCTTTAAGAATAGAGAAAATGATGTCCTGCTTGCGGGCACGGGCCATATTCTCGAGGTTCATTTCCTCGGCCAGAGCGACTAAGTCAGCAATAGACTTGTTTTTTAATTCAGTTAAATTCATTTTGGTGGGTCTTGTTTATAGCGACAAAGCTTACGCGCGTGCTCAATCACTCAAAATGGATTTGAAGAAAATTGATTGAACTGCGAGAAGTGGGTTTTAGATAGAATCTGGCTAATAAGTTAGCACTATAAAGCGGGAGCGTCCAGCGGTTTGCATACCCGGCAAGCAAATTATTGTCAATGCGTGCCGGGTATCACTTAATCCGCGTTAGATTTGCGCCTCGATAAACTCTTTCAGCTGAGTCTTGGACAGTGCGCCAACCTTAGTGGCGGCTAGCTCGCCGTTTTTGAACAACAGCAGTGTTGGGATGCCGCGAATGCCATATTTCGCTGGAGTAGCGTTGTTCTGGTCCACGTTAACTTTGGCGACAGTGAGTTTGCCATCATATTCAGTGGCTACGTCATCAAGGATTGGCGCAATCATTTTGCAGGGGCCACACCATTCGGCCCAAAAATCTACCAGTACTGGCTTGTCAGACTTCAATACTTCGGATTCGAAGCTATCATCGCTTACATAAATAATTTTATCACTCATGATCATCTCCATTGGTTCGCCATTACTGGTCTGTAATCGGCATTACCTGTATATTGGGGCCGAGAAACGGTAAATCAAGTAATCGTTTTTCCTTGTTGCTATTTCAAACTATCGAGTATCTTATTGCAACCCAAAACTGGTATGCTTCCGCTATGAGCGAAACACATTTATCTCAACAAAAATTTGCTGATCTGCCATTGCACCCTGAAGTGATTCAGGCGCTGACAGAAAACGGCTTTGAATTCTGTACGCCGATTCAGGCGCTGTCGCTACCGGTATTACTGGAAGGTAAAGATATTGCCGGCCAAGCGCAAACTGGTACAGGTAAAACGTTAGCTTTTCTCGTTGCCACGTTCGATTACCTGCTCTCACATCCCGTCCCAGAAAATCGTCAGCTGAATCAACCTCGAGCCATCATTATGGCGCCAACCAGAGAACTGGCAATCCAAATTGCTAAAGATGGCAAGCTGTTGTCTAAGCATACTGGATTGAAGCTCGGGATAGTCTATGGTGGTGAAGGTTATGATGCCCAGCGAAAAATGCTGGATGCTGGGGTCGATATTCTGGTGGGAACGACCGGGCGTATTATTGACTATGTACGTCAAGGTGTGATCAATCTTGGTGCCATCCAGGCGGTGGTTCTCGATGAGGCGGATCGTATGTTCGATCTGGGCTTTATCAAGGACATCCGTTTCCTGTTCCGCCGCATGCCTGCCGCTGATAAACGACTAAACATGTTGTTTTCTGCCACGCTTTCGATGAAGGTGCAGGAGCTGGCATATGATCACATGAATGATCCCGTTAAAGTGGAAATCGCGCCGGAAGAAAAAACGTCGAAGAACATCAAGGAAGAACTGTTCTATCCATCAATGGAAGATAAAGTCCCATTGCTGCTGACATTGATCGAAGAAGACTGGCCAGAAAAAGCCATTGTGTTTGCCAATACCAAACATCAGTGTGAAAACTTGTGGGGTTGGCTGGAAGGCGATGGTCATCGCGTCGGCTTGCTGACGGGGGATGTTCCACAGAAGAAGCGTCTGAAAATTCTTGAGCAATTCACAAAAGGCGAACTGGATATTCTGGTTGCGACTGACGTTGCTGCCAGAGGGTTACACATTCCGCATGTTTCCCACGTATATAACTTTGATCTGCCAGACGACTGTGAAGATTACGTACACCGTATCGGACGTACCGGCCGTGCGGGTGAGAAGGGCACCTCAGTCAGTTTTGCCTGCGAAGAATATGCGCTGAATCTTCCAGCGATTGAAAGTTACATCGAGCATGTTATTCCGGTAACCTCCTATGATCGTGATGCACTATTGGAGGATCTTCCTGCGCCGGTGAAGTTGCACCGTCGTACGGCTCCGCGAAGCAAACGGGAGCGTACACAGGGTGGGCGTTCAACCGGACGGCGTCCGGATCGTAATCGTAGGAACTGACATATTTGAGTCTCTACGCAGCAATCACCTTAGGTTCTAATAGTTTTAATATGCTGGTGGCTCATACGGTGGGCAACCAGCCTAAGGTCATTGCTAAATACAAGCGTAAAGTGCGTCTTGCTGAAGGCATTGGTAACGATGGTCGATTGCAGGAAGCGGCGATGCAACGCGGACTGGATTGTCTGGCGATGTTTGCGGAAATGCTGGCGCAACATGGTGTGCCAAATACCAACGTTGCGGTGATTGCGACCGCCACGCTGCGCAGTATCAACAATGCTGACGAATTTAATGCCAAAGCGTTACCTATTCTTGGTCATCCCATTGAAGTTATCTGCGGTATGAAAGAGGCGGAGTTAATTTATCAGGGGATGGTGGCCACCACGCAAGGGCATGGTCGTCGATTGGTCATTGATATTGGCGGTGCCAGTACTGAGTTTATTATTGGTGATGGTGCGCAATTACTGTTTAAGACCAGCTTGCCGTTTGGCAGTGTTACATATAATCGTGCTTTTTTTAGCTCTGCACCACTACAACAAATGGATTTTGATGATGTAAAACAGAGCATTGCCAATGCACTGGGTGAATATCGACAGCAGTTACTATCGCTCGGTTGGCATTCAGTTGTTGGTGCGTCAGGTGCGGTGCAGTCCGTTGTCGAATTATTGCAGCATCGACAAGTCTCAGAAATCATCACTATCGAAGTACTGCAGCAGCTGAAGCTAGAAATTCTCGCCGAAATATCGTTAGAACTCCCCAATATTAATGGTTTATCCCGTGAACGTGCGCCCACTTTTGCCGCCGGCGTGGCAATACTGCTGGCATTGTTTGAACTTTTAAGCATCCAGCATTTGGCATTATCGGGTGGGGCATTGCGCGAAGGCGTATTGCTGAGTTTGTCCAGGCGAGTGGCTAGTCAGCCTGCTATAAAGTAATACTCGCCATGGCTACACGCAAAAAGGACCGCAAAGCGGTCCTTTAAATCATCTCGGGCTGCAGATTATCCCAGGATTTTAGCTAAATCTTTTTCCAATGATTCAGTTGGGCGTTCAACGATACGACCAATCTCTTTACCGTCCTGAATGACCATAAAGGTAGGAATACGTTGGAATTCATACTTTGCCGCCAGACCTTCTGGATCTTTTTTCTTGCGATCGACACCGATAAACTTCACTGAGATATTCGGATTATTAACCGCTTCCATGATCTTGATAAAGCGCGGTGTTTCACGGTGACAGTCTGGGCACCATGTACCAATAATTACCACAATCTGCGTTGGTTTAGTGACCGCTTTCAGCGGTGCAATCGCGGCAGTGTCCACTTGATAAGTCTGGTAACCACTTTCAAATGGCGGTAGTTCAGTGACCAATTTTTTCCCGTCGATAACGCCGGTCAGGATTACTTCTTTTTGCTCCTGCTTGCAGGTTGCCATAAAGCCGCCTTCATTCTCTTTGAAATTACAACCATCGTCAGCCAGCGTCTGGCAACTGAAAAACAGCGCGGTGGTGGCCAGCAATACTTTTACATTATGCTGCATTGTACTTCCTTAACGCGTTCTAAACCAAGTTGATGATTCAATCATTACTGCCGGTTTTGACAAAGGGACAAACGTTATGATTGTTAGCAGGATCACTAAATTAGCTGAATTGTTGCTGCCTATTTATAAATCACCGAGAGCATTTATTGACTTGATTTAGGGTACAATTTTTGCTTTTACTGGGAGTTAGCAATCGATGTATTTGCCTGATTGCTATAGACAGAGACTTGGTTACGCCCTTGATGTTTCGCAACATACAATGCCTCATCTGCATGGCTGAGCAGCAGCGTGGTATCGCTATCGGCATTGATGACTTCAGCACTGACACCAATGCTGACGGTGAGGTCAATAACCTGATTGCCCCAATCTATCGACAATTGCGCCACCGCTGCGCATAAACGCTCGGCTAATTGTTTAGCGCCTTCCTCATCGGTACCGGGCAAAATCACCGCGAACTCCTCCCCTCCAAAACGTGAGGCTAAATCTCCCGGACGTTTAAGGTGCGTTTGCAGTGTGTCTGCGACGGCTTTTAGCACTTGGTCGCCGGCTAAATGGCCATAGGTGTCGTTAATTGCTTTGAATTTATCAATATCGAGCATCAACATTGCCAGCGGCGTTTGCTGGCGACGACTAATACGTCCTTCCGCTTGAAGCTTCTTATCAAATGACGCACGGTTATGGGCTCCGGTGAGCGCGTCTAATTGCGATTGTTCCATCAATTTGTGGTTGGCATCGTTCAATTCCCGCATGGCAAATTCCAGTTCCAATGTACGTTCCTGCACCATGCGTTCAAGCCTTTCATTGCTTTTGGCTTCCAGCAGTAACGCTTCTTCTTTCGCCTCTCGAATTCGTTCTGCTTGCCGCAACGCCTCGTGTTGAATGCGCATCTTTGACTTGCGCTCATCGTTGTAGCGTATCGCCAATACTGCAGCCATAAAGACAACCTCGGTGGTTAATCCTAACATTACCGGGGTTAACGGATTCATCGGTATCGACAACCAACCGATGTACATAAACGTACTGATTAGCACGCCGAAAGCTTTTGCAAACGATGATAATGCATATAGCCGGGCCAGTTTGTTACCCGTGAAGGCTTGTATCACGCTCATGAGTAACAGTAGTACTGAGATAACCGCAATGGCTGTTAAATCGAGGTATAGTGCAATCCTGTATGGAATAACTAATGCCACAGGCACCAATAACAGGGCAAGTAACGTTAACCATCGCGATAATCTCAACAATTTTAAGCTGTAGTATTTTAATTGCAGGGCCTTTTCGGTAAACAAGACATTAAAGGCCATCACTAATGGGATAAGTGGCGCAATGATGTGGTTTTGAAGTTGGGGGTATTGAGGCCACAGATGGCTAAAGGCAGTGCCATTGATGCTGGCGACTAACAATGTCATTGTCAGCACGTAACCCGCGTAATAACCGTAACTGAAGGAACCGGTAGTCGTTGCCATAAAAAGTGCAAACAGACCAATAGCTCCGAGGATCCCTAGTTGCATACCGCGCACCATGTAGTCGTTACTGACATGTTGCAGCATCTGGTCTGGTGCCCATAAAATAATCGGTAAATAACTTGTGCCTTGCGTTTCAATTTTGAGCCAAAAATCATGTCGCTGGTTGTTACCCATCGCAAAAGGATAAACAAAATTGTTCTGCAGTATTGGGCGTTCATGAAAGGGTTTGGTGTCGCCCATAACCAGCGTCTGTTGCAATCGGCCATCGATAAAGTGGTACAGCGTTAACTCATCAATGTCAGGATTATCAAATTCAACTAACCAGTTACGATACTCTGTGGTTTCTTGCAGCAGCTGAAAATGGTACCAGTCACCGTCGCTACCGAGTGATAATAAGCGTTGTTGTGTCGCGGGTTGCCATGCGGAGTCTGGCATTGCCATTACCTGTGACAATGTCCTGTCAGGACCAGTATGCAGATGTAGAGTGTATTGCTTTAAGTCAATGCGGGTAGTATTGGGCTGATTGACCATCAACGGCACAATTCCATGAGCCATTACGTTTATGCTGAAGGCTGCCATCAAGAGAAAAAGGATTTTCAGCGAGCGAATCATACCGATGACTCCAGGCCAAATAATCTAAGACTGTTTGCGTAACATTGCTGTGCGAGTCGCTCTGGTGATTGTTGCAGAATGCCCGCAACATACTCAGCAATATAGGGCAGATATTTGGGTTCGTTTCGTCCAGATTTTGGTTTCGGACGCATACTCCGGGGCAATAAATAAGGACTATCAGTTTCCAATACCAGTCGATTGCCGGGAATATAAGGCAGCGCATCAACTAACGATTGTCCTCTTCGTTCATCACACACCCAGCCTGTGACCCCAAGATAAAGATCCAGTTCGTTATAATCGTGAACTTGTTGCGGATCGCCGGTGAAGCAATGGAGTAGTGCTGCGGGGAGCGCGGAGCGATATTGACGGAGTATTTTTAAAAAATCGAGGTGAGCATCGCGTTGATGCATCAATACTGGTAACTGTAATTCTGCGGCTATTGCGAGTTGAGCCTCAAACGCAGCCAGTTGCTTGTCTTTGCTGGAATAGTTGCGATCAAAATCCAACCCGCATTCCCCGATAGCTACCACTGGCGCTTGTGCGCATAGCCCTTTTAGCCTTGCTGAACTGCCAGCGTTCCAATTATCGGCATGGTGGGGATGCACGCCAGCTGTGGCGTATAGTTGTCCGGGATATTGTGTGCATACTTGCGTACAACGCTCGCTTTCGTCCAAATCACTGCCAATAAGTAACAGCGGCGAAACACCTACCTCAGCAGCATCGTTAACTACCTGAGGCAGATCTTGTTCCAGTTTGCTGCCAATAAGATTGACAGCAATGTCCATATAGCGGCTCACTGCAGACGTTTCACTCTAATGGTGCGGTTACTGCCTTCAACTTTTAGCAGGAAAGAGCCCAGGGCGGCTTTTTCTATGACGACCTTCTGCCCGTTTTTAATGCGAAACGATTCGCTGTCAATCTGTTGCCAAACTTGGCCGTTAGATAACGTGATCGTAAAAGTGCCACGTAATCCCTTTTGGGCTTTGGTAACAACGTCCTGAATTTGTTCCAGGGCGGCATCAGCGCGTTCAACGGGTGCACCAAATTGAGCTACGGCTTTTTCATTATTCTTTGGCGTGGCGGGAGTCGGGATAGGTGCAGCGGGCTTTTCTGGTGCCGATACTGAGTTTTCGGCGATAGGCTCAGAGGGAACCAGCAAATCCTTGGGATTCATCGCAGGTTCATTAGCGGGGATGGTCTTTTTCGCTTGGGTAACCGCCTGAGCTAGATGGTCATAACATGCCAGCCTTGCTGACTGATCTGTGATAGTGGAACAATGTGCTAACTGTTGTTCCACAGATGCCTGTACATGGAAAGTGAACAGTGAAGTGACTGCAGCTATCAGAAAATAACGCATCTAGTTATCCTTTTTATCAAGATGATAGGTGATGCTGCAGTGACTGACTACTGACTGTCCTCGCTGGTTTCGGTTTCTTCGGCGTCAGGCTTTTTACTGTAAAAACGGGCAGCAAATAGCCCACCTTCAAACAGTAACAACATCGGAACCGCCAACATGGTCTGTGAAATTACATCGGGTGGTGTCAGCAACATCCCCACAACAAATGCCCCTACAATAATGTAAGGTCGCTGTGCTTTCAAATCTGCCGGGGTAGTAACGCCAGCCCAACATAACAACACTACCGCGATAGGAATTTCGAAGGCCAAACCGAACGCAAAGAATAACTTCAGTACAAAATTGAGATAGCTGTTGATATCGGTAGCGACCTGCACCCCTTCTGGGGCAACACTGGTGAAAAAGCTGAACACCAATGGAAATACCACAAAGTAGGCAAAGATAATACCCAGATAAAACAGCACGGTACTGCTGAACAGTAACGGCGCGATCAGGCGCTTTTCATGCTTGTACAAACCGGGGGCAACAAAGGCCCAGATTTGGTATAGTACGTAAGGAATCGCGATAAAAAATGCTAATACCAAGGTCAGTTTAAACGGCGCAAAAAACGGTGCCGCCACATCGGTGGCTATCATCGTGCCGCCAGTAGGCATCGTTTTTAGCAAGGGGACGGCGATGTAATGATAGATATCTTTGGCCCAGTAGACGATTGCCAGAAACACAATTAATACACTGGCTGTGGCTCTGAGCAATCGATTGCGCAGCTCCAGCAAATGACTGATTAACGGTTGCTGTTGCGACATTTATTTACCCGCTATTTTTTATCAGTAGCTGATGTAGATGAAGCTTCTTCAGTGACTCCACGAGACGTGTCGACGGCAGCACTTGCCGGTTCATCAGCCTCAAAAGGTGGCTTGAGTGTCATTTGAGGTTCTTCAGGCTTAGACTTGTCGCCATCAATCTCATAGGGACGATTGACCGCTTTTGCTGCTTCTTTGAGTTGATTAATGGATTCTTGTAACTCAGGAGACAGATTACCCAGACCTTTGCTTTCCGCCTTTTTTAAATCGGCGTGCAGCTGCTCAAGCTTAAGCTCTTGCTCAAGCTCATCCTTAACTGAACTGGCCATGCGCTTCATGGTCCGGATAAAGTTAGATATTGTGCGAACTGCAACCGGCAGGCGCTCGGGACCGAGTACGACCAGTCCCAAGATCCCAATCAACAGCAGCTCGGAAAAACCGATACCATCGAACATGAGAAATTACGCCTGTTCTTTGTCCTTGGACTCAGGCTTCTTCTCAGTTGCCTCTGCAGACTCGCTTTTCGCTGCGTTATCTTCGATAGACTTGGTTTGCTCTTCAGTGGACATAGCATTCTTGAATCCTTTCACAGCACCGCCCAAATCACTACCAAGTGAGCGCAGCTTCTTGGTACCGAACAGCAGTACAACAATTAATGCGATGATGAGAAGTTGCCAAATACTGATACCACCCATGAAGGTTTCCTCTTAACTCATTGATCGGTTCTATTATGAACGTTTAATTAGCAAATACGAATTAAAATTTTCGAATTCTCGGCCGAGACCGCCATCCGATAAGCCAGCATACCACACCAGCAGCAAGACATCCGTGAGACAGCCAAAGTGTAACGTCACGGCTAAATAATATAGTGCCACAGATCAACAAAACAGCAGAAGTGATTAATAGGTAGTTACTTTTATGTGACTTCTGTTGATGTCTCAAATACTTATCTAACATTTGCTGCTGTGAACCGAGCAGATTCCTGCCCAATCGCAAATTGTCGTAAATCAATTCTGGAATTTCCGGCAGCTTATCTGACCAATACGGCAGTTGCAGCTTGGCTTTACGCAGCATCGCTTTAGGGCCGACCTGCTCTGCCATCCAGTTTTCCAGAAATGGCTTGGCAGTTTGCCACAAATCTAGCTGCGGATACAGCTGGCGCCCTAATCCTTCGATATACAACAGTGTTTTTTCCAGCAACACCAACTGTGGCTGCACCACAATATCAAAGCGGCGAGCGGTTCTGAACAACTCCAGTAACACATGACCGAATGAAATTTCATTCAATGGTTTATTAAACATCGGCTCACAGACAACCTTGACCGCTTGCTCGAAGGCTAACAGGTCGGTGTCAGGAGAGACCCAGCCGGATTCCACATATAGCTGGGCGATGCGACGATAATCGCGATTGAAAAATGCCAGAAAATTTTCCGCCAGATAGCGTTTATCGGTATCGCTGAGGGTGCCCATGATGCCGCAGTCCAAGCCGATATAGTAAGGATCCTGCGGATGCTCGCGTGAAATAAAAATGTTGCCGGGATGCATATCGGCATGGAAAAAGTTATCGCGAAAAACTTGAGTGAAGAATAGTTGCACCCCTTTTTCCGCTAACAGTTTGAGGTTGGTACCCTGAGCGCGCAGTGCCGCAATATCAGAAACAGGAATGCCGTAGATGCGTTCCAGTACAAGCAGTCGCGGATGACTCAGCTCTTCATAAACATAAGGCACATACAAGGCGTTGGAATCGAGGAAATTGTTGCGCAGTCTGACGGTGTTTAACGCTTCCAGTTTCAGATTGAGCTCGCCCATGATGGTGGTGCGATAGTCTTCCACTACCTCACCTGGACGCAAGCGATTATTGGGCCCCAGTAGCGACTCTAACAACTCTGCAGTCTGACTCATGAGCTGCAAGTCGGCTACGATCTGCTGCTCGACGTTTGGTCGCAGTACCTTCAGTACTACGGGTTTGCCATTGGATTTCAGTGTCGCAGTATGTACTTGGGAAATGGACGCCGATGCCAGCGGCTTTTCATCGAAATCATCAAACAGGGACTCTATCGGCGCTTTAAGCTCGGTTTCGATGGCTTCGCGGGCGAGCTTTGAATCAAATGGCGGCACTCGATCCTGCAACATGGCAAGCTCGTAGGCCCATTCATCGCTAAGTAAGTCGCGACGAGTGGACAGCATCTGACCAAACTTGATGTAAACCGGCCCCAACTCTTGCAAGGCCAGTTTTAGGCGTTCACCACCGGGTTTCTTTTTGTGTTTGTTACGCAACCAGAACAGGCTTAGGCGCCATAAACGGAAGTACCAAGGCGTGAGTTTTGGAGGTAACAGTTCATCCAGACCGTAATGCAGGGCAATACTGATAACCTGATAAGCGCGCTTGATACTGGTGAAACTCATGGGCTGATTTTATCCTTCAATGTGGCAATCCGCTGTTCCAGTGCATTTACAGCCGCGGTTAGCTCCTCAATTCTGTCGCAATGACGAATAAATTCAAGCTTATGCGGTGCCACCTTATATTCTTCGGTTGCTAACTGACCAAGATGAGACCAGGTTTTATTGAGTATCTGTTTAAGATGGGTATTGGCCTGACTGACACCGTTGCTGAGCCAATACGCCGGGGCATCACCCACGACTTTGGATAGCGGCTCTGCAATATCCAGTCTGACATTCTGCAGGAAGTGACTGAACTGCTGTAACAGTGTCAGATCCCCTTCAATGCGTAATTTGTCCTGTTTAATTAACTCGGTCAGGCTTTCACCTTCGCGCAGACGGTACAGGTCGGCAGCATCACCAATCACTTTGACATCGACACTGCCCTGATATTCGCTCAGCACCTGGATGTCGTTGGCAAAGACCAGATATAACGGCCAGGATAACTGCTGCAGTTGGAAACAAAACACCTTGCCATGTAACGGTTTGAGCCGCAGCGCTTCCACTCCTGCAGCTTGCACCAGTTTGGTCAGTGCCAATTCCAGTGCGCCGCAATTTAGCAGTCGCCACTGGGTTTCCAGGCTCAGTTCTGCCATTTTAGAATTTGTAACCCCGATGCAGCGCCACAATGCCGTCGGTCATGTTGATGTAATCAACCTGTTCCAGCCCGGCCGCTTCCATCATACCTTTCAGGGTTTCCTGATCCGGATGCATACGAATGGACTCTGCCAGGTATTCATAACTGTCCGCATCATGAGCAATCAATTTGCCAATCATCGGCAACATCTTGAAGCTGTACAGGTCATAGGCTTTGTTCATAATCGCGTGCTGTGGTTTGGAAAATTCCAGCACCAACAACTTGCCACCGGGTTTCAGCACCCGTTGCATCGAACGTAATGCAGCATCTTTGTCGGTTACGTTACGCAGACCGAAAGCGATGGTGATGATATCAAAAGTATTATCCGGGAACGGCAGGGCTTCGGCATTGGCTTGGACATAACTGACGTTGCCGACCACGCCTTTATCGCGCAGTTTACTGCGACCCACTTTCAGCATGGAATCATTGATATCGGCCAGTATTACTTCCCCGGTATCGCCCACCAGATGAGAGAATTTGGCAGTAAGATCGCCTGTGCCACCGGCGAGATCCAACACTTTCATCCCCGGACGTGCACCAGCACATTCAATCGTGAAGCGTTTCCAGAGTCGGTGAATACCGAAGGACAAGACGTCATTCATTATGTCGTAGCGCGTCGCCACAGAGTGAAACACGCCCGCAACCATCTCGGCCTTTTTGGCAGCATCAACGGTTTTATAACCAAAATGTGTGCTTTTGGAAGAATCTTCAGACATCTATCGAGTATTCCTTTGACTAACTAATGATGGCTGGCAGTGTATGCCTTCAGCGTGATTGGCTGAATCTTAGCGCTGCCAAGCTGTGATCACTGCAGGAAAAACCTGTCACAATCAGGTTGAGCATTAGACCACAATCTGCCAGAAGAACATAGTCCAGCGGTGACGATATTAGCGGCAATATGCGGCAACAAAAAAAGCCGGCAATGCCGACTTTTTCATGGTTACGCCTGTTCGCGCGGTTTATTCGATATCCAGCGGCTCTGGCGACAGGATAACACCGGTATTGTCGGCGTAGATATGATCGCCAGGAAGGAAAGTAACGCCACCAAAATTTACCGGCACATCGATTTCACCGGTAGCATTGGCATCCGCACCTACCGGAATTGAGGCAATCGCCTGAATGCCAATATCCAGATCTTCCAGTGCATCAACTTCGCGCACACTGCCGTAAACGATAATACCTTCCCAGTTATTATTAACCGCCAGTTCGGCAACAGCGGCATCAATCAGCGCCCGACGCAGTGAACCGCCACCATCGATCAGCAACACCTTACCTTCGCCATCCTCCTGCAGTACCTCCAGGATGAGCCCGTTATCCTCATAGCACTTCACGGTACTGATAGCGCCACCAAAAGAACTGCAGCCACCATAGTTACTGAACATGGGTTCCACAACGTCAACAACATCCAGGTACATGTCACAAAGTTCTGAAGTGTTGTATTCCATAATCAAACTCCTGTTATTCCGCTGGGCCTGAGAAGGCACTGATTAGCGCATTAAAAGTCAGTATATAAGGGATTCGTTAAAAGAAAAGTGCCATTAATCACGCAATTGTCTTACCTGGCCGCTGCCAGAATTGATGGCGTTGATTAAGTGAACCATGAATTTTCGTTACGTCTAAGAAACGCTGCCTGTTAGTATATGCCCCCTGAAATTTCCTTTCCCCTGTTTTTTAATGTGCTTTAGGGATCACGGATCCCCCCAATTAGCTCACGGATGGCAGCGGGCCTTGTTGGTTTGAGGTATCTGAATATGGCAACAATCAACACTGTTGAATTGGTTGGCTACAGTGCATCGCTGATGGTTGCATTATCGCTGATGATGAAAGACATTGTGCGACTGCGTTGGGTTAACCTGGGCGGATGTGGTTTATTTGTGGCTTACGGTTTAGCGATTGACTCGTGGCCGGTCGTCTCCATGAATGCATTTGGGGCATGCGTGAATCTTTACTATCTGTTTAAATCCTACCGTCATTCCGCAATGTTATCTTAATGTTGCATTTGTCATAAAAGCTTCGGGCTTTTGTCACGTCGGCGTCATCCCCGCTTCTTAGTCTCTACCGCAGATGACTGGATGGAGATGGCGCCATGCTGTTACACCTTGCTGAACTGGACCGCCGTGGATTTTGTCTGCTGTTATATTGGGGCAAGAAATACCGGCTAGCCCCGGTCGCTTTAAAACTGTCGGCGACGGGTAATGGCCCGACGTACCTATATCTGTCGGTGTTACTGCTGTTGCTGCATCGGGACGGCCAATATTTTTTCAATCTGTTATTGGCGAGCTTCCTGATGGAACTGCCGTGCTATTTGCTGCTGAAAAATACCATTCGCCGTATCCGTCCCTGTCACTGCCTTCCTGTTGGGTTATTGAACAATTTCGAACCCTCCGATCGCTATAGCCTGCCTTCTGGTCATACAGCGGGTGCCTTTGTGTTTGCCTGTGCCGTAATGCAGGTATACCCACAACTCGAAATCCCTGCATTTTGTTGGGCAACACTGGTAGGCAGTTCTCGGATAGTGCTTGGGGTGCATTACCCATTGGATATCGTGGCTGGCATGCTGCTTGGCTGTTCTTCCGGCTATTGGGCCGGACAATTGGTACAGGGTTGATGAATGCGGATTCTTTATGGTGTGCAGGGGACGGGTAACGGTCATTTGAGTCGCGCACGAGTGATGGCAAAAGCGTTGGCCGCACATGGCATGGAAGTGGACTATCTGTTTAGCGGCAGAGCTGCGGATAAATACTTTGATATGCAGCCCTTTGGTGATTTTCAGGCGTTGCCGGGACTGTCGTTTGCCACTCATCGTGGCAAAGTCAATATTCCGGCAACGATCAAACACAATTCGCTGCTGGGGTTGTGGCACGATATCCGGCATCTGGATCTGTCCGGTTATGATCTGGTACTTAATGATTTTGAGCCAATATCCGCCTGGGCCGCGCGACGGCAGGGCGTTACCTGTATCGGTATCAGTCATCAAGCGGCGCTGCGCTGGCCTGTACCAAAAGTGGGCAACAGCTGGTTCAATGCGGGACTATTGGCGTACTTCGCGCCGGTTAATCTGGCGTTGGGATGTCACTGGCATCATTTCGGCTTTCCGATTTTGCCACCGTTTGTCGAGGTGGCGCCTGTTACCAGCGAAGCCACTCACGAAATTTTGGTGTACCTGCCATTCGAAAGCCCAGGGGATATTCGGGCGTTATTGCTGCCGTTTGATAGCCACGAGTTTCATGTTTACCACAGCGGCGCAGCACCCAAGCAACTTCCTGCACATATCCATTGGCATGGCTTTAATCGTGACGGCTTTAAGCAGGCAATGGCGCGTTGTGGCGGCGTGATTGGTAATGCGGGCTTTGAACTGGCCAGCGAAGCGATGGCACTGGGGAAAAAATTGTTGGTAAAACCGTTAATGGGGCAGTTTGAACAGTTATCGAATGTTGCCGCATTGGAGTTACTCGCAGCAGCAGAGAGTATGCATAGCCTCAGCCGTCAAACACTGCGGCGGTGGCTACGGGCTAGCAATCCGCAGCCAATTTGCTATCCGGATGTAGGTGATATGCTGGTGCGCTGGTTACAACAAGGTGACTGGCAGGATACCCAGGCGCTGTGCCGCGATATGTGGTCAAAGGTGCGGTTGCCGGATAGCTGGTTTTCCCGTCAGGATTCGCAAGCTTTGGGGCAACCGCTGACCCGGCCGCTTTCCCGCTGAAGGCTTAGCTGTAACGAATTTTCATATCGATTAACGGCTCGCGGCTGCCTTTTTCTGCCCGGAGCCGTGCCAGATACTGTTCCCACAGCGCTTCACGGTTAACGCAGTAGTTATAAAGAATATCCCATGAAAACAGACCGGTATCGTGGCCATCATCGAAAATCAATTTGACCGCATAGTTACCCACCGGCTCAATCGCTTTGATGTTGACGTTTTTTTTGTGGGTTACCAGTGTGGGGTTGCCATGCCCCTGTACCTCGGCAGACGGTGAATTAACCCGCAAAAATTCACAGGTAAGTTGATACTCATTACCATCATCAAACCCAATTTCCAACAGGCGTGATTTACGTTTGAGTTTCAGGGCGGTGACTTTATGAATGCTCATGAGAGACTCGCTGATCCAATAACTACTAATGTCTATATGGTGGCGCGCTTTCGCTGAAAAGGAAACCCGGAAATGTCACAGAACAACCAGACCATCGCGTTGGTACTAACCGGCTAATGCGGCGTTTGGTTGTCGCAACAACTGCGGCTCAACCGCAATCCGCTGCAGGGTTCCCTGCCGATAATGAAATAGCGCATCCTGTGGCCGCTCCTGCAGCCAAATCTTATCGTAGGGGATGTTCAGCAGTAGTGCCCGCAAGATCATGCCAGTCAACCCGTGACTGACAACAATCAGTTTATCGGTCACATTGAGTTCAGACAGCCAGCTTTTTAGGCGCACACAAGTGGCGTCAAAGCCTTCACCTTGGGGGGCGTGTAAATACCAGTCCTGCCGATGTTGTAATTCGGGGTTAGCGGCGAGAATCTCGCTAATCTGGCATTGTTCCCACTGCCCCAAGCCCACTTCTTGTACCCGCGCATCGGTAGCGATTGCGGCGCGACTAATGCCTAATCCTTCACACACCAGCTGGGAAGTTTGTAGGGTACGCCCAAGTGGACTGCTGATAATTCGCCATTGGTGGATGTCGCTAATCTGCTGTTGCAAGGTGATACCCATTGCCCGGGCCTGTTGCTCACCCAGTGTAGTCAACGGAGAGTTGCACTGCCCCTGCAGGCGGCGCTCAGCGTTAAATCGGGTCTGACCGTGGCGTAAGATATAAAGTTCGGCAGGCATGTGATTCGATAGTTCCTCTCGCAAAATTGCATAGTGCCGGTCGTGGCCATTTCAGGTCAAGTGGGCATCGGCCGAATCACTCCCCCTCAGCGCTTCAAATGCAAAGAATGATGAAAATTTTTCAAGATGAAACTCGCGCATACTGAAACCTATTCAAGTAGCGCAAGGTCAGGCAACTCGGGACTGCGGGTAGCCCGTCACTGATGCTAGCATGAGCGCTGCTTCTATCTCACATTGCCGTCGGAGGAACCATGAGTTCTGTTGTCCCGTTACCGTTTCGCGCCGATCATATCGGTAGTTTCTTACGTCCTGATTACCTGATAAAAGCCCGAGAAGCCCACGCCAAATATTGCATAGGGGCCGCAGAGTTGCGGCAAATAGAGGATCGTGCAATTGCGGAAATTGTCCAAATGCAGCGCGATGTTGGACTCAAGGCTATTACTGATGGTGAATTTCGTCGTACCTATTTTCACGTGGATTTTCTGCGACAACTGGGCGGAGTGGTGAGTGAAGAGCCTCGCACTATCACGCGAGAGGATGGTAGTTTGGAATTGGCACCGCCAGTGATTAAGGTGATGGACAAGGTACGCCACATTAAAAACATTCAGCTGGCAGACTTTGAGTATTTACAGCGTCAAACCCTGGCATTAGGTGATGCGACACTGATGCCGAAAGTCACTTTGCCTTCACCGACCATGCTGCATTTTCGTGGCGGCAGAGCGGGGATTAGTCAGCAAGCGTATCCACAGCTGGAACCCGAATTTTATGAAGATGTGGCAAAGGCTTATGGTGCTGAGTTGCAGTCATTGGCGGATGCGGGTTGCCGCTATGTGCAGATGGACGATACCAATCTTGCGTATCTGTGCGACGAGAAGATGCGTGCTGCCGCCCGTAGCCGAGGTGATGATCCTAATGAACTGCCATACCGTTATGCCGATTTTATTAATCGTGTTGTGGCCTATAAACCACAGGGTATGACCCTAGGCATTCACTTGTGTCGTGGCAATTTCCGCAGTACCTACGCGGCAGCAGGTAATTACGAGCCGGTGGCGGAAGCGTTGTTAGCTAAAATGCAACTCGATGCCTTCTTTCTGGAATATGATGACGAACGTTCTGGCGATTTTCGCCCATTGCGCTATTTGCCAAAAGGTAAACAAGTGGTATTGGGGCTAATCACCAGTAAATTTGGCCAGATGGAATCTAAAGATGATATTAAGCGCCGTATCGATGAAGCGGCACAATATGCCCCTATAGAACAGTTATGTTTATCCCCTCAATGCGGTTTCTCGTCTACAGTGCATGGCAATAACATCGCTTTTGATGAACAGCGGCGGAAGTTGGAACTGGTGGTAGAAATCGCTGAGGAAGTTTGGGGCGCTGCCTAAGCTGCTCAAACCACAGCAAGTCAATATTGGGTTTGAGATAAGTTGTGCTTTATGATGGGGTATCTTGCCAAATCCGGAGTGACAATGGTCGCTGTGCCAGATGCCATCAGCCAATATTTACAACAGCAACATGTCCTAACACTCTGCACCCAAGACCAACAGGGTCTTTGGTGTGCGAGCTGTTTTTATGTGTTTGATGTAGATAGCATGTGTTGCTATCTGATGACTGCTGACAATAGTCGTCACACACAGGCGATGGTGGTCGACCCTATCATCGCCGGTACTATCGCCGATCAGACCCAATCGGTGCTGCACATTCAGGGCATCCAGTATACCGCCATCGCATCCAGAGTGTCTGAATCTGAGAGCGCCGCAATCAGACAGCTTTATTGTCAGCGCTTTCCTGTGGCTAAAGTAAAGTCAGCACCGCTATGGCGACTGGCGTTACAGACAGTGAAAATGGTTGATAACCGGCTTGGTTTCGGCAAAAAACATCGGTGGCAGCGACAACCTGACTAATGGCTATAACGTCGGACATGTCGGAACAGATACACGGTTGCCAGACCAAGCAGCATCATCCCCCAAGCGAACACCGCCATGCCCCAGCGGTGCGCATGCAGCAATGCCAGTAATGCCAGCGGCATAATGCTGGAACAGATGGAATAGGTCAGGTTATACACCAGTGAAATACCGGTAACTTTGACAGCGGGTGGAAAGAGTTGCACTACCACTGCAGGGACGGCACTGATAATGCCACTGCACAGCCCCGCAATGGCATATCCTAACAGCAGTGTTTTGGGCGAGGCATCCAGTACCAGCGTTAACACTGAGGTGCCAATGGCCAGCATTACACTATACAGCGCTACAGTTGGCCAACGTCCCAGCCAATCCGCCAGTTTACCCGCAATCACGCAACCTACATTGAGAAATAAAATCGCAATACAGCTGATTTCAAATGTGGTTGCCGCATCCATGCCGTAGAATTTCTGCAGTGCTATCGGCGTCACGACGACCATCATCACCACTGCCGAGACTAACATGGATGTCAGTAAGGCTGCTGGAATGGCCGCGTATTTGTGTTGGTGAAATACCGCAGACAGCGGCAGCTTCTGTACCAACTGCTGTTTTTTTTGCAACGCGATAAATACCGGCGTTTCGCTGAGCCATTGCCGCAGCCACACCGAAATAAAGCCAAAGATGCCACCGATAATAAACGGGATGCGCCAGGCCCACTGTTGCAGCTCTGCATCTGACACATTGCGGGTTATCAACGTGGCCGTTAACGCTGCCAACATGTATCCCACAGTGAGTCCCGCTTGTAATAGACCCAAGGCATAGCCGCGATGTTGCTTGGGCGCATGTTCCGCGACAAATACCCAGGCGTTGGGAACCTCACCACCCAAAGCCGCACCCTGAATGATCCTAGCCAGCAACAATAGCAGTGGTGCCCCAATGCCAATTTCTGCATAGCCCGGTAACACACCAATCAGCAAACACGGCATTGCCATAAACAATACCGTGAAGTTGAACATATGCTTGCGGCCGAATTTATCCGCAAAATGCGCGATCACAATGCCACCTAGTGGCCTTGCCAGGTAACCGACTGAAAAGATCACCAGACTCTGTACCAACCGCAACCATTCCGGGACTGAGGGTGGAAAAAATACATCGGCGATGGTGACCGACAGGAACACAAAGATAATGAAGTCATAAACTTCCAACGCACCCCCCAGCACCGAAAGCGCTACGATTCGATAATCACGTAATGAGAATGGTGCGGTTTGTACTTGCCCTGACATGCCTGTTCCAATGCGTAAATGGTCTGCTGCGTTAAGCAAAAAGCGCATGATACCGGATATGGCTGTTGTTACCCAAGGGATGTTGAGAACTGATACGCCGCACTGTTTACCATCCATGGCATTAATCTATGTGGCTGTGACAGTACGGAAATTACCGGTCAATAAGTGGTTGGCGGACGGTATGGCCTTTCGGGTGTGAAAAATTAGCCTGTGGGCGCTTATGGCTTAGCGCATATTCCCCCCATGTGACAGTACCGCTGACTCCGGCGTATGATGGTGAAAGCAATTTGCCATTAACAAGGAGTCAGGTTTATGAGTCAAAAACCGCTGAAGTTTGTCACATTGGTGGGAAGTTTGCGTAAGGATTCTCTGAACGCCGCGGTTGCCAGGGCATTACCGCAACTGGCACCCGCCAATGTAGAAGTTCAACCATTAGGATCTATTGGCGATTTTCCTTTATATAATGCCGATATTCAGCAAGCACAGGGTTTTCCCGATGCAGTGTTGAAAATGGCATACCGTATTGCCGAGGCGGATGGTCTGATTATTGTCTCTCCTGAATACAATTACTCTGTTCCTGGTGTGTTGAAAAATGCGCTCGATTGGCTATCCCGGGTCTCACCGCAGCCGCTAGAGGGTAAACCTGTGATGATCGAAAGTGCTTCTCCGGGCGTAATTGGTGGTGCGCGGATGCAATATCACTTGCGGCAGATCCTGGTATTTTTTGATGCCAAAGTGATGAATAAGCCAGAAGCAATGATCGGACAGGCGATGGGCAAAATCAGTGAGGGTAAACTTACTGATGCCGCCACACGTGAATTTCTGGGAAAACAATTGCAAGCATTTGCAGCGTTTGCGACGCACTAAATTAAGCGTTGCCGCTCCAGCTATTGTTCATCTTTGACCTGACAACATCCGAGAATTCAGACGGATGTTGTCAGTAACGTTGGATTAACGGCCGTAATAACCCGTGAAACTTGCTTTTGCCAGCGCATTCGCATTGATCATGAATCCGCCTAATGCCGCGGTTGCATCGGTGGGTAATTCCAGTGCAGACGCTTTCAACGCATAAAGGGTAAAGATGTAGCGATGGGGTTTGTCACCAACCGGGGGACAAGTACCGCCCCAGGCTTTGACCCCGTAATCGGTCCGTACCTGAGTAGCGCCTTTGGGTAACCCATTATCGCCAACTGCTCCGGCATTAGCGGGCAAATGGTGCACATTGGCGGGAATATTCAGCACCATCCAATGCCACCACCCAGAACCGGTTGGCGCATCAGGATCATAAACTGTCAGCGCGAAACTTTGCGTATCTGCCGGCGCATCGCTCCA
This sequence comes from Shewanella yunxiaonensis, assembly GCF_018223345.1. Lineage (NCBI taxonomy): Bacteria > Pseudomonadati > Pseudomonadota > Gammaproteobacteria > Alteromonadales > Shewanellaceae > Shewanella > Shewanella yunxiaonensis. Next base: position 3,435,640 of record NZ_CP073587.1, on the reverse strand, counting down.
GTTCAGTTCTGGAGACCGATTCTCACCATGGCAGCCGAAGGTGTTAGCTTCAAATCGGGTGGGAATCGTACCGTTAGGTGTGATATCCGGGCTGGTCAGCGAGAATTCTTTCGCTTGGACGGTTAACAGTGAGCTGGCCAACAGTGATACGCCGGCACAAATAAACACAGAAATTTTCATATAACACTCCAGTTGCAATAATATCCGCTAAACATTGTCGTTCGGTGCGATAGCATCATGGTTTCACTGGTCACCAAACGCATCTGTTGTTCAACCAAAATGATATTCATTATCACGGATGCATTATCATCCGCTAATGTAAATTGGATGGCCAGAATAACCGTGATAAAAGCGTCAGTTATGGTTCCGTTTGAGAGGTAAAAGCATGATGTCTCTGTTCCATTATATCGATGCCATTCACCAACAAACTGATTTTATCGTATCGCAACAACAGCAGGATTGTTCCTATAAAGACGATGGGATAACGGTGACTGCTATTGAAACGGTTTATCGGTTTGCCGATGGTGTCGTGGTTAAACATCAATCCGAACAAGACGCTATCGAAGATGAGCAGCTATGTGCAGAAAGCTGGAGTATTTATACTGTCATCAGTATGCCAACAGGCACAGCGATCACGCCACAACGTAAGGCGATCACTAATCATTGTCAGGAAGATTTCTGGCTGCGCACCCATCGAATACGCCAGATACAGGATTAGTCCTGCCCATAAACAATGTCGGGTGTCTTGCGAGTGGTTTTACACTAATAGCTCGTGTTGGCGACATGTTTTATCAATCCTTCGACCGTCATGGCATTATCCGCTGCGATTGAGATCCCGCTACGGTGCTGCAACCAGCAGCTGTTGGTCGGCAAAAAGCGAGGGTAATTCGCCGTTGGACAAAATCGTCTTGGTCACTTTTTTAAATCTGTTCAGATAGCTTTAACCCGCGCGTAAAAAAACCGCCAGAAGGCGGTTTTTTCGTGAATGACAGCTATTACAGAATAAAACGGCTGAGATCTTCATCATGCACCAGCGTTTCCAGATGGGCATTAACGTAGTCAGCATCAATCACGTAATGGTTACCTGATTTGTCAGCGGCTTCAAATGAAATGTCTTCCATCAGTTTTTCCATGATGGTGTGCAGACGACGTGCACCGATATTTTCAGTGCTTTCATTTACTTGGAATGCGGCTTCCGCAATGGAGTCGATACCTGATTCGGTAAATTCGACGGCCACACCCTCGGTTGCCATCAATGCAATGTACTGCTCGGTCAACGACGCATGTGGTTCGGTCAGAATGCGTTTGAAATCGCTGGCAGTCAGCGCATCAAGTTCCACGCGAATAGGCAGTCGTCCCTGCAGTTCTGGGATCAGATCTGAGGGTTTGGACATCTGAAAAGCACCAGAGGCGATAAACAGAATGTGATCGGTACGGACCATGCCATGCTTAGTATTGACGGTGCAACCTTCTACCAGTGGCAACAGATCACGTTGTACCCCTTCGCGGGAGACATCGGGGCCAGAGGTTTCACCACGCTTACAGATTTTATCGATCTCATCGAGGAACACGATACCGTGCTGTTCCACCAGTTCAATGGCTTGATCTTTCAAATCTTCCTGATTCACCAGCTTGGCGGCTTCCTCTTCGGTCAGCTGCTTCATGGCTTCTTTAATCTTCAGCTTGCGGCGTTTGGTCTGGCCTTGTCCCATATTCTGGAACAGGCTCTGCAACTGATTAGTCATCTCTTCCATGCCAGGAGGCGACATGATTTCCACGCCAATCTGTGGTCCGGCGACGTCGATTTCGATCTCTTTGTCATCCAGTTGCCCTTCGCGTAACTTTTTGCGGAAGATCTGGCGGGTGTGAGAGCTGTCTTCTTTTTCACTTTCCCAGTCGCTTTTAGGTTTAGGTAACAGTGCATCCAGTACCCGTTCCTCGGCAGCTTCTTCGGCGCGGGTACGACATTTTTTCATCTGCTGCTCGCGGGTCATCTTCACGGCGGCATCGGTCAGATCGCGAATAATCTGATCCACTTCCTTGCCTACATAACCCACTTCAGTAAATTTGGTGGCTTCGACCTTAATAAATGGCGCGTTGGCAAGCTTTGCCAAACGGCGGGCAATTTCGGTTTTACCTACGCCGGTAGGGCCAATCATCAGGATATTTTTGGGGGTCACTTCCGGGCGCAATGCTGCATCAAGCTGCATTCGGCGCCAGCGGTTACGCAGGGCGACCGCCACGGAACGTTTAGCCTTCTGTTGGCCAATGATATGGGCATCCAGCTCGTGGACGATTTCGCGGGGCGTCATTTCAGACATGGTGCTTCCTCACGCAGAATTCAGTAATTCAGTTCTTCAATGGTTTTGAACTGGTTGGTAAACACGCAGATATTGCCAGCGATGGTCAATGCCTTTTCGCAGATGTCGCGTGCCGTAAGTTCGGTATTTTCCAGCATGGCAATGGCGGCGGCTTGGGCAAAATTACCTCCGGAGCCAATCGCAATCAGATCATTTTCTGGCTGCAGCACGTCGCCATTACCGGTGATGATCAGTGATGACTCAGCATCGGCGACCGCCAGCAGCGCTTCCAGTTTGCGCAGCATCCGATCAGTACGCCAGTCTTTTGCCAACTCCACTGCGGCTTTCATCAGGTGGCCCTGGTGCATTTCCAGTTTGGCCTCAAACCGTTCAAACAGGGTAAAGGCATCGGCAGTGCCGCCCGCAAAACCGGCGATCACTTTATCGTGGTAGAGACGGCGAACTTTACGGGCGTTACCTTTCATCACGGTATTTCCCAAAGAAACCTGGCCATCACCGGCCATTACCACTTGATTGTTGCGGCGCACTGATACGATTGTAGTCACGATAAATCCTCTTGGCTGACTGACAGCTCGGCTGTCAGGGTGCGATAGAGGTTAATATGGGGGTGAGGTATTGAATATCAAGCAGTAACGCGGCTGTTTTTAACGGTACAGCGTGAGGTTTGGTAATAAAAAACCGCAAACCAATGGTTTGCGGCTATTTTCTAAGTCAATATCAGCTTTCCCAGAACCAGATCATGCAGCCGTTAATACCGGCGCGCTGCAGTTCGTGGCGGTCAGTTTCCGCTTTACGCTTGCCTTGGTATGGGCCTAGCACCACTTTATACCAAGCGCCGCTGCTCCCATCGACTTTATGTACCTGGGCCTCCATGCCCTGAAAGGCGATTCTGGCTTTCAGTTCTTGTGCTTGAGACTCTTTTCGGAACGAACCACATTGCATTTGATAAGGCCGGGAGGGCTGATCGCTTTTCTCCGGTAAATCCACTTCTACCTGCTTATTTTCCAGCTCTTGCTGATAGGTCCACTCTTCCTTGGGTTTGGGCGGCAGTGCATTAGGATCTTTATGCGGTTCCGGCTTTTGCGGCTGTTCGACTTGTACCGGCTCCTGTGTAATTGGTGCCGGACTGCCGTTTTTAAGCGTCCATAAAAAATAACCAAAGCCAGCGACTACCACCAATACCACCAGAAAAAGCAGCATCGGCGGGCGTTGAGGAGGCAGAGGCTTTTTGTGGTTACCGCGCTGTTGTCGGCGCGGTTTGCTGTTGGCGTAATCGCTGCGCATGGCGTTACATCCGTTCCAATGTGTCAATGCCCAACAGCGCCAGTCCCTGTTTCAGGGTATTAGCGGTCAGTTTCGCCAGTAACAAACGGCTGTCACGCTGAGCGGCTGTATCGGCGGCTAACACCGGGCATGCTTCATAGAAGCTGGAGAAAGCGCCTGCCAGTTCATACAAGTAAGCACACAGCAGATGTGGCTGACCTTTATCTACCATCCGTGCCAGCACTTCACTGAACTGCGCCAGTTTGTTACCGAGTTCTTTCTCTTTGTCGTGCTCCAGTACGATGGTGGCGGCAGACAGGTCAATATCTTCAGCTTTCTTGAAAATACCGGCCACACGGGTATAGGCGTACAGCAGATACGGTGCGGTATTACCTTCAAAACTGAGCATCTGATCGAAGCTGAAGATGTAGTCACTGGCGCGATTCTTTGACAGATCGGCGTATTTCACTGAGGCAACGCCAACTACTGCGGCAATCTGTTCCAGTGTTGCAGTATCCATATCAGGGTTTTTGCTACGCACCAGTTCCAGCGCACGGTCATGGGCTTCATCCAGCAGGTCGATGAGTTTCACTACTCCGCCAGTACGGGTTTTGAATGGTCGGCCATCTTCACCATTCATGGTACCAAAGCCCATATGTTCCAATGACATTTCTGGACGCACAAACCCGGCAGTGCGAGCCAGACTGAAAACCTGTTGGAAGTGCAGCGCCTGTCGTAGATCCACAAAATACAGCACCCGATCGGCGTGCAGCACTGACGAACGGTAGCGCATGGCAGCTAAGTCGGTAGTTGCATACAGATAACCACCGTCGGCTTTCTGGATGATTACGGGTAATGGTTCGCCCTCTTTGGTGCGGAAGGCTTCCTGAAACACCACTTTGGCACCGTTACTTTCGGTCAGTAAGCCCTGCGCATCGAGATCTTTTACCACTTGTGGCAGGTCGTCATTATAAGCGCTTTCACCACGGACATCGTTGCGGGTCAGACTGACACCGAGGCGCTGATAAACCTTGTGGCAATGACTCAGCGAGATTTCGTTGAATTCGCGCCACAGTTTATTGCAATACTCGTCACCGGATTGCAGTTCGACTACCAGATGACGGGCGCGGGTGGCAAATGCTTCTGATTCGTCAAATCGCACTTTGGCGGCGCGGTAAAAGCTTTCCAGATCCGACAATTCCACTTCAGATTCCGCACCATTAGCTGCCCGCAGCTCTTCCATATAGGCCAGCAACATGCCGAACTGAGTGCCCCAGTCGCCTACATGGTTCTGCCGGATCACCTTATGACCGAGAAACTCCAGCGCACGTACCACCGCATCGCCAATAATGGTGGAACGCAGATGTCCCACGTGCATCTCTTTGGCAAGGTTTGGTGAGGAATAATCAACCACTACCGTTTGTGCGCTCGGCAGTGCGACTCCCAAGTGTTCATCGGCCAAGGCTGCTTGCAGCTGTTTTGCCAGTGCATTTTCATCAATAAAGAAGTTAATAAATCCAGGACCGGCGATTTCCACTTTAGCCACGTGGCTGGAGGCTGGCAGATTGTCGATAAGCAACTGTGCCAGTTCCCGTGGCGGTTTACCGGCGGCTTTGGTCAGCATCATTGCCAGGTTAGTGGCCAGATCGCCGTGGCTTTTATCCTTGGTTCGGTCTACCTGAATGCGCGGATCAGTATCTTCAGGGATAATTCCCTGTTGTTTTAACTTGGCTACTGTCTGTTCAAGCAAAGATTGGATATGTGATTTCATTGGCGTTCTGTCGGTACTGACTACAAAAATAGGGTGATAACGAATAACCGCACATTCTAGCCGTTATGGCAGGAAGATTGCTACGCTTGCGGGCATTTTTGTGGCGTGGTTTTCAGTTAGCGGTAGTGAACTTTGGCGGAGTTACAGCAGATCCTGCGGATCTCGGTCCAGACTCCAGCGGCAGCGTTTGGCGCTAGTCAGGGCTTCTGCTTGCGGCAGTAACTGTTCAAATACCTGCTGCAAACGTCTGCGATCGTCAGCTTGTACCAGCAGTTGCCGCCGGAATTTGCCAGCTTTGCGATCCAGCGGTGCCGGCATCGGGCCAATCACTTCAAATTCATTATCTTGCGGCAGCAACGCGGCAAACTCAGCCAGAAAGGTGTCGGCATCAATGGCTTGATGCGCCTCAGCTTTTATCAGGATCATGTGCCATGCGGGAGGCAACAAGGCTTGTTGACGCTCCGCCAGTTGTGTACGGGCAAATTCGCCATAGCCGTGATGCAGTAGATCCTTGAGTAGCGGATTGTCGCTCTGATGAGTTTGCAGCAACACGGTGCCGGGTTTACTGGCGCGACCTGCGCGCCCGGCCACCTGTGTATATAGCTGGCCGAAACGTTCCGGCGCACGAAAATCAGCACTGAATAGCGCACCGTCCACGTCCAACAATCCGACTAAGGTGACATCAGGAAAATGGTGACCTTTGGCGAGCATTTGTGTACCCACCAAAATCTTATATTCACCGCGGTGAATGGCTGCCAGCTGTTTTTCCAAAGAACCTTTACGGCTGGTTGTATCGCGGTCAATTCGCACTACCGGATAATCCGGAAACTCTTTGGTAAGCATGGTTTCCAGCTGCTCGGTGCCAATGCCTTGTCCTTGTAACATGGTGCTGCCGCAATGATGACATTGACGCGGGATTGCGTATTGATTGCCACAGTGATGGCAGCGGATCTCCCCAAGTGACTGATGCACAGTGAAAAAGGCATCACAGCGGTCACATTCATGCAGATAACCGCATTCGTGGCAGATGAGCGCTGGTGCAAAGCCGCGACGATTGAGAAACAGCAACACCTGATTACCCGCTTGCAGGTGCAAGCGCATTTCGTTCAGTAGTGGCTGTGACATTCCGGTATGCAGCGGCAAATTGCGGATATCGATAATCCCCTGACGCACTTTCAAAGCACCACCGGCGCGCTCTCCTAATTGCAGATGGGCATAACGACCATTAAGGGCATTGTGCAGCGTTTCCAGTGACGGTGTGGCGCTGCCGAGTAATACGGGAATATCTTCCAGATGCCCGCGCATGACCGCCAGATCGCGGGCATGATAACCCACACCTTCCTGCTGCTTAAAACTGGCATCATGTTCTTCGTCGAGAATAATCACTCCCGGCCACATCATCGGCGTAAACAAGGCGGAACGGGTGCCAATGATAATCGCCGCTTCACCACAGCGCGCTTGTCGCCAAGCATCCAGTCGCTGTTTATCAGTCAGTCCGGAATGGATCACCGCGATGGTCACTTTAAAGCGACGTTTGAAGCGATTGATGGTCTGTGGCGTCAGGCCGATTTCCGGCACCAGGATCAATGCCTGTTTGCCTTGCTTCAGTACGGTTTCCAGCAACGACAGATAGACTTCGGTTTTCCCGGAGCCGGTGACACCTTCCAGCAGAGTACATTTATAACCGGCTTGCGCGGTCAGTGCCGCGACCGCCACTGCTTGCTGCTTATTCAATTTGAGTGGCTGTTCGCCCAGCTCCAACTGTTCACGCCAGCGGCGGTCAGCAATGAGCGGCCGTTCGTAAAGTCCAATCCAGTCCTTATCTTTTAGCGCCTTGATGGCGGTTTTGCTGAGTTCCAGCACTTGTGCTTCTTCGGTAGTCAGTTCGCCTTGTTGTAGCTGCTGCAATACTTTTTGCTGCGCCGGTGAGCGTTTGAGGCTCTCCAGTGTGGCTGCGGTGCCCTTGTCCGTGAGTGCGTAGTAACTGATAAATTCTGGTGCGGCACTGGCACCTTTGCGCAGCGCGACCGGTAGCGCTTGGGTCAGCATCTGGCCCTGGCTGCATAAATAATATCTTGCCGCCCACAAAGTGAGTTTATACAGTGGGTCAGACAATAATGGTGAACTGTCCAATACCGCGGTAATCGCTTTTAGCTGCTGCGGCGCTAAGGAGCATTCATCAGCTGTGCTGACGACCAGGCCGATCAGTTGTTGCCGTCCGAACGGGACGCGCACCCGCATGCCGACTTCCAGTGGCCAGGCAAGGTCGGGCGGGATTTTGTAGGTGAAGTTCTGCCGCATCGGCACTGGCAAAGCAACTTCAGCAAACTGCGGCATGGTGATCAGGATTCATCAAAAGAGGCATGACGCTCAGTGTACTCAGGCAGGCATAACAGAACCAGTCCTGAGCAAAATAATCTAAAATAAACTAGCAATGTTAAATAGTTATGGGGGAAAGCAGGATGAATTTACAGCAACCAAGCGGTTGGCCCCGTTGGCTGTGGCAGCTTTTGCCCTCAGTGTTTGGGTTGATATTCATGCCGCTGGCGCAGGCCGAGGTCAGCCATGTCAGTATCAATCAACGACTGTTTGATTTAGCTAAACCACCGCTAATTAAGGTGAATATTGTGGCTGGTCCGCAAGATCCGGATCGTCTGCAGTTTATTCTGCGGCAGAAAAGCGGTGAAGAAAAACTCATGGTGCAGCAGATCAATAACTACATGTTGTTGTTGATGGGTGTCGAAGAAGTCAACGATCCTAATGCCTTATTGCTGGTACAACAATATCAGGGGGAGCAGTGGTTGGAAATTGGTCAGTTGCCGGTGTTTGCCAAGTCTGTTCCGGTAGGGAATCCTCCTGATCCGTCGCGCTTTTCACTGTACCGCAACCCCACGGGTAAAAAAGTGCCAGAATCCGCTGTTGTCGCAACCAAGCCGGCAATAACTCCAGCCACTAAAGCCGCGCCCGCAGTGCCGGCCGCTGTTGCCCGAGACGGGCAATGCACGCTGGAATACCATGGGACTGAAACCTTATGGCGTCTGGCAACCCAGTATGCTAAGCAGTGGCATACCAATGTGTATGCGGCCGCCTTGGCGATTATGGCGGCAAATCCCAAGGCGTTTGTTAAAGGGAAGCCGGGCAACCTCAGAAGTGATGTAAGGTTACATTGTCCAGCGGCCCCCCAATGGGAGCTCTATGCTGACAAGACTCTGGCAAAGGAAAAATTTGAGGCGTTGATGTAGGCTATTGCCATTAAAGCGCAGTTACTGTACCATTCTGCGCCCTAAACTATGTATAACCGCATGTGGTGTCCGACTTCGGGTTGGAAGAGCGACATGGCCTTTTATTGAGGTAATCCCAAATGAAACCAGGTATCCATCCTGACTATGCAGAAATCACTGCTACCTGCACTTGCGGTAACGTGATCAAAGTTCACTCCACTGCAGGTAAAAATCTGCACTTGGACGTATGTGGTGCTTGTCACCCATTCTACACCGGTACCCAGAAAGTGGTTGACACCGGTGGTCGTATCGAAAAGTTCAACAAACGTTTCGGTGTGCTGGGCAAAAAATAATTGCTCTGACAACAGATTCAGGAAAGGCGCCATTATGGCGCCTTTTTGTTTGCCGTTTTGACAATGCTGTAGGCTGGTCAAACCTGTCTTACCGCCTACTGACAGCAATTACCAGTTATCGGTAATTAAATTAAATATTCTGCTGTTTTCAACCAGACTACTGAGGAATTGTCGTCATCCAGCGTAGCTTTTCTACATTCCTGACGGCTAAATTCCATATCGCTTTTACGGTTTGATAACTCGTTTAATATCTATCTATAAATTATTATTTTTAGAGCAAAAAAATATCACAAGTTGTTTAATTAACCCGCGCTTTCGAGTATCTTTACAGCCCTCTGTTTTCTGGTGTTTATAAATGCCAGTGTTGCCCTTTCGGCTGGTCATAATTACTAGAATAATTTTGCCTTTGTATCAGGATTTACCATGAGCGATTTACGTCAAAAAGCACTTGATTACCATCAATTCCCTGTTCCCGGAAAAACGGCGGTTGCATTAACAAAGGCAGCCATTACCAGCATGGATCTGGCGTTAGCTTATAGTCCAGGGGTGGCAGAACCCGTACGAGAAATTGCCGCCAATGCCAACGATGCCTATCGTTACACCAATAAAGGCAACACGGTTGCGGTGATTACCAACGGTACCGCCATTCTTGGTCTTGGTAATCTCGGACCTTTGGCGTCAAAGCCAGTGATGGAAGGTAAGGCACTGTTATTCAAACGTTTTGCCAATATTGATGCGACCGATATTGAAGTTAAACATCGCACCAATGAAGAGTTTATCAATACCGTAGAAGCGATTGCTGACACCTTTGGCGGGATCAATCTGGAAGATATCAAAGCCCCTGAATGCTTTGAAATCGAAAAGGAACTGATCAGACGCTGTAATATCCCGGTATTTCATGACGATCAACATGGCACTGCGATTGTAACTGCTGCAGGCATGCTCAATGCGTTGGAAATCCAGGGTAAACAGATCGCTGAAGCTGTATTTGTCTGCATGGGCGCCGGAGCCGCAGCGATTGCCTGTATGTCATTGTTGGTAAAATGTGGCGCTTTGCGGGAAAACATCTACATGCTCGACCGCAAAGGCGTGATCCATACACGGCGTACCGACCTCAATGAATACAAATCACTGTTTGCCAACAACACTGACAAACGTACGTTGCAGGATGTCATAAAAGGGGCTGATGTGTTCCTGGGCGTATCTGGCGCTAACGTATTGAGTGCCGATGACATCGCATTAATGGCAGAAAAACCGATTGTTTTCGCATGCTCTAACCCCGATCCCGAGATTAAACCGGAACTGGCTCATGCCGTACGTGATGATCTGATTATGGGAACCGGTCGCAGTGATTACCCTAACCAAGTCAACAATGTGTTGTGCTTCCCGTTTATTTTCCGTGGCGCACTGGATGTCAGAGCCAGTCGTATCAATGACGAAATGAAACTGGCGGCGGTGCAGGCGATTGCAGGTTTGGCTCGTGAGCCGGTACCAGAAGAGGTGTTGGCGGCTTATCCTAACGTCAGCTCTCTGAGTTTTGGTCCGACCTATGTATTGCCAAAGCCAATGGATCCACGTTTGTTACCTCGTGTCGCACGCGCGGTCGCCGAAGCAGCTATCGCTTCAGGTGCGGCACAGATTAAAGTGTTGCCGGCAGATTACCTTCTCTAACCTCAATGGCAGTGGCGCGATGGTGTGCCACTGCCGCTCTCCTTGTTATCACTGTTGCCATTTGTGTAATACCGCTTAATAATCAAACAGGTAAAATCGCAGTTCAGGTGGACTGAGCTGTGTTCGGATGCCCAATAACATTGGCAGGAACGCCTGATAATGAATCTGACCCGTATGCTGACCACCCGTCTGACCCGCTTTTGGCTGTGGTCTGTGCTGACGTTGTTATTTGTTGGTATGGCGTTCGCTGCGGCTGGTTACTGGCGTTTTGTCAGTCAGCAGCAATTGCTTCAGGTGCAGGTCTTACAGCAACAGTTGCAACATCAGTATCAAGATAACCAACTCCAGGATGCTGATCCCTGGTTACCCAGTATGTTGGCGTTAACGGATGTGGTGGAGTTGCGTCTGTGGCAGGGGCGCAAATTATTGCAACAATACCGCGGCCCGATTGTGGAAAGCAGTCGCTATAGCATGCGTTTTACGGTGGACGCGGCACATAATATCGACGTGGAATTACTGCTACGCTCTCCCTTTCACCATTATTACCCGCAAATGGGCGACTGGGTCGTCATGCTGCTGAGTCTGTTAACTTTGGTGGTGGTATTGCGTTTGGGCTACCACTGGTATTCGCAGCAACTGGACGGGATGGAAACAGTTGCCGAACGTTGCCGCCTGATTTTGCAGGGGCATTATTCCCGAGCGCGTAATCTGAGCAGTGCCAGTCGTCCGCGTTTCATCAACCGGGCGTTGAGTAAACTGTTGGATGAGTTAGCGGATGCGCGCAAAGAAAGGGCCCGCTTTGATGATTTTATTCGCACTAACACCTTCCTCGATCATGATACTCACATCGGTAACCGCTTACTGCTGGATAACCGCCTTAATGCCTTGAGTAACGCTCACGGAATGATGGCGCACGGCGTGTTGTTATTACTGGAGTTTGAAGAACTGGAACAACTGAACGGTGATGGTCAGATGGTGGATTATCTTAACCTGAATGTCGCCCACATCAGCCGTTTGCTTCATAGCCAGGCCAACAGTGTTTTTGCCCGGCGCAGTTACAACCAGTTAGCGATTGTAGTGACGCAGATCAGTTTGGCGGAAGCGGAACAACTGGCGGCAAAGGTAATGAAATTGTGTTCCAGCCTGTTGCCGCGGGAGATGGGAAATCGTAATAACAGCTGTCATCTCGGTGCGGCTTATTTCAAGTTGGGTGATAATCAGCAACAATTGCTGGAAGAAGCAGAAATGGCGTTGCGAGCAGCGCAAATTCAGGGCATCAACACCTGGTTTATGTACGACAAAGGCGCTGTGGATGCTGAATTTGCCAGAGGTTCGGTGCGCTGGCGCAGTTTTCTGGAGCTGGCACTGGAGCAGCGACGCTTTGTCGCCTTTACACAACCGGTTGTTGATGTAGATGGTAACCTCCATCATCAGGAAGTTTTTACTCGCGCGAAAGAGCCTAATGGCAATCTGGTCAGAGCCACTTTGTTCTTACCGATGGCGGTAAAATGTGGGCTGATAGCAAAAATCGAACGCCAGACCATTGAACGCGTGGTGTTTGATCTGTTACCCAAAGCCAATGCCGATGCCGTGTTTAGCATTAATTTATCCGAAGATTCGCTGTTGAATGCCGAGTTTATGCGTTGGCTACGAACCTTACTGCTGGAATATCGCGACCTGGCACCTCGACTGATTTTTGAAATTGATGAAGCGGTTGCCAGCGGCGCACCGGCAGCGTTAGCGCCGAAACTGCGGTTAATCCGCAAAATGGGGGCCAGATTGTGCGTCGATCATGTTGGGCAACAAGTGATCAGCAGTCAGTACATTGTGGAAGGCGGCTTTACGTTGGTGAAATTGCATCGTTCATTGATCAAACAGATCCATTTACGCACAGAAAATCAGCTATTTATTCGTAGTTTACTAGGGGGCCTTCATAAAACCGATATTGAAATTATGGCCGAAGGGGTTGAACAGCTAGAAGAGTGGCAGACGTTGCGGGTGCTGGGGGTCAGTGCCGCACAAGGTCCGTGGTTTGGTGATCCAGAGCCGGCATAACCATGCGATTTATTGACCAGAGCTTGCGTTGCTGCAGGGTTTACGCAAATATTCCTTATAAAATGAAAAAATTAGTGTGTAAAATGGCGTCGCTGACATTTTTTTGACGCTTTTGAATTGCTGGTACGGGCGCTATCAGACGACTTTTACAGGATGTGGAATCAAATCTAAATATGGCAAAAAACTCACTAATAAAAATGCCTTTTTTCAGAGCCCAACAGGCAACTAAGCCAACAGGGGTATTTCTGGGTGCTGAACATGTGTGGGTGTTTCAGTCAGCTGCCGATACATCACCTCTTATTTCCCGCTATCCGCGTCCTCGAAACTGGCCATTATTGTTTCGTCAATTGGCAGCAGATATTGGTCCGTCATTGCTGCAAGTGGTACTGGGTCAGGAATCCTACCAACAGGTGGCAGTGGATAAACCCGCTGTGCCTGACAACGAAATTACACAGGCGCTGCTATGGTCGGTGAAGGACATTGTGGCAATGCCACCGCAAAATATTTATCTCGATTATTTTGAGTCTCCCCTTGCCGGCAGCAACAAATTACAAGTGGTGATCACCGACAAACCTCAGCTCAGTGCCATGGTGCAGGCGGCGGATGCCGAGGGAATGAGCTTTGCGGGCATCTCAGTCGAAGAGCTTATGCCCGCTAATCTGTTTACCGACGCCTCCCAAGCACGACTAGTGATCAGCCATATTCCCGGCGAGGAAGTGCTGCTGACTGTGGTGCGCAGTGGCGAGCTTTATATGCATCGCCGGATCCGCGGTTTTAAGGAGTTGGATAGCGCCACGGCTGAGGATCTTCGCTACGGTATTGCTGATAATCTGAGTCTGGAAATTCAACGGTCGATGGACTTTTTTGAGAGTCAGTTAAGACAGCCTCCGGTCGCCTCAATTGAGCTGCTCGTCGAAGGGGCGTCACAGGCACTGGCGCATGCCATTGCGGTTAATTTTAACCAACCGGTGGCGACGGTGAATTGTGAAAACGTCGGGGCAAAAATGGCGGAACTGGCCTTAACGGAATTACTGCGGGGGCGTTTATGAGTAAGACCCGGGTCAATCTATTTTCCCCCGAACTGTTACCGGCGAAATTGCGCCTGAGTTTTGCTAAGACCGTATCCTTGTCATTACTGCTTGTGTTGTTAGGGGCTGTGGCGTTAATCCTGGGCTGGTGGCAGCAGCAGACGCTGCAGCAACAACTGCAGACGGTGCAACAACAAAATGCTGCTCTTGAACAGCAAAAAAACGCACTGCAACAAGCCTTAGCTAAACATCAGCCCGATTCGCTGTTGCAGCAGCAAGTGACACAGTTAACTCAGGAACACCAATTAAAGTCATTACTGCTGACAGAATTGGATAAGCGTGAGCAATTTAAATCGGTGGGGTTTACCGACATGTTGCAAGAGCTGGCACAGGTCGCTGACGGCAGTATCTGGCTGTCACACATACAATTTGAACCCCCAAAATTGCTGTTTGAAGGTTATACGCTGAAGCCAGAAAATGTGCCGCATTGGGTGGCACGCCTCAGTCACACTGACAGTTTCCAAGGTAAGGCTTTCGCCTCCATGACCATGAATCGTGGCGAACACCAACCGTTGGCATTCAAGCTGACCACCGATAGCAAGGAGGCGGATAAAAAATGAGTGCGTTAGCCGAACTGCCACAAAAATTTGATCATCTTTCGCGGCGCGAACGGGTAATGGTCGCGTTGGCCTGTTGGTTGGTGATAGCAGTGGTTTTGTATCTGCCATTGGAATCCTGGTGGCAGCAACATCTGTTACAGCAGCAACAGTTGCACGCCGCAGAAAAAATGGTGAAGGGCAACACCGAGCAAATTTCCCTGATGCAGAACCGACTGGCGCAGGATCCCAATCAGCCACTGCGAACACAACTTGCGCAATTAAAGCAGCAAATCGCAGCACAGGACCAACGCCTGAACAATGAAACCGTTGATCTGATCCCGGCGGAACGCATGCCATCATTGCTGACGAAGCTGTTGGCGCAAACGCAGGGCGTGAAATTAGAAGCGTTTCATTCCGTTGCGCCGACGCCGTTACTGGTGGTCGGTGATGATCAACATGGGCAGATGAATCTATACAGCCATGGCATCAATTTGACCTTTGATGGCGATTATTTTTCGGTGCTGAAATTCATCCGTACCGTCGAAAATATGCCTGAAAAGCTCTACTGGCAGAGCCTGGACTATCAGGTGCAGCAGTTCCCGAAAGCCAGCGTCAAACTCGCCCTTTATACCGTCAGCATTAATAAGGACTTTATCAGTGTGGCATCCCATTAAAGCGGTTGTGACAATTTCAACACTTTTACCCGTGATGGCCGGGGCTGCCAGTCTGCGGGACCCTACTTTGCCGCCGTATGGGCTGCAGAGTATGTCCAGCAGTAGCACTAACGCGCCTGTCACGTTAGTGCTGAATAGCGTAGTTCAAGGACCTTCCGGGACCCGTGCGGTGATTAATAATCAGCTTTATCGCCGGGGCGACCGGCTGCAGGGAACAAGCATCAGCGCGATACATGCTAACGAAGTCGTGCTGGCGGATGGCCGCAAGTTACGCCTGTTTCAGACAATCACCGAGCCAAATAAGAAGAGATAATTCATGAGCAGACTTTTTTTTATCGTGCCGTTGCTTGCTTTGACGTTGGCGGCTTGTCAGACCTCGCGTCCGGCGCCGGAGGCGTCGCGCTCTGCGTTGAAAGAATCATTGCAGCCAGCTCCCAGCAAAACAGTGCCGCCAGCGGCGCCATTGCCGGCTCAATTGCAACAGGAACTGACCGGTAACGGCTTACTGACGGGGTTGCATACTCAGGTCGCTGCAGAGCGGCGGTTTAATGTGTCGGCACACGATGTGGATGCCAAGGTATTTTTTGCCAGCCTGGTCGAAGGGACACCGCTGAGCGTTGCCATCCATCCCAATGTTACCGGTACTATCTCGCTGTCATTAAAGGGCGTTACCCTCAGTGAAGTGCTGAAAGTGGTGCAGGATATCTATGGTTATGAGATCAGCCAGGACGGTAAAGTGTTGCAGATCTTTCCCGCCGGTATGCGCACGGAAACTTTCCCGGTCAATTATCTCGATATGGAACGCATTGGCCTGTCTCTGACATCCGTCAGTTCCGGTCGCATCACCGACAGTAACAATAACAACACTAACAACCGCAATTACAATAACAACAATATGTTCGGTAGCAGCGGCAGCAGTGGCTCCAACAACAGTAATAATGGCTATAACAATCAGAGCAACACCACTAACGGCACTTACATCAGTTCCAAAACCAAGACCGATTTCTGGGGCCAGCTACAAAAAACCTTGGAAGCGATTATTGGTAAAAGTGACGATGGCCGCAGTGTGGTCGTCAGTCCACAGGCCGGGTTGGTCACAGTGCGCGCCTACCCTGATGAACTACGGCAGATCCATAACTTCCTCAAGCAATCCGAGGAGCATCTGCAACGGCAGGTGATTCTGGAAGCTAAAATTCTCGAAGTGCGGTTGTCCGATGGTTATCAACAGGGCATTCAGTGGCAGGACGTGCTCGGCAGTGCATTGGGTAACGGCAATACCAAAGTCAGCTTTAATACCAGTGCCGGGTCTTTCAGCGACACCATCTCCAAAACACTGGGTAGCGTGACCTCATTGTCGCTGACAGGCGCTGATTTTTCGACCTTGATTACCTTACTGGATACTCAGGGGGATGTGGATGTGTTGTCCAGTCCCCGTGTCACCGCCTCTAATAATCAGAAGGCGGTGATTAAAGTCGGTACCGATGAGTATTATGTCACTGATGTGTCGTCTACCACCGTGGCCAGTTCATCAACTTCAGTGACCACCCCGGATGTTCAGTTAACCCCATTTTTCTCCGGGATTGCGCTGGACGTCACGCCGCAAATCGATGATGACGGCAATGTGTTACTGCATGTCCACCCCTCGGTGACCGAAGTGAATGACCAGCAAAAAAGCATTCAAGTAGGGGATTCAACGTTGGACCTGCCATTAGCGCAGAGTGAAATTCGCGAGTCTGATACGGTCATCCGCGCCAAGTCCGGCGATGTGGTTGTGATTGGCGGACTCATGAAGAGTGACACTTCTGAGAAGGTCTCTAAAGTGCCCTTGCTGGGCGATATTCCGTTAATGGGGCAGCTGTTTACTAACAAAGTAAAAGCAATTGAGAAGACAGAATTAGTGATCCTGTTAAAGCCCACTGTCGTAGAGGGGGATACCTGGAAACAGGAGCTAAAACGATCCCAGTCGTTGCTAAATCGCTGGTATCCGCAGAGTAACTAACAGGCTGAGGTGTCATGTATTTGCAGCACTTTGGTATGCATAGCATGCCGTTTGCCCTGACTCCGAATACCGAATTTTTTTTCGGGTTAGCGCCGCATGTCGAGGCATTGCAGGTGTTACAGGTCGCGCTGCAAACCGGCGAAGGTTTTATCAAAGTCACTGGTGAAGTCGGCACCGGTAAAACCTTAATCTGCCGCAAGTTACTCAATGAACTTTCGGATGAGTTTGTCTGCGCTTGGTTGCCCAATCCCTATCTCAGTCCCGAGGAGTTGCGTGCGGCAGTGGCTCAGGAACTGGGAATTGTGTTGGATGAAGTGCGTGACCAGTTACATCTGACCGGTCTGATCCAGCAACAACTGTTAGCACTAAGCGCTCAGGATAAAAAGATTGTGCTGATCCTCGATGAAGCTCAAGCGTTGCCGGATGATAGTCTGGAGGCGCTGCGCTTATTTACCAATCTGGAAACTGAGCAACGTAAGTTGGTGCAGGTGGTGTTATTTGGTCAGCCGGAACTGGATCAGCGGCTGGCGCAACCGGCATTTCGCCAACTACGGCAACGTATCACTTTTAGTTATCAACTGCGTCCGTTGCAGCGGGAAGAAGTCTGCGCTTATTTACGGCATCGGCTGGCAGTTTCAGGTTATCAGGGCCGCCCTTTGTTTAGCCCAAGAGCGCAAAAATTATTGGCGCAAGCCTCAAGAGGGATCCCGCGACTCATTAATGTGTTAGCGCACAAAGCCTTGTTATTGAGTTATGGTGCTGGCCTCGAGCAAGTCAGTGATAAGCACTTGCGGGCCGCCATCGCTGATACCGAAGATGCCACTCACGCGCCTGATTGGCGCTGGTTATGGACCGGGACTGTGGTGCTGGTGTTATTAGTCGCCGTCGGACTATTAAAAGGAGTGGCATGGTGAGTGTCGTCAATCAGATGTTGAAAGATCTCGATAAACGCCAGCAACCTCATAGTTTGCACGGGATCCCCAACACAACGACAGCCACTGTATCGGCTACAGCTTCTTGGCGTGGCATCTTCATTGGCGTCGTCATTGGCGTAGTGTTGGTTGCCATGGGGGTTTATGGCTGGCGCCAAATCTCGGGGAAGCCAGCTTCTGGCAATCTGCCAGCCGTCACCGCCAGCACCCATACAGCGGCTGTCCCATTCGCGTCTAAAGGCTTAGAGCCAACTGCGTTACCGAATGTGTCACCGGTTGTCGCCGACAAGGCGGCTGACGCGTCACCAGCAGGTATCGCTGATGAGACTAGTTCAACCCTAGCCGCTCCGTCTGCTGCGCCAGTAACTGCTGATGAGGCGGTTGCTGAGACCGCAAAGATTTTGCCATCCCCGCGCGCAAGTGCGACAGAAACTACACAAAGCGTGCCTGACGTCGCCATTGAACACACGGTAAAAACCACAGGGTTAACCCCCGCTAAATCGCAAGCTGCATCCTCATCCGTTAAGAACACTACTGTCGCGGCGAAGGCAAGTGTCGCTACCGCGAAGCCGCAACAGATGCAAATTACGGAAGTGAAACTCACTCCCGAACAGTTAGCCCGGAAGCAGTATCAACATGGCATGTCAGCGCAGCAAAATGGCGATTTGGAAGCCGCAGTCGCTGCATTTCAGCGAGCGCTTGAGATTTATCCGGCACTGCATCAAGCCAGAACACAACTGGCGGCACTTTATTATGGCAGTGGTCAATTGCCACAAGCCGAAGAGTTGCTGCAAACTGGCGTCAGCGCTTATCCCACGCAACAGCAGTTATGGTTGCTGCTTGGCCGCGTGCAGTCAGCACAGGGCAAAACAGCAGCGGCCACCGCCAGTTTGCATCACATTGCTGATGACTCGGGCTTCGCCACCGATAAGTGGCTGACGTTAGCCAAACTTGGGCAGGAAAACAAAAATTGGCCGCTGGTGCAGCAAAGTTATCATAAGTTGATTGAAACCGCCCCCAATGATGGCCGCTGGTGGATGGGGCTGGCGCACGGGTTGGACGCTGGACAGCGTTACCCTGCTGCCGCTGACGCTTACCGTGAGGCATTAAAACGAGATAATTTGTCAGTGGAAGCTCGAGCTTATATAGAAAACCGAATCGCCCAGATAGGAGATAGTCAGTGAAGCCAAAGCTGAAAATGCGCCTTGGTGACCTGTTAGTTCAGGAACAGATCATCACGGAAGAACAGTTACTGAGTGCACTGGCGGAGCAGAAGAAAACCGGCCGCAAGCTCGGGCGTACGCTGATTGATATGGCTTACATCTCTGAGGATCAGCTACTGCAATTTTTGTCGCAGCAGCTGAATATTCCGCTGATGGATATCAGTCGCCTGGCGATTCCTGCAAGCGTGGTCAATCTGCTCACCGAAGGGCAAGCCAGACGCTTTCGGGCCTTGGTGATCTCGGCAACCAGCGACTCAGTGCAGGTGGCAATGAGCGATCCTGCTGATCTGCAGGCGTTGGATGAACTGGAGCTGCTACTGGCCCCCAGACGTCTGACATTAGCCGTGGTCAAAGAGCAACAGCTGTTCGATGCATTTGATAACCTGTATCGCCTGACCGGCCATATCGCGGAAATGGCGGGGCAGTTGGAAGAAGAATACGCCGCTGACGAACAGTTTGATCTCGCGACGCTGACGCAAGGTGACAGCGATAACGAAACCACCGTCGTTAAGTTGTTGCAGACCATTTTTGAAGATGCGGTGCAAGTGCGTGCTTCCGATATTCATATTGAACCTGGCGACAAGTCATTGCGCATTCGCCAGCGTGTCGACGGTCTGCTGCAGGAGACCGTGCTGAAGGAAGTCAATATTGCCTCAGCGCTGGTACTAAGACTTAAGCTAATGGCGGGGTTGGATATCTCAGAAAAGCGCCTGCCACAGGACGGTCGTTTTCATATCGAAATTAAAGGCCACCAGATTGATATCCGTATGTCCACCATGCCGATCACACACGGCGAATCCGTGGTAATGCGTTTGCTGGATCAATCAGCCGGATTGTTGACCCTCAATGAAACCGGGATGCCTCCGGCAATTCTTAACCGGGTGCGACGGCAGATAAAACGGCCTCATGGTATGTTACTGGTCACCGGGCCTACCGGTAGCGGTAAAACTACCACACTTTACGGCATTCTCAGCGAACTCAACAAAGCCGAGAGTAAAATTATTACTGTTGAGGACCCAGTTGAATACCAGTTGCCGCGTATCAACCAGGTGCAGGTCAACCATAAGATTGGGCTGGATTTTTCCAACGTACTGCGAACCACTTTACGTCAGGACCCGGACATTATCATGGTCGGCGAAATGCGTGACCGCGAAACCGTGGAAATCGGTTTGCGCGGTGCGCTGACCGGTCACTTTGTATTGTCTACATTGCACACCAATGACGCCATCACCAGCGCCTTGCGCTTGCTGGATATGGGGGCCGCCGGTTATCTGGTGGCAAGTGCATTGCGAGTCATCATTGCCCAGCGTTTAGTGCGGCGCGTGTGTAAAAACTGTGCAATACCTTATCAGCCGTCGCCGCAAGAGCGCGCCTGGCTTGCCAGTGTCAGTCAGCAGGATTTTAGTGAAGCCACTTTCCGTATTGGTACCGGTTGTCAGAGTTGTTCCGGTACCGGTTATCGGGGGCGTATCGGCGTGTTTGAATTACTGGAACTCGATGAAGCGATGATCGACGCGATGCGTACTGGTAATCCGCAGGTATTTGCCGATGCTGCAAAAGCCAGTCCGCTGTTTACACCGCTATTAGCGTCGGCGTTGGAATACCTGCAGCGGGGACTTACAACTATCGAAGAAGTCGCTAAGCTGGTGGAAGATGTTACCGACAATCCTAAATCTCTGGCGCAGTCACTACAGTCTCGGGATGAGGGCCGCTGATGGCACTATATGAATATCGTGGCAGAGACGGTCACGGCGCCGCAGTTAGCGGCCAGCTAGAAGCGGCGTCAGAGAGTGCGGCCGCCGACTTGCTGATGTCTCGCGCGGTGATCCCCTTGCAACTGAAGGAGATTAAGCCCAAGCAGCAGCTGGATTTTGCCAGTCTGTTGCGCCGCAAAGTCGGATTGGATGAGTTACAAATTTTTACTCGGCAGATGTATTCGCTGACGCGCAGCGGCATCCCAATCTTACGCGCGATCGCGGGCTTGTCTGAGACTACTCACTCCAAGCGGATGAAAGAGGCCCTACAGGATGTCTCGGAACAACTGACCGCCGGGCGTACGTTGTCATCGGCGATGAATCATCATCCTGATGTGTTTGATGCGCTGTTTGTGTCGATGGTTCATGTTGGCGAAAACACCGGCATGCTGGAAGATGCGTTCCTGCAGTTATCTGTGTATATCGATCGCGAACAGGAAACCCTCCGTCGGATCAAATCCGCAACGCGTTACCCTATGTTTGTGCTGATCGCAGTGGCGCTGGCATTGGTGATCCTCAATATCATGGTCATCCCCAAATTTGCCGAGATGTTCGCGCGATTTCACGCGGAGTTACCGCTGCCCACCCGCATCCTTATCGGAACCTCCAACCTATTTGTGCATTACTGGCCGTTGTTGCTCGTTGGCTTGCTGGCGGTAGTGTTGGGAATCCGTTATTGGCACAACACAGCATCCGGTGAAAAGCAGTGGGATCAATGGAAGTTACATATTCCTGCCGTCGGTTCGATTATTGAACGTTCCACGCTCGCCCGCTATTGTCGGAGTTTCGCCATGATGCTCACCGCAGGCGTGCCGATGACGCAGGCGCTAAGTTTGGTCGCCGATGCGGTGGATAACAGTTACATGCATGACAAAATCGTCGACATGCGCCGCGGGATTGAGGCCGGGGAGTCGATGCTGCGGGTATCGAATGCCAGCCACCTGTTTACGCCGCTGGTATTGCAAATGGTTGCTGTCGGTGAAGAAACCGGTCAGATTGATCAACTGTTAAATGACGCTGCTGACTTCTATGAAGGTGAAGTGGATTTTGATTTGAAGAACCTTACCGCCAAACTGGAGCCGATTCTGATCGGCATTGTGGCGGCGATTGTGCTGGTACTGGCATTGGGCATCTATCTGCCAATGTGGGATATGCTCAGTGTGGTCAAAGGTGGCCATTAATGGCAGGGTCGCAGCGCAGCGCTGATGATGATTTGATGTCGGTGTTCCGCCAGCTGATTGCCTTGGTGTTGTTGTTATTGTTTCTGGGCATTCTTGGCAGCCGCTATTTTAATGGGCTGCAACAGGTGGCAGATAATGGATTACAGGTTGAACATAATCGCTTGTTGAATCTGCTGGCAATGGTGCGCTCGCAATGGCTGACACAGGGCAAGCCGGCCATGTTAAAGGCTGACTGGCAACTGCCAGAAGCGACCAGTCAACACGAGTCACTGCTGATGGACAAAGGTGGCTGGCCGTTACCGGTAACTTTGGATGTCACCGGATGCGATCAACTGTGGCTGCAACTGTTAGGCGCTTCAGCGGTTCAGACCGGATTAGACGTGAGTTATCAAACAGATACTAAAGAATGTCAGTATCGTGGTAGTTCGGGGCAACGCATTAACTATCAATTGTCGACTGGAAGAGTCATTTTTTTGACGGCGCAGACAGAACAGTGATGCAATTAAATATATAGTTGATAAAATTGAGCTTCCTGTTGAAAAGGAGTCTTAGATGAAACGGAATGTACAAGGTTTTTCATTAATTGAACTGGTCATCGTGATCGTGATACTGGGGCTGTTGGCGGCGACGGCTATTCCACGTTTTCTTAACGTAACCGACGATGCTGAGAATGCCAGTCTTGAAGGCGTCACTGGTGGTTTGGCCACGGCAGTTGCCTTTGTACGTTCCCAATGGGAAGTTGATGGTCGTCGTAATAATACGGTGACGCTGGATGGCACCAGTATCGCGTTGGATACGCGTTTTGGTTATCCGACTGGCTTGACCAATACTTCAGCAACGGGAATGTCGAGTTCTAGCTGTCAGGAAGTGTTCAATAACGTGCTACAAAGTGCGCCAAAGAACGTGCTGGCTACCCAGAATGCGCAAGATCAGCGTTATGTGGTGCAGGTGATGAGCGGTCAGGGCGGCAGCGCCACCTCTATCAGCGGTACCGTTGTCAGCAATCTAGATTTGTGTGTGTTTTATCAGGTGTCTTCATTGACACTGAATCAAACCAGCGGTGTGCCAACGCCTACCCCGGATTTGACCACCTCGGGTGCTAAAGGCATTACCTATAATCCGGGTACCGGCCAGGTATTGAGTTTTACCAATTAATATTTTTATAAATGCTTAAGGGATGTTTTTTATGAGAAAGCAACAAGGTTTTACATTGATCGAATTAGTCGTCGTGATCATTATCCTGGGGATCCTGGCCGTTGTCGCAGCACCTAAGTTTATTAATCTGCAATCAGATGCCCGTGTATCTGCACTTCAGGGACTTAAAGGGGCTATTCAGGGGGCTAACTCTTTGGTGTATTCAAAGGCTGCGTTGGCTGGAGTAGAAAAAAGCCCTAGTGACTCTACAAATGTTAAAGACAATCAAGGTAATGTAATCGATGTGGTGTATGGTTATTTGCCTGCAACTCTTAATGGATTAAAGAACGGTGCTGATATAGATCTAGGTGCTGGTACAGGGCCTACTGATAATGTTGCAAATGACTGGATTATAAATGTTACGGCTGGTACCAGTAATGCCGCTGGTACAGCAAAAATATGGCAAAAGGGCGCGCCTGCTGATGCTGATGCTGATGGAAATACTTGTAGTTTGACATACACTGAGGCAACTAGTGCTTCTCAACCAAAAGTAGAAGTAGTTACCACTGGCTGCTGATAAATAATTATCACAACAATGGCAGTTGAGTTAAGGAATTCAATCGTGCAAATGATCTTTCCTACAAACTTAAACCTGCCAAAACGACAGCACGGCTTCACGCTAGTTGAGCTGGTAGTGACCATCCTGCTGCTGGCAATTCTGTCGGTGGTGGTGTTACCACGATTCATCGGCGCTGGCTCGTTCAGCGCCTATGCCTTGCGGCAGGAATTCATCAGTGAGTTGCGGCGCGTGCAGATGCTCGCCATCAACAATCCTGATCGCTGTTACCAACTTGAGGTGGATAGCAGTGGTTATCAGCTCCATCATCTGCAAAGTGATTGTGCATCGCTAATATTTAGTGATGCCAAACAATCACTCCCTCGCAATACGCAAATTCAGTTACTCACCACCGCCAGCGCCAATTTCACCCTGCAATTTGATAGTGATGGCCGCAGTACCTTTAATGCGGGAGCTGTTTCCTGTAGCGGCAGCTGTTTGCAGATAATTGCCGATGACACTGTAGGCATTGCCATAGAGTCTGAGGGGTACATTCATGAAGACTGAGGCTAAGTCTGCGGGATTTACCTTAATTGAAATGGTCATCGGTATGCTGGTGCTGAGCATTGCTATCGTATTACTCACCAGTGTGCTATTTCCTCAAAGCGATCATGCTGTTTCGACATTGCAACGGGTACGCGCCAGTGAACTCGCAGGTTCTGTGATGAATGAAATCTGGGGTAAAGCCTATGATGAACACAGTGGCTTTGGCGGCACTCCAGCTTGTGACAGTAGTACGGGATTAAGTTGTTCAACCGCGTTTGGTCCTGATGCCGAGTCGCGGAATGATTATGACGATGTGGATGATTATAACGGGTTAACCCAGGATTCTTTAATGCTTAACAGCAGTCGAACCTATGCGGATCTTTATCCGGGATTTGGCTTGCAAGTCAGCGTGACATCTGGCGCCGCCACTGAAACGAAATTGATCACTGTGGTGGTGACTACACCCGCGGGCGAGGCTATTCGCTTTGATGCGGTGAGGAGTAACTACTGATGCATAACGCCAAAGGGTTTACGCTGGTCGAATTAGTAACCGTGATTATCATCTTGGGCATTTTGGTGGTTGGCATCAGCAGTTTTGTCATCTTTGGTACGCGCATCTTTATGGATTCCAGCGCGGTGGATCGCATCATCGGCAGCAGTCGTTTTGTTCTGGCGCGCATGACGCGGGAGTTACAGAATGCCGTTCCTGGCAGTGTGCGTCTCGCAGATAATGGTAGCGTTCAATGTTTGGAATTTTTGCCGGTAAGTCTTGCGGGAAGTTATCTGAGTCTGCCTCAGGCACCAGATAACAGCAGCAATACTATGCGCGTGTTTACGCCGCCAACCTCTTTGCAAAATGGCATGCAACTGCTGGTGTATCCCCTTTCCAATGCGGATGTTTATGCTGCAACCAATGGCAAGCGTTTCGATATAAAAAGCTTCTCAACAACTGGTGCCGTTACCGAGATTGTATTCAATAGTACCGTAAGTTTTGCCGAAGCCTCTCCCGGCAAACGTTGGTATGCAGCAGAACAACCGGTCAGTTACTGTTTTTTTGCTAGTGGTCAGATCCGTCGTTATGACAATTATGGATACGCTGCGACGCAGCCTTTGCCACCGGCTACTACCGGCGTGTTGATGGCTGAAGATCTCAGCAATGATTTTGCCACAGAATTACCCCTGGCCTTGGCTCCGGCCAGTTTAACCAACAACGCCATTGTACAGCTGCATCCCCGATTCAGTATTCTGGGAGAGTCCTTCACATATCAGCACCAGGTGCAGGTGTTCAATGTCCCATAAACTCTTGCAATGCCAGCGCTATTCGCGCCAGCAGGGCAGCGCTCTGGTGATTGCGATTTTTGTGATTGTGCTGATGTCGATATTGGCGGCAGCATTATTGCGTATTGGCAGCAATGCTGATGAAGGCATCAATATTGAAGTCTGGAGTTTGCGGGCTTTTAATGCGGCCAATAGCGGCGCTGACGCGGCGTTGGCAAAATTATTTCCTGTTACCGGCACAAGCAGCGGTTGTGCCGCGGTTGGCGCAAGCTGGGTTCCGCCAGATGTAACAGGGTTTCATGGCTGCCGTGTATCTCTGAGCTGTGTCAGTCAAACGGCCGATGATGTCACCCAATATATTGTGCGCAGCACCGCTGTGTGTGAAACCGGTAATTGTGATGGTGCAAGCAATCAGTGTTTACGAGTTAATCGCAGTGTGGAGGTTGAGGCCCGTGAATAAATGTTGGCGGCTTTTAATTTCCATGCTTCTTTTTGTTCACTTCACTGCTGCAGCAGATGTGCCTTATTGTTACGATATTTTCACCGATCCTCCAACAGGTAGTCATGATCCCAATGGCCTTTATCCCCCGGCATCTTTAGGCAGCAGCTTGGGTGATTTAAACTGCAGTAAGAGTGCTCATTGTGCTTTTACGCCGGGTGATTATAACTATGCCAATGGTTCGGTCACTGGTAATGGCAGTTCAGATGATCAATTAAGCGTATCAGGCATATCTACACGTTTATATTTTGACAATCTGTCATTGAGAAATGCCAATCTTAATACCATAGGCAGCGGTGCCAATCTGATAATCTACATTCGTCATAATTTGGATATCCAGGGTGATTCGCACATCAACGGCATCCTGTATTTGGCACCCGGAGCCACCGTTAATGGTAGCTTTAAGCTCGATGGCGCAATTGCCGCGGGCGGCATCTTAGACCCAAAAGGGAATTCGATTACGGTTGATCTTAGCGTAGTGGATCAGGCCGATTTCGGTGGCATGTGTATTAAACAGCGCACTGATACTATCGATCATTTTGAACTGCATTATGCGTCATCTCCCTTAGTCTGCGCTCCGGAAACCATCACTGTTTATGTATGTAAAGACAGTAGTTGCAGCAGTTATTACTCTGGGACTATTAACGCCAGTGTCAGCCCGACTGCTGTCAGTAATGGGTATTGGGTTGGGGGTAATGGGCTTTCTTTTACCGATGGTGTCGCCACGATTCAGTTAAAGAAAAATGATACTGCACCTATTACGATTGGCATTGCAGATTCTACTCCCACCGCAACAGACAATACGTTATGTGTTGCAGGTAGTGGCACGGCAACTACAGCGGCCTGTACCATGAGTTTTGCTGAAGCGGGTTTGGTATTTGATGTACCAGATAAACTTGCCGCCAAGCCAGCAACCGTGCTCATCAGTGCGGTTAAAAAAGATGACAGCAGTCAGCAGTGTATCCCCGCGTTTGTGGGCAGCAAAGCTATCCGTTTCTGGAGCGACTATATCAATCCTTCCAGTTTTAGCGGTTATACGCCGCAACCGATGACAGTGAACAACCAAACTGTTGCCACATCCTCCACGGCTGCCAGCAGTCAGACGCTGACGTTTAATAGCTCAGGCCAAGCAACGGTGAATGTGGACTACGCTGATGCCGGTAAAATGCAACTTAACGCGCAGTATCTCGGTAGCGGCGACGATGCAGGAATGGATGTGAGCGGTGCTGACGAGTTTGTCAGTTTTCCAGTGGGGCTGTGTGTTACACCGCAAGAAAGTAATGCTGAGTGCACAAATGCCGATTATGCAACCTGTGCTGCCTACAAAAAAGCCGGAGCCAGCTTCCCGTTAATCGTCACCGCCAAAGCCTGGCAGTCAGATGGTGATACCGACATCTGTGACAATGCTGATACCCCCTCTTTTGCGATGGCCAATGTCTCACTGGGTCATCAGTTAGTTGCACCAACAGCCGGGCTTCCAGGTAGCTTGGGGGTCAGCAGTTACGATCAACATGTGGGTACTGCTGGGACGTTAGTCAATCAGAGTGTCAGCGAGGTGGGTGTATTCAGTTTTAGTGCTTACAGTGACCAAGCTTATCTTGGCAGTAATGCCTTTGTACTTGCCCCGGCTTATTCAGTGGCAATTGGGCGCTTTTATCCTGCTGCATTTGAATTAACCAGTGTGGCGATGAGCAACAGTTGTGGCTCCTTTAGCTACATGGACCAACCGTTTTCGCTCAGTTTTACCCTGACGGCACTGAATAGTGCAGGTACCAAAACCAGCAACTACATCGACGCGTTTGCGAAAGGTGTGCCGGTATTGCATGCAGAAAACAATGATGATGGTGTTGATCTCTCTGGACGTTTGAGCAGTCTCAGCACGAGCTGGCAGCTCGGTAGCCTGACTTACGCGGGAACCCCAACCTTTGCTCGGACAACCGCCCCGGGTGTCGATGGCCCCTTTAGTCATCTGATCCTTGGGGTTGACGTCAGCGACAGCGATAGTGTGCCGATGTTATCGCCCGACATGAATGCGACATCCGCAGGTGATTGTCAGACCGCCGCTGATTGCGTATCTCAGCAACTGGGTCCCCTGGATATGCGTCATGGCCGCATTGTCGTGGCTAACACCTATGGCCCGGAAAACCAGACACTGTCGATGACAGGCCAGTCGCAATACTGGAATGGCAGCAATTGGCAACAAAATACCAATGATAGCTGTAGTACCGTGACCCCAACATTGGTGACGCAAAGTGACAATGCAGCGCTAGGCTATGTGTTTGATCCGGCATTAAGCAGTGGTCAAAGCATCAGCCGTGGCGGCGACGCTTCCGTTAGCGGTGGTCAATTTGAGCTACTGTGGCAGGCCAATGGTGCTTATCGGGGTAAAGTCACCGCGCCTTTACCCGTGCCGGAATGGCTGCAATGGTATTGGAGCTGGAACGGTGTAAACAGTGAATTACTCGACCCCAGATCCAGTGCTTATTTTGGTCGCTATCGTGGCAATGACCGAATTATTAACTGGCGCGAAGTCAGATGAGCGTAGTTAAGCTGTCGGTAAATAACTTGACTCCGCCAAATAACTAGCGCTAAATCCGCCAAGTTTTACAGTACTGAATATTGTCATCGGCCACCATCATGACTCGAGTTAAAAAAAATCCGAATATTCGCAAATGTTGGGTCAGCAAAGCTTGTGGTATGGGGGTGGCATTGATAAAGTTAGCTGATTTTAAAATCCTTCTCTTCTGATTCCACAGAATACAGGCAAGTTACATGTTCAAAAAGCTGCGTGGCATTTTTTCTAATGATCTTTCGATCGACCTGGGTACAGCCAACACACTTATTTATGTACGTAACGAAGGCATAGTGCTGAATGAACCCTCTGTAGTGGCGATCCGCGCTGAGCGTAATAGTTCCGGTCAGAAATCTGTTGCCGCTGTAGGGATGGAAGCTAAACAGATGCTCGGTAGAACACCGGGAAATATTCAGGCGATCCGTCCTATGAAAGACGGCGTGATTGCCGACTTCTACGTGACTGAGAAGATGTTGCAGCACTTTATTAAACAGGTGCACAACAACGGCTTCTTCCGTCCAAGCCCACGCGTGCTGGTGTGTGTTCCTGTTGGTGCAACACAGGTGGAACGACGTGCCATTAAAGAATCCGCTATGGGGGCCGGTGCCCGCGAAGTTTATCTGATTGAAGAACCCATGGCCGCGGCGATCGGCGCTGGTTTACCAGTATCCGAAGCGACTGGTTCTATGGTCGTTGACATCGGTGGTGGTACTACAGAAGTTGCTATTATCTCCCTGAACGGCGTGGTTTATTCTTCTTCCGTCCGTATTGGTGGTGACAAGTTTGATGAAGCGATCATCAACTATGTTCGTCGTAACTACGGCAGCCTGATCGGTGAAGCGACCGCAGAGCGTATCAAGCACACTATCGGCACCGCTTATCCCGGTGATGAAGTGCTGGAGATTGAAGTACGTGGTCGCAACCTGGCAGAAGGTGTACCTAGAAGCTTCACGCTTAACAGCAATGAAATCCTTGAAGCGCTGCAAGAGCCGTTGTCAGGTATTGTGAGTGCCGTGATGGTGGCCCTGGAACAATCACCACCAGAACTGGCGTCTGATATCTCTGAGCGCGGTATGGTGCTCACTGGTGGTGGCGCGTTGTTACGTGACCTCGACCGGCTGCTGATGCAGGAAACTGGAATTCCAGTCATGCTGGCAGAAGATCCTCTCACTTGCGTGGCTCGCGGTGGCGGTAAAGCGCTTGAGATGATTGATATGCACGGCGGCGACCTGTTCTCGGAAGAGACCTGATAGGTCGATAAACAAGGCGGTGAAATCACCGCCTTGGTTTTTGTGATGAAACCTATTTTTGTCCGTGGTGTGTCCAATCAGTTTCGTCTGACACTGGCAGTTATTCTGTCGGTGGTATTGCTGTTGACCAGTAATCGATTAGAGCCAGTTCGACAATCACTCGCGTCCCTTCTCAGTCCTATTCAATACCTCGCCAATGTGCCGGGACTCCTGCTGGATTGGGGTTCTGAAGCCATTGCTACCCGCGATATGTTGCAAACCCAAAACCAGGAACTGATGCGGCAACAGTTGCTGATGAGCGAACGCTTGCAACGTTTTGAACATCTGCGTCAGGAAAACGAACGCCTGCGCGCGCTGCTAGGGTCGCCGGTTCATATGGACTCGCGCAAGATGGTGACCGAAGTGATGGAAGTGGCATCAGATCCTTTCCATCAATACGTGGTGATCAACCATGGTGTTCGCGATGGGGTGTTCGTCGGCCAACCGGTAGTGGACGCGCAGGGAATTGTTGGTCAGGTGGTTCAGGTCAGTGAGCTCACCGCAAGGGTGTTATTGCTGTCGGATCCTGAGCAGGGGATCCCGGTGCGGATCACCCGTAATGATGTGCGACTGATCGCCAATGGTACCGGTGAAGTGGATGAAATTGAGGTACGTTATGTGCCGAAAAGCACCGATATCAAAGTTGGTGATCTGCTGGTGACTTCAGGTCTTGGCAATCGCTTTCCGGAAGGTTACCCGGTCGCACGGGTGATCTCGGTAAAGGATGATGATGGTCAAAGCTATCTGAAAGTGATGGCGCAGCCAATGGCAGCATTGGATCGCATCCGTTATCTGCTGCTGATCTGGCCAGAACAGCATTCTGCTCCAGTTAACAAAGAGGATGCGGTGCCGGCAGTTAACGCTGACACCAAGGGAGAAACGCCATGATGCTGGAAAATACTCGCGGCAGTTTGGTGGTGTGGTTCTCGATGTTAATCGGCTTGTTGTTCCAGATTATGCCGGTGCCGGAACTGGTTGAAGCATCCCGTCCTGATTGGTTATTGCTGGTGATGATCTATTGGGCAATGGCATTGCCGCACCGTTATAACATCCTGACCGCGTGGGTCTTGGGCACCATATTGGACGTATTGTTGGGCGCTTACCTCGGTATCCGGTCGCTGACTTTTTCGTTGATCATCTACATCATAGTTGTTAACTATCAGAAGTTACGCAATTTTTCCGTATGGCAACAGGCATTGATTATCGCTTTCTTACTGTTGCTCTATCATCTGATTGTCTTCTGGCTGCAGTTTATTATTTTCCACAGCGAATTTGACCTTGAGCAATTGCTGCCCGTGGTTTCGGGCATGGTGCTGTGGCCCTGGATATATTGGGTGCTGCGGCGGTTTCGGCGTCGTTACAAGGTTCGATAATGAAAAAATTGTTGTTGGCATCAGCCTCGCCCCGTCGCCGTGAATTACTGGCTCAACTGGGACTGGGAGTTACGAACTTTTCCTTTGATGTACTCGCCACGGATATTGATGAGTCGCGTCATCAGGGAGAAGCCGCGGCCACTTTTGTCATGCGCTTAGCCACAGAAAAGGCCGCAGCAGGACTCAACCGCTGGCAACACCCCAATACTGTCGCATTAGGTTCCGACACCATCGTTGTTGTCGACGATAATATCCTCGGTAAGCCCGCTGATGCTGAAGAAGCGATAGCAATGCTTAGTCAACTGAGTGGCCGCGAACATCAGGTCATGACGGCGGTGGCGGTTACTGATGGGCACTGCACTGAGTCGGCATTGGTCGCAACCACAGTGACGTTTAGCAATATGACGGCAGCACAAATTGCCGCATATGTTGCCAGTGGCGAGCCTATGGATAAGGCGGGTGCCTATGGTATACAGGGGCTGGGCGGAAGTTTTATTTCCCGTATCAACGGCAGTTATTCTGCTGTGGTAGGATTGCCACTGGTGGAGACCAGAATCTTGTTACAAAAGATGCAGCTGCTGTAAGGCCACATTGACATAAAATCGCAATTTCTGGCAGATTTCCCCGCCTGCTAACGATAAAATCATCCTATCGACTTTCAATAAGGGCTTAATGTGAAACACAGCAGTGAAGTGAAACAGCGGCTTCCCGGCAAGCTGGGATCAGAACTGCTGATCAATGTGACACCTACCGAAGCCCGAGTCGCGCTGGTGGAACACGGCGTGCTGCAGGAAGTGCACATTGAACGGCGCATGAAACGTGGCTTGGTTGGCAACATTTACAAAGGCAAAATCAGCCGGGTGTTGCCAGGGATGCAAGCCGCATTTGTCGATATCGGCCTAGATAAAGCCGCATTCCTACATGCCTCTGATATCTTTCCACATACCGAATGTGTTGCTGATGCCGAAAAAGGCAATTTTGTGGTGCGTAATATTGCTGAGCTGGTACGCCAGGGCCAGGACATCATGGTGCAGGTGGTAAAAGATCCATTGGGCACCAAAGGCGCACGATTAACCACAGATATCACCTTACCTTCTCGCTATCTGGTATTTATGCCGGGCTCCAGTCACGTTGGGGTATCGCAGCGGATTGAATCCGAAGAAGAGCGCGCGCGTCTCAAGGAGATTGCGTTGCCGTTCGTCGACGCTGACGGCGGTTTTATTATCCGCACCGCAGCAGAGGGCGTAGGCGCAGAAGAATTAGCGCAGGATGCCGCATTTTTGCGGCGGGTGTGGGCCAAAGTCAGTGAGCGTCGTAAACGCCAAGGGGCCACTTTACTGTATCAGGACTTGGCCTTGCCGGTGCGGATTGTCCGGGATTTTGTCGGAGTGGATCTAGACTCGGTGCAAGTGGACTCACAAAGCACGTATGAAGAATTGCTGCAGTTTGCCCAAGAATTTATGCCGGATGTGGCGGGCAAGATTGAGCATTACAGCGGTCCAGCGGCCATTTTCGATCTTTATGATGTAGAAAATGAGATCCAGCGGGCGCTGGAGCGCAAAGTCGAGCTTAAATCCGGTGGTTATCTGATCATCGATCAGACCGAAGCGATGACGACGGTAGATATCAACACCGGCGGTTTTGTGGGGCATCGCAATCTGGAAGAAACCATCTTTAATACCAATCTCGAAGCGACTCAGGCCATCGCTCGTCAGCTGCGTCTGCGAAATCTGGGGGGCATCATCATTATCGACTTTATTGATATGATGAAAGAGGAACACAAACAACGGGTGCTCAGTAGCCTGACCTCAGCACTCAGCGCCGACAGAGTGAAAACCAATATCTCTGGCTCTGGTTTTTCCGGTTTAGGACTGGTGGAAATGACCCGCAAACGTACCCGGGAAAGTCTGGAACATGTTCTTTGCGGTGAGTGTCCGGCTTGTCGCGGTACCGGCACGATGAAAACGGTTGAAACCGTGTCCTTTGATATTTTCCGGGAAATTATCCGCTTGAATCGAACCTATCAGGCCGATGAGTTTCTTATCTATTGTGCGCCTGCGGTCTACGAAGTGTTGTCGGCAGACGAGGCACATACAGTCGCCGAGCTGGAAGTGTATATCGGTAAACGGGTACGTATTCAATGTGAACCCATGTATGTGCAGAGCAAATATGACGTGGTAATGGTGTAGTGAATTTACGCTTTAGCCCTTATAAGATTGGTCGTTTCTGTTGGCAAATGCTGGCGGTCTCACTGCTGCTGTTTGCTTTATTGGTGAGCTTGATCCGGGGGTTGTTGCCGCAATTGGATCAGGCTCGTCAGCAAGTTACCGCCTACATAGCGCAACACTACGGTGTCCGTGTCGAACTGGGGCAACTGTCGGCGCACTGGCAGGCTTATGGTCCATCGCTCACTATCGAAAAACTGGTATTGCCAAAACAGGAACATCTGCCAATCACCTTGGTGGTGCAGAATGTCCAGGTTAAATTAGATTTCTGGGAAACCCTGCTCACGGCCAAGCCGCAAGTGGAAAATGTCATCTTTGACGGGGTAAAACTGGCGCTCGACATGGATCAGTTGAATGCGGCCGCCGCGGACAATACGTCTCCCCAACGTGGCGGCAATATGGATTGGTTGTACTCTTTGCTGCTGGAACAACTGGAGCGCTTTTCCGTTGGTGATGCTACGGTGCAGCTGTTATCCAAAGAGATCCATTATCGGCCCATCCATATTGGCGATCTGCGCTGGCAGAATCATGGTCAATCGCATCAGGGCAGCGGCGCGCTGTATCTTGATGACTCACAACAGGCACAGCAACACCTGACTTTACGCATCGATTTGAATGGTGATGGTTATCAACCAGACACTATTCACGGTCAGGCTTATGTACAGGCACAATCACTGGATATTGGCCGCTGGGCGTCAGCGCAGCAAAGTAAACAACCGGGGTTAGCCGATATCCCGCTGGAAGGTGTGATCAACTTAGCGGGCTGGGTCGAGTTTGCCAACCGCTCGTTGCAGTCAGGATTAGTCCAATTTAGCCCATCTTGGTTTCAGTGGACCTTGGATAATCAGCAACAACGATTCGATATCGCCGGTGGCAGTATAAGCTGGCAACCGCAGCAAGGTGGCTGGCGGCTAGACAGTCACAATCTGCAACTCAAAACCAATGGCAAGTCCTGGCAGCCGTTGCAACTCCAGCTGCAAAAGCAGCAGCAACAGTTTTTTGGGCAGCTGAATCAAATACAGGTGGCGGACTTAATGCCGCTGTTGCCGGTAGTGCCTGGTGTCGACAAAGTGATGCTGCAGCAAATCCTGGCGATGACCCCGCAGGGCAGCTTGGGTCCACTGAAGTTATACCGCGGTGCTGATGGCGACTTACAAGCAGCGTTGCCGGTACAAGGGCTTACCTGGAAAGCAGTCGGCGAGATCCCGGGGATTGCGCCGCTCGACTTACGCCTCAGCTGGCGGAATGGTTATCTCAATGCGGACTTACCATCGCAGCATTATCAGCTGGAGATTCCCAAAGAGTTTAAGGCGCCGTTGGTGTTTGACGGCGCAGCTTTCGCTGCCGGTTTTGATACCGATACGCTGCAATTATTTGTCGCAGATCTGCAGGTTAGCAATGAAGACCTGCAATTGGATACGTCACTGCGACTGGATTTACGTGATCAGGCCACCATGGCGTTGGCCGCAGCCGTGCAGTTACACAAGGCGGATAACGCCGGGCGGTATTTCCCACGACGGCAAATGGGTGAAGACCTGAGTCACTATCTGGAACAAGCGCTGAAAGCCGGTCACAGTGACAACGCTGCGGTGGTATGGCGCGGGCCTTTGGCTAACTTTCCCTTTGACGATCATAGTGGAATATTCCAGGCCGGTTTTACCATGGAAAACGGACGTTTTGCTTTTCAGCCAGACTGGCCAAGCACGAAAGATTTAACCATTGATGGCTTGTTTGAAAATGCCCGAATGGAGATCAAAGTGCTTGCGGGTAAGCTACAAAATATTGATATCAGTGGTGCCAACGTTAGTATCCCCAGCTTAGAAGTTCATAGTCATTTGCTCGTCGATGCTGATATCGCAGCCAAAGGCTGGGATATCGCGGCGGTGATGTTGAATTCACCATTAAAAGATAGCGTGGGCGCGACGTTGGATACGGTGAAAATTCAGGATAGCGTCAACGGTAAACTCAAACTGGATATTCCACTTTATGCTGGCGGCACGGCTGATATACAAGGACAGGTTGCATTTGCCGATACGCCGGTGTTCATCCGTAAGCCTGGGGTAAAACTCAATAAGGTCAACGGCATCGTCTCCTTCCATAACGAAGTGGTTACCGGTGAGGGCATTACCGCCCTACTGTACGGTCAGCCGGCGACGATTACCTTTGATACCGGTAACCTTAATGACAAATTTGCGGTGAACGTTCACGCCAAAGGTAACTGGCAGTTGTCGCGGTTGCCGCCGGAACTGGATAACCCGCTAACACCTTTCTATCAAGGTAGCACCGCTTGGTCGGGTGCGCTGCAACTGATTTTTGATGATGGCGGCTACACCTTACAGGCCAACGTGGATGCTGATCTGGCAAACACCGAGCTGACATTACCGGCACCTTTTGCAAAAGATAAAGGCGAGCCGCTGGCCTTGCAGGCAGAACTGCTGGGGGATGATCAGCAAGCGTCGTTGGGAATTCGCATTGGCGATAAAGCGGAATTTTGGGGCGGCTTTGCTGCCGATTCCGGCAATCGATTGCAACATTATGATCTGTTGTTGGGGCGATTATTCCGCAGTGGTGATCAGTTAGTCAAAGATGGTGGCCAGTTGCGGCTCGACCTCGATAAAGTGGATTTTGCTCAGTGGTTGCCAGTCATTACTGCATTTACTGACACTAAACCCCAGGCGGCTGCATCAACTGCGACTGAGCCTCAGCGTGTGAACACTGCTGCGACTGCAGAGGATGAACAGCGCACAACCGAAGACGCAACGGATGTCGCTTTCTTCCCGCCACTGAAAGGCATTCAGGCGAAGATCAATGACCTGACCTTACTGGGGCAAAAATTTACCCAGTTACAAATGACCGCACACCCGACAGACCAGTCATGGCAGTTTGAAGGATTGTCACCGGAGTTTTCTGGCAGTGTCGAAATTTTCCCGGACTGGTATCGTCAAGGCGTGAAACTCAAGGCGTCACGTTTGTATCTGAATCCACTGCACCCGATTGGCAGTGCTTCCGACATCAAAGAAGCGGCGACTGCGCAACAGCCTGATGATTTGCCGCCATTAGCCGTGGATGTGGATGATTTCCGTTTCCAGAATATTGCCCTGGGACATCTGGTGCTACAGAGTGCACCAGCGCCAAAAGGCTATCATATTCAAACGTTGTCCGTGTCCGCTCCACAAGGAAAGCTGGAAGGTCAGGGGGACTGGTTATCCACTGCCGGTGACAATCAGACCAAGGTGAACTTCAATATTGATTCCCCCAATTTTGAACAATTGGCGCAGCTGTTTGACGTTAATCCAGGGGTGAAAGATTCGCCGTTAAAAATGAAGGCGGCGTTGCAGTGGCACGGCGGCCCCGTCGATTTCAATCTGCCGACACTCAATGGTGATGTGCATTTTGAATTGGGTAAAGGCCATATGGAGCAAATCAGTGACAAAGGCGCCCGCATTTTCTCGCTGTTCAGCCTGGATTCGCTGCTACGTAAACTGTCGCTGGATTTCTCCGATGTGTTTGGTAAAGGATTATATTTCAATACCTTTGGTGGTGATTTACGCATCGATAATGGGATGGTAAAAACCACTAACACCGAAATGGATGCTATTGCCGGTAATATGAAGGTGCGGGGCTACACTGACCTTAATACAGAAAGCCTTAACTATGATATCCGCTTTGCACCTAAGTTAGCCTCCAGCGTGCCGACCGTGGTATTGCTTAGTACCAGTGCCTGGACCATGGGCATTGGCGCTTTTGCGTTAACCAAGGTGTTAGAACCGGTGATTGAAGTGATCTCTGAAATACGTTTCCGGCTAACCGGCACCATGTCTGAACCTAAGCTGGAAGAGTTGGAGCGTAAGAGTAAAGAGATCGAAATTCCTAAAAGCGCGTTACCAGCTTCAGAACAGCCTGCCGCAAATGATGCTGCTGGCGCGACTACGAAATCGCCTGCCCCAGCAACATCTGCAGAGACTAAGCCTGCGGCCAGCGATAGCGCAGCCAAAACAACCGAATCATCCGAGACTACAGCAACAGTAAAATCAGCCGAAGCGACCACTGATGCGAAACCGGCTGAAACAGAGAAACAGAACGGAACCACCCCCACAGCACCTAAAACATCCGAACCGACCCCAAAGCCCACAGAGGAACCCGCAGATGCAGGTAAATCTTCTTCAGTGTCAGAGCAGTCGCAAGCCCGCAGAGAATTTGGCGTTTATCAACTCGCAGCTTGAGCAATTGCCGCGACAGCCCGGCGAGCCACAGTTGGTCGTGTTGCCTGAATGTGCCTTGTTATTCGGTGGTCATGAAGGTGAGCAGTTGGCCTTTGCGGGTAAGGGTGATGAAACACCCCTGCAACAACAGTTAGCGGCATTAGCGGCAAAGCATCAGGTGTATCTTGCTGCCGGCACCATTCCTGTCGCCAGTGGCGATGGTCGGGTTTACAGTCGCACTTACCTGTTCGATGATAAAGGACAAGTGTTGGGCGACTATGACAAACTGCATCTGTTTGATGTTGATATCAGTGATAACACCCGCAATTACCGGGAGAGCGATACTTTCTGTCCCGGCAA
The DNA here is from genome assembly GCF_018223345.1 of Shewanella yunxiaonensis. Lineage (NCBI taxonomy): Bacteria > Pseudomonadati > Pseudomonadota > Gammaproteobacteria > Alteromonadales > Shewanellaceae > Shewanella > Shewanella yunxiaonensis. Next base: position 3,397,561 of record NZ_CP073587.1, on the reverse strand, counting down.
TCGTGTCTGTGTGGTCGATACCCCTTTTGGTCGTATCGGCCTGTCAGTGTGCTACGATTTGCGTTTTCCCGATCTTTACCGGGCATTGCGTCAGGCGGGCGCGCAGATCATACTGGTGCCAGCAGCTTTTACCCGAGTCACTGGGGCGGCCCATTGGGAAGTGTTGTTGCGGGCGCGGGCAATTGAAACGCAGTGTTATGTGCTGGCGGCGGCGCAGTGGGGCCGTCATAACCAAGGTGGTCGCGAAACATGGGGGCAGAGCATGATCGTCGACCCTTGGGGCCGGATTATGGCACAGTTACCAGAGAACACCGGTTGGGTGCAGGCACGGCTGGATATGGACGAGCTGCAAAAAATCCGCAGTAACATGCCGGTATCACAACACAATCGATTTTCGCTGCCGGCGTTGTTGCCGCCAGCCAAGCATTAACCAGGAATACGGGCTGAGGCCCATTGAGAGAGCATACATGTCATTGTTAACCCAGGTAGGACAAAGTTTGCTGCAGCAGGGACTGACACTGGAAGACCTGCACCGATATCTTGAGCGCATTCACCGGCATCAGGTGGATTTTGCTGATCTTTATTTTCAGGGCAGCCGTCACGAGTCTTGGGTACTGGAAGATGGCATTGTCAAAGAGGGCAGCTTCCACATCGAACGTGGCGTCGGGGTTCGGGCTATTACCGGTGAAAAAACGGGATTTGCCTATGCTGACGATATCACACCGGCGGCTTTGAATGCCTCTGTGGAAGCCGCTCGAGGCATCGCGCAAAGTGGTGGCAAAGGCAAAGTGCATGCCTGGAAGCGTCGCGGCGTGAAGTCACTGTACCAAAGCGAAGACCCGATTGCGGCAATGACTGAAGCCCCTAAGATCCAGTTGTTAAAGCAGGCCGATGCCTATGTACGCAGTCTTGACCCGCGGATTATCCAAGTGGTGATCAGCCTTTCCGGGGTCTATGAAGAGATCCTGATCGCGGCCAGTGATGGTACCCTGGCGGCCGATATTCGACCATTAGTGCGTTTTAACTGTTCAGTGATCCTGGAAGAAAATGGTCGACGTGAACGCGGTGGCTCCGGTGGCGGTGGTCGTCATGATTATCAGGCGTTGATGGTAGCCGGGGATGATGGTTTACCCGTGTGTTTTGCCTTTGCCCGCGAAGCGGTGCGTCAAGCGCAGGTCAATCTTAATGCCGTCGATGCGCCTGCCGGTGAAATGCCGGTAGTACTTGGCCCCGGCTGGCCTGGGGTGTTGCTGCATGAAGCAGTAGGTCACGGCCTGGAAGGCGATTTTAACCGTAAAGGTAGTAGCGCCTTTAGTGGCCGCATTGGGCAGCAGGTGGCATCGCCATTAGTCACGGTTGTTGATGATGGCACTATGGCCAATCGTCGCGGCTCGCTCACTATTGATGATGAAGGCACGCCAACACATCGTACCGTATTGATTGAAAACGGCATTTTGAAAGGCTATATGCAGGACAAACTCAATGCACGACTGATGGGACAACAGCCGACAGGCAATGGTCGTCGTGAGTCTTATGCAAATCTGCCAATGCCACGCATGACCAACACATATATGCTGGCGGGCGAATCGGATCCGGCTGAGATTATTCGCTCAGTTGAAAAAGGTATCTATGCGCCTAATTTTGGTGGTGGTCAGGTCGACATTACTTCCGGGAAGTTTGTGTTTTCCGCCTCCGAGGCCTATCTCATCGAAAAAGGTGAGATCACCCACGCGATTAAAGGTGCCACTCTCATTGGCAATGGGCCGGAAGCGATGGGGCAAATCTCCATGGTGGGCAACGACCTGTCACTGGACAAAGGTGTCGGCGTCTGTGGTAAGGATGGTCAGAGCGTTCCGGTAGGAGTTGGTCAGCCAACACTGAAATTGGATCGACTCACCGTCGGTGGCACTGCTTAATTTGGATGCGTCTGCAGCCGGTAGCATGGCCGCTGCTTAAATGTTATCATTCGACAAGGAGTTAGAGTATTTACTCTAGAGGTGTCAATGAAGAGATTGCGATTCGCCTGGCTGCTGTTGTGGCCACTGGTGCTGCCGTCGGTTTTTGCTGAAGATTTCAGTTTTGACAGTGCCTGGCAGCGCCTGCTTAACGTCAGCGATAAACTTGCTGCCGATAATCAGCAGTTGCGCCGAGCCGAGGCCGAGCAGGATGCTGCCACCGGTCTCTATCTGCCTTCGCTCAGTATCAACGGCAGTTATACTCACATGCAGCAGCCGATAGAACTGGATTTGCGCAAACTCAATCCGCTTGCTTCCCTTGATGTCTCCTCGCTTCCCAGCGAATACGCTGCGATCCTCAGTGCCATTCCCAGCTCAATGTTTGTCACCCCGTTTACTGAGCAGGATGTATTTAATGCCAGTCTGCAGGCGATGTGGCCGATTTACACTGGCGGACAGATAACGGCCGCTCAGGGAATTCAAAAGGCCAAAGTCGCGGAAGAACAACAACAGCAAGAACTGAGTCGGCGCGAATTGTTTACCACCCTGGTTGACCGCTACTACGCCGTCAGCGTGGCTGGCGCGTTGGTGCAAACCCAGCAGCAACTGGTCGATTCTCTGCAGCAGCACTACCAACATGCATTAAAGCTGGAACAGCAGGGGCAGATTGCCAAGGTGGAACGGCTGAATGCCCAGGTGGCGCTGGACGATGCCCAAGTGACGCTTGGCAGTGTGAAGCGGCAGTATGAAATGGCGCGTATTGCCTTGTCGCGGTTGCTACATGACTCAGACGCCAGCATCAGTTCGCCAATGTTTGTATTGCAAACACCGTTATCACTGCCACAGTTGACCGAGTTAACGCTACAGCAGCACCCAGCGCTGAAGCTACTGAATGCCAAAGAACAGCAGGCCAAAGGCTTGATTGATCTTGAAAAAGGCAAATACAAGCCCACGGTTTATCTATACGGTAATTACACGCTGTATGAAGATGACTCCTTACTGTCACAGATGACGCCCGACTGGATGGTGGGGGTCGGCGTGAAAGTGCCATTACTTACTCGCGAAGGGCTCAGCGGCAAGGTACAGGCCGCAAAAAGTGCTTTATTGCAGGCACGTTATACCCGCGCGCAAACTACCCAGGACCTGAGTTTATTGGTGGACCAGAGTTACCGGCAGATGTTGCAGGCGCAAGAAGAGATCAACGCCCTCGAGAGCTCCAAAGCGTTGGCCGAGGAAAATCTCAAACTGCGGGAACTTGCGTTCAGTCAGGGATTATCCACCTCGCTGGAGCGGGTCGACGCAGAAATCAAACTCAGCGCCGTCAAAACCAAGGAATTAGCGGCACATTATCGTTATCTGCAGGCTTATGCACGCTTGATGGCAGTCAGCGGACAACTGGATGAATTTATCGGACACAGTAAGCAGCAGGAGACAGGTCATGCGGGTTAATCCTTTACTGGCAACAGTGACACTGGCGGCAGTGGCAGCCGCACTGATTTATGGACTAATCCTCGCCTATAGCCCTAAACCCCATCTGTTACAGGGGCAGATTGAAGCGCGCGAATACAATGTGTCCTCAAAGGTTGCTGGTCGTGTGGAGCAAGTGTTAGTCCGTAAAGGTGATGAAGTGGCCGCAGGGGAGCTGCTTTTTGCCATTGAGAGCCCAGAGCTCAACGCCAAACTGACCCAGGCCAGTGGCGCCCTTGATGCAGCCAAGGCAATGCAGCAAGAGGCCGATAATGGTGCCCGTAAGCAACAGATTGCCGCCGCGAAAGAACAATGGCTCAAAGCCAAAGCTGCCAGCGAGTTGGCGAAAACGACTTATGATCGCGTTGAAAATCTGTTTAACGGTGGTGTACTGGCAAGGCAGAAACGCGATGAAGCCTTTACCCAATGGCAAGCCGCCAAATATACCGAGCAAGCCGCCAAGGCTATGTATGACATGGCGGCTGAAGGTGCGCGTGATGAACAGAAAGCTGCTGCTGCGGGGAATGCCAAACGTGCCGCCGGTGCGGTGCAGGAGGTCAATGCAGTACTGGCGGACAGTCAGATGAAGGCGCCAAAAGCCGGCGAAATTACCGATGTGTTACTGCAACCTGGCGAACTGGCACCTACCGGCTTCCCAGTGGTGACACTGGTGGATATGCGTGACAGTTGGGCGGTATTTCAGGTTCGCGAAGATCAGTTGGCCCAGTTCCATAAAGGCGATAAAAAGCAGTTACGGATCCCGGCTTTGGGTAAGGATTACCAATATCAGGTGAGCTATATCAGCGTGTTGGGGGATTTTGCTACCTGGCGTGCCACTGAAAGCGGTCACGATTTTGATATGCGTACTTTCGAAGTCGAACTGCGTCCTACCCAACCGATCCCTGATCTGCGAGTGGGAATGTCGGTGCTGCTGGCCGGAGATAAGTAATGTGGCAGTTGCTGCAACGGGAGTTTCAGGCCCTGCAGCGTGATGGCTGGCAGTTGGCCTTGATAAGTTACGTTCCATTGCTGGGATTTCTGTTTCTGTGGTGGTTGTTTTCTGCCGCCTTGCCACGGCAATTGCCGGTCGCCTTGGTCGATGAAGACCACTCCAGTGTCAGCCGCGAGTTAGGCCGTTATATTGATGCCAACTCGGTGACTGAACCTATTGCTTACACGGATTTGCAAGCAGCTGTGGCAGCCATGCGTAGCGGCGAAGTTTTTGCCGTAGTGCGGCTGCCATACGCACTACAACATGACCTGCTGACGGGACACAAACCTACCATCGACCTGCGTTACAACGGCCAGTTTTTGCTGGTGGGTAAGTTGTTATCCAGTCAGTTGCAGTTAACGCTGGCAGATGGACTGCAACAACTTGCCAGATTGAAGTTGCTCGCGGCAGGGGTTAATCCAGCGCAGGTAGCGGTGCGGTTGACGCCGGTCGCCACGCAAAATACCGCACTGTTCAACCGCAATATGAATTATGTGGGATTCTTAGTGCCGCCCATGCTGATCGCATTGTGGCAATTGGTGGCAATGCTTTGTTATGCCAATAGTCTTAGCCGAGAACTGCGCGAGCAATCGCTGGCAGACTGTTATCGACTGGGATTGCTGCGAGTATTGGCCGCTAAATGGCTGTTCTATACCCCTTTGATGCTACTCCACGGTATGCTGCTGTTGGTGATGATGTACGGTTATCTGGGATTGCCGATTGCCGGTAACCTGCTGTGGTTACTGCCCGCGCAGTTGATCATGTTGCTTGCTGTTTGGTTGTGGGTACAGGCGATGTTTTTTGTTATGGCTGACAGTGCGCGGATCATCAGTATGTGCAGCGGGCTGTTTGCACCGGCATTTGCGTTTATGGGCATCACCTTTCCCACATCGAATATGCCGCTGGTGGCACAGTGGTGGCGCGCATTAATTCCCTCCAGCCATTACATTGAAACGCATATTGCGTTGGTGAGTCACGGCCAGGGACTGCTTACTGTGCTGCAGCAAAGCCGCGGTTATCTCGGTTTTTTACTGTTGCTGCTGCCCGCCTGGTATTTTGCCCGTCGTTACGGCCGCACGCTGCTGCCTGAACGTCAAACCTCCGGAGTACCGCTATGAGCTGGTGGCGCTGGATTGGGCTCGATTTACTGTCGGTGATGAAAGACCGCGCCATCGCGCTAACATTGTTCGGTGGCATCAGTTTTTACGCCATCTTATATCCGTCTCCCTATCTGAATAACGTGCCAACGGCGCAGGCATTGGTCGTGGTGGATTTGGATCATTCTTCATTATCGCGGCAGATGATCCGTCATGCCGACGCTAATCCGGGGATCTCCGTGAAGGGATATGCAGGTTCTATCGATGACGCCCGCCAATGGCTGGAGGATGGTCGCGCCAGCAGTATTCTGGTGATCCCGGAAGATTTCCGTCATAAATTGCTGCGTGGCAATCAAGTTACCCTTGGTTACGGTGGTGATGCCAGTTACTTTCTGATCTATTCCGCCGTAGTGCAGGGGCTAACGCAGGCGGGGTTAGACATCGCACACAAAGTGCAATTACGTGGCTTGTTGGCACAAGGGACTAACCCAACCAAAGCGGAAAAGAGCCTGGACGCCATCGCACTGAATGCCGTGCCGGTATTTAATAAAGGCCTTGGCTATCCGGCTTACGTGATCCCAGGATTGTTCTTATTGATCCTGCATCAGACGCTATTGATCGGCACCGGTATTTTAGGTGCAGGTCAGTGGCGACGCTCAGGTTACTGGCACCAGCTCAGCCCATTGGGCATAGTGTTATGCCGCATCGGCTCCTTCACCCTGCTGTATTGTGTGTTCAGTGCTCTATATATCGGCTGGTGCTACTACCTGTATGGTGTCGGGCTACTGGCCTCGCTTGGTCAGGTATTGTTGCTGATGCTGCCATTTTTGCTGGCAACTGCCTGTTGTGGCGTGGCCTTAAGCACCCTGTTTAATCGCCGCGATCTGCCAACGCAGATATTGGTGCTGTCTTCGATGCCAATCCTGTTTGCCAGTGGCTTTGTCTGGCCGCTAACTCTCATCCCAGAACCGTTGATCTGGGTATCACAACTGGTGCCCGCGGTGCCGGGCATCATGGGCATGTTACAACTGAATCAGATGGGCGCTGATTGGAGTCAGGTTCTGCCTCGCTGGTTGCAATTGTGGGCCTTGTTATTATTGTATCTGCCGCTCGCCTGGTGGGGGGTAAAACGCCGCTTGCAGCAATTGCCGCAAGTGAATGCGTGAATGTGTTCAATAAGGATTTCGAGGTACGCTTTGGAGACATGTGAGTTAGTTTATTAAATCACTTTTGGACATTTCCGAGTTAGCGTCTTAACTCTAATTTGTCATTTTCGGATGAAAATTTCTATGGCTTAACTTAACGCCCCACTCACAGGAATTTTGGGAGCGAAGCGAGTAAAATTTCCGAGTGCAGTCGCTTGTTAGGCATTTTTTGCCAACTTTTCCTGAGCTTTTCTAATTTTTTCAAGTTCTTCCACGATAGGATTTTTTTCGCCTTCGCTTCGTGCAAATGGACGTAGATCAATATGACTTTTTTCAACCACTACTTTGTCCATATAGCTATAAGATGCCGTGACTACGAACTGTTCGGGCAAAGAATGCTTTGACTCACCAAAGATAAGCCAGCCTTGACCAAGAGCGAAAAATAACTCTTGGTTTGGCGCAAAACTATCAAAAGTAGATGAAAATGCGCTTGCTTCCCTCAGATTTTTATCAGCCTCATCAAACTGATAGAAGTCTTTATCCAGTTCTAGTTTTACGTTTAATGCAGGTGTCTTGCCACTATTGTAGATTTTTAAATACAAGAAAGGTGTATGAGGTCTTACGATAGGTTGAACTACCAAATAAGGACGAGACATCGCTTCGGTTTGTTCTTTCATCATCTGTACAGAACGCTCACTCATGTTCGACATTTTATATGTCAAATACGCGTAAATCCCAGTGACAACGACTAGAATCGCCGTCAGTATTTCCATGACCATAATTTCTCCTAATGCCTAACGCCAAGTTAATCGGCAGAACGGAAGTGCTTTGCAGCGGGGCGTAAAATTTGCGAAGCAAATGCCCCGCTGCAAACTGTCCGCGTTGAACGTATGGTTAGGTGTTACCATGCTCGTTCAGAAAATCTTTAATTGCAGCCTGCAATTCTGACTCAGCTGCATGCTCAGCATCGGCCATTGCATCATTAGCAAGCACGAAAGCCTCGGCCGAGTTACCTACTTCACTGTAGCTTTCAGCCATCGCGAGTTTAATTGATGCAATGTACTCAAGGAGACCCAGCCGTTGTGCACACCTGAGCCCCTTGTCATACGCCGCAATAGCTTCAACATGGTCGTGTGAAAAATCGCCCAATGCTTCCCATTGCAACGGATGGTCATTGTCACAACCATCGTTGTTTTCACAAAGTTCTTTTAGCTGCGCATAAGCTATGGCGCCCTCTTCCTCATCGCCACGAGCCGAAGCATTGACGATGTCGAGGGCTAATCCGTGTACTTCATCATAAAGTGGTACTTGCATCGTTTACACCTAACGCCCGCATTTAGGGCCGTAGTGAAGCGTAGCGGAACGGAGGTCCCAGCCTCTCAGGGGTGAACAACATGCGCTTGTTAAATTACGACTACTTCGACCCCGTAAAACAACCAAATTTAAAGCCTGATGGATGATCTATAAGGAACATACCACACACAGCTAAACTACCCTCCCGGTCTTGGCTTGTGGCCGAGATAAGCTCATTCCCATAGAAACCTAGAGTTACACTATTTTTGCCAACTGGCACTACGAGTGGTATTGGAATTACCACCATAGGAATAATACCCGCCCAAGCCAGGCTATCTTGTTTGTACTGCCAATATTCGGTATTACCTATCAAGTCTTTACTTGTATTAGTCCAGACTAGATCTGACACATCATCTTGAAAAGATGAGAGTTACCCGTTTTGATAAAGGTGTCGAATCTTAAATCAAAACATAAGGCAACTCTCATGCTTCATACTAACAATCCGATTATCAAACACAAAGCGGGTTTACTCAATCTCGCAGCAGAACTGGGAAACGTTTCTAAGGCCTGTAAGGTGATGGGCGTATCTCGAGACACCTTCTATCGCTACCAGGAATTGGTTGAAAGTGGTGGTGTTGAATCGCTTATCAATCAGTCCAGAAGAGCGCCTAACCTCAAGAACCGTGTCGATGATGCAACCGAACAAGCCGTCATCGCACATGCGATAGCATTTCCTGCCCACGGCCAATCACGCACCAGTAATGAACTGCGCAAAACAGGCGTATTTGTGTCGGCGAGTGGTGTTCGTTCTATCTGGCTGCGGCACGATTTAGAGAACTTCAAAAAGCGCTTAAAGGCTTTGGAAGCCAAGGTCGAGCAAGAAGGTATTATCTTGTCAGATGCGCAGGTCGCAGCGCTGGAACGCAAGCAACAGGATGATGAAGCTTGTGGTGAAATTGAAACCTTCCATCCAGGCTATTTGGGCTCGCAAGATACGTTCTATGTCGGCAATCTTAAAGGTGTTGGTCGCATCTATCAGCAGACCTTCGTTGATACCTATAGCAAGGTAGCATTTGCCAAGCTGTACACAACGAAAACGCCTATCACTTCGGCTGATTTGCTCAATGACCGAGTGCTGCCGTTCTTTGAGGCTCAAGCATTACCCATGCTGCGTATTTTGACTGACCGAGGAACAGAATACTGTGGCAAAGTAGAGCAACACGACTATCAGTTGTACCTAGCGATTAACGACATAGAGCACACCAAAACTAAGGCGCGTCATCCGCAAACCAATGGTATCTGTGAACGCTTCCATAAAACGATTTTGAATGAGTTTTATCAGGTAACGTTTCGTAAAAAGCTTTACGGAAATATGGAGGAACTGCAAAAAGATCTGGACGAATGGCTGGCGTATTACAACAATGAACGGACTCATCAGGGAAAAATGTGTTGTGGCCGAACACCAATGGCGACACTCGTTGATGGGAAAGCGATTTGGGCTGAAAAGAATTTAGCTCAAATCTAATCTGACGGAGGCACCAGAAAAATGGGTAACTGTCAGATCAGGTCTGAGCTAGTACACTTACTATCAGGCTGCCCCCAAGCCGCAACCACGTCAGATTTAGAATAATTATGGTTCTTTTCTTTGTAATCAAAAAGAACCCCCCGCCCCATAAGTTTGAATTTTAAATCTTCGTGGTTCGTTTCGGGGTTGTACATTGTCGCCACCCCGACACAACCAGATAAAAGAACTGTCATTATTAAAATTGCTAATTTCTTCACGATATCTCTTAGTAATTTAACGCTTTAAACAGCGGAAAACGCGAGCGCTTTGGCGCAGCCAGCGAGTGATTTTCCGATGATTTAACTTGTTAGTGAGAATTTGCTGGATCAAACCCATACCTCCAAGTGTTTAACCTACCATCGGAACTTTCGATGTCGTAAATGTCCATTATTTCTTCCATGTAACTTAGGCCGCGATCCATTTCTTCTGAGTCAAATTGCTTATATACCGTGGCAGCTTTTTCCAGGAGGCTCCAAAACTCGTTTTCCGTTATACCCGCCTCAGGAGTATCAATTAAAGCTTGGATTACAATATTCATTGCTTGTTCGCATGTTGCCCTAACTTCTTCTGAGGGAGCACCAGGATAAAAAAGCTTTTCATCAGCAGTAAATTTCTTTTCAACTAACAACTTTTCAAGCTTTTGCACACGCTCTGTATTGTTATGAATCATTATATTGTTACCTGCCATGGCGAAAAGACTAATTATGAATAAAAGCAATATGCTGATTTTTTTCATGTTCTCACAAACGATCATAACGCAACGGCGCGGTTTTCCGTGTCCGTTGCCGTGGCTTGTTTTGTGAGTGGCAGATTACGTAGGAGGTGCGCATGATGATGGACTATTTGACTTCCTTGTATCTGAACTCTCCGTATTCCGCCAACCTTGAGAATGTTTGTTCCTCACTTGAAGTTGGCTGGCGGTGGCTGCGTGCAAGCTCGCTTCACTAGCGACGCTAACATTTCAGGTGTGCCTGAAAGCAACATACTTAGTCAGCGCTAACCTACTGGTTTTGTATAAACTTTGCTCCATTACTAAAGTATGGTCAATCATTGTGTTTCAGAGTTAACCCAAAATCACACTGCTGAATCGTAATGGGGCACAGGCTTTTCAGAGGCAAGAAAAGCCTGTTTCAATTGTCCTAACATTCTGTCTCTTCTGAAAGTCGCAAAGCATCCTCAAGTTCAACCCCTAGATAACGGATGGTGTTATCTAGCTTTGAATGCCCTAACAACAGCTGTACGGCCCTAATATTTTTTGTTCTGGCGTAGATCAGTGTTGCCTTCGTTCGGCGCATAGAATGTGTTCCATAATAATCGGCGTTCAGCCCAAGTTTTGAGGCCCAATTCCTGATAATGGAGCGATAGAACGAGTAACTGATAGGTTGCCCTTTATGGCGATTACTGGGGAACAGAAAGCTCCCCGAATCTAAGGAAGCAAAGCAGATCCACCGACTGATACTTTGTTGCGTTCTCGGGGTTATTTCATAATGCACATCGGTGCCTGTTTTTTGCTGAACGCATTGTACCCTTTCATAAATCACTCCTTGCGAAGATACATCGTAAACGTGCAGATTTAGCAAATCGCTCGCTCTCAACTTACTATCAATGGCTAGGTTTAGCAGTGCAATTAGCATCAGGTTGTTTTCAAGTTCAAGTCGAGTTCTGATCCGCCAGATTTCTTCTAGCTTGAAGGGGCGCTTTATGCCATTACATTTTCCTGGAGATAACTTTTTCATGCTGACCTCCTCTCAGGTTTGTTGGTCAACATAAAGTCTGGCAGCCACACCCGACAATTTGTTAAAACGGTCGACAAAATCTTCTTAGATTTAGGTACCTAATCATATTTTTCGAGTTAAATAATGTACGGTGATATCGACCCCGTGCATAGATAATAACTCTATTGTTGGCTGTCTTTACGAGTGGAATGTATACAATATGTGAACATTTTTAGAAGTTCCAGAAAGCCAATAAATAATTGATCTTGATCAAAAACAAAAATTTAAATTTAGTTAGTGCTTGAACCTTATATAAGGTATGTGTCATCTTCCCATCGAATCTTCACTACGGCATAAATTTTCAATGATGCGAAACTTGCTGTTACTAACAACACTGGCAATGATGCTGATCAGTCAGGCGCTCGCGCCAAGACTGGTTGCTGCTATGCCTGTGTCACAGCAAATGTTCGCTCAATCCCATACCCAAGAAGCTCATGCCAATATGGCCTGCTGTCAGGGGAAAATGGATTGTAAACATTGTAATTCAGCGGCAGATAACTGTGGTCAGGTAGGAAATTGTGCCAATCACTGCAGTAATTTAATCTCTGTCATCACCCCTATCACCGCTTTACAGTCACAACCTATGTTGGCTCAAGAAATTTCTTGTCCTACATGGAGTGTACAGACTGCTACTGTTGGCGTCCAAACACCACCGCCTAACTACCTGTAATTCTTTTTAACATTTTGTTTTAAAGGCTTAATGCCTAAGTAACTACTGTTTATAGAATTTTAGGAGTACGGTCATGTTCTCAAAAACTACTTTAGCAACTATTGCTGCATCCGCTTTATCTTTGTCCACTCTGTTCGTTGCACCACTCACTCAGGCCGCGCAAGTCTCTTTGCCAGATGACCTGCAGGTACTCAGTATCGATGGGCACTCAGACAACAACACCAGTGACACCTTGCAACTGAACAAAGGTTCTCATGTTCTGGTAGTTCGTTATCGCGATCTGTTTTCTGGCATCACTGCAGATGACTCGGCCACTTGGGTTAAGTCTCAACCACTCTATCTGCAGTTCTCTGTCGATACCCAGAACGTTGCATTGACTACCCCAACACTAGATGACGTTGCTGATGCGCAAACTTATCTAAAACACCCTTATCTGGATATCACTACCAATAAAGCAGACAGTCGCCGATTTTCTTTACAGCCTGCAGCTAATGTGATTGCAGATTTGTTGGCAGCTCAACGCTGAGCATTCACGGAGTTATCGAGGCTCGGCGTGGTGTTGTGATATCACAACTTGTCACACTTAACAGTCAATAGTCCCCTGACGCGAAGATGGGCAACATGTTGCAAAGTGCTTCCCGACACGACCCACCATCATCGCAATGACTGCAAGGGATACTGCAACAGGGACTATTGTCTGGTGACATTTGTGACAAACATAAAACTAGCTGCCGGTTCCTGGCCGACAACTAGGGTGTTTGAAACAGCTGTCGCTACGCCGGAGCCTCATTTCCGATTAACAGATAGTCGTCCGGATATGAATGCACGATGTGACTAATAAACTGTGTTCATTACTGGAAGTTAACTAAACACTTACTTAATAATTTTCTGGTGATCACTGTCTTTCTTAGCAGCCTCACCAATCTCGGAGTCAAATATGAAATCTTTAACAACACTGGTTTTAGCGGCTTTACTCGGCATAGGTTCCACTGGCTACAGTTATGCGGCAGATACCGCTACCCATGAGCATAATCACGCTACTGCTGAACAAGCACAGGTCTATCACTGTCCGATGCATCCGGAAGAAACGGGTCACAAAGGCGATAGTTGCCCGATTTGTGGCATGAAAATGGTTCCGGCTGACACTCAGGGTAAAAATACTATGCCAAATATACAGATGAAGGAAAAATCTGCGACACCAACCACCAAGGCCAACACTGATATGCACGATATGTCGAATATGAACATGCATCAGCAGTAATTCGATAATCGTTGGAGATAAGGCATATGAGCAATAAATATTCACGTCGTTACCTAGCCTGTGTATTGAGTCTGATACTGGCAACAGGCTCTCAGTGGAGCCTACATGCACTGGCGGCAACAGATGAACACCAAGATCATCAGCACCAGACTGCTGCGGCTACCCAGGGAGAATATTATTGCCCAATGCATCCGCAAGAACGCAGCGACAAGCCAGGTCGCTGCCCTATCTGTGGCATGTTTCTGGTGAAAGACGAAGCAACTGAGCCCAAACAATCACCGGCAACATCAGCGACAGCAATGCAGCATGCGAATCCGCAAGCAATGGCCCTGCAAACATCGCATGATCATGCGCAGATGGACATGTCACAGGGCAAGGATAAAACCGCGACGATGGATATGTCCGTAAAGCCAACAACTGCCAAACAAGTGGCCAATGTGCAAAAGGTCTTCAGTAGTGTCGACAAAGCGCAGCCCTCTCACGGTGGCACCATTAAATATGTCTGCCCGATGCATCCACAGATTGTCAGTGATACCCCCGGAACCTGTCCTATCTGCGGCATGACCCTAGAAAAAGTGGAGATGGGGGGACATCAGGATACGGTTCAAGTCAACGTGTCAGGCCAGATGCAGCAAGCGCTGGCACTCAAAGTCGCCAAAGCCACCCGACAAACCATGTGGCGCTTTGTCGATACCGTCGGCGAAGTCGGCTATGACGAAAGCCAGATCACCCACATTCACTCGCGCGTTACTGGCTGGGTAGAGAAGCTCACAGTGCAATCTGAAGGTGACGAGATTAAAAAAGGACAACTGCTCTACGAAATCTATTCGCCGGATTTAGTTAACGCACAGGACGATTATCTGTTGGCGCAAGATACGCTCAAGCGCTCCGGTAACAGCGACCGTTATCAGGAATTATTGCGTAAAGCAGGAACGCGACTGGAGCTGCTGGGATTAAATCCAGAGCAGATTAAGCAGTTAGCTAAAACGGGCAAAACGCAATTCCGCGTACCTTTTTATGCCGAGTCCAATGGTTACGTGAAAAATCTCGATATTCGTGACGGTATGTATTTGCAGCCATCAACTGAAATTCTGTCAATGGTGGATTTGGATAAGGTCTGGGTGATAGCCGACGTGTTTGAAAATGAACAGAGCTGGCTGGCGGTAGGTCAACCGGCGGAAGTCAGCATTCCCGCCATGGGGATAAAGGGCCTGCAAGGGAAAATTGATTATATCTATCCCGAGTTGGATCCGGTGACCCGCAGTCTGCGGGTGCGCGTCGTGTTGCCAAATAAAGGCGAACATCTGCGCCCCAATACCCTCGCCAAGGTATCCCTGTTTGGCGGCGCGAACGAAAATGCGCTGGTCGTGCCACAAGAAGCACTGATCCAGACCGGTAAAGAAAACCGCGTCATTGTGAAAACCGCAGACAACGATTTTGTCGCACGCCGGGTGGATGTAGGGATGATGAGCCGCGGCATGGTGCAGATCCTCAACGGTCTCAGTGACGGTGAAAACGTGGTGATTTCCGGCCAGTTCCTGTTGGATTCTGAAGCCAGTCTCAAAGGCAGTTTGATGCGTCTGAGCAGCCAGCATCAGGAGGCACATAATGCTGAAGACCATCATTGATATGGCTATCCGTCAGCGCGTGATGGTCCTCATCATCGCGTTGATTGTGGCAGTGCTGGGCATTCATGCGTTACAAAAAACGCCGCTGGATGCCTTGCCGGATCTCTCGGATGTGCAGGTCATCATCAAAACCTCTTATCCCGGTCAGGCCCCCAAGCTGGTAGAAGATCAGATCACTTATCCGTTGTCGACCGCCATGTTAGCCGTCCCGGGGGCGAAGACCGTCCGCGGTTATTCCATGTTTGGCGACTCGTATGTGTATGTGATTTTTGAAGATGGTACCGACATCTATTGGGCGCGTTCACGCGTGCTGGAATACCTGAGTCAAATCAGTAGTCGGCTACCGGATGGCGTCCAGCCGTCGCTGGGGCCCGATGCTTCCGGTGTCGGCTGGATTTTCGAATATGCATTAGTCGATAAGACCGGCAAGCTGGATCTGTCGCAACTCAAGAGTTTACAAGACTGGTACTTGAAGCTGGAATTACAGAGTGTCCCTGGGGTTTCCGAAGTCGCCACCGTTGGCGGTATGGAGCAGACCTATCAAATCGTGCTCGACCCGGACAAACTGGCCATCTATAAGCTAGACATTGCCAGCGTGAAATCTGCCATTACCAAGGCCAACAGCGAAGTCGGTGGCTCAGTGGTCGAAATGGCGGAAGCAGAATATATGGTGCGCGCCAAAGGTTATCGTCAGACCCTGAAAGATTTTGGTGAAATTCCGTTAGGTATTGCCAGTCCATCCGGAACCCCACTGTTGCTGCGCGATGTTGCCACCATTCGTAAAGGTCCCGCGGCCCGCCGTGGAATTGCCGAACTTGATGGTGAAGGCGAAACTGTCGGCGGCATTATCGTGATGCGTTATGGCGAAAATGCCCTGGCAACCATTAAAGCCGTCAAGGCCAAACTGGAACAGTTGAAAGCTGGTTTACCGGAAGGCGTCGAAATCGTCCCAACCTATGATCGTTCACACCTGATCCAGAATTCTGTCGATAACCTGGTCCACAAGGTCATTGAAGAGATGGTGGTCGTCAGTTTAGTCTGCCTGCTGTTTTTGCTGCATGCCCGTTCGACCCTGGTTGCCATTTTTACGCTGCCAATGTCGATTCTGATGGCCTTTATCGTCATGAATCACATGGGAGTGAACGCCAACATTATGAGCCTAGGCGGCATTGCCATTGCGATTGGTGCGGTGGTCGATGGTGCCATTGTCATGATCGAGAACATGCACAAACATCTGGAACATTTCCGGCATGAACATGATCGTGCACCGCAAGGCCCTGAACACTGGCAAATAGTGGCGGAAGCTTCCAAGGAAGTGGGGCCGGCGTTATTTTTCTCACTGCTGATTATTACCTTGAGCTTCTTACCGGTGTTTGCGTTGGAAGATCAGGAAGGTCGGCTATTCACACCGCTGGCCTACACCAAAACCTTTGCTATGGCGTCAGCGGCGATACTTTCAGTCACGGTAGTGCCCATTCTGATGGGGCTATTTATTCGTGGCAAAATTCCTTCTGAAACGGCCAACCCCATCAGCCGGGTGTTAATCGCCGGCTATAAACCGGCATTAAATCTGGTATTGCGCTTTCCTAAGGTGACGATCCTGGCCGCCCTAGTGGCGCTCGCAAGTGCCTGGTATCCCGCCACCCGAATGGGCAGTGAATTTATGCCCAGCCTGGAAGAAGGCGATCTGTTGTACATGCCCACCACGCTGCCGGGGATCAGTGCCGGTAAAGCCGCAGAACTGCTACAACAGACGGACCGGCTGATCAAAACCGTCCCCGAAGTAAAACGGGTATTTGGTAAAGTTGGCCGCGCAGAAACCGCCACTGACCCAGCACCACTGACGATGCTGGAAACCACCATTATGCTGAAGCCCAAGGAGGAATGGCGTCCCGGCGTCAAACTGGAAGACGTGATTACGCAATTACAGAAAACGGTCAAAGTCCCCGGCTTAACCAATGCCTGGGTACAACCCATCCAGACGCGTATTGATATGCTGTCTACCGGGATCAAGACACCGGTTGGCATCAAAATCACCGGTGACAGTGTCGATGAACTACAACGTATCGGCGCACAAATTGAAGCCATTTTGTCGCAACAACCGCATACTCGCTCGGCATATGCAGAACGCGTTGGCGGTGGTCGTTACATCGACATTACGCCAAAGCTCGATGTCGCTTCACGCTATGGCATGACCCTGAGCGACATTCAGGACATTGTACGTTACGCCATTGGTGGTGCCGATGTTGGCGAATCGGTGCAGGGCGCTGAGCGCTATCCGATCAACCTGCGCTATCCCCGAGATTTACGTGACAATATTGAAAAGTTACGCGATTTGCCGGTCATCACCAAATCCGGTAACTATCTGCCACTGCGCAATCTTGCGGATATCGAAATCACCGACGGCGCGCCGATGCTCAAAAGTGAAAACGGACGACTGATCTCCTGGGTATTTGTGGATATCAGTGGCACGTCTATCGGTGAATACATCAACACCGTGAAGCCCATTCTGGCCAGCCAAGTGAAACTGCCGCCGCGTTACAGCTACAGTTTTGCCGGTCAGTATGAATATATGCAGCGGGTTGCCGACAAGTTAAAACAGGTTATTCCGATGGCGCTCGCCGTCATCTTTATTCTGTTGATGCTGACCTTTAACTCCGCATTACAGGCCAGCATGATCATGTTATCGCTGCCATTTGCATTGGTCGGCAGTACCTGGGTGCTATATGCCCTTCATTACAACATGTCTGTTGCGGTCGCGGTGGGGATGATCGCGCTCGCCGGAGTGGCGGCAGAATTTGGGGTGGTGATGCTGGTGTATCTGGACAATGCAATTAAGCATCGTCAGGACAATGGTATGTATCAAAGTGTCAGCGACCTGAAAGCAGCCTTGATTGAAGGCGCAGTAATGCGCGTACGCCCCAAAGCCATGACGGTAGCGACCATCTTCTTTGGCTTGTTACCTATCATGTGGGGGGCAGGTTCGGGCAATGATGTGATGCAGAAAATTGCTGCACCTATGGTTGGCGGCATGATCACCGCGCCGGTATTGTCCTTGTTTGTACTGCCAGCGCTATATCTGCTGATATATCGTCGTAAGTTACCTCAGACATTGAGTTAGGCTTATATTATCTAGCACTAAAAGAAGGCCAGTCAGTAGGTTACTGACTGGCCTTCTTGTTAACCTGAGTTTTTATTGTTCAATACAAATCAACCACCATTACCCATCATGCCATAGTGGCCGCCACTTACCATGCCACACTGCATCACTGTTTGGGTGCCACCGGTGGTACCGGCATCAATTGTCACTGAACCAGCATCCGCAAACATAGTGAATGAGCCATTTGTGGTGTCATCTGTGGTTGGATTATCCAAATCCCCCAAACAGCTATAACCTACGCGATATGTTCCGGCTGGCAGATAGCCCATCGCAAAATACCAGTTTCCCGCGCTATCTTGTTGCATCGGCGCAACCGCAACCGGAGCCACACGTCCATCGGTTGGCGCAGCATAGACATCGCCCATCTGCGCCAGACTAGTCACGGTATCAGGATAGAGGTATGCCATATGGCTGAACATGCCACTGGTGGGCGTTAAGGCGGCATTAGTACTTTCACAACTTGCAATCCACTGAGGGTCCACATTACCCATCAGATGGCCCATTGACATATTATTCACAGACCAGCTGCCATCATGACTGAGGCTATAGTTATAGTTGCTGTCGTGATTAAGCCCCATATACAGCCCCACTTCCATCGTGAAGCTATATTGCTGAGCCGCCGCAACAGAGAAATCCATCAATGGCAGTTCATCATCCTGTACTTGCAATGCGTGAATGCCCTGACCGTCTTCTACATAGCAACCATTGTTGCCGTCACCTTGCACCACCGTCATATAGACATCATGGTAGTCACCGACGGGAATACTCAGACCATCAACGACATTGATACTGTCACTGCCCTGATAATCCATCAAGTTAAAACGCATATCGCCCAGTGAGTAGCGATGTTCAACACCAGAGGCATCGGTCATCACTAATTCGTGTAATTGTAATCCTACTGTAGTCACGCCACTCATCGGTGAATCTGTCAGTGCGACGGTAACAGAGCCAGTTTGTTCCGGAGTGGTGGGGTTTGTGGGGGTAACACTATTATTGCTGCTACTGCCGCTGCCACCACCACAAGCGGTCAGTAGTGCACAGGCCGATAAAAATAACCAACTGCGGTACATCATCTTCATCTTCTTCTCCAGAACCCTTTAAAAGTGTGGGTACACGGTCAGATCATCTTGTTACGGGTAAATAAATGTAATGATTTGTGTCAATGTATTTAAATATGAAAATAATCTTAAGAATGGATTAACCTTAAAAATATAGCTGATCAATATGTGACCGATTACACAAACCCGTAGTAATGCCTGATTGTTGCTATCCTTATTACCTATACGTGGGCGCACATCACTCACTTAGGAGGAAAACCATGAAGAAACTACTTACAACGCTTGTTTTGTCTGCTTTGCTTACCGGTTGGGCATATGCAGCAAACGATACGATGGCTGGTCAAGGGATGCAGAATGGCATGATGATGGGGCCAATGAGCAACGAACAAATGCAGGACATGCACAAGCAAATGGGAAATATGCAGTCGATGATGACGGATATTAAAGCCGAAAAGGACCCCAAAAAGCGCAGTCAGATGCTGATGCAACACATGGCGGCCATGCAACACGGCATGCAAATGATGATGGGATCAACTGGCGGCGACCAAAGTCAACATCAAGGTATGAATGGCATGGATATGGGTCAGCGCATGAACATGATGGAGCAGCGAATGAGTATCATGCAGATGATGATGGAACAAATGATGGAGCATGACGAACAGATGCAACATCATGATCAGTAGTAGTCTGTAGGCTCCGCATACTGTACTTTTAAGGGTGCCTAGACGTGCTCTTAGATATTCAGCCACAATTAGCTGACACCGAATTCTGAACGCCCTCAATGGTATACGGAGCCGCTGCTGCTTTCATTTCAACATACGGCCTACCCAATATCCCACCCTCATTAGCCAGCCATCATATGTTTGCATAGGCCCAAATTTTAAAATCAACGAGTCTGTTCATCTGAGTTCCTGTTCCCTAGCGGTGCATATGTTCATGATCACTCTCTTCCTCCATATCATCATCAGGCGGTGCTTTAGTGACCATCTCTCGATATTGTGCAGGACTTAAATCCGGGAGTTTCATTAAGAATGCCACCATGCTCCAGATGGTAGGATCGTCATGGTTAAATCCCCAGGCAGGCATTGCACTCATTTTTATGCCATGTTTAATCACCCAAAAAGCCTCATTGGGTGCAACGCGGTGAAGCGACAGATTAGGAGGCTGAGGATAGAGCCCTGGACGTATTTCTGAATGGGTCATATCGGGGGCAAGATGGCATTCTGTACACATAGCGGCATATTGACCTGCGCCCTTTAAGATAAGAGCAGGGTCATCCAAATTAGGAACCCTAATCCCTTTAGCATGCTGCTCAATAGAGCGTTGGCGTAACACATTTAAGGCTTTATACACTGGCTGTATGTGCGGCTCATCTGCGCCGATGTTATAGATACCTGAATATATTACCGCAGTGCTCACAAGACAAATTAGAACAAGAAATGACACAAAAATGAGCAAGTAATGTTTGATAAAATTCATCATTACGTAACCATATTATTTGACATTATAGACAAAAGCGATTGTTGCCATACAACAAGTTAAACATCAGATAATGTCCAAAGTAATAGGTTAGTTGAATTTTAAGAGGTCAGTGCAAATATTGTTATTTAGGTGATGATACACCCAGCGACCAGGGCAAGATCACGAACATAATTTGAGCTATTAGACTGACATTCTCCCAAAGGGCTGGACGGTTCATACTGGCTGTGATCTTATACTCTCTTTTGTGGAGAGCCCTATGAACTCCGGTGCATTTCAACAGTTCTTTAGTACCTTAGAAGACCCTCGTCAGTCAGCCAAAGTCGAGCACCTATTCACTGATATTTTATTCCTCGTGGTTTGTGCCTCAATAGCTGGAGCACAAGGCTGGGAAGATATCGAAGATTTTGGCGATCTGCACTTTAACTGGTTTATCGAAAAAGGCCTGTTTAAGAATGGGTTACCTGTTCATGACACTATTGCTCGAGTCGTATCGAGAATAGATAGCGATCAGTTTCAGCATTGCTTTATCGACTGGATGAAGTCTGTTGTGGAGTTATCTGAAGGTCAGCTTATTGCGATAGATGGTAAACGGCTATGTGGTTCATATAATCGCCAGAATAGACTGTCAGCCATCCACATGGTAAATGCCTTCGCAACAGAAAATAATGTCGTGCTTGGGCAAGTTAAAACCGAAAGTAAGTCCAATGAAATTACCGCCATTCCCGCATTACTGGCGCTGTTGGATATTAAAGGTTGTCTGATATCGATAGATGCTATGGGATGTCAGACAGATATCGCTGAACAAATTATTGAGCGCGGTGGTGATTATTTGCTTGCCGTAAAAGGTAATCAAAAAGCGCTGCACGATGCCGTTCGTAAAGTTCTTTCCAGCGAGATTAACGAAGAAGTGCTTTGCTTAGAGAAGCAGCACGGACGTAACGAAGCCAGAGCCTATTGTGTTATGGACGCAGGCAGCTTAGCCGACGCCTTCCCAGAATGGAAAGGGCTTAAAAGTATCGGTGTTGCGCTGAGCTATCGTCGAACGAAAAGCGGTAATGAATCCCTTGAGTACCGTTATTACATCAGTTCAGCCAAACTGAGCAAGGCCCGTTTTGCCAATGCGGTACGCAGCCACTGGGCGGTTGAAAATAGCCTGCATTGGGTGCTGGACGCGTCGATGAAGGAAGACCAATGCCAAATATATAGAGGCAATGCGGCGGAGGTATTGTCCGGAGCAAGGAAGATAGCGTTGAATATGCTCCAAGCGGAAACAACTCGAAAAATCAGTATTCCACGCAAACAGAAGCGTGCACACGGTAGCACTGATTATCTGGAGCAGGTACTAACAGCAGGTTTAAAGACGTTGGGTGATATTTAAGCATTCATGCTCTTACCCTGACCCAGCGACAAGCTATTAAATCTAGATGCAATTCGCCTTTGATTGACGGGCTGTGGAGGGCAAAAGCTACACCAATTAGTTTCAACGATATGACTAATTGTGTCAGTTCAACGGAAATCCATAATTTGACATAAATAATTGGATTTTTAACACACTTAACTCGCCGTTATCTGCTGAAATACATTTAAGGAAATAAGAAAGCTGTACGTAATTTTCGAGGTGACTTATGAATGGGTTATACGGCTATAGTTTGGGATTTAGTCATTTTTTCATGATAATCATTTGGGTTGCAATCTTAGTTGGCATTGTTTGGCTTCTGTTATCTGCGAAAAGCTATCATTCTAACGCATCTGAAACTCCGCTGGATATTGCAAAAAAACGTTATGCAAAAGGTGAAATTACCAAAGAAGAATTAGATGAGATAAAGCGTAATCTTTGAATTTATCCACTACGCCGTTATCATGACAGAGTCGCTACAAATATTGGTAGCGACTTTGTGACAATACAAAATCTTATTCGACTATCCAACCAATGTCCAAATACTCTTGTGTCTTCGAAACAAATTTAGGGGCAAACCTGAGTTATTCATCCTCCACAATGTAGAAAAGCAACAATTTTATATCACATAACTAAAATTACGAATTTTGGAATTATCTTAATTTTTTGACACCAATTCTATAGATTATGTATTTATAGAGTTAGTCACTGGCATTCGCACATTTGATTCCTGTGATAAAACAGATAAATAGAGTCCCTCCAATAATGAAGACCAAATCGCTAATCTCATAGGTATTACCGATGTGAATTTGATAAAGCATAACGGGACAAAATAGGATAACAGTAGCCAATACTTGCGAAAAAAAACCTATTACAAATAGCTTGCTACTGCTGAAGTCTGTCTTCCTAGAGCAGTAGGCTATAGACCCTGCCCCTACTAATGAAAGTACTATCATTAGAATTAAATTCATATTCTTCCTTGTGCACATTATTGTGAATCGCCCATGTTACTCTATTCATTCTGTATTATTACGTGGTAAGACGCTAGCATCTTCAAGACTCTGTAGCTAAGCAAAAATTTCGTCAACTTTAAGCATGCAGAGTTAGTTACCAGCAGCGCGGATAAAGCGAAAAGGGGCAACCTTCAGTTCTAATCACCATACTCGGACAAGTACAGCTTTACTCCCAGATTACCCATAATAGCCATTGCTTTTGGGGATAAAATTGCACCTCCACCACAAGCGTTATCTCTGATGGAAAAGCCAATATCTACTATGTAATTCGAAGGTGTCAAATTTAGCGGATTAGAAAGTAACCAAATTTCCAACTCTTTAATTTGAGTAGGAAGATCCCAGAGATCTTTAGCAATTTCAGCGAGCAGTTCATTTGATGATTCATTTTTAATATAAATAGGCATCATTCCCTCTTGTCACAATCACCATTGATACTGCTTTGACTTTGTAGCATTACTAAAATTTGGTCAATGGTTTGGATCTAAACTTGTCGGCAGAACATTGTGCTGACTTAGAATGGGGCAAAAATAAGATAGCTATTTTGGCGGTACCGCCACTAGGCTGTGATTTATTGGCGATCAAGCAGCATAACGCCGGCAGTTGCCGGCGTTATGACTATTCGATTTCCTGACGTAGATACTGGAACAGTTCTCGCGCAGATTTTGACTCTGGGGTCTTTTCTAACTCTTTCTTGGCCTGACGCACCAGCTGTCTGAGTTTCTGTCTGTCCAGATGTGGTTGTTCATCCAGTAGTTGCTGAATGGCCTCATCACCTTCTGCCAGCAGTTTATCGCGCAGTTTTTCAGTAATTTGATCCTGTGCGGCAACTTGGTTGGAACGGTTCGTTACTTTATCCAACGCCTGTTTGACGGCGTCCAGGTCAACATCGCGCATCAGTCGGCCAATATATTGCACTTGCCGCCGATAGGAATCGGTATTGACCTTAATGCGTTTGGCTAATGCCAGTGCATCCAGCATAGTCTCATCCAGCGGTATACGTTCTAACTGACCTTTGCTCAATCCCAGGAGCTGCTTTCCCAGCTCCTGCGCCGCGGTACTTTCCCGCTTGAGGGCGGATTTACTGACGTAATTCTCATCATCGTCATAGGGCTGTTTCATTTTTTCGGAGTCATCGACGATTTTCATGGCACTTAACATCTCTATTTGGCTACTGCTGTTAATTGTAACATTGTCGCTGAGGCGCGTCTTGTGGTGGATTTTTACCGTTTGATTGCCAGTTTGCGCTGCGAATATCAGCAGTGTTTGTTATGCTAGGCAACATGTCTTCAAAGAAGAGTATTGTTGTGTCTGCAAATTTTATTGATGGTGAACTGCAGTCCCTGAAAGATGCAGTCGCTATGGCGCTGGAGTTTGCCCAAGGGTTGGGCGTGAACGCTGCTGAGGTAGCAATCAGTAAACAACAGGGATTGAGTGTTTCCTCGCGGTTGCAGGAAGTGGAGACCGTCGAATTTAATAAAGACGGCGCCCTCGGTATTACCGTGTATCGCGACGGTTGCAAGGGCAACTCTTCGACTTCGGATTTATCCGCCGAAGCGATTCGCGAAGCGGTAAAAGCCGCAGACAGCATTGCCCGTTATACCAGCGAAGATCCCGCCTCTGGCTTGGCAGAAAAAGCGCTGATGGCGACCGAGTTTCCGGATTTGCAGTTGTATCATCCGCGACATACGACTCCGGAAGAACTGGCACAATTAGCGATTGCTGCCGAAGCCGCTGCGCTCGGTCGCGACAAGCGCATTACTAATTCCGACGGTGCTTCGGCTAACGCCCACAATAGCGTGCGGGTTTATGGCAACAGTCATGGCTTTTTGCACGGGTATTGCAGCAGTCGCTACAGCCTCAGTTGTGTTGTGATTGGCAGTGATGATAACGGCGATATGCAGCGTGATTACGATTACACGGTAGCGCGTCAGTTTGACGATATGCTGGCGGCCGATTTAGTGGGTGTCAGTGCCGCCGACAAGACCCTCAGTCGCCTGGGGGGGCGCAAAATCGCAACGGGAAATCTGCCCGTGCTGTTTGCCGCCGATGTCGCTACTGGTTTGATGGGGCACTTGGTCAGCGCTATCAGTGGCTCAACACTTTACCGTAAATCCAGTTTTCTGTTGGATGCCTTGGGCCAGCCGATTTTTCCCGAATGGCTGGCAATTCAGGAACAGCCCAAATTACAAGGTGGCTTTGCCAGCGCCAACTATGACAGTGAAGGGGTCGCGACTCGCGATCGTTTCATTGTTGAACAGGGCGTGTTGCAGAGTTATCTCCTGACCAGTTACTCGGCTCGCAAGCTAGGTATGGAGAATACCGGTCATGCCGGTGGTATCTATAACTGGACCGTGAGTGATAGTGGTAAGAGTTTTCAGGAGCTGATCAGCACTATGGATAAAGGGTTGATCGTCACTGAGGTGATGGGGCAGGGTGTGAACACGGTAACCGGGGATTATTCTCGCGGTGCTGCCGGTTTCTATGTGGAAAAGGGTGAAATCTGTTACCCGGTTGAAGAGATCACCATTGCGGGCAATTTGCGGGATATGTACCGCAACATTCAGGCAGTTTCTAGCGATCGCGAAATGCGCTCGTCAATTCGTACTGGGGCTATCCTGCTCGACAGTATGAAGATTGCCGGTAGTTAATACTTGAATGTGAAGGAAAAGGCGCCGATTGGCGCCTTTTTTAGTAGGGGTCTAACTGCTGCGCTCTTGGCAACAACTGCCGGGTATAGTGTTCCTGAACCAGGCTAAACGGCGTGTTATCACTGCGGTAAATCACCGCTTGATGTTCCAGCACAAATACGGGCAATGCCCCTTCATCCGGCCATAACGGATTATTGCTCAAACTACGGCGGAAAAAGCCCGCATCCCTGGCAATGCTTCCCAGCGGTTTGTTGTGCTCAGCGAGCGTTTTTGTCATTGCTGGCGTCATCAAATCGGTGCGATACCAATGATCAAATACGGCGATGACCTTACCGCCACAAATAAAGCGTTGTTTCAGGTAATTGACGGGGGTTGATGGCGAAATTTTAAGCGTATCATAGACATCCGCAGGTGCCTGACGTTGGCGTTTGTCTTCCTGTTCAACGGTTAATTCTGCAGTGTCCGCCAGTTGCCTGTGGCACCAATGTCCAAGTGTAGCGGGGGCGTTTTTAGTATGCACCAAGCGCTGATTCAGTTGGGTCAGCATTTCTGCTGCGGTCATCAATGGGGGAATGCTGACCGGAACCGCATGGGCTGGCAGCCACCAACATGCGGTGAGGGGACACAAGCACAACAAACTGCAGCGTAGTAATCCTTTAATGCCAACGGCCATCAATTATGAACCTTTAATCGAAAGTAATTATTGAGTTCGTTTCTTGCAGCTTTGCAGAAAAACCCAGCGATCTCTGTTGGATCGTTTAATCTGTTTGTCCAATTTAAAACAAGCGGCGAGAGAAATACAGTCCGGAATGTGCCATCAGAATGAATATTTTTAACAACCATTTAGTCGCCGACGGGTAATAAGGTCGCGATTGTTCCAAAATGACGCGTTGCAGTTTGTCCGGTAAACTGCTGGTGTTTTAGGAAAAATTGGGTATTATTTGCGCGATTTTGAACAATCGGCTGTTAGCTAGGTCCAATGGGTGACAGTAAGCAATAGGAGCCAATATGGCAAAAGATGTACAAATGCTGCCGGCACATGATGTAGGCCGCGGCGAAATCAAAGACAATGCGCTGAAGGCATTGGTGACCAGTCAACTGTTTCGCTGCCGGACGGAAAAAGCCAAAAAAGGCAAAGGCGCATTTCAACGCCAACAACGCAACCAGAAGGGGCAAGCTTACAAGGGCTATGCCCCTTCTGATTTTTATGGGCGGCTTAACTAACGGCCACTATCAATTTTTATCATAAAAAAAGCGCACCCTGAGGCACGCTTCCTTCTAACGCTATCGTTTATTCGGCTTCAGTTTCATCTGGCATATCAACCAGCTCGGCCCACAGATCATGTTCATCAGAGTGCGTGATTACTGCCCGTACCAAGTTCCCCGGTTGCAGCTCGGTTTCATCATTAATAAACACCATGCCGTCGATTTCGGGGGCATCTGCATAACAGCGGCCAATGGCACCTTCTTCATCGACATCGTCGATCAGAATGTCCAGCTCACGGCCCACCAGGCGCGCCAGCCGTTCTGCACTGATTTCCGCCTGTACTTCCATAAAGCGGGCATAGCGGTCTTCTTTCACATCTTCGCTGATTAATTCTTCACCCAAATCGTTGGCAGCAGCGCCTTCCACTTCTGAGTATTTGAAGCAGCCAACACGATCCAATCGGGCTTCTTTAAGGAAATCCAGCAGCATCTGGAAATCTTCTTCAGTTTCGCCGGGAAAGCCCACGATAAAGGTAGAACGGATCACCAGATCTGGACAGATCTCGCGCCACTTACGGATGGCCTCTAACTGACGGTCAATGCGCCCCGGGCGTTTCATCAGTTTGAGAATGCGTGGGCTGGCATGTTGCAGCGGCAGATCCAGATAAGGCAGGATTAAGCCCTGTTCCATCAGCGGGATCAGCTCATCTACCCAAGGATAAGGGTAAACATAATGTAGGCGGATCCAGGCCCCCATATGACCAAGCTGCTTTGCCAGCTCGGTGATGTTCTGTTTAACCGGCATGCCGTTCCAGAACCCGGTGCGCCCGGCTTTATCTTTGCCATAAGCAGAGGTGTCCTGACTCACCACCAGGATCTCCTGGACGCCGCTTTCTACCAGGCGTTTGGCTTCGTCCAGCACACTGCCGATATCGCGACTGTCGAGGTCGCCACGCAGTGAAGGAATGATGCAGAAAGTACAGCGGTTATCGCAGCCTTCGGAAATTTTCAGATAGGCGTAATGCTTGGGGGTCAGTTTGACGCCGGTCTGTGGGATCAGCGAGGTAAACGGATTATGGTCTGGCTTCGGCACGTATTTATGCACATGATTCAGAACCGCTTCATAGCTATGTGGGCCGGTAATTTCCAGCACATCAGGATGGACTTCGCGGATCTGATTTTCTTTTGCCCCGAGGCAACCAGTTACTAATACTTTGCCGTTTTCTTCCAGTGCTTCGCGGATCGCATCCAGCGACTCTTCCACCGCCGCATCAATAAAGCCACAGGTGTTCACAATCACCAAATCGGCATCATCGTAGGTATTGGTGACTTCATAACCATCAATGCGCAGTTGGGTCAGAATGCGTTCTGAGTCCACCAGGTTCTTGGGACAACCCAGACTGACAAAACCAATACGATTACCGCCAGCGGTAGCGTCAGACTCCACGGTGGTCTGCGCCAGTGTCTTGGCCGGTGTTTCCAGTGTGGTGGTCTGTTTGGGGTCAAAAGTTTCTACAGGATTTTTCAAGATTGGCATTCCGCTGTGCTGTTAAAACGCCGCCGGGTGTGCCCCGGCGAAGAAGGCGGCGATTATACCGCAGCCAGCTAAAAGGTACAGATCAGTTGATTAAAAAACACCCTGAAGCGCAGCTGAATGAGTCGTTGATTGCACTTGCCAAATATCACCGCTTTGCTAGCGTAGACACCGGATTTACAACCAAAGGAACACTCTGATGAACAAGGCGATGTTACCGGGAATGGCATTAGCATTGGTGTTGCCAATGCTGAGTCTGGCAGATGATGTCGGAGCCCAAGAGCGGCCGTTATTGGAAACGGTAGGCGTAAGTCAGATTGAAGTTGAGCCGGATCTAGCGGAGGTCACGGTGGAGGTGGTTATTAAGGCGGAACAAGCCACCGACGCTAAACAGCAGGCGGATAAAGCGGTTGCGGCATTTATCGGACGATTGCAGCAGGCAGGGGTCAGCAAAGATAAAATCAGCAGTGCCAATCTCAACTTGCAGCCGCAATATGTCTATCCGGAGCGCGGCGGTGACGCAAAGTTGTCGGGCTATCGCGCCAGTCGCTCTGTGACCTTAGAAGTCCCGATTGAGCAGCTGAATCCGGTGCTGGATAACGCGCTGCAGGAAGGGATTAACAGCGTGCGACAGATCAGTCTGAAATCCAGTCAGGAAAAAAACATGCGCCTGCAAGCGCGAGCGGCGGCGATAAGTGATGCTAAACATAAGGCGGAGGCGCTGGCGACCGGATTCGGTGCCAAACTCGATGGTATCTGGTCGATTCGCTATTTTGATCAGACGCCAATGCCGGTACTCAGTGTCAGTCGCAAAGCAATGATGGACAGCGCTGAAAATCAAAGTTACCAGTATGGCAAAGTGACTTTCAGCGATCGGGTTGAGGTCAGTTATAAGCTGAAGGATTAATCATCAGTGGGGGCTGCGGGGGTTGGCAGTAGCCGTTGGTAAAAGGCCAGATCCAGCCAACGCCCGAATTTAAAGGCAACCTGCGGTAAGGTTCCCGAGTGACTGAATCCTAGTTTTTGGTGCAGAGCGATGCTGGCAGTATTGGCGGCATCTATGGCACCCACCATCACATGCAGTTGCTGTTCTGTCGCCAGTGCAATTAAACGCTGCATCAGTGCGGTAGCAATTCCTTTGCCGTAGTGTTCAGGCGCAACGTACACTGAATGTTCGACAGAGTATTTGTTAGCGGGATAACCCCGAAACGGTCCGTAGCTAGCAAAGCCCAACAGTTCACCGGCGTCATCAACCGCTGCAATCACCGGCCAATGGCCACTCTCTTTGGCGGCAAACCACTGCGCAATGCGTTGATTGTCTCGTGGATGGTATTCGTAGAGGGCCGTGGTGTTGGCGATGGCAAAATTAAAAATCTGCTGAACTGCATTGCCATGTTGGGCATAGTTGCAGTGAATGAGTTGCATAGCGGTCTCCGATGGGACTATGCCCAGTGTGGCTGCTATTATGCCACAGCTAAGCAGTGTCGAAACCAGGGAAAACGTCTATTTAGCTAGGACTTAACACTTTGTTGCGTCCCTGGCGTTTGGCTTCCAGCAGTAACCTGTCGGCGGTTTCAAATGCGGAGGTAATGGTGTCTTCACTGCCGATTTCCGTCACGCCGAAGCTGCCGGTGATGGGAGCGTGCAAGCCTTTTATCTGTATCTGTGGTAATGAGGTTCTTAAGCGTTCAGCGGTGGCGATCGCATCGTTGATATCGCTGCCAGGCAATAGCAACAAAAACTCATCACCGCCAAATCGCCCTAACATATCAGCCTGACGTAACTGCGATGCCACTAAATTTGCCAGCGAAATTAACGCAATATCGCCAATGGAATGACCAAATCGGTCATTAATTTGTTTGAAATGGTCAATATCAAATACCACCAGTGAGATGGGGTGTCGGTAATAGCGAGCGCGTTGGATCTCTAATTCCGCCTGGGGAAAGAAATGCTGCCTGGAATAGGCTTGAGTCAGAACATCTTTACGGGTGAGTTCCCGCAATCGGTTGTTACTGGACGCCAGCACGGGGATCAGTAAGCCAAAATAGCTACTGGCGGCGAGGACACTGATGGAAAATTGAAAAATGAGCGCGTCTTCACCCAGTGCCAAATATTTCATCATTACCGCGGTTAAGCAGCTCATCAACGCAATACTTATTCCACTACGAAATGGTGTTTCCGTGTAAACAATCCACATCTGCGGAATACTCAGGAAAAAAATGGCAAATGCCATTTCCTTTATGTGAAATGCCGCGGTGAGCATCATTACTACCACAATCAGCACCGCCGCACTCAAGAGTTTCAGCACAAATTCCCAAACTGAGCCCGGAGTTTGTCGTAACCCAAGCTCACTCACCCAACCGCCACAACGAGGGTATACTCTGCGTAAGATGCCGAGCATCAGTGGCGTGAGTACGATAATGCCTAACAGATCTCCCACCCATAGCGGCAACCACAGCTGGCGACTTTCAGGCGAGTTTTGTACTACGCCACTTATCATTAACGCTGTCTGAGTGAGATAGCTGGCCAGTAATGCCGATGCGGGTCCAATGATTGTAAATGCCAGCAATAACGAGGGTAGCTGATGGTGATCCCGATGGCTGATTAACCACTTAAGCAGGCTGGCACCTAGGGTATAGGCCGAGATATGTGCCAGCGCAAACAGGGCGCCGGTTTCTAATAACTGATGGACCGGCAAATGGGTGGCATAATTTGCATCCTCCCAAAAAGTCACGGCGATGCAGCAAAAGGCAATGGCGGGAATCGCCCGAATGCCCAGCAATAAAATCGCTGAAAATGTCACCCCCGCAGGCGGAAACCAGATGCTGGCGTGGGGCTCATATTCCATCAAGGATGACACCTGCCAGAGCAACAGCCACATAAGGATCAGTAACAGATCGCTCAACACTGGCCAACGTACCAATGTGGTATATATCCAGACCTTTCCTGGTGGCGGCTCGAACTCCATATTTTGTGAAGGAGGTTGCTGCAAGTCTATACTCTGAGGGCCTTGAGGTCGGGCTTTGGCGGCCAGACGCTGGAACTTAGATACAGAGTGCCGGTTTTATCGGCTGATAACAAGATTGTTACCTTTAAATTCGTTCACTTCCGTTATCAGCACTGGCAGCGTTTGCTATTGCAGCTGTCATAAGGTGCTAACCGTGATTGAACACGCCGTCATTAAGTCGTTGAATTGCACTACTGTTTAGTGACAACCGCTAGGGGGAATAATTCGTGGATTTGGATATTTATCAGGTAGATGCCTTTACGCTTCAGCCCTTCAAAGGCAATCCGGCTGCAGTATGTATTACCCAAGCCCCTCTGGATGTATCGCTGATGCAGTCAGTGGCCAATGAAATGGCGTTATCGGAAACGGCTTTTCTCAGTCTGGATGACTGGCGTCTGCGTTGGTTTACTCCTGATACTGAAGTGGCTCTCTGCGGTCATGGGACTTTAGCCACCGCCCATGTTTTACGGCAGCAAGGGCTACTAACGCCGGGAACGAGCGTTGTGTTCCATACACTTTCCGGACCCCTTATCGTGACTGCAGAAAAATCGCAATTGACGATGGATTTTCCGCGGGCGACTTTGGATTATCAAGTGCCACTACCGCCAACGTTGTTGCAAGCCCTGTCGCTGAAACCTGCGGATGTGATTGCCAGCGCCGCATTTGGCCAGAAGCTGTTATTGGAACTTACCGAAGAAGCAACGGTGGTGGCTCTGACTCCTGATTTCACTGCCCTGAAAAATATCCCTGGAAGAGGGATTGTGGTGACAGCGATAGCGGGGCGTCGGCCCGAAGATTTTGTCAGTCGCTATTTTGCACCTTGGGTTGGGGTGAACGAAGATCCAGTAACCGGCTCTGCACACTGTGCGCTGGCAGTATATTGGGGCCAAAAATTAGGGCTTGAGACCATGACTGGTTATCAGGCTTCTGTTCGTGGCGGCGTAGTGCGGATGCAGCTGCAAGCGCATGGTCGGGTCACGTTAAGTGGCGATGCCGTGACGATATTGCAGGGAACCATGACGGTATAACCCATAAAAAAGAAACCCGTCTTGCGACGGGTTCCTCATAATGTCCGATCCGATTACCTTACTTTGAAGCGCTGCAATAACTGCTTCAGTTGCGTGGCTTCCTGCAATAGTTCTGCTGCGGAATTTTTGCAATCGCGGGCATTTTCACTGTTACGCTGCGTAACACCATCGACCTGATTCAATCCGGTAGTGGTTTCATTAATCCCCTGAACCTGCTCCTCAGACGCAATGGCAATACTGGCAACCAGTTCTGATACCTCGCCGGTGCTACGACGGATCTGTTCCAGAGCTTCGGCGGTGCGTCTGGAGATCTCAATACCGGATTGGGTGTTAGCGGAACTTTCATCAATCAATTTGGCGGCATCACTGGCCGCATCGGCACTGCGTTTGGCGAGTTGTCTGACTTCATCTGCCACCACGGCAAAGCCACGACCTGCGTCGCCCGCACGGGCTGCTTCAATGGCTGCGTTCAATGCCAACAAGTTGGTTTGAGAAGTAATTTCATCAATCGCGTTAATGATCTGGTGAATGCGTTCACCCGATGCATGGATGGCTTCCATCGCCGCCACCATTTCGCCCATGTGTTCGCTGCCTGTTTCGGCAGCGGTCGTTGACTCGCGGGAGATACGATTAGCTTTATCCGCATTGTCAGCATTAGCATTCGTCTGGCTGGAGATTTCAACCATCGCCGCCCCCATCTGCGTGATCGAGGAAGCTGATTGCATCGCACCATCTGACAACACTTCGCTAAGATGCGACACTTGGGTCGAGCTGCTACCAATGCTGTCGGCACTACGCTGGATTTGACTGACCAGTTGACTTAGGTGGCTAACCATCTCCCGCAGCGCTAATCCGAGCTGATCACGTTCAGACGCCAGCGCTACATCAACGGTGAGGTCGCCTTCGCTGATCTGCTTCGCCAGCATCGCACGTTGTAACAGGCTGGTGCACATCTGGTTGAGTGCGCTGGAAAGCTGACCAACTTCATCGGCAGATTTATGCTCCATTTTCTGCGAAAAATCCCCGTCCTTGATGGTCAGTGCCAAATCGACGGCGCGGCGAATAGGTCGGGCAATATTGCCAGCGGCAACCCATAAGGCGGCCAGTGCCAGCAATGTCACCACGATGCCAACCACAAATTGCCAAGTAGTAGTGCTTTTACTGTTGGCACTGAGTTCATCATTCAGAGCTAAAGCTTCGGCAAGGACCTGAGCTTTTGGCACTGAGATCATTACTGCCCAGGGTTTGCCAGTGTTACCCATGACGATCGGCGCAAGTACACTCATATTTTCACTATCGCTCCAGACCCGAGATTCACCCTGTTGTACTTGTTTTATCAATGAATCTGCCTGATCAGACGACATTATCTTTGACAGTGGCTGGCCGATATCCTGCGCATGGCTGCTGCTGGCGACCAAGAGTCCCTGATAGCTGATAATGGAGACCTTGCCACTGCCGCTATAGAGTTCCTGTTGCAGTTTATTAGTGAGTGTTTGCACGAACGTCAGGTCATAATCGACCCCGACGACGCCATAGAATTTACCGTTAGATACGATAGGGGACGAGATAGTGGCCAGCCAGACTTGTTTGCCCTGAACAATATATGGGATCGGATCGAGGACATTCTGCTGTAAGGTTGAACGGGGGGTACTGTACCAGCCCCCTTTTAACACGCCGTTTGGATGGCGGCTGTCAGTGTCATATTCAACCAACGGTTGCACGGCAATATTACCTTGTGCGTTGCGGGTCCAATAAGGTGTAAACCTACCGGTTTGCGGATTGTTGCCATCTTCGCTACTGATGAAATCGCTATCACGCCCATCCAGTCCGTTGGGTTCCCAACAGCTATATGTGCCATTTAAATTTTTATTTTTGGTGAGCACATTGCGCAGTATCTCATTAACACTGCGACGGCTGAGTTGTACTGCGCCGGAATTGGCATGCACCAGTTCAAAACTGCTGGCAAGTGTCCCAGAAATATCGAGTGCATGTTCAAATTCAGTGGCGATGGTGTCAGCGCGTTCACCTGCCAGTGTTTGCAGGCTCTCACTGGCTTGCTTTTCGACCAACGGGCTAACCCGAGCGGAGACCAAAGACTCGGTATTCTTGGCGGAGAACAGCGCATAACCGATTAGTACGATAGCGGAACCCAAAAGGCATATCCCTGCCACAGTTGCAATTTTTCCCTGGATGGAAGCAATTTTCATCTAGTTGTACCTTTGGGATTGGATTTGGAAAGTTACCGCGGCTGCGGCAACCTAAAGTGTGATTGATGTTTGGCAATTTGCCAGATTATTTATTGAGTTAACTGCTTATGAGCATTTGCAGATAAGTTGCCTTGGCAATGATTGAAACCTTTTTGCAGATAAAGCAGTTTTATGCCCAGCAGTTGCCATTATTGCTTAGAGCCGCCGCGTACATTTGGTATAGTGCCGTTATCGGTTTTTGAACGGGATTTACCTATGATTGCCGCTTTTGATGTCGATGCTCAACGCACCTTTACGCCTTTATGTCCTAATGAGTTACCTGTCGTTGGTGGCGATGAAATAGCTGCGGAACTCAATGCCCAGGCAAAACTCGCACAGTTAAGGGTCGCGTCCAAAGATGCCCATTGCGCTGCGGCAAAATGGGTAGTTGCCAGTCATGAGCAAATGTTGCAGCCGCTGGATTATCCAGATGCTGATCTGACTTGGGTGCGCCACGCTGAGCCCGGTACTGAAGGGTTTGAATTGATCCCAGGATTACCTGCGCCAGCCGAGTACGATTTCCTAGTGTACAAAGGCGTCGAAACGGCCATGCATCCTTATGGTGCTTGTTATCATGATCTGGCCGGGCGTATTTCAACTGGCGTTATTGAATGGTTGAAATGCCAAGCCGTCGACACCGTTATCGTTGGTGGTCTGGCCTTAGATTTCTGTGTCAAAACCACAGCATTACAGCTGGCGGCGGCCGGTTTTAAGGTCTATTTGAATCTGGCCGCTTGTCGGGCGATTAGCGCGCAGGGTGCTGATGCCGCCTGCGAGGAAATGCGACAGGCCGGTATTATTCTGGTGAAAGACAGTCAGGTGTTGGCTGCCACACTCAATGGGAGCCATTGATTATGTTTGGAGAACCGGCGATTCAGAGTTTGCTGGATACCGACTTTTATAAACTGACGATGCAACAGGCATATCTGCATCAGCAACCTGCCACCCAATCTCGCTGGACCTTTCGCTGCCGCAGTAATGAAGATCTCAGTGCCTATGTGAAGCCACTGCAAGAAGCCTTTGAACAGCTCGTTGATTGCAGTGCCTCTGAAGAGCAGTTGGCGCATCTGCGCAAATATCCCTTTCTGAAAGCTGACTATCTGGAGTTTTTGCGGTTATATCGTTTCAATCCCAAATTCCTTAAGGTCAGTGCTATCGATGGCCAACTGGTGATTGAGGCTCACGGGCCGCTGATGCATGTATCGCCGATGGAGATCCCGGTATTAGCATTGGTATCGGAAATCCGTAACCGCACCCGTTATCCGGAAGTTGATTGTGAAGCCATTGCCGCCGCTACCAGCCAAAAAATCGCGATGCTGGAACGGCTCGGCGATGAGGTAGATCTCAGTGATTTCCTGTTTACTGATTTTGGGACTCGCCGACGTTTTAGTTTTAGGGCGCAGAAACAGATCCTCACTCAGTTACAACAGCAGTTACCTGACAACTTTGCGGGGACTTCCAATCCACATTTGGCGCTGGAATTGAACCTGCGATGTCAGGGCACCATGGCGCATGAATGGCTGCAGAGTCACCAGGCGATGAATTATCGGCTGGTGGATAGTCAGAAGATGGCATTGGAAAACTGGGTCAAGGAATATCGTGGCGATCTGGGTGTAGCGCTTACTGACGTGATTGGCGTAGATGCGTTCTGTCGCGATCTCGACCGTTATCTGGCCAAACTTTACGACGGCTTCCGTCACGATAGTGGCGATCCGATCATTTGGGGCGAAAAAATTATTAAGCGCTTGGAAGAACTGGATGTGGATCCGCAATACAAGCGATTGGTATTTTCGGATGCCCTGGACTTTGAGCGCGCAGTGAAAATTTACCGGCATTTCCGCGGCCGTATTAATACCTCGTTTGGGATCGGCACTTGGTTGATGGGCGACATGTTTGTCAACGAGCCAATTAATATCGTGATGAAACTGACCCAACTGAACGGCCAACCGGTAGCGAAAATCTCTGACACGCCCGGTAAGACCATGTGTGATGACGAAAATTTCCTGCGTTATCTGATGCAGGTATTTAAGGTGGATGAACACGCGCAAGCCAAAGTGCTGGCACAGTTTTTTGAACGGGATAAATTGATAGACGACCGCGATCCTGTCTACACCGAAGGCAAGAGTACCTGATAATGTAAGAAGCCCGCTAATGCGGGCTTCTTTAATAGCGTGGCGGCATTACTTGATAAAGGCGAAGGCATCACCGTAAAGATGTTCTTCTTCAACCCCCATGTCGCGGAACATTTCGCGCGCTGCCCCGACCATCGGAAAGCGACCAGCAATATAGATGTCGTAACCGATCAGACTGATAAAGTCCTCTTTAAGCTGTGCTAGCAATAGATTGGTCTTGCCTTGCCAGTCAGCGGGGGCCTGTTCAACCACTGGCACAAAATGCAACCACGGAAATTGCTGATGCCATTCACGGGCAATAGATTGGTAATACATGGCTTCAGGCGTACGACAACCCCAGTATAAGCTAGTCTCAATCTGCTGACCTAGGGCGATTTGCTGCTCTACAATGCTTTTGATATAAGAAAACCCGGTGCCACCGGCAATGAGCAAACGTGGTCTGTCACTCTGATGCCGCAGAAATGCGTCACCCGCCGGAGCTTCAATATCAATGGTTTCACTGCTTTTTAAGCGCTCGACCACCTGCATCGGATAGTTTTCAGTTACCGCTGCCCCAATGTGCAGTTCCAGAAGTTCACAGCCGGGAGCGGACGCAATCGAGAATGGACGTTTATCTGTTTCACTCATGACGATACTGAGGTATTGTCCTGCGGCAAACGCAAAGGGAAGTTCTGGACGCAACTGTACCTGATATACGGCGTCATTAAAGGGCGTCACTTTTTCAATTTTGCAGCGAATGCTGTTCATCGGCTTACCTTCATCTACCGGTCCAGGCCGGTGTGTCACATTTACAACGTCGGGGTATCATCAATACCCAACTGTTCCCATATACGATCAATTTTTTGCTGTACTTCTGCATCCATCTTGATCGGCGTACCCCATTCTCGCTGGGTTTCCCCCGGCCATTTGTTGGTGGCATCTAAGCCCATCTTGGAACCTAACCCCGATACCGGAGAGGCAAAATCCAAGTAATCAATCGGGGTGTTGTCTACCAGTACGGTATCGCGGATCGGGTCCATCCGGGTGGTAATCGCCCAGATCACATCCTTCCAGTCGCGACAGTTAACATCATCATCGACGACCACGATAAATTTGGTGTACATAAACTGCCGCAGGAAAGACCAGGCGCCCATCATTACCCGTTTGGCATGCCCCGGATATTGTTTGCGCATTGATATTACTGCCATGCGATAGGAACACCCTTCTGGTGGCAGGTAAAAATCGACGATTTCCGGATATTGTTTGCGCAGAATTGGCACAAACACTTCATTTAAGGCCAACCCTAACATGGCCGGTTCATCGGGTGGCCGGCCAGTATAGGTACTGTGGTAAATCGGGTCTCGGCGATGCGTAATGTGTGTGACGGTAAATACCGGGAACGTATCGGTCTCATTATAATAGCCGGTATGATCGCCGTAAGGGCCTTCTACCGCTGTTTCTGTCGGATCGATGTAACCTTCCAGAATGATCTCACTGGTGGCCGGAACCTCTAAATCACAGGTCAGTGCTTTCGCCACTTCAGTGCGCTCACCGCGTAACAGTCCGGCAAAGGCGTATTCACTCATGGTATCGGGAACGGGCGTTACCGCTCCAAGAATTGTAACCGGATCGGCACCGAGTGCCACAACGACCGGGTATTTCTCTCCAGGGAATTTTTCGGTGAAATCTTTAAAATCGAGCGCCCCACCACGATGTGATAGCCAGCGCATGATCAATTTGTTTTTGCCAAGTAATTGCTGCCGGTAAATCCCAATGTTTTGTCGCTTCTGCCGTGGACCTTTGGTAATGGTCAGTCCCCAAGTGACCAGTGGCGCGGCATCTCCTGGCCAGCAATGTTGGATTGGAAACTGGGTCAAATCTACCGCATCACCACTGATGACGACTTCCTGACACGGCGCTTTGCGCACTGATTTGGGGGGCATATTCAGCGCTTGTTTGAACAACGGCAGCTTGTCCAACGCATCGCGGAATCCTCGTGGTGGTTCAGGCTCTTTTAAAAAGCCAAGCAGTTCGCCCACTTCCCGTAATGCCATGGGATCATCTTTGCCAAGTGCCATGGCGACTCGTCGCGGAGTACCAAACAGGTTCAGTAATACCGGCATGGACTTACCGACAGGATTTTCAAATAACAGCGCCGGTCCACCTCGACGTAATACCCGGTCACCGATTTCTGTCATTTCAAGATGCGGATCAACGGGA
Source organism: Shewanella yunxiaonensis (assembly GCF_018223345.1). Classification (NCBI taxonomy): domain Bacteria; kingdom Pseudomonadati; phylum Pseudomonadota; class Gammaproteobacteria; order Alteromonadales; family Shewanellaceae; genus Shewanella; species Shewanella yunxiaonensis. Next base: position 3,358,606 of record NZ_CP073587.1, on the reverse strand, counting down.
TGGCTGATACGTTTCAGCTCACCCTGACTTTCAAGGTGATCGAGAAAACTGCGTAAATCCTTAAAACTCATATGGAATTATGCCCGACGCTGAAAAAATGTGATGGCGCGCACTATAGCATTTTTATTAAGTTGGGGTAACTGCTGGCGCCGAAAAGTGGGCAACATTTGGCCTGCACCAGTGCATGGCTACTGCAGCAGGAGTAGCATATGATTAAATTAGCAATGCACTGTTGTAGGAGGTGGTATGTTGGCATTTCATACAAATAAACGCTGGTACGTAGCGATGCTGTGTGCCGTGCTATTCAGTATTGTCAGTGTTCCGGCAACCTCAGCGCATGGTCGACCGATACATTACGGGCACTCGCATCACGATCATTGGGGGTGGACGCTGGGGCTGACCGCCTTATGGCTGACCCCCTGGATCTTAGACAGTTATCGTGGGCAACAGCCAGTTTATATTGCGCCACCGTTGCAGCCAGTGCTAGCCCCAACGCCGGTTGCTCAGCAGCCTTCTGCCGCCGCAGTGCTGCCGCAATCGGTATCTACTGGCTATCGGACTCAGGATAGCGGCGTGCAAACGCGTAGTGAATTGCCCGCTAATGCCAGAGTTATTCAGCAAGATGGCGGGACGTTATATCAGTGGCAGGGGCAGCTTTATCGCTTCGACTGGAGTATTCAACAGTATGTGCCGGTAGGTGCGTCGGATCACTAAAATGGTACTAGGATTTTCGAACCACTGCCGCGTGTTGACGCCATTTGATGTGATTTGGAGCGATCCTTGGCTGCTAGGTAGCGGTATGGGTGATGTTGTACATCACCCACGCTAAGTTATTGTTGCAGATGGCGAATTGCTGCAGTGAGGGCAAAGCTGTAGCCCTGTGCACCTAGACCGACAATGACTCCTTTCGCTTTATCTGACAGATAAGAGTGATGCCGAAAAGGTTCACGGGCATGAATGTTGGACAGATGGATTTCGATAAACGGTAAATCTACGCCTAATAGCGCATCACGTAGTGCAACACTGGTATGAGTAAAACCACCGGGATTGATCACCACAAATGCCGCATCGGTTGCGTGGATCGCATCAATTAACTGAAATTCTGCATTGGATTGCAGATGTTCCAGCGTAAATCCGGCATCTGATGCTTGCTGCATCAGTTCAGTCACAATGTCGTTTAAGGTCTGATAGCCGTAGATTTCCGGTTCCCGTCTGCCCAATAAATTGAGATTCGGTCCGTTCAGCAGCAGTATTTTTGCTTTGTCTCTCATTGGTGATGTTCCTTGGCCTTAGCATTGGCGCCTGTGCTTGATTTGAGCAAATCCGGCGGCATTTGTCGACTCTCATTCCAGCGTTAGTTGCGGATCTTTTCCTGGCGCATACTTTTAACCGCACCACGTTTCTTTTTTGAATCTACCCGCCGGATCTGACTGGCTCTGGTAGCTTTGGTGGCAATGCGTCTTTTCTGTACTCGCGTTACACTCAACAGCAACTCACAAAATTGTGCTAATGCTTGTTGGCGATTGTCATCCTGACTGCGGCTCTGTTGGCATTTGATGATGATTTTACCACTGGGACTAATGCGGTGATCACTGAGTGCCAGCAGTTTGGTTTTATAGTCATCCGGTAACGATGACTCATGGATATCAAAGATCAACTGCGCCGCAGTGGAGACTTTGTTCACGTGTTGCCCACCGGCGCCGCTTGCCCGGATGAACTGCCACTCCAGTTCCTGCTCGGCAATTTGTAGGCGGTTAGAAATTGTAATCATGGGCACAGTTTGTGATAAAAACAGTGAGGAATAATCAGAGTGCCAGTCTATCACTAACCGCAGCATCTCGCAGGTCTTGAGCCGTGATGGCGGCTGCTATAACGCGGTTAACTTTATCTGCAGGAGCGCTTATGCTGTGTCAGATCCCAGAAATTGCCAAAGGCGTTATCAGTTTATTTGTCAGTGGGCGACTAACCGCCGTGGATTACCGTACTAAGCTGCAACCGGCAATTAAGAGTGCCCGTGATAATTGGGGGCAGGTGTGCCTGTATATTGAAGCGGATGTATTGCTGGAAGGCTGGGAAACCAAATCGTTGTCGGGAGTTGGCGAAGTGCAGTTACCGAACTTTGACGCACTGGTACTTGTCGGCGGGCCTGATTGGGTTGGTAATGCCGTACGTTTGCTCGGCCCCTTTGTATCCGGTGAGATTGCCTGGTATCCATTGGAGCGTAAAGCCGAGGCCGTTCAATGGATCCGCAAGCGCTTGCACCATTGATTAACACTGTGGAAATGCTGATGGGTCTGGTAAGCTAAAGCCAGGATAACTCTTCAATGCAAGGAACCCGAAATGTCTAAATTTACTGTTGTCACCCTGTCACTGGTCTTAGTTGGTTTTTTAGGTGCTTGTTCTCCAGAAGTGGGCAGTGAAGCCTGGTGCAAACAGATGAAAGAGAAGCCATCAGGCGATTGGTCTGCTAATGAAGCGAAAGATTACGCCAAGCATTGTGTCTTTAAATGAGCTGACGTTCGTGTCGCGTTAAGAGGGCTGTGATACTTGTAACAGCCCTTTTTTATTGTTGCCAAGATAATTGGCGATAACCTGTTATCAAACGTACCATCTCTTACTTAACCACCATTAACATTCAAATAAGCATGGATATAGTCAGTTGGTTCGACATTAATAACACCGTGGTAAATATCCCGATTGGCAGCGGTTATGCGATGTCGTGGATTGAAGCCATCGGGACGATATTCGGACTGTTATGTATCTGGTATGCCAGTCAGGAAAAAACCATTAATTACCTGTTCGGACTGATCAACGTCACTTTGTTTGCGGTGATATTTTTTCAAATTCAGTTGTACGGTCTGTTACTGCTGCAAGTGTTTTTCTTCTGTGCCAACGTTTATGGCTGGTACGCCTGGACCCACCCTGCGGGAAGTCAGGGTGAAGCGTTGCAGGTACGCTGGCTGGCACGCAATAAGCTGATGCTGACCTTGCTGTTAGTCATTGTGGCCGTCAGTTTATTAACGCTGTATATCGATGCGGTATTTTTCACACTGGCAAGCTGGTGCGTCGCGGCGCTGAATTTCCTGGGCTTGACCGTACAACTGCCAAGTTTGCAGCCGGATCCATTCCCTTTGTGGGATGCCATGGTGACCGTGTTGTCGGTTGTGGCGCAGTTACTGATGACACGCAAATACGTTGAAAATTGGATTTTATGGGTGCTGATTAACGTTATCAGTGTGGGTATTTATGCCGCTCAGGGCGTATATGCTATGTCGATTGAATACACCATTCTGTTGTTTATTGCCGCCAATGGTACTCGGGCGTGGGTAAAGACAGCTAAATACAATGGCAGCCGCCATGCATTTGCTCAGGAAGGCGCTATATGACTGGACAACCGCACATCTTGTTGCAGCCGGGGCAGGTAAGTGAAAGGGTGATCCTTTGTGGCGATCCGGCGCGTGTGACGCGTATCGCTAGTCTGTTAGCAGACGCCAAACCGTTGGCGAGTAATCGCGAATTTACCAGTGTTAATGGTCAGTTTCAGGGGCATCCTATCGCAGTTTGCAGCACTGGCATCGGTGCGCCCTCAGCCATTATCGCGTTGGAAGAGTTGATTAAATGCGGTGGCAGGCAGTTTATTCGGGTGGGCTCTGCCGGTGCGTTGCAACCGCAAATTGCTTTAGGTGACTTAATTGTGGCGGAAGCGGCCGTGCGCGATGATGGTGGCTCCGCCAGTTATGCGCCTGTTGCCTATCCAGCGCTGGCGAATCGGTTATTGGTGAATGGCTTAAGTGATTATCTGCAACAATATCTGCAACGTCATCATCTGGGTATCGTGCGCTCCCATGACAGTTTTTATACAGATCAGGAATTGGCTATCTGCCGCCAGTGGCATAAGTTGGGAGTTTTAGCTGCAGATATGGAAACTGCCGCGCTATTCACGGTAGGACGTTTACGTGATGTCGCCGTGGCCTCAGTGCTGAATAATGTCGTGTTATACGGTGAACATGCGGCAGACGGCATAAATGACTATGTGGCGGCTGAAACAATCATGATGCAGGGTGAGCAGTTGGCCGCCCGTGCAGCATTGGCAGCGCTGTGCCAATAAATCATATTAGAAAATGCACTGGCAGCATGTGTTGCTGCCAGCGTGTCGCAATGATGACCTCGGGTATTACTTCTGATCGATAAACGCCGCCAGATCTTGCTTGAATTTCGCCATTGACGGTGGATTGACATACATCATATGGCCCGCCATATAGTATGCGGTACTGATATTTCCACGTAACGCATCGGGGATCTTCAGGTGGTCAAGCATGTACTGGGTTGTGAAAAATGGCGTTGCCATATCAAAATAGCCCTGCTGCACTAGCACCTTCATTTTGGGACTCTGGATCATGGCGTAAGCGAGGTCCACACCGGTATCAGGAAACGGCATTTTCATAAAGCCACCATTGGGTTGCTTGTGGCTGAAATCCCATTTGCTGAAGACATCACCAAACACTTTATAGTCACTGACGTCTTTAACGCCGAGATCGGTGGTGTAGTAATCCATAAAAGTGGAGAGAATTTGTGGTCCCACCGCAGAGGTCATTGGATCATAGCGCATATGATCCGCCACCGGATCCAGACTATAACCCTTAAAGCGCGAGTCGATACGTCCGACTGTCATGTGTTTGGATTTTAACAGTTCTTTCAAAAATGCCTGATGATCCACGCGCAGGTCTGACAGCAGCCAGTAACTAGCACTAACACCGGTAAAAGCCGCCAGCTTATCGGCTATGGCCTGCTTTTCATCAATGGTTAATCTGGCTCCTTTCATCAGTGCCGGCGCGTACTCTTCTACGGCAAATTTTTCCGCCTGACTAATGAAGGTCTGCAAATCGGCAGGTTTGTCGGCAATCGCATTGTGATACCACGCAGCGGTGGCAAATGAAGGCATGAACAACACATGGGGCAGATCTGCCTGGCCGAAATCGAATCCAGTGACAAATTGTAAAAATGGTGACACCAGGATGATGCCCTTAAGCGAAATCATATAGTTGCTGACGAGGTACTGAGAAACCCCTGCGGTACGCATACCGCCATAGCTTTCCCCAAGAATGTATTTGGGGGATTGCCAACGATGATTTTCAGTAATGTACTGTTTGATAAAACTGGCGACAGATTCAATATCCTGATCAGTACCCCAGAAATCTTCATTTTTAGCGTCGCCAACGGCGTGCGAAAGTCCGGTACCTACCGGGTCTATCATCACCAGATCGGCCTTATCGAGGATCGAATATTCATTAGTTACGCGTTTGAAGGGGCCGTTGTCACTGAAATCAGTATCCACAACAACGGTTCTCTGTGGACCGAGTATGCCCATATGTAACCAGAGTGAGGCAGAGCCAGGGCCTCCGTTGTAGGCAAACATGATCGGGCGGGTACGCAAATCGGTGTCTTTCTTCACATAAGCAGTGAAACCAAAAAGGGCTTTGGGTTCACCCTTGTCGTTCTTCATCAACATGGTGCCGGCGGTGGCAACATAGTCGATTTTTGTGCCATCTATACGCATCGAATGATCAGTGACCGAAACTTTAGCTTCTGGTTTGGGTGGCGGGGTTTTACTTTCTTCTTTTTCTTTTGCCTGAAGGGTGCCGATACTAAACACAGTAGCGAGCATTAATATCACTAGCTTTTGCATGGCGATTTCCTTGCCGCGATAAAAAATTAAAGCGTAGGAGAGAATCTGCAATTCAGCCACATTTGGTCAGCTAGGGCACCAGATGTGGCAAACACCAGCTGCGTTTTAGACAGGATGTTGATTTCCGCAGGTTTAATCATTGGATAATTATCTTTCGATATATCAGAAAGATTTGTTGCGAATTTAGCCATTTTCATTTCATTAATCACGGCTTAATCTGTGCTTAAGATCACAAATAGATAGATGATGTGATGTTGATATGGTGTTCGTGAGTATCTTCGATTCAGACACCTCATTGAAATCTGCTCATCGCCAGAACATAACGGCGATGGGTTCTCTGGACGCTCAAACAACCTGATGCAGGGCGTTGCGGTAACAGAAAGGAGTCAAATTTATGAGTACACAGAATTTTTACGATATGAAAGCAGCGGTTGTTCGTGGCAAAAGCCAGCCTTTTGTGCTGGAAGATGCTCAGATCCGCGCACCTAAAGACGATGAAGTACTGGTAAAGATTGTGGCAACCGGTATGTGTCATACCGACATGATTGTCCGTGACCAATATTATCCAGTGCCTTTGCCTGCCGTGCTTGGCCACGAAGGTTCAGGGGTGATTGAAGCGGTTGGCCCGCTGGTGAAAGATTTGAAAGTCGGTGATCATGTGGTACTGACTTATGGTTACTGTAGTCACTGTGATCATTGCGGTACTGGCCATGCAGCATATTGCGATGAATTCTATCCGCGTAATTTTAGCGGCGCCGATTCGCATGGCGAAACCGCCATTCATGATGCCAACGGCGCCCCCTTGCATGACCACTTTTTTGCTCAGTCTTCTTTTGCAAATTACGCGTTATCACTGGAATCTAACGCGATAAAAGTACCAGAAGATGCGCCATTGGAGCTGCTTGGCCCATTGGGTTGTGGGATTCAGACCGGCGCTGGTGCGGTAATTAACTCTTTACAGGTTAAGCCCGGCAGCAGCTTTGTTTCATTTGGTGCGGGGGCGGTAGGGTTATCTGCGGTATTGGCGGCTAAAGTCGCTGGAGCCACTACCATCATTGCAGTTGATGTTGTTCCGTCCCGGTTGCAGCTTGCGAAAGAGTTGGGGGCGACTCACGTGATCAACAGTAAGGAACAGGACCCAGTTGCCACTATTCGCGAAATCACTGGCGGTGGCGTGAACTACGCCCTGGAGTCTACAGGGATCCCGGCAGTACTGCGTCAGGGCATTGATAGTTTGGGATTGTTAGGGGCAATTGGTGTTGTTGGTGCGCCTGCACTGGGTACTGAAGCCAAATTTGACGTTAACGAGTTACTGTTGGGCGGCAAGACCATCCGCGGTATCGTGGAAGGTGATTCTACACCTAAACAATTTATTCCCCAGTTGGTGAAGTTATATCAGCAGGGGCGTTTCCCGTTCGACAAACTGGTGAAGTTCTACTCTTTTGAACAGATTAACCAGGCGGCTGAAGACAGCGAAAAAGGGATTACACTGAAACCTATTGTTAAAATTGGTTAGACATTAGCCACACTGTCCCGTCCTAAGATAGGTTGACAGTTTTTAGGCCAGCTCCCGTAGCTGGCCTTTTCTATTGTGCACCTGATTGGGTGTTGCCATATCTAAACTCAGGTGCGGTCTCATTTCGTTATATATCGCTATCGATTCTCGAACAAGTATCTTCAGCTCTTCCAGCGTTTTACATCGATACAGGAAAAACTCTTGCTTCAGTATGCCATTGACTCTTTCCGCTAGTGCATTTTGATAGCAATCATAACCGTCTGTCATTGACGGCTGAATATGGTTCGCTATCAGTTCATCCTGATAAACGGCTGCGCAATATTGCGCTCCCCGGTCTGAGTGATGCACTGCATTAGCGATATAGCGCTTATCCCTAACCGCCATTTTCAGCGCTTTCACCACGCTGTCTGCTTTCATGTCTGTACTCAAGTGATGACCGACTATCTTGCGTGATACGGCATCGGTAACCAGTGACAAATAGTGCACGCCTTGGTCTGACTCAAGATAGGTGATATCGCTGACCAGTACATGCTCTGCATCATGCAGCCCGTCTGCTTTCAGCAGGTTAGGATGCTTCTTCATCCAGTGCTTGCTAAACGTCGTTTTGGTGTAACTTCTCTTGGGTTTAACCAGCAAGCCCTCATTTCTCAAATAGGTAAAGAATCCATCCCGTCCGAGTTTGATATCCTGTTCAATCAGCATAGGTTTTATCAATGTGTAGAGCTTGCGTGTGCCCAATCGCGGCATATATTTACGCCAGTATTGTACGGAGTCTTTGATGACCGATAATTCCGTTCTCCGACTATTCATCCGGGCAACTGCCTGGTAAACACCTTGCCTTGAAATACCGACAGCACGACATGCGGCTGCCAGGTTTATTTCGCTTTTGGCTTTGGCTTGCCAGACATACCGGATAAGTACTTTTTTCTTAAACCAGCTCCGTATTCATTATCCATGATATCGACCATACCATTGAGGATTTGGTTACGCAGTTTCTCTTCGGCTAACTCACGCTCAAGGCGTTTGATAGTTTGTGCTGGGGTTTCTTTTGAATGTGGCATAAGGGGATGCTGAAAAGGTTTCGACCAATCGAGTCTACCATGCTTTCTGAGCCAAACGAGTACGGTTGTCTTGCCCTGAATGCCAAAGCGCTTCTGGGCTTGTTTGTACGTCATCTCGCCTTTTTCGACACGCTCTACGATACCTAATTTAAAGGCTAAGGTGTAATCACGTTGCGTGCGCTTACGGCTTGAGTTAGTTGATGTCGCCATAAAGAAGTCCTCTTTATGTCAACGTATTTCAGGACGGGACACACCAGTAAATAAAAGCCACCAATAATATTGGTGGCTTTTTTGTGCACTGTTGAGGGGAACTCATCGACTAAACACTTGGTCAGTTTGGTTTGCCAAAATTGGCATTTCATTTATACCCAACAATCTGTGGCTGTCTTGCGCGTTGTTCCCTCTTGTGGTTGGTGAATGTCGTTATTGCTTAATGAGCAGTTTTGTGAGCAATTTTATTATTGAATAGCCTTACCATGTGAAATCATTTTATTAATGACAAAAATAATTCCCAGGATATTACTTGTTACGGCATTATTGCGATAATTTTAGATAGCAATAAAAATTGCGGATACTATTTTTTACATTGCAATATTAAATAAAGAGCGAAATTTAATTCTTAGAATAAATTATAGAATTAATCATTAATAAATTTTAGTAACTGGTTATAAATAAAGTGGACAAGAAAAGGCAGCCAGTATTTGCTGACTGCCAGAATACACTATTAGAAATTGCAACGAATTTTCAACGCTGCAACTAAGGCATTGCTATTATCGCTATTAGCACCTGGACGGTAAATATATTGTAGTTCCGGCTGCACGCTTAAATAAGGCAAAAGTTGTACTTTATAAAGCATCGCAAGTGTATGCTCACTGCTGAGTAGCGGCATTCCGGTCGTTGTGGTTGGTAACTCGTTGTAAGCTTGAACTGCTTCAGACAGACGATTATTAACATGTAAGTAGCCATACGCGACGGCCCATTTGTCTTTGGGGCGAGATGCGAATGGGCCATTGATATCCATACCGATATTCAGTTGTTTATCAATTTTGGTGGTGTGTTTATCGCCGCGGTCGGCATATAAATTCAGCGAAATACCTCGTGCCGGATTGTCATCAAAACTGGTAATTTGTTGATCAATAATTAGATATTCACCATCAATGCTACTATGCATCCGTGCGGAATCACCAGACACCACCCGATAGTTGTTATTATCATCCAGTATCAGATCTGCCTGTTCGGCGCTATCGTACCAGTAGCCTAAACGATAATTGCCGGTAAAGGTATTCACCACGGGCGACCACTGTAACTCGATAGGTAACACCATACCCTGGGTCCCTGCTGGATTTCCAAAATTCATCCCCTGACTGGTTTTTAGAAAACTAGGGTTATGTTGAATGACGCCTGTTTTAATTGCCCACTGATCACTCACTTTGGCTTTGAGTGTCACCGCCCATTGTGAAATAGGCCAGTTATAAGCGGTAGGACTTTGCTTGTTGAACTGCGTACTACAGAAGTTAAGATTCATAAAGTCGCATTCGCGGCCACCAAATTGGCTGCCTAAGTTCATACGCCCAAGGTTTAGCTCCAGATCACCATTGAAAAAAAACTGCTGATAACGCATTTCAGATAATCTGGTGACGCGTCCGCGACCATAGATTTCCAGTGACTGGTGCAATTCTCCTAGGCCTGCTTGAGTATTCAGATTATCGGCATCACCGCCGCGCATACTCATGGCAAAGTAAAAGTGTCCCCCCTCCAGATTGATCAATTTGGCTAAATTAAATGCTGCACCTGCCTTAAATTCATCTGCAAATGCAAAGGCATGCTTGTCACCACCTGACAGGTTGGTACCGGATTCATTGGTATATACCAGATTTAAATCAACACCATCATCGTGCAGTTGTGTGCGTGCGCCTGCCCAGTCGCCCAGCATAAAATCACTGGCATGGTAACTGGCCCCTAACGCAGGAAAACCGCAGAGTGTTGATAATAAAAATGGTAAAAAATAAATACTTCTCATTAGAGGACCCTTACAGCACCTTTCATTTTTCTATGGTAATAACTAAAAATAAGCAATTAATGCGGAACAATATAAAAGTAATATACTGTTAATTAATTGTTAATTTTCAGGTTGGAGAATTGCGATGATTTATGGGGTATTTTTGATAAAAACTCAATAATAAAGTGTGTGATGTCATTAAAAATTTCGTTTATTGTCGATTTTGGTTAAAAATCATTGATGTTTTTTGGTGATTTAACATTGTTGTATGACAACGAAATGATTTGGTGTTGAATGATTAATGGGAAAAAGCGCAAATGCTGATGAACATCTATTTAGCACACGATATTTTTTAGGATATATCAATAAGATGATTTTTTAATCATGAACGATAAATTGTTGCGCCTTTTCCCTAAATTTTTTATAGATTGATAATGTATTATGGGCAATTCAACAGTAAGTCACGATTAATAAAATCAGCAAAAGAAGTGTTTACCAATGGTATGACTTCATCAGCACGTATCGCGCTCGAGATACTTGTGGTGGCGACGAGGTCGCGGTGATGGTGTCAGCGGCGCTTGAAACGGCCGTGTATGGTTGGCGATACTGGCTAAAACGGTGACGTAGTGATTGACATATATCGCAGTCAAACGCGGCAGTTTTGATTACAAGAGATACAATTAATACTATGTAATGGCTGAGGATGCGGTTGTCCGTTTGCATCTTCGGAAAACTAAAAGGATTTAGGTTATGCAACCATTTACTTCGCAAGATAGTCTCATCAAATCCACCCCTGCGACTGTGCAGTTGGGTGTTGCTAAAGCCGACGGTAGACTGGTACTTGAGCATCAGCGGCTCACATTTGAGCCATTCAATAGACAACTGGGCATGGGGCCTTATCAGATTGCGTTATCGTCTATTGTGAGTGCCAAAAAATGTCGCGGTACAGCCGCGGGAGTTTTTCCTATCAGTTGTGATGCACTGGAGTTGCAGTTGCAGGATGGTTCTGTGTATCAGTTTATTGTGGCAAATCCACAAGAGTGGATCCGTGAGCTTTTGCATTGAGCCAAGCAGTGTTTAATAACCAATGGAGATATTCGCCGGGTAGCGGTGTTTCAAGCGGTTTATCGTGCCATCAGCCATCATAAGTCGCATAACCGCGTCAAAGTCGTCAGCCTGTTGCTGCAACTCTTTCTTGCGGGTGAAGGCCAGGTAACTGTTGACTACCTCGATCGGGGGTTCAAGTGTTTTGATTTGCGCCTCATGGTGCAGTTGCCGGATGATTTCCATGCCGACATCATAGCTGTTGACGATGAGCTCCACTCTGCCAGCGATCAGTTTTTTTAAGTTACCAATAAAATCCCGCGAGGTCTCAATATTCGACAGCGTGCCACCGGCAACTGCGGCATCAAATTGAGCACCATAAGATGCGGTGCTAACGACACCAATTTTAAATGGGGCCATGGCCGTTAGATTGCCTTGGTAACTTACCCTTGAGTCTGCTCTTGTGAACCAAACAAATGTCTGTTGGATAAGGGGTTGTGTGGTAAACAACAGCTTGTTTGCCCGTTCAGGTGTTTTTTTGAGTGTAAAATAGCCGTCGATATCGCCGTTATTTATCATCATCAGGCCTCTGGCAACTGGATAAAACTCGATTTCAACAGGTTGATTCATCCGCCGGAAAGCTTCCTGCACAATCTCAACAATTAAACCTTTCGCTTGGTGATTTTCTTGGTAAATAAAAGGTGGATACTCGAGCGTGGCCAGTCGCAACGGTAACGGCGTTGCCACTACGCTGAAATTTACCAATAACCATAGGGATAACATTAGTGGTATCAGGTAGCGGCTATGCGGCACAATGCTCAAATTCGGCATGGCTTACCTAAATTGCGTTGGTATTCGAATGCGTTACGCTTTATGCCAAAAGGCTTAGTGTTAATCGGCATTATAGGCTCTGTAAAATTCAACTAACTTCTTCTTAGCAGGTAAATTCATCGTGCATTTCCGTCTTATTAATCCACTTATTGATCCACTTATTGATGAGCCGCTAGTTAGCCATTGGTAAGTGTGGACTCATTTCCCTCCTGAAAGAAGCAACACTTATATAAAGTGAGACTCAAGTAAATAAAAAAGCATAAAAAATAGCCAATTGGCGTGAATTATTTTTAATAATGAAATGTTTCTGAATAATTTTGATTATCCTTATTAATAATGGATCGATGTTGGTGGTTGGTGTGGCTGGTAGCAATAATCACTGCATCGGCTCTTGTTTTTGGGCGGGGTTCAGGAGTGCATATGATGAAAGGTCTATCGAAAATAATACTGAGTGCAGTCGCACTGTGGTTATTTGCACCGGCGGTAATGGCGGCGAATACTGATCAGCCCTCATTTGATTGTCATTTAAGTCAAACCGACAGTTCAGAGGTAAAACAATGGGTATGTGGCGATGGCGAATTGTCGCAGTTGGATCGTAAGCTGGATTATATCTATCAGCAAGCACAGAAAAAAACAGCCTTAGAAGATTTGCCATTGTTGGACCATAACCAGCATCAATGGGCCGCTGAACGTAATGCTTGTATGACACAGAAAAATGCTCACGCGTGCGCCATGAGTAGTTATCAACATCGTATTGCAGAATTGCAGTCACGCTACTTACTGGTACCTTCACAAGGTCCATTCACCTTTGTCTGTGACAATGTGCCCGCTACCTGGTTAGTCGCACAGTTCTTTGATTCTGATCCGAATGTGGCACGGGCAAAAGTGGGCAATGAAGAAGTAATGCTGACCCAGGTCCCCAGTGCCAGTGGTGCTAAGTATCAGGATGATAAGCACCAGTTATGGAATCATGGTGGTGAGCTGATGCTGCGTTGGGGTAAAGATGCTGCAGAAATTCATTGCCATAAAAAGGCTGATGGCACTGGTTATTAAAGATAAAACGTAAAAAAAAACAGCGCTATGTGCGCTGCTTTTTTATGTCATCAGTCGGCAATTTGCACTTTAACGACAACCTTGCGCACCTGTGATTCAGCCCCCAGGGTGCAGCATGGCATGTGGGCGTCATCTGGGTAGAAGATTGCAAACATGCCAGATTTCAGCGCGACATAGCTGGCGGCCGCTTGATTAAGGTCATAACTGTATTCTTCGAAATCCCGTTCGTCATTATAGGCGCTGCAAGGCTGTTGATGCGCTGGCTTGGGCAGAAAGCCAAATTCCTCTTCACCACTGACAATATATTGCACGTCGATATAACGACGATGAACTTCAAACGGTTCGGTGCCACGAGCAACAGTGGTGTAATCACTAATAATGGCAAACAGCGATTTACCTTCCAGGGCATAACTGCCTTTGGCAAGAGTACTAAAATCGGTAGTGGCTAAATACTCCAGCGCCGCGTTCAGGCGTGGATGCAGATGACTGTAAAGTGAGCGATTAGCTAACGTATCGATGATCATGACATTCTCCGGCAACAATGCGCGCCCAGTATATTCCGGCTGTGGCAAAAGTATATTGTCGGCATAAAAAAAGCCGGCAAAAGCCGGCTTTTGAACGTCATAGCACCACCTTAGAAGGTGTAACGTGCCTGTACGTAGTAATAACCGCCGTTAATACCGAATGGAGTATTTCCGACAGGGTATTTGAAGATACCACCAAAGCTTTGATCGGTTGGTTCAGTCTTGGCTTTGTCTGGGTACATATTGAACAGGTTTTGCGCGCCCAGAGTGACTGTCAGATCATCAGTCACGGCATAAGCCACAGACAGGTCTGTCGTGGTCTTTGAGCCATAATCCAGTGTATCACCAGTAGACAGACCTACTTTGTAATCACCAAAGTAGTTAAAGCGCAGTGTGGTTTTGACATCACCATAGGTATGAGTGAAGTTCAGGCTGCCTTTGTTCTGTGGTGATGAATCTGTCATACGTACCTGTTCAACGTGGTCGAACAGCTGGTCTTCCAGACCATCAAGCAGCGATGGCAAGTGAATGTCACGGATTTCATTCTTGTTGTAGGCATAAACCAAACTGCTGGCCAGATCACCAAAGCTACCCAGCTGGAAGTCTTTGCTGATAACCAAATCCACCCCTTTGGTTCTGGTATCTACACCGTTAATAAAGAATCGGGCAGACTGAGCGTTGGTACCAGAAAGCGCTTCTGCAACAGCTGCAGAATCACTTGGTGTCAGCGAGCTGGACAGAATGATTCGGTCATCAATATCAATCTGATAGGCATCCAGGGTAACTGTCACGCCATTGTCGCCGGTGTACACCAGACCACCACTGAAGGAGGTTGATTTTTCAGGTTTCAGCTCGTTGATGCCCAGGGCTTGAGCCACGGGTGACAAACTGTTGAAGGTGCCAGATTCAGTTGGAACCAGTTCACCAGTATCAGGATCTGATACGAACAGTGTAGAGATGTTGGTGAAGTACAACTGCTGTACGCTTGGTGCGCGGAAACCGGTGTTAGCCGTCGCACGTAATGCCAGTTTGTCGGTCAAGTCGTAGCGAGTGGCCAGTTTCCAGGTGGTGTTACCACCGAAGTCAGAGTAGTTCTCATAACGTAACGCGGCAGCCCAGTAGAAATCCTGCGTCAGCTGGTTTTCAACTTCGGCATAGACACCCGTGTTATGACGGCTTTCGTCAACTTCTGAATCTGGCGTGAAACCAGTGAAGCCTTGGCTACCCGCGGCACGGTTATCATAACCACCATTGGCATAAGATGCTTCTTCACCCGCTTCGATCTGATAGTTGTTGTTACGATAAGCCACACCCAGAGCCAGCATCAGTTCAGAGTCGTTATAGAACGGCAAATAACGAGAGGCGTCTAAGGTCAGGTTGGTTTCTTCGGTGCTCAGTGTACCGTCGTAGAAACTGGTCTGACTGTCAGGACCGTAAGACGCGTTCAGACTGTTCTTCACATAGTAAGCGAAGTCGTTGCGACCGAACCCGGCAGCGGCATCCATTTTCCATTCGCCGGCATTGAAGGCATAGCCAACGGTAGCGGAATAGTCTTTAATTTTTGGCGCCAGTTTTGGCAGGAAGCCGTCAGGGTAGATTTCAAGGATGTTACGAGAATCCAGGGCACGACGATAAAACGCACCAGATTCGTTTTCACGATCACTGACACCACCAAAGAAATACAGTTTGTTATCACCAAAATACTGGGCACCGTTAACAAACAACGACAGGTTATCGTATTTACCTTCGCCAATCTGATGATTCTGGCGGTTAAAGGTTTCTTCCCGTGGGTCAAGACTGCCATCATCCAGTGTTGGATATTGTTGGCGCATGTCGAGTCCGGCACGGTTGGTAGGATTCTTGTGTGAGGCTTCTAATGAGATATCCACGTGGCCATTTTCGCTAAACTTGATACCTTTGTTGAGGCCGGCGGTCCATTGTTCGCCGTCACCTTCATAGGTTTGGCCACCTTGTACTGATATTTCACCGCCTTCGCTGGCATCTTTCAGTACGATGTTGATGACCCCGGCAATCGCATCGGAACCGTATTGCGCAGAGGCGCCATCACGCAGAATTTCAATGCGCTTAATGGCGGACATCGGAATAGTGTTTAAGTCCACACTGGAAGAACCACGACCAGCAGTACCATTCAAATGTACCAACGCAGAACCGTGATAACGTTTGCCGTTAACCAGTACCAGTGTATGGTCGGGAGACAGTCCACGCAGACTGGCCGGACGTACTGCATCAGTACCGTCAGTCACGGAGGATTGTGGGAAGCTATAGCTAGGTGCCGCAAATTGCAGCGCCTTAGCAGTGTCGGTCATACCGGTAGCTTCGAGCTGTTCAGCGGAGATGATGTCGACTGGCACAGCAGTGTCGGTGGCACTGCGAACTGCCAGGCGGGAACCCACCACAGAGATCTTTTCAATATTAGTATTATTATCTGCAGCATACACCGCAGGTAACACCAACTGGCTAGCGACTGCCAGAGAGATAACAGAGAGACGCATACAACCCCTTACTTCATTATTTAAGTTAATTATTATGTTGTTTTTTCATTATTGTTACTTGAGCACCACAGTTAATAACAAATTCAACAATGTAAAATCAAGAGGAAAGTAGCTAAAAAAATGTTGTTAATATAATGTAAAAAGCAAAAAAATGAATATTGGCTAATTTTTAGCTAGCTAATTTAAAGTGTTTATGAAAACAGAGGCATTGCGGAAGGTAACATTGAAGTTTATGTAAATTTACGCCAATTTAGAATTTGTGGAAACTTTAAATGTAAAATCTTTGCGGAATTAATATGGCGAATCTGCGCTTTCTGGCGGGACCAATTGCCCTAAAAATATTAGGGAAACATGGATTAAAGCCACAGCTGTTTCAACGGCTGTTGGCTGCTTCTGGCGGGCCGAAATGGCTGGGTATTGCCGGATTGGATGAGGTGTTATTCAGTGAATTTTTTCGAGAGCATCAAACACCACTTCATACCTATGGTGCATCTTCAGGGGCCTGGCGGCTAGCCTGCCTGGCGCAGCAACAACCATTAGCGGCGCTGCAACGATTAGAGCAAGCTTATATTTTGCAGCGCTATGATACCCATCCTACGCGTGAGCAGGTAAGCCAAACTGTTCGAGATATTGTGAGTCAATTACTCGGTGCGGCAGCGGGGAGCGATATTGTCAGCAATACGTTTATCCGCAGTCACTGGGTGGTTTGTCGTGCTCGTCATCTTAATACCTGTCATGCCCGCCCACTGCTTGCCAGTGGCTTATTGCTCGCGGGGCTGACTAACCTGGTTAATCGTCGTTCGCTGAGCTGGCACTTTCAGCGGCAACTGTTTACTAATGCGCTTGGAGATTCGCAATTTGCTGAACTGAGTGATTTACCGACACAGTTGCAGCCGTTGAGCGTAAAGAATATCCGCGATGTGCTACAAGCCACCGGCAGTATTCCCCTATGGTTAGCTCCGGTGACCCACATTGCGGGGGTGGGTGACGGTGTTTTCTATGATGGCGGTATCACGGATTGCCACTTTGACCTGCCACTCACCGAGAACGAAGGGCTGACACTTTACCCGCATTTCTATTCCTGGATGGCCCCGGGATGGTTTGATAAGGCACTGCCTTGGCGACGCGCCAGGGCAAATCTGGCCAACGCGTTGGTTGTGGCCCCCATGGATGCGTTTGTCGCTTCTTTGCCCGGTGGTAAATTGCCCGATCGCAAAGACTTTCAACAACTCGACAGTGACACCCGTATTGCCGCCTGGCAACAAGCCCTCAGTCTTAGTCGGCGATTGGGTGAGGAGTTTCTACAGGTATGGCAGTCCGGTGCCATTGCCGAACGACTGGAGCCGCTGTAGGTCATCTGCCTGCTTTGAGTTACAATCCTCCTGATAGCACAAAGTGCAGAGAACCTATGTTATGTGCAGTAACAAGACATGAAGCAGCGTGTCACCGCAGTCCATCCCTCCTGGGTGGTATTACCGCAGCAACAAACCGATAAACCTACGGTATTGGCATTTTTGCTGGCACGCTTTCCGGCAATCAGCGAAAGTGTCTGGCGTGAGCGAATGCAGCAGGGTAAGGTGCATTGGCAAGATGGTTCTCTCATTGATGAACAGACGCCCTATCAAGCGGCAAGACGAGCCTACTACTATCGCGAAGTCATGATAGAGCCTCGTATTCCGTTTCAGGAACAGATCCTGTACCAGGATCAACATTCTTTGCTAGTGTATAAGCCGCATTTTTTACCGGTAACCCCCGGCGGTAACTTCGTTAATGAATGCCTGGTGGCAAGGTTGCGTGCTCGCACCGGTATCGACACAATCATTCCGGTGCATCGCTTGGATCGTGATACGGCAGGGGTGATGCTCATGTCCGTGGCACCTGAGACCCGCGATGCCTACCACAGTTTGTTTCGCGATGGGCTGATCCACAAACGGTATCAGGCATTGGCACGGTTGACGCCAGCGTTGCGTGAATCTCTGCCCCAGGGCTGGTTATCGCAACCTAAATGTTGGACGGTGAAAAATCGGATCGAGCGCGGCGACCCAGGCTTTACCATGCAGATAGTACCAGGCACAGCCAACAGCCATTCTGAAATCCGCTTACTGGCGGTTAACGCAGATATTGGCCTATTTGAATTGGAGCCGGTGACGGGTAAAACTCACCAGCTGCGCTTGCATATGGCATCGCTGGGAATGCCGTTACTTAATGATCGTTACTATCCGCAGTTACAACCCCTGCAGGCTGATGATTTTTCCAAGCCACTTAAGCTGGTGGCGTGCAGGCTACAGTATACTGATCCGCTGTCAGGTGTGGCTCAGGATGTCAGCTGCGATGGTTTTACCGACGCCTTTGTCGCTGACTGAAAGCTGATGCGGATCTCTGCCACTGTTTAATGATCTGACTCACTTCATCAGTTGTCGCTCGGGTTATTCACAATACCGTGGCGCATTGCCGAACCAAGGAGTTTGTTATGGCGTTTTCCCAACTTGACCCTCATACCGCCCTCATCGTGATTGATTTGCAATATGGCATCGTGGCGTTACCGACTTGCGATGATGCGGCCGCTGTGGTCGATAAATCTGCGAAAATCATCGGTGCATTTCGGCAGCAGCAACGGCCGGTGGTTTTGGTGAATGTTGCCGGCGGTGCACCTGGAAGAACGGCTCAGGCACCCAGTGATGGACAGCGTCCGGATAACTGGGCGACGTTGGTTCCTGAATTGGGTACCGATAGCCACGATATCCATGTCACAAAGAACAACTGGGGCGCTTTTATCAATACGGATTTACATCAGCAGTTACAGGCACGTGGGGTGACTCAGGTGGTAATCATCGGGATAGCTACCAGTATTGGCGTTGAGTCCACCGCTCGTCAGGCGTTTGAACTGGGATACAATGTGTCACTGGTCAGTGATGCTATGACTGATCTCCATCGTGATACGCATGAAAACAGTCTTCAGCGTATTTTCCCTCGACTGGGTGAAACGGGTACCACTGAAGAGTTGCTAGCACTTGTGGCTGAATGACGTTAATGATCGCGATTAACCGTATTTTTGCTCACGTTGGCCTGTGGCGCTGGGTCTCGTTGATCGGTTTATCATGGCTGCTCGCGGGCGGATTACAGGCGGCAACCGTTCCGGCCGCTTTCCTGTTAGGGCCAATGATGGCGGCCGCACTGCTGGCAGTGTCGCACCATACCACCTCGCCCAGTATCCGCTGGTTTAATGCAGCACAAGGCCTTGTTGGCGGAATGATCGCCAATACTTTACCGACCTCAGTTGACACTGAAATGCAGCGACATTGGCCACTGTATGTGGCCTGCATCATCGGCGTACTGTTAGTGAGCAGTCTGCTGGGGTGGTTACTCGCACGTTGGCATATTTTGCCTGGCGCTACCGCAGTTTGGGGCACGTCTCCTGGCGCCGCGACGGTGATGACGGTGATGTCGCAAGAGTTTGGCGCGGATGTACGCTTAGTGGCGCTGATGCAATATATACGGGTGGTGATGGTGGCGCTGGTGGCCATTGCCGTTACGCGTCTGTCGCTGCCCGCCGAACAAGTTCAAGTGCCATCGGTGCAACAGGCATCGACCAATGAATGGCAGCTACTGCCGCTAATTGCTACCTTGCTGTTCATCACTAGTGGCGTATGGCTGGGTCTTCGCAGCCGTATCCCCGCAGGGGCGATGTTGATGCCATTACTGCTGATGATTGCCGTACGAGAATTAGGCTGGTTTCCCATTGGCTTACCACAGCCGATATTGTGGGCGTCCTATGCTATCGTGGGGTGGAGTATCGGTGCGCGTTTTGACTTACCTATTCTGCGCTACGCTGCCAAAGCGTTGCCCAGATTATTGTTATCCACGTTAGTACTGATTTTATTGTGTGGACTGCTGGCCGCCATATTGGCGCATGTTACTGGCATGGACCCATTAACCGCCTATTTGGCGATGAGCCCGGGTGGCGCAGATTCGGTGGCCATTATTGGCGCCTCCAGTCAGGTGGATATGGCGCTGGTGATGACCATGCAAACTGGTCGGTTAATTTTGGTGATGGTCATGGGGCCATTGCTGGCCAGAGCCGTGACCTCGCATCTGCAACGGCATCTAAAATAACGGCGTATATTTCATTAGCTCAGCCAGCGTATGGACACCGAGTTTTTTCATGGTATTGGCCCGGTGCACCTCAACCGTACGCAGCGACAGAAACAATGATTCTGACATCTGCTTATTGGTCCGCCCCTGGATCAATAGCTGCAACACCTGGCGTTCTCTGGGACTCAGAGTATTAAACCGAGCTTGTAACTGCTGCTCTTCCCAGACCTTGCGGCTATATTCGAGCGCCTTTTCGATAGCCGCTGCCAAGGCCTTGCCGTTGACCGGCTTTTGGAAAAAGTCACAAGCGCCACGGCGGAAGGCTTCTACCGCCATCGGCAGATCGCCATGCCCGGTGAGAAAGATAATCCCTAACGGACTATCACACTGCAGCAGTTTTTGCTGGAGTGCCTGGCCGGTGATCTCCGGCATCCGCGCATCCAGAATGACGCAGCCTGGCTCTTGTAGTGGACATTGTTGTAGAAAACACAGTCCATCTGCATAGCCCGTTACTTGATAACCAAACTGCCCCAGCATAAAACTCAGCGAATCTCGGATAGCGGCGTCATCATCTACCAGATAAATTTTTTTCTGTTGCATCAACGACCTCATCAATCTGTCGTTTCAAGAGTAATGCGCTGAGATAGCGGCGACAAACCTCAACGCTGGCTTTTGGATGCAGATCACTTGCTTTATGTACGGTGTATGCGGTGATTCAAGGAATTGCCGTTTCCGGCGTATTAGGCTGGAAGCGATGATATCGACAGGGGAATTTATGAAACGACGCTGGTGGCTATTCCTGTTATCGCTTTGCTGTTGCCACAGCTGGGCTATGCACTCGATTGCGGATGGTGAGATGGGCGATGACCCCATTGAAGCGGTTTTTCGCGTGGCGGTGTTGGCAAACCATGGCGTGACAGAGGCTAAGCAGCGTTGGCAGCCGATGATGGATTATCTCAGTCAGCGGCTGCCGGGTAACCGATTTGAAGTGGTGCCACTGAATTTTACTCAAATGGATCAGCAACTGCTGGATCACCGTATTCAGTTCATCGTGACCAATCCTGGGCAGTATTTGAGTCTCAGTAATGAGTTGCCTTTGTCGTGGTTAGCGACCATGCGCAGTCGTAAACACAATGGTGCGACTTACGCTATTGGCTCAACGATTATTGTGCGGGCGGATAGTCCGATCCAGACATTGAATGATATGCGTGGCGTGTCGATTGTTGCCAGTGACCCTCAGGCGCTTGGTGGTTATCAGGCGGCCGTTGGTTTACTCAATAAACGAGGTATTGAAGCCAGCTCTTTTTTTGGGGACATCCATTTTCTGGGCTTCCCGTTGGAGCCCTTGGTGTATCAGGTGCGTGACGGCTCGGTAGATGCGGCGATTACGCCTTACTGTACGTTAGAGGAGATGGTAGATGGCGGCTTGGTGAAACGGGAAGATTTTCGTGTCATCAATCGTCAGCGACCAGAGGGCTACGATTGTGATGCTAGTACCCCCCTGTACCCCAACTGGTCGTTTGCCGCATCAGATTTGGTCCCCAGTCCAATCACCCAGGCCGTTACACAGGCATTATTTGATCTGCCAGCCGATGCGGATGCCGCTATTCGCGCCGATCTGATGGGCTGGACCGCCCCCGTCAGTCAGTTAGCGGTAATTAAACTTTACAATGAGTTACAGCTACATGGTGGCCCTCCGCCTTTGTATGATGCAGCGCGCAAATGGTTCAGGTTGCATCGTGAGCCAGCGATCATTTTACTGTGTATCTTTTTTCTGGCACCCCTGTATCACCTGTGGCTGGAATATAAAATTCGGCAGAAAAATGAGTTTCTGATGGCGACCGAGCGACAGCTTAAAGATAAAGAGTTACAGCTTGAACGGATGCAAAGTGCGGCAATTGTTGGTGAGATTGGTGCTGGACTGGCGCATGAACTCAATCAGCCAATTGCCGCGATTACTCAATATAGCGAAGGCGCACTGATGGCGCTGGAAAAGCTAGACCAACAAGATCTACAGCATCAGCAGTTACAGGAAGTGCTGACCAAAATCTATAACCAGTCGATGCGAGCCGGTAGTGTCGTACATCGTATCCGAGGATTGTTACGGCGGCGGCGTTCGGGAAATTCGCCACTATTTATATTGCCATTATTGCAGGAGTCACTGGCGCTGTTCCAGCGAACCATTGAACAGCAGCAGGTAGCGCTGCAGTTGCGGCAGCAGGGGCAGGAACAAGCTTTGCTGGGGGACAGTGTTGGACTCAGCCAGGTGTTAGTGAATCTGATCAAAAATGCTATTGATGCAATGGAGACCAGCACAGAGAAGCAGTTGCTGATCCGTATCGATTATCAGGCTTTTCCCAGTGAGCGAGAGATGCAGTTACAACAACCCTGGTTATTGCTGGAGATCAGGGACAGTGGCACTGGCTTAACTGCACCAATCAATCAACTGATGGAGTCCTTTGCCACAACCAAAGAACATGGGCTAGGCCTGGGACTCGCTATCTGCCGTGAAGTGATGACGGAACATCAGGGCCTGCTGCAACTGGAAAACCGGCTTGACCGTCAGGGCTGTCGGGTGCGGCTATGGTTGCCTTATCAGCGTAACTGAATCAGCGAATCGTTTGGATCATCTCCCAACGGCTGCGCAAAAACTCCACGACCAAACCAGCCAATAATCCGGCGGCAGGATTTACCGCCAGACTGACAATGGCCGTGGACGCAATGACGGCCATACAAAATGGTCGACCATCAAGTAACCGTTTAGACCAGGCAAGTTGTAATCCGGCAATGGATAACAGGCTGCCCAGTATGGCCATGGGGATCAGACTGAGCAACCAGGCAACTGATTCGCCCCAGCTCAAGGCCACGGTGATACAGGTGATGCCAAAAATTAGGGGGGCCCACAACCGCCGGGAACCAAAGTGGTACTGCACTGCTAAGCCGCCGGCACCGTGACACATGGCGATTGCGCCAAACGGTGCTAATAGCAGGTTGGCCAGTCCAGAGCTGGTGGCAAAGGCTTTTGGCGTAAAACGCTCGGCATCTTCCGGGAATTTCTCTTTGGCGACAACTGATGTAGCAATGACCGCGTTAGTCAGGGTCATTGCCAGTTGTGGCAGCACTAATAAGGTGAGTGCCTGCGACCATTCGCTCGCCAGCGGCCAGTGGAATTGCCAAGGGGTGTTATTAAAGCTAAAACCTGTCACATCGCTGCCATTGTGGTATTGCCACCACATGCCGGCAAATAACACTAACGGCATGGACACGTAACGTAATGGCAAAAAACGCAAAATAAAGATAAAGGCAAAAGCGCCAAAGCCAATCAACGGGGTGACAGTCATCATCTTGCCGCCCATCATCAGCAGTTGAATGCCTATAGCGAACTGGATGCCAACGCTGATGGCCTGAGAAATCTGTTTTGATAACCAGGTGATGGCACCACTGAAGGCCAGCAGCAACAGGATTATCCCCATCAGCATCCCACTGGCTTGCATCATGCCGGGGGTAAGCCCCTGAGCAATCACCATGGCGGAGATCACTTTCATTGGCTGGATAGGAATTGGGCGGCGATAAAATAAGGCTACTGCGACAGCAAACACGCCGAAGCCGAGAAATATACCTTGTGGGCAGAATTGATTTAGCGCGATGAGCCCGAGTACTAAAGGTAAGAAGGTTCCAAGATCAGCAAAGGCACCGCTGAGTTCGCCTAAGGTGCGGTTGACGTTGACGGAGACAGTACTGGGTTGGGTCATAAAGGTTGCCGTTGTATCAGTTATCGGAATAACCGCAATAATAGTGCCAGTTTTTCCGCGCCATTATTTCTCTGGATACCGAGATTTTCTGAATTATTCAGTTTCAGTTTAGCCGAACTGAGACAGTTTGGATTATGAGTGGGTCTTATTGTCTGGAAAGATGGGACCAACCCCGAGCAGGGATTGGGGTTGGTCCCGGTCGGGAGCATTCAACATGACCGACCAAAACAAGGAACGCGGGTTAGGGTTTACTTAGTGTGGCGAGTACCTTTTACTTTCATTGGGTCACCTTCATAACCCAGCGCTTTCCAGTCAAGACGACCATTAGCGCTATGGCAATCGCTACACTTCAGCGCCTGTTCCTTGGGTGAAACCATATGGTTAATGCGCCACCACATTTCGGTTGGGGCAAACCCATATTCACCACTATAGGTCGCACCTACAGCTTTCATTGCTTCACTGGCTTCCATCCCCAGACGTGCAGCTTTATCCCAGTCGAAGTCACTCCAGTATCCCCCTTTACCATACGTTTTCGGGTTGAGGAAGATATGGTTCTTCTTGTCGTAGATCTGTTTACCGGTGAATACCTTGAACGGATAGATCTTCGCTTTTGGATCTTTGATGTCACCCATTGGATAAGCCAGTTTGGTCACCTTGGTAGGGTCCATCTTGTCACCAGCCATATAGGCATCGGCTTTGCCGTTGTACCAGGCATAGCTTGGTTTCACCATTTTGCCCCAAGTGAATGAACCTTTTTTCTTGAGGTAAGTGTGACGACCATATTCATCGACGGCATCTTCTCTGTCTTCGCCGGCAGTTGACCAGTCCCAGGTCAGCTTGGTGGCTTCCTGACGGGCATAGTACGGAATGTGACAGGTCTGACAGGCGACTGTTTCGGCGTGAGTATTCAGACGTTTATTGGCATGTGGGGCTGCATCGTGGCAGTTGGTACAACCAATATGATCTTCACCACCAGGAGATACGCCCATGGCATTACCGCTAATGTCATGGTCTTTGGTCTTATGACAGTCCTGACATTGGAAGTCATTACCATCGGCATTCATATGCACATCCAGTGCTTTATCTGGATAGGCCATAGATGAATCCAGATCGCCGTGTTTCACCGCATCGCCGCCGCCGCCATAGAAGTGGCAAGAGCCGCAGTTATCACGGACTGGCTTTCCAACGTTTTGAGCCACTTTCGCCAGGTCAACGTTTTCAAACGCTTCGCCAGCCACTGTCTTGGCATAAGTCCCCGTGGTGTCGTGACACACCAGACAATCCACTTTAGTTTCATCAGTGAAATCAAAGTTATTATCTTTCCAGCCATAACCGGCGTGACATACCGTACAACGTGGTTGGTTACCGGCGATAGATACGCAGAAGTTGTTAATTGCATTTTTCTTGCCGCGCATTACCGTGCGGCCAGGCAATTGCTGTTTCAGCTCCCAGGTCCAGTGGGAGGTTTTCATGACATCTTTCGCTTCTTTCTCATGGCATTGCAAGCAGGCCTTGGTGACTTCAGGACCATTGGCGTATGGCCCTTTAAGTACATCTTTATGCGGCGCTGCTGCGCTGGCACTTCCGGCCGCCAGCAACAGGAGTAACGCAAGTGATTTCATAAGTGTGTCTCCTGCCCCGGTTGCCCGGGGCTGTTGTATGGGGTTAGAAGTTAACGGTCAGGGAAGCATTAACGTCGATAGCGGTATCAATCACTGGCAACAGTGAATACGCAGTACCGTTCAGCACGTCGCTGACTTTCTGTGGCGCGCCTACGGGAGTGCCGCTACCGGTGTATTCATAGTTGTAATAAAGTGCTGCCAGTTTGATGAACATCTTCGGATTAACATCAAAGATGTAATAGCCTTCAACCACATGGCCACGGGTTGCCAGTTTGCTACCGATAGGGTCGTCCTGTGCTTGAGTGAATGGGGTCCAGTATTTGGAACCATAGTTATATTCCAGACCGACTTTGCCGTAAGGCGCAGGGATCTGCATGCCGACGTAAACCCCATAACCGTCATGGTTCTCATTGCTGTCTGCAGCAGATGGCGACATGATGATTTCAGTGCCATCGCTGTTCAGCTCAGCAGTGAACACTGCGTCTGACAACAGGCCGCCAAACATACCGGCATAACCGTTACCTACGGTGCGAGTCCAGCCCAGAGACGCAAAGAACTTCATATCGTCATCAGATTCATAGGCATAGCCAATGCCGCCCAGATACATATCGCCAATCACACCACTGGGTTGTACTCGGGTGACGAAGTTGAAGTTGTCAAACTTCTGCAGATCCTGATACATAGTGGGGGCGAAGATAGAGGCAAACTGATTCGGAAACGCCATGGTGCCTTTAAAGCCATCGTTGATGTCTTTAGCGGCAAACAAGGTCAATTGCAGGAAGTGGTTACCATCGTTGATGGCATCGATGTTAAAGCCCCCGAGGTGGGTGTCTTTCGTCACGGTATCGCCAAACAGCTCGCCGTTGCCCCATTGAGACTCGAAGCCCTGACCGTAACAGAACCGTACGACCTGGCCGTCAATCCCGGTAATTTCACCCAGTTTGTAACCCAGTGTCAGACCGTCGAAGTTGAAATTCACCAGATGGCCGGATGGGGTTCCACCACGCAGTTCGTTTTCACGATACTGGCTAGGAGGACCATAAGTTGACGGACGACGACCGATGGACAGATAGAACTCTGAGCCACCGATGTTACGCCAGTCGAAATAGGCACGTTCTACCCGCAGCCAATCGCCAGAGGTGTTACCGGAATCGGTGCCATCCATAGTGTAGGAGCGCCAGGAGTCAAATACCTGCACCCCGGTAGAATCCCCCCAGTTTTTATACATGCTGAGACGACCAGCAAAATCCACGTTGTCCCACACCTGGGCTTTCATATTCAGACGTAAGCGGGTGGTGTACAGAAGATCGTTATCGATGTCTTGCTGGGTTTTTCCGGCCAATACATAGGGCATAACGCCACTTAACTGGCCACTTTGAAAAGCGGCGGCCAGGCTAGGATTGGCTGCCATCATTTGGCCCAGCGGTGAGCTGGCATCGGCTGGATTACCATATTCCCCGGCCATTGCACGTGCGCCAAAGTCACTGAAGTTCACCAGAATTGCTGGATTCCAGGTAACATTTTGGTAGTGCAGCGAATGGGCTTTCACTCGGAAATCACCGGTGAAAGTAATACGGTCGAGCGCGGCATGACGTTCGGTTTTATTGACCCGAGCGTTAAGATTTTCCAGCTCCTCGGTGATATCCGCCAGTTGCTGTTTCAGTTCAGTAATCTTGGCATTATCTGTTTGTTCTGCGGCATAAACAGCAGGGCTAGCCATGGCGGCAAGTCCTAAAGCCTGAGCGACAACAATCGCGACTAAAGTGCGCATATTTTTATCTCCTGACCAGAAGTTCTGGTCTTTTTCAGGCAGCAACAGGCCCTGGAGCATGCTCCATACTGTTGCTGTCAGTTTGTCGGGTTGTGTTGGCTTAAGGGCCGGGATTAACCGCAGGTTTGAGGTTGAGCGGAATCCGCAGCATGGTCATACAGGAACTGTTGGATGTCTTTCAGATCCTGTTCACTCAGCTTTTCAAAAACTTCTGGCTTAGCTTTGTGTTTGTCTTTATCGAAGAAGCGATCCCATTGCGCCATGGTTTTGGTCATCGGGGTGAGTTCGCCAGCGGCATCGTTTTTACTGTGGCAGACTTTGCATTCTTTCTTATAAAGATGTTTCCCTTTTTTAGGATTGCCGCCATCGGCAGCGGAAGCTCCTGCCGCCAGCACAGTGGCCAGCAGTAATACACCGAGCTGGATTTTGGTTTTCATCATTAATGTCCTCATGTTGCGATTTTTTAATTAAGCGTTTCATGTTTGAATGCGCTTTGTTTTATTTCAGGAATTAATTTAACAAAGTAAATAGTGTCAATATTTGATAACGATCACTTCCATAAAATTTTTCTAATTGAAAAAAATATCATTGAAAAAAATCTAATTGATCGAGATTGAGGTTTAAAAATAATGATAAAAAACAATATGATGATTTTTAGTTTATTAAATTATAGAAAATAGATATTGCAGGTGATATCACATTTTTTTCAAAGTGACGAAGTTAACAAAAATTAATATTTGTTATTTTATGCATACGGTGATTAGTTATTTTAAGGTTCGTTTAAGTAATTAAATTAATGTAATTCCGTTCACACATTGGTGGCGGAATCGCCAAATTCTTATGCCTTAGATCACATCTGGAATGCCATTGTGGTTTACCACAATATCGGTAAAACATTCGTGGATTAACAATTTACCTGAAATCAGCACAGACACTTTGTGGGATATAAGCCGCGTGTCTGAATAACAAGATTCCAAGTGAAACTATTCATCTTCTGACGGAGATGATGGAGGTTAAACATGATAAAGCTTGATCGACGGGCTTTCCTAAAAGGTGCAGGTGCGACTGGTGCTTCCTGTGCTTTGGCAAGTGTGGTGCCTGGCTCTTTAGCCGCGATAGGCGCCCCGGCACTGAAGGGAAGTGGGGAAACCGTTTATAGTATTTGTGAGATGTGTTCCACTCGTTGCCCGATAGCGGCCCGGGTAGTAGATGGCAAAACGGTATTTATTCAAGGAAATGCCGCAGCTAAATCTTTTGGTGGAAAGGTCTGTGCTCGCGGTGGTGCCGGTCACAGTCTGCTTTACGATCCACAACGGATTGTGAAGCCGATGAAGCGCATTGGTGAACGTGGTGAAGGCAAATGGCAGACCATTAGTTGGGAGCAAGCCTACAGCGAAATCGCGGCCAAAATGAATGAACTGAAAAGCAAATATGGCCCGGAAACTGTGGTGTTCTCTTCTAAATCGGGTTCTGAACACACGCATATCTTCAATATGGCAAATGCCTTTGGCAGCCCGAACACCTTCACCCATTTGTCAACCTGCCCAGGCGCCTATGAAGTCGCCGCCCACGCAATTTATGGCACTAAACTAAAACGCGATCTCAGCAACAGTAAGTTCATCATTAACTTTGGTCATAATCTCTATGAAGGGATCAATATGTCCGAAACTCGCGCGCTCATGAACGCGCAGATGGACAAGCATGCCAAGCTGGTGGTGTTTGATCCTCGCTTCTCCGTGGTGGCCTCTAAAGCGGATGAATGGTACCCCGTGCGCCCCGGCAGCGATGTCGCGGTAGCGCTGGCACTCTGTCAGGTGTTGATTGCCGATAATCTCTACGACAAGGCATTTGTAGAACGTTACGTTGAAGGGTTTGCTCAATTTGCTTCTCAGGTCGCGGCATATACTCCGGAATGGGCGGCATCACTTACCGATGTCCCGGCCAAAGATATCCGCCGTATCGCGCATGAAATGGCCAAGGCTGCACCGCATGCGCTGGTCGATTTTGGTCACCGCAGTACGTTTACCCCCGAAGAATTTGAGTTACGCCGAACCATCTATGCGCTTAACGTGCTGCTTGGCAATTTTGAACGTAAAGGCGGCCTTTATATGGGTAAAAAAGCCAGCAGTTACAACAAGCTGGCAGGCGCTGATGTGGCTCCGGCTCTGGCTAATCCTGGGGTTAAGATCCCCAAACCGGCGGCTAAACGTATCGATCAACTTGATGGTCAATACGCCTTTACATGGAAGATGGGCGGCGTTTACCAGTCGATTATCGATACGGTGACGACCGGGAAACCATATCCCATTCATGGCTGGGTGATGACGCGAACCAACCCGATGCAAACGGTCACTGACCGCAGCAAAGTGGAACAGGCCCTGAAAAAGATGGATCTGGTTGTGTGCTGCGATCTGTATGTCAGCGAAACCGCTGCCTTTGCGGACTACATTCTGCCGGAATGTACCTATCTGGAACGTGATGAAGAGATTGCCGACAAATCCGGCAAGAATCCCGGCTACTATGTGCGTCAGCAGGTGGTCGATGTGATTGGCGAGGCTAAACCTGGCTGGCAGATCTTCCGCGAGTTAGGGATCAAACTAGGGCTAGACGCTTACTACCCTTGGGACAATATTCAGACCCTGCAGTTAGCACAGGTCAACAAGGATGATGCGCTCTTAAAAGAGATTAAAGCCAAAGGCTATATCAGTTACGGTAAACCATTGATGTTACGCGAACCACAGATGGTGGCCGACTTTGTCGCTGCCTATCCTGGTGCCCGCCCGGCCGATGATGACGGAACCTATGGCAGTGCGCTGAAGTTCAAAACGCCGAGCGGCAAGATTGAGTTGTACTCTGTCGAAGTTGAGGCGATGGCGCCGGGAAGAGGCACCATCGTTTATCACGAGCCCCAGTTGAAGCAACCGGACGAGCTGTATTTCATTCAAGGCAAAGTGGCGGTACATACCAACGGCGCCACTCACAATATCCCTATGCTCGCCAACCTGATGTCGGATAACGCGGTGTGGATCCACCCGGAAACGGCTGCCAGGTTCGGAATCAAAAATGGCGATGATATCCGCCTGACGTCTAGCGTAGGCAGTGAAACTGGTCACGCCTTAGTCACCAAGGGCATTCGTCCCGACACTGTCTTTGCCTACATGGGCTTTGGTTCCAAAAACAAAGAATTGACCCTCGCCAGTGGTAAAGGAGTGCATTGTGGCAATCTTTTACCTCACGCAACGGCTCCAGTGTGCGGTATGTGCGTACACACCACGGGTGTGAAACTGGAAAAGGCATAACGGGAGGCTGATGATGAATAAGAGATACGTCATGGTGCACGATGAAAACAAGTGCATCGGCTGTCAGGCGTGCAATGTCGCCTGCCGTAGTGAAAATCAGGTACCGGAAGGCGTGACTCGTCTGCAAGTACGCGTAGAAGGTCCTTTTGGTGAAATACCCGACTTACATTTCAAGTTTAACCGGGTGTCATGCCAGCAATGTGAAAATGCCCCGTGCGTTAAGGTGTGTCCAACCGGCGCGGCATACATTAATGCCGATGGCATTGTCACCATCAATCACGATAACTGCATCGGTTGCCAGTATTGTGTCGCTGCTTGCCCATACAAGGTGCGGTTTATCAATCCGGTCTCACTAACTGCCGAAAAATGTAATTTCTGCAGTGATACCCGATTGGCGCGTGGAGAGCAGCCTGCCTGTGTCACGATTTGTCCAACGAACGCGCTAGTGTTTGGCGATGCCAACGACCCTCAGAGCGACGTGGCCAAATTGCTGCTAAGTGCACCTACCTACCGAGAAAAACTCCATCTTGGCACTCAGCCAAGGATTTATCGTATTCCTGGCCGTAAAGGGGGGATTGAAGCATGAACAATATCTGGGGTGATATGTCACAGTACAATCCAGTGACATGGCATTGGGTGATTGCCGTATATCTGTTTTTGGCTGGCCTCTCCGCGGGCAGTTTGCTGATTGCGATTGCGATGCGTTGGGTGAAAGGTGACCACGAGGAGAGTCCCGTCCTCAAGGCTGCTGCACTCATTGCTCCGGTGGCTATCTGTCTGGGCATGTTGTGTCTGGTGTTTGACCTGACCCGGCCATTCCATTTCTGGTTGATTCTGCTCAACTATAACTTCACGTCAGTGATGTCCATTGGCGTACTGGCCTTATTGGTCTACATTCCGTTGACCTTCCTTTATGCACTGGTTGTCTTTCGCGAGCAATTGGCAAGCATCGGTGTTGGTTTGCTGCAAGGGATTGCTGACGCTTTGGCTGGTGTTAGAAAGGCCATTGAAGTGTTGTTGTTGGTCCTGGCGGTTGTCGTCGGTGCTTATACCGGATTCCTGATTTCAGCGATGAACATCTACCCGATGCTTAATACGGCAATTTTACCGGCATTGTTTTTGGTGTCGGGGATCTCTGCTGGGGCGGCAGCCAACGCCGTTGTGGCATTGTTGCTGTTTAACACCACTTCTCACGATCACGATCTCAGTCGGATGCACGGACTTGAACTGCCGGTGGCAGCGATTGAAATTCTGTTCCTGTTTATGTTGTTCAGCGCCCTGTACTTTAAAGGTGGTGCCGCTGCTATGGCGTTGGCCTCGCTGACTAGCGGCACCTGGGCGGCGGTGTTCTGGACTTTGGTGGTCGCGGTGGGTTTCGGTATCCCACTGTTATCGCAGTTGTTGCCCGCCGCTCAACGTCATGGTAAAGGCGTGATGGTGATTGGCGCACTCTGTAGTTTGACCGGGGTCTTGGCATTACGTCATTTCATCCTCTATGCTGGCCAAAGTTATCTCGGCTAGAAAATATTACGTTAAGTAATCAAAGCCCTCGCTAACTTGAGGGCTTTTTTATGCGCTTTTGTCTGAAGAATGGTGCGTTAACGGCTATCTTTAACAAGAAAATAAAATCATGGTGAGTGGGATAGAAGATGAAATTCAAAACGCTGGCATTGCTGGTTGGTACGGCTTTAAGTTGTAGCTCAGTCTGGGCAGGGCAAGATGTATTTGAAGCCAGAACTGATGCGATGGGTGGTGCTGGTGTCGCTGCCGGTGACCGGATGGTTGCCGGATTTATTAATCCGGCATTGTTGGGCCTGGCCGATCGTCAGAGCGCCGATGTGAGTCTGTTACTTCCAGCCATCGGGGCGGATGGGGCAGATAAAGACAAAATGGTGGATGAATTTGACGACTTACAGGATAACTATGACGGCTTGGATAACGCCATTAATCAGCGGGATGTCGAGGGCATCATCCATTATCGAGACCTGTTGCTAGGAAACTTGGAGTCGTTACAAGGTGACAGTGCTTATGCCAGTGTCGGTTTGGGATTTGCTGTCGTGCTGCCGAGCAGCAGTAAAGTGTCCATGGCTATCGTTGCCAAAACCTATCTGGATGGATTCGCGTTGGCAGAGATCAGTGATGCTGATCTGGCGCTCCTCAGTGCCATCGATCCTCTGACTCCTCCTTCGCTGGATGATCTGTCATCCCAAGGCCGTGTGATCGCCGGTGCAGTATCTGATCTGGGCGTTGCCTTAAGCCATAGCTTTACCGTCGGCAATATGCCGGTCAGTATTGGTGTTACGCCTAAGTTGCAGCGTTTAGATACCTTTAATTACGCAGTATCTGCCAACAATTTCGACGTCAATGATTTTAACAGTGACGATTATCGTAATGACGATACGGGGTTTAACGTCGACGTGGGTGTTGCCATGCAACCGACGGCCGGTCTGACATTGGCGCTGAGTGGGCGGAATTTAGTGAAGCAAGATCTGCAAACCATGGCGTCAGAAGGGCAGCAGCTTACCTATCAGATTAAGCCCGCAGTCACCGCAGGTATTGCCTATGAGTGGCGTGCAATGACATTAACGTCGGATATTGATCTGACCGACAACAAGAAATTTGCGGAGTTGGACGGGCCTAAATATTGGCGTGTAGGCGGTGAAATCAAGGCTACCGATTGGCTGGCACTGCGATTAGGTTATCGTCAGGATCTCAATGATGTGACTACCGATATCTATTCGGTGGGAACGGGGATTGCGATTGGCAATTTCTTCCGATTGGATTTGACCGGGATGTTCGGCAGCGATAACGCGGTGGGCGGTGCGCTGCAGACCTCCTATCATTTCTGAGTTTGGTAGCGACAAACTAGATTAATGCCCAAAGGGATTTTAGCGCCAGCAGCAAGGCACTGGCGCTACATAAGGTCAGGGTCAGCGTGCGGGTGCGACGTTTGTCCACCCGTCCCATAAGGGTGCCGGAGGCGAGAAAGCCTAAAAATACTGCGGGTAGTAATAATGCCGATAGTAGTAGATGTCGTACTGTGATGAGGCCCGATACTGCCAGAATAGCCAAGGTAATACAGGTACTTGCCATAAAAAAGGCTGACAGTGCCGCCCGAAATTTTCCGGCGTCTCGGCCCGTCAGCAATAACGCCATCGGTGGGCCGCCAATGCCAGCTACGGTGCCAAAAATACCTGAAAACAGCCCGGCGATGAACAAGCTGCGGCGGTTGACGGCGACGGTAAGCTTTTTCAGGCTCATCCACACTGCCAGTCCTACAATGGCCGCAATGATTAAACCGAGAATCGCACGTGGTGCCAGCAGTAAAGTAACGCCCAGTAAGCTGCCCGGAATTCTGCCGGCTAAGGCGTATTGCAGCCCGCCGAGTTCCAGATTGCCGCGTTCTCGTAATAAGGTAAGCAGCGCGATAGAAAAACTGAGGATGATCACCGGTACCGGCACCAACTCTGGATCAACGATATATAACAGCGGGGTAGAGACCACTGCCAGTCCGAAGCCCAGCAGACTTTGGGTGATGGCACCCAGAAAAATGATCAGTGATGCCAGAATCAGGGTGATCGGATCGACTAACGACCACATGACGGAAGTACTGTGCCGGGCGTTGCCCGGCTGTATAGAGAAGGGTTAAAACAGCAGCGATGGAAACAGTGCATTTACTCCATTTCTTCCCATTCGATACCCATATCTTCCATCATCTGTTTCGCTTCGGCCGGGATACTGTCCGGGCGATCCTTGGACAGATCTTCATCATTTGGTAATGGCTGGCCGGTATAAGCATGCAGAAATGCTTCGCACAGCAATTCGCTGTTGGTGGCATGACGTAGGTTGTTCACCTGACGCCGGGTGCGTTCATCCGTCAGTACTTTGAGCACTTTTAGCGGAATAGACACAGTGATTTTTTTTACTTGTTCGTTTTTCTTCCCGTGCTCAGCGTAAGGGCTGATATATTCGCCGTTCCATTCAGTCATGTTGCACCTGCTATGTCACTAATTCGCTGCCGATTTTAAACTCTTACATCCGACAGTCAAATGTCGGGCCATAATACTGTATCACAAAAATGGAATTCTATACATTTGGACGTCTAAACGTCTCGATGCCTATTGACGCCAACAAGCGACTTGGTAGAATTTAGCCGTCCAGACATCTTTATGGTGTTTCTTGAAAAGAATTTAAGGAGTCGAAAATGACAGAGCGGAAAATGGCCACCATCGCCGTCCGTCAGGGAATTGAAACCGATAATCAGCATGGTGCAGTGGTTCCGCCCATCTATCTTTCGACCAATTATGCCTTTGATGGGCATAAAACTCCGCGGCAGTTTGACTACAGTCGCTCTGGTAACCCAACTCGCAGTATTCTCGGAAATGCGATTGGTGAACTGGAACAAGGGTGTCCAGCAGTTATTACCGCCAGTGGTATGGCGGCGGTTACGTTGGTGACCAGTCTATTGAGCCCCGATGATCTGCTGGTTGTACCCCATGATTGTTATGGCGGTTGTTATCGGTTATTTACCCATTTAGCCAAAAAAGGCCAGTTTAAGCTGGCGGTTATCGACCAGACCGATGCGGCGGCATTACAACAAGCTCTGGCGCGTAAGCCAAAGATGGTATGGATTGAAACGCCTTCCAACCCCTTGCTGCGGGTAATCGATATCGCCAGTGTTGCCGCGGCCTGTAACGCCGTGGGAGCACTGTTGGTGGCGGATAACACCTTCCTGTCTCCCGCATTACAGCAACCGTTATTGCTGGGCGCCGATATCGTAGTGCATTCCACCACCAAATATATCAACGGTCACAGTGACGTTGTCGGTGGTGCGGTGATTGCAAAAGATGCGGCGCTGGCAGAACAGCTACACTGGTGGTCTAACACCTTGGGGCTGACCGGCGGTGCATTCGACAGTTATCTGACATTACGCGGCCTGCGCACACTGGCACTGCGTATTCAGCAGCACCAAAATAATGCCGCTAAAATTGTGGATCTGCTGCAAAGTAGCGCGCAAGTACAGAAGGTGTATTACCCTGGGCTGAAAACGCATCCGGGTCATGAAATTGCGGCGAAACAGCAACTTGGCTTTGGTGCTATGGTCAGTTTCGAACTGAAAGGCAGTGATGCCGAAGTGGAAGCTTTTCTTGGCGCTTTGCGCTATTTCTCTGTTGCAGAAAGTTTGGGGGGCGTGGAAAGTCTGGTAGCGGTTCCTGCTACTATGACACACCGGGCAATGGAACCGGCAGCCCGTGCTGAAGCCGGCATCAAAGATACACTTATTCGTTTATCCGTGGGGATCGAAGATCCACAGGATCTGCTGGACGATATCGCTGCTGGTTTGGCAGCGGTCGCCGCTTGTTGAGTTGGGGAGCATTGATTGATGGCGCGTAGTCACTTACATAAGTTTGGGGGTAGCAGTCTCGCGGATCCGGATTGTTATCGGCGTGTGGCGCATATTTTACTGACTCATGGTCGTCCCGATGACCTGATCGTGGTATCCGCAGCTGGCAAAACCACTAATTTTCTCTACAAACTATTATCGCTGCGCGAACAGGGCAAGTTGTGGCAGGAAGAACTACAGGTTTTGATGAGTTACCAGCAAAACCTGATTGAACAGTTATTGAGTAATTCCCAAGCGCGTCAGCTGCGGGAACGGCTGGCGAATGATCGGGCCACCTTGATGAGTTTGTTATCGCTGGATATTCGTAGCGAATATCAATGCAATCAGGTGGTTGGTTTTGGTGAACGCTGGTCTGCCCGATTGATGGCGGCGCTGCTGCGAGAATCTGGGGTGGCAGCCTCTAACATCGACGCCCGCGGCTTATTGATCGCCGATGAAGCCGCCGTGCCGAAAATTCGCATGGAAGAGTCTCGGGCTCAGGTACAGAAAATGCTGCAGGCGCATCCAGATGAACGGTTGGTGATCACGGGTTTTATCTGCGCCAATCCTCACGGGGAGATGCTGTTACTGGGGCGCAATGGTTCCGATTTCAGCGCAACATTAATTGCCAGCCTGGCGGATATTGACCGCGTCACCATCTGGACTGACGTGGAAGGGGTATTTAATGCCGACCCCAACAAAATTCAGGATGCCAAACTGCTGCAAACGATGTCACTGGCTGAAGCTGACCGCTTAGCGCGTTTGGGGTCTCCTGTCTTACATTCTCGTACGCTGCAACCGCTGTATAACACGCAGGTGAGCTTGGCGGTGCGTTCCAGTTATGCGCCGCAGACTGACTTTACGCTGGTGGCTCCACAAAGTGATATTGCCAGTGCCCCGGTGGTGACGAGTCTCGATGAAGTCTTTACCGTCACGTTGCAGTTGCAGGCACCGTGGGAAGCCTTATTGGATACACTGGAACACGCAGGGTTACAACCTTTAGCGCACTGGTCGCTGGGTAAACAAAAACATGAGTTGGCGTATACCTTAGAATCGCGGAAACAATTGGCGGCGCTATTGCTGCAGTTTACCGATGAGTTGGGGATCAGTAATGTCGAAACCCATACTGGCTTTGGGCTGGTGGCACTGGTCAGCGCCGCCGCCAATCTCTATCGCCGTAGCTTCGCCCGATTGCTTAGCCGTGAAGCCAGACCGCTGTATCAGGATGGTCTGAGTCTGGTGACGTTAGTTCCGCAGCAGCAGGTAGCGTTATTGACGCAGAAAGTACATCGTCGCTGTGCTGGCCCCCGTAAACGTATTGGCATCATTCTGTTAGGGGTGGGCAATATCGGCGAAGCCTGGGTGACCTTGTTTGGCAAATCAGCGGCACAACTGAATCGGCAACTCGAAGCCGAAGTGGTGCTGGTCGGCTTGGCCAGTTCAAGTAAGGCATTGTTTTGTAACGAAGGTATTGCCGTTGCTGAGTGGCAGACACGTTTCGAAGCTGAAGCGACTCCGTGGCAGTATGAGCACCTGTTTGAGCAGGCCGATGATTTATCCTGTGACGAATTGGTCGCTTTGGATATCAGTGCCAGCGCCAGTCTGACACTGCAATATCCGGAGTTTTTTGCCCACGGTATTCACATGGTGAGCGCTAACAAACTCGCGGGTTCTGGACCTTTGGCGTTTTACCGTGAATTGAAACAAATGCTGGGTAATCGTCGCCTATTTTGGCGGTATAACGCCAGTTGTGGCGCCGGGTTACCGGTACAACATGCGCTGAACGACCTGCATAACAGTGGCGATCAGGTACAAGCGGTCGGTGGTATTTTCTCCGGGACCCTGTGTTGGTTGTTTGAAAAATATGATGGGGTACGTCCGTTCTCGGAACTGGTACTGGAAGCTAAAGCGCTAGGCATTACCGAACCCGACCCCCGCGATGATCTCTCCGGCCGAGACATGCAGCGTAAACTGTTGATTCTCGCCAGAGAAATCGGGTTGGAACTGGAACTTGAGGATATTCGCCTGAGTTCTTTGGTTCCGGCACATCTAGCGCAGATCCCGCTAGAAGAGTTTCTGCAACGATTACCTGAACTGGACACGGAACTGTCACAGCAGTTTGCCGCTGCTAACGAGCAAGGTAAGGTATTACGCTACGTGGCAGCGTTGGAACGTGGTGAGCAAGGGGCCACTGCTGAAGTGGCATTGCAGTGGGTTGAGCGTAATCACGCGTACGCGAATTTGACGCCAGGTGACAATGTGTTTGTGATCCGCAGTGCGTTCTATCAGGGCAATCCGCTGATTATTCGTGGCCCGGGGGCCGGGCGCGAAGTCACGGCGGCGGCAGTACAATCTGACTTAGTGCAAATCTGTCGAGATTTGCTGGAAGACTGATGGATGACGAAAAGGCCTCAGCATTGAGGCCTTTTTGTTGCTGTTTGCGATGGTGAATTAGCCATCAACTCCGGTGGCTGAAGCAGAGCATCTGTGGCCGTGGATGTAGCCAATCGCTAACACTGATATCTGGAGCATAACTCTGATAACTGGCGGATTTGGCGGTATCCCGCTTCGGACATGTCATTTACGGCTGTTGGATTGAACCACACAACATTCAGCCCTGCGGCGGCTGCGGGTTTGATGTCGGTTTCAAGCGAATCTCCCACCATGACCAGGTCGTCGGCAGCAACGCCCAGTAAGCGGATGATGGTGCGGTAAAACTCCGGGTTATCTTTGCTCAGCCCCAGACTGTCTTTGCAGAAGTAGCCATTAATGTACTGTGCCAGTCCAACGCGTTCCAATGCTTGGCGCACATCATCAGCGGCAGAATCCGCAGCATTGGTTGCCACATAGAGGCGATGGCATTTGGCCAGAACCTGCAGCGTTTCATGCGCCTGCGCGACAGCTGCGACATGCTCCCAATGACACATTTTGCCCGTCTGATGCGGATCATCGACCATCAGGGTGTTACCCCAGTCAAACAGATATATCTTTGTCAAAGTACGGTTTCCCAAAGAAGAGCAGCATATTATCGGCACGTAAGCCGTACCGCTATTAATCGCACCAGCAGAGACTAAGTTACTAACGTCAACATCAGGCTGTGCCAGGCATACCACTGAAACTTTTCAGACATGCCATAGCCGGCCGGAGCCGTCGGTAAATACCCGCGCTTGGCATAAAAATCCGGTTTAGCGGCAATTAACGATACATAAGAACCTTCCTGTGCCACGGTATCCAGATACTGTTCAATCTTATCCATGATGCGCATGCCTAAACCTTGTCGCTGATATTTCGGGGCTACGGCGATATCGACAATGTGAAAGAAGCCGCCACCATCGCCAATCACTCGACCCATACTGATTAATGGGCCGTTATCACGAACACAAATGGTATAAGGCGCATGACTTAAGCCAATCCTTGCCGCAGCAGTCGATTTTGCTGATAAGCCAACATCCAACCGCAACCGACAATACTCTTCTGCCGAAGGTATTTCGGTTACTACTGGGTAGCTCAATTGCCGTTCCTTCAGGTGATGTTAGGGCTGATCGGTACCACAGCAGCTCATCGGTTTGTGAAATATATTCTAGCGATAGCGACCATCAATAACACGCGTTCAGCATTTTTCCCTGCATCTCGGCATCGGGGCACTTAACTTGCGGAATTTTTCAATTGGCAGTAAAGCCCAAACTAAAATTATAGGATCCACAATGCTGATGGCTTTTCTGTCAGTTGCGACGATCTTTAGGCTTGACTTCGAACACAGAATCTCTAGTATACAGCCATATAGACGTCCAAACGTCCAGATAGATAAACTTGAGGAAGATTTTCGATGGCTTTTCACCACGCGCAGTACGCCAGCTCCTTGAACCAGAGCCTTGCCGAGCTTAATGGCGATATCAATGTTTCCTTTGAATTTTTTCCGCCTGCCACGCCGGAAATGGAAACCTTGTTGTGGAACTCCATTCAGCGCCTGCAACCGTTACAGCCTAAGTTTGTATCGGTCACCTACGGTGCAAACTCTGGGGTACGCGATCGCACCCATGGGGTCATCGAACGTATCCAGAAAGAAACCGATCTGGTGGCCGCGCCCCATCTGACATTGGTGGATGCCAGTGATGAAGAATTACTGCAATTAGCAAAGCACTACTGGAATAGCGGCATTCGCAATATAGTGGCGTTGCGTGGAGACTTGCCTGAAGGCAGCCCCAAGCCAACACGATTTGCTGCCGATCTGGTGCGGTTGCTGCGTAGCGTGGCAGACTTTGATATCTCGGTTGCTGCTTATCCGGAAGTACACCCAGAAGCGGCTAATGCTCAAGCCGATCTGGTCAACCTCAAGCGTAAGATTGACGCCGGTGCCAACCGCGCTATCACTCAGTTTTTCTTTGATATAGAAGCGTATCTGCGTTTTCGTGACCGCTGCGTGGCGGCCGGTATTGATGTCGAAATCGTGCCCGGGATTTTACCTGTCACCAACTTCAAGCAATTGAAGCGTTTTGCCGGTATGACCAACGTTAATCTGCCGGGATGGTTGCATCAGCAGTTTGAAGGGTTGGATGAAGATCCTTCTACTCGTTCCTTAGTCGGTGCCAGCGTTGCTATTGATATGGTAAAAGTGTTGTCTCGAGAAGGTGTCAAGGACTTCCATTTCTACACGCTGAACCGGGCTGAATTAACCTACGCCATCTGTCATATTCTGGGCGTGCGGCCAAAAGCCAGCGCCGCTGAATAGTTGATAATGTGCTACAAAAAAGCCTGCTGATGCAGGCTTTTTGCTGTTATTGACATCAGCTACAGGCGGAATTGCCCCAACAATTGTTGCAAACGACCAGATAGGGTGGCCAATTCCCCACTAGCTTCAGCAATCTGAGCTGAGCTGTCGCTGTTGTGGGCGACGGCATCATTGATATTGCTGACATTGCGGTTAATTTCCGCCGAGACGGCCACCTGTTGATTGGCTGCACTGGCGATCTGGATGTTCATTTGGGTAATGGTCGAAACGGCGGAGCGGATCTGTTCCAATGCTTTCCCGGCGTTATTGGCTTCCTGTACACAATGTGCGGTGGTTTGATTGCTCTTTTCCATCACGCTGACGGCAGAGCGAGCTCCTTGTTGCAACTGCTCGATGATGTGTTGAATTTCCGCCGTAGATGCCTGGGTACGGCTCGCCAGTGACCGTACTTCATCGGCCACTACCGCAAAGCCTCGGCCCTGTTCGCCGGCACGCGCGGCCTCAATGGCTGCATTCAGTGCCAACAGATTTGTCTGTTCAGCAATGTTACGGATCACTTCCAGCACGGTATCGATGGCCTGACTGTTTTGTGCCAATTTATCGATAGTATCAACAGCGTTATTGATTTCCTTTGCCAGACCATCAATCTGTTGCACCACCTGCTGCACGACCTGTTTACCGGCATCACTGGCGCTGTCTGCCTGTTCGGCGGCGGTGGCGGCATCGGTGGCATTATGTGCCACTTCCTGTACGGTTGCGGCCATTTCATTCATGGCAGTCGCGACCTGTTCGGTTTCTCGCTGCTGCTGGTCGGCACTGCGGCGGCTATTGCCGGTAATGCCAGACATCTCTTCTGCCGAGGTTGCCAGTGATTCAGTCACCTGTGCC
Organism: Shewanella yunxiaonensis; assembly: GCF_018223345.1. Lineage (NCBI taxonomy): Bacteria > Pseudomonadati > Pseudomonadota > Gammaproteobacteria > Alteromonadales > Shewanellaceae > Shewanella > Shewanella yunxiaonensis. Next base: position 3,316,843 of record NZ_CP073587.1, on the reverse strand, counting down.
ACGCTTTGCATAGTCCCGTGAATTTTGCTGGCAAAGCGGTTAAACGCCTGTGCCAGTTCGGCAATTTCATCTTTGCTGTGGACTTTGATCCGTTGGGTCAGGTCGCCTTCACCTTCGGCGATATTGTTCATGGCTCGGGTCGCTTCGCCAATGGGGCCGGTAATACTGCGTGCGATAAGTACCGCTATCAGCGTGCCAATCAGTAATGCGAGCAGCCCAATGCCCGCCAACTTAAGATTGATATTCCATAATGCCTGTTCGGTATCACTGCGATCCATCCCGATCGCCAGTACCCCAATGGCTTTACCGGAAAAGTCCTGTATCTGATGCAGATAGATGGCATGGCTGATGCCGTTACTGGCTTCCTTGAAATTTTGTGCTTGTCCCTGCATCACTCGGGTGAGTAGCGCACTATTCTGAAACTGCGGTAACTCGAAGGTGCCGCCAAAACGTTTGAAGCCTTGATCCGTCGGGATCAGCAACGCGACTTCGGCCTGATAGTTCTGTTTAAATTCCTCAAAAAATGGCTGGCCGAATGACATGCCAAATTCGACTGAGCCAATGTGCTTACCCTGATAACTGACAGGGGCTAAGCCGCGGATGCCGAGGCCGGCAACACCTTTTTCCAGCCCCATGAGCGGCTGCTGGGTATTATTGGTTTGCACTACAGTTTCACGAAAAGAAGACAGATCATCGCCGAACTTTTCTGGTTTGTGCACGCGTAAAAACGAAATTGCAGGTGGGGTGTGAAATTGAAACTGCTGTACGGCAAAGTTCTGCTTTAATGGCTTGAATATCAACTGACTACGTTCGTTGAGTTGTTGTCGTTGGCCCGCAGCAAATTCCGCCTGCATTTCCGGCGTATGGGCAACCACAGTGGCAAGCGCTTCTGCCAATTTGCCCGCCCCCTGAATTTCTGCCACGGCTGTTTGATACAACTTCTGCAATTCACGTTGCTCTGATTGCGCGACCTGTGCTGTAAATTGGGACAACACCATTGGCATGATAAACGTCATTACCACCACCAACATCACGCATACCCCGAGAATAATGCGGGTTCCCACTTTAAGTTTGGAAAACACAACTAACCTCCGAATACCAATCCTTTGTCAGATAAGCGCCAATTATAGTTACCGCAAGTTTGCGCAAGTGTGTGAAACGAAAAGTTTTTAAGATGAACATATTAACCATTGTTGAATTTAAGCGGTGGATCACTCTTTCGGATTATTTCGTGACAGGGATTTACTTAGCCTGCTAAATAAATATAATGCTTCGCCTGCTAATTAATTAGAGATGCATGATGGATAAAAAGCTCGATCAGCTGCGCGAACTGTCACTGGCAGAGCATCTTGGCCGTAGCCACCGGTTATGGCGCATGGTGGCTGACACCGAACTGGTGCCGCTGGGGCTGACTCATCCTCGCTGGACCGCCTTGTGGAAGTTACGGCGTATGGGCGATGGTGTGAGTCAAAAAGCGCTGGCGGAGGCGCTGGAGATTGAACTGCCATCCTTGATGCGAACCTTGGCACAACTGGAGCAGCAGCAACTGATCTGCCGCTACTGTTGCAATCAGGATAAACGCGCGCGCATCGTCTGGCTGACCGACAGTGGGCGACAAATATTGAGCCAAATGGAAACGCTGATTGTGCAAGTCCGGCTGGATTTGCTCGATGGCATCAGCGAAGCCGAACTGGCGCAATTTGAACAGACCTTGCAACGCATCACCGCTAATGCCCAGCGAAAATTAGCTGCTAAAAAATAACAGATTCAGGAGAGTTTCCAGTTTTATGACGCCGGACCAAGAGTTTGCCCGCATGATTAAATTTTCCATGTTCGGGTTTGGCCTTACTTTCGCCTATTTCATGCTGGCGGATTTGAAAATTCCACTGACGCCACAGGCCATGGCGACGCATTTGGTGACCAAAGTAGCACCGCAGGTCGGGGGTAAAGTGGTTCAGGTGGCGGTGACGAATAACCAGCAGGTAAAAAAAGGCGACCTGTTGTTTGTGATTGATCCGCAACCCTATCAATTGGCGCTGGAACAAGCGCAACTGGCCGTCGAGCAGGCCAAACAAGACAACGCTGAACTGGATGCCTCGATAGCCGCGGCAACCGCGAGTGTGACTGCCAGTGACGTAGCGTTAGCCCAGGCACAGCGTGAAGCCAAACGTTTGGCCTCGCTGTTTAACGATCATAGCGTTTCGCGCCAGAGTCTGGAGCAGGCTGAAACCACCGTACGTACTGAGATGGCAACACTGGCATCAGCGAATGCTCAGTTGTCCAAACTTAAGGTCTCGCGTGGGTTGCCCGGTGAGCAGAATCTGAAATTACGTCAGGCACAGAACCAACTGGCGACGGCGACATTGAATCTGGCCTACACACGAGTCACTGCCGCAGAAGATGGCGTGGTGACCAACCTGCAATTGCAGCAGGGCAGTGTGGTCAGTAATGCCAACCCAGTGTTGGCGCTGGTGTCTCAACAGACCGATATCATTGCCGATTTTCGCGAAAAGACCCTCAAAGATATTCGCCCTGGCAGTGAAGCCTGGGTGGCATTTGATGGCGAACCCGGTCAATTATACAACGCTACTGTCAGCAGCATTGACGCGGGGGTCAGCGCTGGTCAGTTTGTTGCTGACGGCTCGCTAGCCACCCCTACCGAGTCAGATCGTTGGGTCCGCGACGCCCAGCGTTTACGCTTACATCTGGACTTGAGCCACAACGATAAACTGCGCCTGGCGGCAGGTGCGCGAGCCACGGTACAGCTGTTGCCGGAGCACGGGGTGCTGCGATTTCTGGCGCATCTGCAGATCAAATTCATCAGCTTGCTGCATTACATCTACTGAGGCTGACGATGTTGTTGCGTAATAAGCCATTGACCACCAATGACTTGCGTCAGTGTTTGCGGGTTGCGACCGGGGCCACTATCGGTTTTCTGATCTGTAAAGCGATGAATTGGAATTATGGGGTGTTCTATGTCGTCACTCCGATGCTGCTACTAGGGTTAGTGCCGACCATGAACGGTCATGCCGCCCGGCAATTGTTGGCGGCCGGCGTGCTATGTGGCCTGGAAGTCGGCATTATCGGTGGTCTGTTTGGCGGTCATATTGGACTGATGACACCATTGGTCTTTTTGCTGTTTTTGTATCGCTTTGCCTGTATGTCGAAAGGCAGTTTGTTTCTGTTTGGCGCCAATGGGGTCATCAACCTCAGCATTATGCTGCATTTTGCTAGTTATCCCGCTACTGACCTGAATGATTTAATCTGCAGTAACCTGATTGCCTGTGCCTTATCGGTATTAATTGCTTATCTGATGAAGGCAGTTTTCCCAGATGTCGAGCCGCGAGCCAGTCATGTGGCAGAACCGAAACAGCCACATCGAATGCGTCATGAAGCGCTGCTAGGTGCTAGTATGGCGACCATTTCATTCCTGGTGTTTCAGCTGTTTGATTTGAAGGACTCATTATCCGCCCAGGCGACGACTTTGCTGCTGCTATTTCCGATGCATTGGAACGGTGCGCTCGGTTATGCGAAAAAGCGGGCGATGGGCACCATTCTTGGGGTGTTCTACGGTTTGTCAGTGCAGTTACTGCTGTACGATTGGTCCGGATTATTGCTGCTGGTGGCGCCATTATTGTGGCTTGGCACTATGCTGTTTGCCCAGGCACATGTAAAAGAGGCCTCTGGTTCAGGGGTCGGTTTTGGTGCGATGACCACCTTGGGCATTTTATTCGGGCAGTATCTCGCCCCCGGCAATGACCTGGTTTTCAGCGCACTTTATCGTGTTAGCAGCATTATGGGGGCTATCGTCGGTACCTTATGCATCTGTTATATGATCCACCGATTACTGAATAGCTTTGAGTCCACCCGTTTTGGGTCTTAACACAACTCGCCAATGAAGCATAAAAAAGGAGCCTTGCAGCTCCTTTTTTATCAGTAGTAGCGGTAATTACTCTTTGCGTTCACGACGTTTCGGACGACGTTCGCCTTCAAAGCGTGGCTTGCTACGTTCGGTACGTGGACTGCGTTCACGATCCGCATGACCTTCATCTTCCTGCTTGCGGCTACGACGCGGTTTGCTCTGCTCTTTGCCACTATCGAGCTGTGTGCCAACTTCTTTGATATTGATTGGACGACCACAGACGCGCACTTTTTTCAGATGCATCAGAATATCTTTTGGCATCCCCGCAGGCAGATCTATCGTACTGATCTGATCCAGCAGCTGGATCTGACCAATATAACGGCTGTCAATATTTGCCTCGTTAGCAATGGCGCCCACGATGTTACCCACACCTACACCGTGATCACGGCCAACTTCCAGCATATAGCGGCACATCTTGATATCTGGATTGTCTTTCAGTTCTTCGGCGCTGCCAAGATCGCCAGGTGTGGCTCGGCTGCTTTGACGGCGACGGCTGCTGCGGTCATCACCGCTCTGGAATTTGCTGTCCTGCACATCGCGCTGACGCTCCTGCATGGCTGGCAGTTGCAGCGGACGTTCTTGCTGTACCTGATACAACAGTGCGGCAGCGAGAATATCCGTATCGACTTCCAGTTGCTGACACAGCTGTGCCACTGCACCTTTCATGAAGTCTAACTGTTGGCTATTGATGACTTCGGCAACTTGATCACCTAAACGCGACAGACGACGTTCTGCCACAGTTTCTGGGCTTGGCACTTTCATTGGCGAAATACGGCTGTTAGTGGCCTTTTCAATCATACGCAGCATGCGCATTTCACGACTGGTCACAAACAGGATTGCCATACCGCTGCGGCCGGCACGACCAGTACGACCAATACGGTGTACATAGGCTTCAGTATCGTAAGGAATATCGTAGTTGATCACATGGCCGATACGTTCTACGTCAAGACCGCGAGCGGCGACGTCAGTGGCGATCAGAATATCCAGCTTGCCATTCTTCAACTGGTCAACCGCACGTTCACGCGCCTGCTGGTTCATATCACCATGCAGCGGCGAACAGGCATAACCACGCGCATCCAGCTTTTCAGCCAGCTCAACACAGGAGTTACGGGTACGCACGAAGATAATAATGCCTTCGGTGTTTTCCACTTCCAGCACCCGCACTAGCGCTTCCAGCTTATTGTGCTGTGACACCTGAATAAAGCGCTGTTCAATAGAGTCAACCGTCGCATGACTAGCGGCGATACTGATATTGATTGGGCTTGCCAGATGCTTGTTGGCAACGCGCTTGATCTGTTCTGGCATGGTCGCTGAGAACAGGGCTAATTGGCGGTCATCTGGAGTCTGATCCAAGATCCATTCGATGTCATCGATGAAGCCCATTTTCAGCATTTCATCGGCTTCATCCAGCACCAGCGCCTTGATGGTGTCCAGTTTCAACGTGCCACGACGCATATGGTCCATCACACGACCCGGTGTACCGACTATTACCTGTGGCCCACGGCGCAGTGCTTGCAACTGCTGATGCATGCTCTGACCGCCATAAATAGGCAGTACATGGAACCCTTTGAGGTATTTGGCATAGCTGGTGAACGCTTCTGCGACCTGTACGGCCAGTTCCCGGGTTGGCGCCAATACCAGAATTTGCGGGGCATTGAATTTATGGTCAATGGCGTTAAGTAACGGTAAAGCAAAAGCGCCGGTTTTACCGGTCCCTGTCTGAGCCTGGCCCAGAATATCTTTACCCTCCATCAGCGGCACGATACTGGCGGCCTGGATAGGGGTTGGATGCTCGTAGCCCAGTTCGTTCAGGGCGCGCAGCAACTCCTCGGAAAGCCCGAGTTCACGGAAAGTCAGTTCACTGGATGACATTGAATTGTAGCCTTGTGGGTGCGTTGAAAACGCAAAAAAGAATTTTACAGCAGGAAAATCAACCCCGCGTTGACTTCCCATTTTAAAAGCGGCGGATTATAACGCTATGCGCAACAAATATCCAGCGCTGTTCGAAAAGTATAGTGTAATTTCGTCACAAGTCTGTAGAAAAATAATACTTGTTCCACGTTAACACTTTGCAATCTCGATGCCGCAATGCTGATAATCGCGGGACGCATGAACACCTTGTGATCAAAACAAAAGGCCCTAAATTTGGGCCCTTTGTGGTCTTCTTGCGAACTATTTCAGCAGTGCCTTGAGGAAGCGCGCGGTATGTGATTCCGCATGTTCGGCCACCTGTTCCGGGGTGCCGGCTACCAGAATGGTGCCGCCGCCTGAGCCGCCTTCTGGCCCTAAGTCAACAATCCAGTCAGCTGTTTTAATCACGTCCAGATTGTGCTCAATCACCACAATGGTATTGCCCTGGGCTTTCAGCTTATGCAGTACGTCCAGTAGCATCTGAATATCCGCAAAATGCAGGCCGGTGGTGGGTTCGTCCAGAATGTACAGGGTCTGGCCGGTGTCGCGTTTTGACAACTCTTTGGCTAACTTCACCCGCTGCGCTTCACCGCCCGACAAGGTGGTGGCACTTTGTCCAAGCTGCACATAAGACAATCCGACGTCCATCAGCGTTTGCAGTTTACGGGCAATGGCTGGCACGGCATCAAAGAAAGTACGGGCTTCCTCTACCGTCATATTCAGCACTTCGTGAATGCTTTTGCCCTTGTATTTCACTTCCAGCGTTTCGCGGTTGTAACGTTTGCCTTTACAGACGTCACAGGGCACATAAACATCTGGCAGAAAGTGCATCTCCACCTTAATTAAGCCGTCACCCTGACAGGCTTCACAGCGACCACCCTTCACGTTAAAGGAGAAACGACCCGGCTGATAACCGCGGGTCCGGGCTTCCTGCGTGCCGGAAAACAGCTCGCGGATGGGAGTGAAAATGCCAGTGTAAGTCGCCGGATTAGAACGCGGTGTCCGGCCAATCGGGCTCTGGTCGATATCCACGACTTTGTCGCAGAGTTCCATGCCTTCGACGCGATCATAAGGTGCCGGTTCGTTGACCGTGGCACCGTTCAGCATCTTATGGGCGATACGGAAAAAAGTATCGTTGATCAGCGTCGATTTCCCAGAACCAGACACCCCGGTGATGCAGGTCAGCAAGCCAATCGGGATCTCCAGATTAACATTTTTGAGGTTATTGCCACGGGCACCATACAGCTTGATCATTTTATTCGGGTCACACACGGTGCGCGGCCCAGGTACCGTAATAGTCTGCTTGCCTGAAAGGTATTGTCCGGTAAGTGACTGCTCACATTGCATGATAGTGCCGAGGTCACCAGCGCAGATCACTTCGCCGCCATGCACGCCGGCACCGGGACCGATGTCCACAATGTAATCGGCGCAGCGGATAGCATCTTCGTCGTGTTCTACCACAATCACAGTGTTACCGAGATCGCGCAGATGGGTCAGGGTGCTCAGCAGTCGCTCGTTATCGCGCTGATGTAAGCCAATAGACGGTTCATCCAGCACATACATTACGCCTACCAGACCGGCACCAATCTGACTGGCCAGTCGAATACGCTGCGCTTCACCGCCCGAAAGCGTGTCTGCAGAGCGTGACAGTGACAGATAGTTCAGGCCAACATTCACCAGAAAGCCCAGGCGGTCATGGATCTCTTTCAGCACTTTTTCGGCGATTTGAGCTTTCTGACCATCAAATTTCAGTTCGGCAAAGTAACGGCTGGCATGGCCGATAGACCAGTCGGTCAGTTGCGGCAGGCTGACATCACCAATAAACACATTGCGTGCTTCTTCACGCAAACGCGAGCCGCCACAGGTTTTACACGGACGGTTACTGATGTATTTTGCCAACTCTTCACGCACCGCATTGGATTCGGTCTCGCGGTAGCGGCGGTCCATGTTGTTGAGGATGCCTTCAAATGGATGGTTGCGTATCACCACATCGCCACGATCATTGATATAGCGGAAGGCAATTTTCTCGTCTCCGGAGCCATAAAGCACAATATCGCGGACTTTGTCGGTCAACTCGCAAAATGGGGTTTCCACTTTGAAATGATAGTGCTCTGCCAGAGAAGTCAGCATCTGGAAGTAATAAAAGTTACGTCGATCCCAGCCACGGATAGCGCCGCCGGCCAGCGACAGTTCATCGTTAGTGACGACCCGGTCCGGATCAAAAAATTGCTGTACGCCCAGACCATCACAGGTCGGACAGGCACCGGCGGGATTGTTGAAAGAGAACAGTCGCGGTTCCAGCTCCGCCATGGAGTAACCACACTGGCTACAGGCGAAGTTAGCCGAGAACAGCAGCGGCGCCGCATCGGTGTGATCCATGCTGACAACTGTGGCAATGCCGCCTGAGAGTTCCAGCGCGGTTTCAAAGGACTCGGCCAGCCGCTGTTGCAGATCGGCACGCACTTTGAAGCGGTCTACTACCACTTCGATGGTGTGTTTTATTTGCAGTTCCAGCTCTGGTGGATCGGAAAGATCACAGACTTCACCATCAATACGGGCGCGGATATAGCCCTGGGCCGCCAGATTCTGCAGCAGTTTGACGTGCTCACCTTTACGAGCTTGCACCACCGGCGCCAGCAGCATCATGCGTTCGCCTTCGGGCAACGCCAGCACCTGATCCACCATCTGACTCACCGTTTGTGCCGCCAGTGGCTCGCCATGGGTAGGACACCGTGGTTCGCCAACACGCGCATAAAGCAAGCGCAGGTAATCGTACACTTCGGTAATGGTACCGACGGTAGAGCGCGGGTTATGCGAGGTAGATTTCTGCTCAATGGAGATCGCCGGGCTCAGCCCTTCGATATGATCCACATCGGGCTTTTCCATCAGACTCAGGAACTGGCGCGCGTACGCTGACAGGGATTCCACATAACGGCGTTGGCCTTCTGCATAGAGCGTATCAAACGCCAGCGAGGACTTACCGGAGCCAGATAACCCAGTGATAACAATCAATTTATCCCGGGGAATCGTGAGATTGATATTTTTCAGGTTATGGGTGCGAGCACCGCGGATTTCTATCTTATCCATCTCTGAAATTGCTGATTGCTGACCGAAGAAAAAGACGATCAGTATCGCATAAATTACCGTCGACTCCTAGTGATTGTCAGCTTTTTAACCTGCGTGTAAAGCACCGTGCGATGACAATAAAACCCTGATGAATTAGGGGTTTTCTAGGTTGGTTCCGTAGTGTTAACGGAACCGCAAAGTGCTTGTCGCAGGTACGCCACGACTTTTTCGGCACGGCTCGACAACGGCCATTCCTGGCGGTGGATTAGCCACAGGGTATCAACCACAGCTACCGGCGTTTCTACTACCTTGATGGCCGGTTGTTTGGCGAATGATATTCGCGCGAAGTGCGGTAACACAGTGAATCCTAAGCCTCTGGCCACCGGTTCTAGTAGCAGGCTGACCTGATTGCTGAAGCCGGTGATGGGTAAACTGCTAATACCAGGATTGCCCGGAAAGCAGCGACTTAACAGCCGAGTCGCCATTGCCCTGCCATCAGGATGGTCGATAAAACCCAGCTGCATTAAATCCTGCCAGCTATCCACCGTTTTGTCGGCAGGGATAACCAGTTCCAATGGTTCTTCGGTAAAACGGCTGGCGCTGAGGCGCGGATCATCCGGTTTGGTACTGGTTAAACCCAGCTCGTATTTATTACTGAGCACCACTTCCAGTACTTCAGGATCGGGCGCAAAGCGGTGACGGAGCACCAGTCCGGCATGTTGCTGTTGTAACTCTAACAGTAACGGATACAAACGCAGACCGATGCTGCCGGGGGAGACAATGCCAACGTCGCCGCAGGTGGCTTCCGCTTCGGTTAAACGCATTTGCAGACGGTTTTCAGCGTTCTCTACTTCTCGTTGATATTGCAGCAGTGCCACCCCAGCTGGGGTCAGCGCCATCTCGCGGCCACGGCGTGCCAGTAAGTGGCCGAATTGCTGTTCTAACAGTCGCATTTGCTGGCTGACCGCTGCCTGCGTAATTCCGAGCCGTTCGGCGGTGCGGGTGAAGTTTTTCATTTCACTCAGTACCGTAAAAGTTTGCAGCCACTGCGGATTAATCATAAGTAAAAATTATCAAAACCATAATTACATGTTGGTTCAAATTATAGTTGCAACTACTTAGACTGTGGCAATCATATTGTTCATATTGCACGAGTTGATGAGGTAATTATGACCGCAATTTTTACGCCTTATACCCTTAAAGGGGTGACACTGCGCAACCGCATTGCTGTGCCGCCTATGTGTCAGTACAGCGCTGTCAACGGTTACACCACTGACTGGCACGAAGCACATTACGCATCGATTGCCCGTGGTGGCGCTGGACTGGTCATTGTTGAAGCCACCGGCGTGTCGCCTGAAGGCCGCATTACCCCAGCCTGTACTGGTTTATGGGAAGATGGCCAGATCCAGGGCATGGCGCGTGTTGCCAGGGCCATTAAAGCCGGCGGTGCCGTGCCCGGTATTCAGATAGGTCATGCTGGCCGTAAAGCCAGCGCCAATCGTCCATGGGAAGGTGATGACCATATCCCATCTGATCAGCCCAACGGCTGGGATACCATTGCTCCGTCAGCCATCGCTTTTGGCGGCGGCTTGCCCAAGGTGCCGAAGGCGATGACTGTTGCCGATATTCAACGGGTACAAGCGGACTTTGTCGCCGCGGCCCAGCGAGCATTAGCGGCCGGTTTTGAATGGCTGGAACTGCATTTTGCCCACGGCTATCTGGCACAAAGCTTTTTCTCCCGTGCAGCCAATCAACGCACCGATGCCTACGGGGGGAATTTTGCTGGTCGTAGTCGCTTCCTGCTGGAAACTCTACAAGCGGTGCGCCAAGTCTGGCCTGAGCATCTGCCGTTGACGGCGCGTTTTGGCGTGATCGAGTTTGATGGTCATGACGAAGAAACCTTGGCGGAATCTATTGAGTTGGTGCGTCAGTTCAAACATGCGGGTTTGGATATGCTGAACGTCAGCATGGGCTTCTCAACTCAGAATGCCAAAGTCCCTTGGGCGTCGGGTTTTATGGTCCCGATTGCTGCCAAGGTCGGACGTGAAGCCGAACTGCCGGTCGCCACTAGCTGGTGTATTGATGATCCGCGCACCGCTGAAAAAGCGATCGCTGATAAGCAGATTGAACTGGCGATGATCGGGCGTGCCCATCTTGCCAATCCGCATTATCCGATGCAGATTGCCCAAGCCCTGGGGATCGAAAAACCAGCGTCAGTATTGCCGGATCAATACGCTTACTGGTTGTCACGTTACCGTGGTCCAGGCACTGGTTCGGCACAATAAGTTGTCACCAACACCCGCTACTTAGCGGGTGTTTTGTTTATAACCCAGCGCTTTTGCTCATAAAATCAGCCTAGTACTGCGACTTTGCTGTCATTGGTAACATTAACGCAATTTAATCCCACTATGTTTTTGATATGTCGCTAATTTATCTTCAGTCTTTGAATGATGATCCCACGCAGGGGGATTTCCCTTTGGGTGAAAAAAAGGCTTCGTGTTAAACTGCGTTTCCTTAAATAAAACTGAACTCAGGGCAACAACTACATGGCCAATGCTGGACTTTCCGGAACTGAGAAAAGAGTCGCCTTCTCCCTAGCCGGCGTATTTGGATTACGCATGCTGGGCTTATTTATGATCATGCCGGTGTTCGCGTTATACGGACAACATCTGCAAGGATTTTCTCCACTATGGGTAGGTATCGCCATTGGTGCCTACGGTCTGACCCAGGCACTGTTGCAGATCCCAATGGGGATTCTGTCCGATAAAATCGGCCGCAAGCCGGTGATCCTCGGTGGCCTGGTATTATTCGCTATCGGTAGCGTGGTGGCGGCAATGTCTACCAGCATCTATGGCGTTGTCGCTGGTCGTGCGATACAAGGCATGGGCGCGATTGCCGCCGCGGTGCTGGCACTGGCTGCTGATCTGACTCGCGACGAACAGCGCACCAAAGTCATGGCAATCATCGGCATGTGTATCGGTGGTTCCTTTGCTGTGGCCTTGTTGGTGGGGCCGGTAGTGGCACAACATCTGGGACTTAGCGGTTTATTCGCGCTTACTGGTGTGCTGGCGATTGTCGGCATGGTGATCATGCAGCTATTAGTGCCCAATCCGGTGCGGCATGCGCCTGCCGGAGACACGCTGGCGCAAACCGGCAAGCTGCTGCAAATGCTTAAAGATCCGCAGTTGTTCCGTCTTGATGCTGGTATCTTCTTGTTGCACCTAGTGCTGACCGCCGTGTTTGTGGCGCTGCCACTGGATCTGGTTGATGCCGGACTGGTGAAAGAGAAACACTGGATGCTGTATTTCCCGGCATTTGTCGGTTCCTTTATGTTAATGGTGCCGATGATCATCGTTGGCGTGAAACGGCAAAATACCAAACAGATGTTCCAGATTGCCTTGGTGATCATGGTCATCGCCTTGTGCCTGATGGCTTCACTGCCGCACAGTCTGGTCGCCTTGAGCATTGCCATTATCGGATTCTTTACCGGCTTCAACTATCTGGAAGCGTCGTTACCAAGCTTGATCTCCAAGTTCTGCCCAATGGGCGCTAAAGGCTCGGCCATGGGCGTCTATTCTACCAGCCAGTTTTTAGGGGCTTTCTGTGGTGGTCTGTTCGGCGGCGGGGCTTATCAGCTGTTGGGATCTACTGGCGTATTTATCGTCGCCGTGGTGCTGATGTTGGTGTGGCTTGGCCTTACCTTTGGCATGAAAAATCCAAAAATCCTCAAGAGTTACACGTTGGAAGCCGCGGTACAGGGCCGTGAACAGGCACAACAGATGGCCGCCAAGCTGTCACAATTGGAAGGTGTAGCCGAAGCTATTGTCGTGCTTGAGGAAAAGGTTGCCTACCTCAAAGTGAACGATCAATTCGATTTAACGGCGGCGCGAGCTGTGCTAGGCTCTTCCAATTAAGCTCAACGTAAAGATTAAGAATCGCAGGAGATTTTCATGGCCAGTCGTGGTGTTAATAAGGTAATTCTGGTGGGCAATCTGGGGCAGGACCCAGAGGTGCGCTATATGCCAAACGGCAATGCTGTGGCAAATATCACCGTCGCGACCAGTGATACCTGGAAGGATCAGCAGGGACAACAGCAGGAACGCACCGAGTGGCACCGTGTGGTAATTTTCGGCAAGCTGGCTGAAGTGGCAGGTGAATATCTGCGCAAAGGTTCTCAGGTTTATCTGGAAGGCCGTTTGCAGACCCGTAAGTGGAAAGATCAGAGTGGTCAGGAGCGTTATACCACTGAGATCGTGGTCGATATGCAAGGCAGCATGCAGATGCTCGGTGGTCGCCCACAGAATCAGGGTGGCGCACCAATGCAGGGTGGCAACATGGGCGGTGGTAATTTTGGTGCACCTCAGGGTGGCAACCAGTACGCTGCACCACAACAGCAACCACAGCAGCAATATGCACCGCAGCAGGCTGCGCCAGCTTATCAGCCACAGCAAAATAGTGGTTATGCGCCTAATAAGCCGCAGTCACAGCAGCGCCCAGCGCCGCAGCCGCAGCAGAAACCACAACAGCAACCGCAGCAGCCACAACAGAACTACACTCCAGATCTGGATGATGGCTGGGATGATGATATCCCGTTCTGAAATAAGGGGATTGTCACCTTTCAGGGTTGATGGGAAAGTCACTGCAATGCAGTGACTTTTTTATTGGGTTAAACAAAATTGGAAAGTCGTGAGCTTTCGCGCTCACACTGCGGTCAAGGGGCAATGCTCATCTTACGCCCCTTGGAACCCCCACGGCGCTGAAAGGTCCTCAGCTTTATGGTGAAAATGGCGACTCTCAGGATTCACGGTTTTCTATCCTTGAAAGCTATCCCCACCTCGCGCTCACAAACTTGAGACATTGTCTCATTCGCGATGCTCAACCTTCGCGCTTCGGCATCCTTGCCTTAGCTACACCATTGTCTAAACATCCTCGGCAGTGCCGAAGGGGAACTGGTGTTGTCTGTATTTTCGGGTTAACACATTTTTGCCCCAAAGTGAGTTGATTCGTTGTCTGTGGTGCAGTCAAACGCAGACTTTCTCGCCTAGAAATTTTCATCAATTTCACTCAAATGTTGTCCTTCTTTGAAATGCCTAAAAGCTGGACAGGCATACAGTCATATTGAAATCATGGCGATTTTTATCCCAACTTCGTGCGCGTTTTCACATTTCAACATGAATAAATATCATTAAAATCATGTAATTACAAAGACTGTGGGTAAGATAATAGGTTTGGAAAACGCGCATGCGCGTTTTTCCAGATAGTATATTTAACAGAATGCTGATAAGTTCTTTGTATACAGATAGTTAACTGTGCGCGTTTTTACTGGTCCAACAAGGTAAATGCGCATGCGCACTAATAAAATGTTTTGTGCCGCCATTACAATAGGTTAGCGATAAAATACTGTATATTATTACAGCCTATTTTAATATCGCAAATCCGTCTAGCGAAGTTTGATTTTTTCAGGCACGCTTGAAGCGTTAGCGTCGCAGATGAAGCGAGCTTGCACGCAGCCACCGCCAGCCAGCTTCAAGTGAGGAACAAACATTCTCAAGGTTGGCGGAATACGGAGAGTTCAGATACAAGGAAGTCAAATAGCCCATCATCATGCGCACCTCCTACGTAATCTGTCACTCACAAAACAAGCCACGGCAACGGACACGGAAAACCGCGCCGTTGCGTTATGATTTTAGGGCTATGCCCATTATCGATATGAGTACTTATGACTATAGAAAACAAAGTGACTGAGATGCCAAATATCGAAAGTCAAAAAAAAGAAACGGAACTCGAATCATCAAATTCAGAAACTGTACACATTCACTTTGACCGAGAAAAATATGATGCTCGGCAGAGGGAGTTCAGGAAAAGTATGTACTTGGTTTTTACATTCATGTTTGCATTTTCAATACTCATGTTTGCCTCGTTGCGAAACCCCGGTATCTATGAAATAGATAAAGAGACCTTTGTATTAATCAACCAAGCATTTAATGCGATAGTGCTCTTAGTCATCCCTTTCTTTTTGGGATCTTTAGGTGCTATTGCTCGAATTTTAATGGCGGGAGTCAAAGGGGGACAGCATGGCGTATTAGTTGTTTCCTCAGGATTAATGGCAATGTTTTCATGGGTAGGAATTAAAAGTGGCGTGATTTTAGCTATAGTAGCGCCGCATTTAGAAAAGCAAGGTGTTGCATCAACAATTACCATGCAAACTGAGAGCAGTTTTTATACTATGGCGCTTGTTGCGATAGCAGTGGGTATGTTCTCATCAAACCTTTATATATTTATAAATCAGCGAGTTGAGCAACTGTCTGCAACCAAAAAGCCCTAACAAACTGTTTAAGAGTGATTCGAAACGCGTGGCATTTTCACTATGCGTTGCGTTTAGTGTTTAAGGTGGTATGCGGGAGCTTCGGTATTGCGTCGCTCACACCTTAACTGGGCGTTATATGAAATCAGAGTCTAGCTGAGGACTAAGCCAAATGGGAAGGGACGTAACTTTATACCCAAAGAAAGCAACAAAAAATGACTTAAAGAACTACCTGGAAAATCTCGGCTTCGAGAAATGCGGTCATTTTTGGGATTGGCCTAAAGGTACTCTTAACTACTCTTGGTTTGACTACGAAGACTTCAAATCTATAGACGGTGTTTCAGCCGATATATATCCGGTACGGGAAGATGAGCTGAAAATCACAGGCAATGAGTGGGCATTGCATGTGCGTAACTTATATAGCGCTAGTTGGCACGACGTAAAGATGCTTAATGATGTTCTGAGAGGAGCTAGAAAGCTATTCGGTGGCACAATTCAAGGGGATTATGGCACTAACAGGTATGCTCCTTTATGGGAGGATAACAGCACTCCAATCAGTCGGGGCATTTCTTCAATTCATAGCCATGTTCGGCAAGAGATCTCGGCGGTTCGTCACTCTTTACCTGATCCCTCAATGAAAATTCCTGTCCCTGATGATGGGGAGGTCGATGATTTCGTGAAGTTCACACAAACTTTAGATCCAAGCCGAGTCCTTTATAACGGATTAGTTCCATTTGCGGTATCGATGTTTGAATATTTTTTCTCCCAAGCCTTCCAGATTCTCATTAAATATGATCCGATTGCGCTAGATAAGCGAAGCGTTCACAAACAGAAGTTAGATTTTGAAACTCTGTTAGAGGTGGAGCGTAAAGAAGCTACTGTCGAAAATGTTATAGCGAGAAATTACACATTTCAAAATCTAAATCAGCTTAATAAAGCCTATAAAGACTGGCTTGATATAGATGTAAGGAAGATTTTATATAAAAAGAAAAAGATCGGAAATTCAGTTACTTTCTTAGAGAATCGTATATCTGACATAATTCAATACCGACATGGTATCGTTCATCACTTTGCCATTGACCGAACACTCACCAAAGAGGGTTATATACATATACTTGAAGCGATCGAAAAAGGAATTGGTGAATTTATCTTGTTTGCAGAGAAAAAGTACGGTTTCAAAGCAAATGAGCATTACTAAATCACATAACAAACGCTTCAAACATCGTGCGCTACGCGCACTGGACTCGCAACAAGTTGCTCGCCATTTAAGCGAGCGTTAAGCCATAGAAATTTTAATCCGAAATAGACTAATTAGAGCAAAAGGTCTATCACGTTTATGTCCAAAACTTGTTCGAACAAGTGATATTCAGGCGATACTGATTCCCCTTGGCGCTGCGCAGGTGCGTTGGGCAGCCATTGAGCAATCGAGGCATGGATGCCGAAGAAGCCGCGCCGAGGAATGGATTCCGAGTTGGCGGCGATTTGTGAAAATGGCCAACCATAAGCCCGGAGCGTTTTGCGCCGTGGGGCGGTATGGGGTTTGACAAGGGGATGAGGCCGTCCAATCCCCTTGTCCTCTGGTGTGGAACGAGCAGTTCCACGACCAGAAGATGTTAATTTTTCAATTATTCCTTGTTAGCGGTAAATTCATCTAATAAATAGCAATAGGTGGCGATGGAACCAATCATTCCAATGATTAAATCAAAAGCTAAGGCGGTTGTATTAAATAAAGATATTGTAGTTATTTTTAATGTAATCGTTGCTATAAGCCATGTGGCTGCAGATGCAATAATCGAGAATAACATCATTTGTGATATTTTTTGCGGTTCTATATTTTTAAAAACACAGGCAACAGACATTAGCATCGCAGCAAAACTGCCGCTTAGCATGGCAAACATTACATCACCAATATCGGCATGTAATAAAAGAACGACAAATGAAATACCAACAACTGATAATACAGAAGCAATTGCAAAACCAAAAGTTTTCATATTTTTCCTTAAATTAGAAACTTGATATAAAACTAACAATAAAAGTAAATATACAGTGTAGAAAGATTCACATAACAAAGTATTACCCATACTTTGCATTTAAATCTTAATTAGCAAGATTTTTTAAGGTCTTGTTAGATAAAATATTATGAACATTTTAGAAATTTTCACATTGCGAGAGATCAAAATTGTCGCGCAACGTAAACCTTAAGTTCGTTGCAAACGATTTGGTATAAAAATCTTTCAAGCACAAAGAGTGCTGTATGAATATCACACCGCCAGGCAACACCAATTCCCCTTGGCGCTACGCAGGTGCGTTGGGCAGCCATTGAACTATCGAGGCATGGATGCCGAAGAAGCCGCTCCGAGGAATGGATTCCGAGTTGGCGGCGATTTGCGAAAATGGCAAACCAGAAGCACCGTAGTGTTTTGCGCCGTGGGGCGTTCTCGAGGTTCCAAGGGGTGAGGGACGAGCATCGCCCCTTGGCCGCAGTGTGAGCGCGAAAGCTCACGACTTTCGCAAACGCAGTTTGCAATCACGAAGTGATAGCTTCTGCCAAGCGCAGCTTGGTTTGTCGTAACCCCGTTGCTAAACGGCAACAAAAAAGCCCGCGTTTGCGGGCTTTTCAGAAATAATAGCGAAGGTTTATTTACCTTCGTTATAACGCGCTGCGCTAGACAGGATTTCAGCGCGGGCAGAAGCGGCATCTTCCCAACCGTCAACTTTCACCCACTTGCCTTCTTCCAGATCTTTGTAGTGTTCAAAGAACTGTTTGATCTGAGCTTTCAGCAGAGTTGGCAGATCGTTTACGTCCTGAATATGTTTGTATTCTTTAGAGACTTTGTCGTGTGGTACGGCCACGATTTTGGCATCTTCGCCAGATTCGTCAGTCATCTTCAATACACCCACTGGACGGCAGCGGATCACGCTACCTGGCTGCAGTGGGTATTGCGTTGGCACCAGTACGTCAACTGGGTCACCGTCTAGGCTCAGGGTCTGGTTCACGTAACCGTAGTTGCATGGGTAAAACATTGGGGCAGTCATCATGCGGTCCACAAACAGGGCACCGGTATCCTTGTCCACTTCGTACTTGATGGGATCGTGGTTCTGAGGAATTTCGATCACGACATAGATATCGTCTGGCAGGGATTTGCCCGCAGGCACAGCAAGTAAGCTCATTTATTTATCCTTTCACTTTCAGTGGAATCTTGGCGGCATCGCCGGGATTAGCGTCATGTGGCGGCTATTATAACGCGATTTGGCGGCTTGCCAACGCTGGCAAACCGCCCGGTGTTTAGCAATTACAGCTCTGGCTCATCGCTATAGTCGACAGCATGGTATTCCAGGCAAGTCGCGACTTCGTTAGCAGAACCCAGAATGACCGCTACCCGTTGATGAATCGCTGCTGGTTGAATGTCCAGAATGTCCTGATAACCGGTACTGGATTTACCGCCAGCCTGCTCCACCAGTAATGACATGGGGTTGGCTTCGTACATCAGGCGCAGTTTGTAAGGCTTTTGCGGATTTTTGTTGTCAGTGGGGTAAGTGAAAATCCCGCCGCGACTCAGCACTCGGTGTACATCCCCAACCATGGCGGCAATCCAGCGCATATTGAAAGACTTTTCACGCGGGCCGATTTTACCCAGCAGCAGGTCGCCAATATACGTCTGCATTGGCGCTTCCCAAAACTGCTGGTTAGACATATTAATGGCAAACTCGGCAGTGTCTTTGGGAATGCTGACCGCAGGGTTGGTCAGTAGGTATTCACCGCTTTGTGGGTCCAGAGTATACAGCTGCACCCCTTGACCTGTGGTCAGCGCCAGCATGGTCGCTGGGCCATATAACACATAACCGGCGGCAACCTGATGGCGACCACTTTGCAGAAAACTCTGCTCACTCACGTCACCTTGTGGTGCTGGCAATACCGAAAAGATCGTACCTACCAGCGAATTGATGTCGATATTGGAAGAACCATCCAGTGGATCAAAACACACCAGATAATCACCGTGCTCGCCGAGCACGACCGGAAAATCTTCCTCTTCGGATGCCAGCGCCCGCACCGTGCCATCGGCACGCAGTGCATCTTTCAGCATCTCATTGGTGATCACGTCCAGTTTTTTCTGGGTTTCACCCTGCACGTTTTCGTGGTCAGTGCTGCCGAGCACGCCCGCCAGTGCGCCACGGCGTACGGCGTTACTGATAGCGACAGAGGTCGAGGCGAGGGTCTGGAGCAGTTGCGCCAGCGATGCCGGAATAGCTTGATTGGCTAGGGTTTGAGCCAGGGTTTGCATGCTGTTTCCTTATGTGAATTCGGGAGCCGATCCTGGGCGCCAATGATAGCGCAAAAATCTGCAGCTTTCAGCGATTGCATGGAGGTTTGTTTAACACTGAGGAAATAAGGCAGAATGGACTGCTGAAGTTATCAGGCGGTTTCTGATAAACAAATGATGGAATAACAATAAATGACCCGACACTGGATCTACTCTCTACTTATGGCAATCCCACTTTCACTTGGCAGCGCGGCCAGCTTTGCGCAAACCCTAAACGGCGGCACTGCGCCACTCACTGTTGAACGACTCTATGGCTCGCCCGATCTGGCTGGCAGCAGCCCGCGTGAACTGAAACTTTCCCCTGATGGTTCCCGTGCCACCTTTTTGGTGGGGCGCAAGGACAATCTGCACTTTTATGACTTGTGGCAAATGGATGTCGCCAGCGGCAAAGTCAGCATGTTGCTGGATGCGTCCAAACTGCAACAGGGCGAATTGTCTGATGAAGAAAAAGCGCGCCGCGAACGGCAACGAATTTTTGGTGAGGGCATTATGGAGTACGCCTGGGCTGATGACGGTAAAGCACTGCTGATCCCTTCATCCGGTAAACTCTATTACTACACCCTGGCCGACGCTCAGGTGCGCTTGTTGCCTACGGGGGCGGGGTTTGCCACCGATGCCAAGCTGTCGCCCAAAGGACACTATGTCAGCTTTGTTGCTGGTCAGAATCTGTGGATGCTGACACTGGCGAACGATAAGCTCACACAACTCACCAAAGACGGTGGCGGCGTCATTAAAAATGGTATGGCGGAGTTTGTGGCGCAAGAAGAGATGGGGCGCATGACCGGCTATTGGTGGGCGCCGGACGAATCAGCGATTGCGTTTAACCGGGTGGATGAATCGCCGGTGGAGGAAGTTACCCGTAACGAAATTTATGCGGATGGTATCAAACTGACACAGCAACGTTATCCGGCGGCGGGTACTGCTAATGTGCAGATCAAGCTCGGCGTGATTTCGCTACCACAGCAATCTGTCAAATGGGTCGACCTCGGTAACGACACCGACTTTTATCTGCCGCGGGTGAAGTGGCTGCCGGACAGTCGTCATCTGTCGTTCCAGTGGCAGAGTCGTAATCAGCAGCAGTTGGATCTGCGCGTTGTTGATGTGCACTCTGATCAGGCCCCAACAACCCTGGTCGCCGAACGCAACAATATCTGGATCAATCTCAATAAAGATCTGCATTTCCTCAAGCAGGGTGGTTTTTTGTGGACCTCTGAGCGCAGCGGTTTTAATCATATTTATCTGTTCGCTGCGGATGGCAAGGTGAAACAACAACTGACTCACGGTAACTGGGCAGTGGATAGTATCCGCCATGTGGATGAACAACAGGGCTGGGTGTATTTCACCGGCCGCAAAGATAGCGACATTGAGAAACAGCTGTATAAAGTGCGTGTTGATGGCAGCGAGCTAACCCGACTTTCCCAACGGCATGGGATGCATGAAGCGGTATTTGCCGACAATAAATCTGTCTATCTGGATTACTTCGACTCACTGGCGCAACCACCACAGGTGAGTTTGCATGATGCCGATGGTAAGCGTCTGGCGTGGGTGGAGGAAAATGCGGTCAAACCAGGACATCCCTTATATCAATATGCGGGTCTGTGGCAGCTACCTGAATTTGGTACGTTAACCGCAGAAGATGGGCAGACGTTGCACTATCGGCTGTTTAAACCGGTTAACTTTGATAGCCATAAAAAATATCCGGTGTTGGTGCGGGTGTATGGTGGTCCGCACGCACAACTGGTGGTTAACAGCTGGAACAGTCAGGACTATTTTACCCAATATCTGTTGCAGCAAGGGTTTGCGGTATTTCAGTTGGATAACCGGGGTTCCGGTCATCGGGGGCTGCGCTTTGAACAGGTGATCTACAAACAACTTGGGGTTGCCGAAGTTGCGGATCAGCAACAGGGTGTGGAGTATCTACGGACTTTGCCATGGGTGGATGCCGACAAAATTGCTA
The DNA here is from genome assembly GCF_018223345.1 of Shewanella yunxiaonensis. Lineage (NCBI taxonomy): Bacteria > Pseudomonadati > Pseudomonadota > Gammaproteobacteria > Alteromonadales > Shewanellaceae > Shewanella > Shewanella yunxiaonensis. The sequence continues at coordinate 3,295,361 of NZ_CP073587.1, read as the reverse complement.
TTTATGGTCACAGCTATGGCGGTTATATGGCGCTGATGTGCAAGTTTAAAGCACCGGATTATTTTAAAGTCGCGATCAGCGGGGCACCGGTCACCGACTGGTCACTGTATGACACGCATTACACCGAACGCTATCTGGCAAATCCGCATGATAATGCCGAAGGTTATCGCTTAAGCAGTGTGCTGCCTTACATCGGTAGCTATCAGAGTGGACTGCTGATGTACCATGGCATGGCGGATGACAACGTACTGTTTGAAAACAGTACCCGCGTTTATAAGGCGTTGCAGGACGATGGCAAGTTATTTGAGATGATTAACTATCCTGGCGCCAAGCACTCGATGCGCGGCAATAAGGTGAAAACCCACCTGTATAAATCGCTGACAGACTATCTGGAACGGCAGTTTAAGATGCAATAACTGACAAACGCCGCTACTGCGGCGTTTTTTTTGCCACCGTGCCGTGGGGCAACAGGGCTTTCAATAGCAGCGGCCCCAATAAAGTGGTGATGGCAATCACCAGTACCAAGCCAGTAAACACCTCTGCCGGAATGATTTGCAGTTGTTGCCCAATCTGCGCAAACACCAATCCAACTTCTCCTCGCGGCACCATTGCACAGCCGACTAACCATTTGTCGCGCCAGGGGCCTTGCACTGGCAAGCCTGCTAATAGTTTACCGGCGAACGCTAACACAACAATCAGCAGCAGTAACAGCAAATTACTGGCATTGAACTGTAATTGACTGAGATCGAGACTGATCCCGACATAGACAAAAAACACCGGTGCCAGCACCTCCGTCAACGGTCGCATGGCATGTTCCAGCTTATTGGTAAAGGAAAAGGGGTTTTGCAGATAGCGTCGCCACGGCCAGGTAAATTGGCGGGATAATGCCAGCCCCGCCGAAAAGCCACCGAGCAATGCGGGCGCTCCGGCGGCATCGGCCAGCCAGGCAAACAAACAGATAAATGTCAGCATCACCACTGCCTCGTAACCTTCATTTTGGGCATGGCCGCTGGCAAAACGTAGCAGGTAAATCATCAATCGCCCCAAAGGTGGGGCCAAGATTAAAAAGGCCAGTAGGGTAACGATCAGTTTCAGTAGTTGTAGCGGGGCAATACTGCCTTCATTGGCAAAGTTGTAGAGCAAACTCAGCAAGACTACTCCGGCAATATCGTCGGCGACGGCTGCACCGAGTACCACCTGACTGCTGTGTTGTTGCTGTTGTCCGGCATCTTTCAGGACTCGCAGCGACACCCCGATGCTGGTGGCGGTCAGTGCACAGCCATAAAACAAGGCCGCAAACGGCGATAGCTGCAGCCAGAAATAGGCCACCACACCAGTGAATAGCATCGGCAGTACAATGCCACTGATTGCCACCAATAATACCTGTGAGCCCGCATGGTAAAGCCGTTTAATAGAGGTTTCAGTGCCGATGCTAAATAACAGCAGGATGATGCCTAATTCGGCGATGTTAGCCAGCACCTGATTGGGATGCAGCCATCCCAGTAATGATGGCCCAAGGATGACCCCGGCGGCAATTTCGCCGACGACCACCGGCCATCCGAGTCGCTGACACCCCTCTCCGAGCAGTCTGGACAGCAGTAGGATCAAAAACAGCGCGATTAAAAGGTCATCTATCGGCACGTTCTGCCCCCGCTTTGATACACTTATGAAGGGGCTTGTAGTCTTACCCCTCCCCCTATTGAGTAGAGACCAATTTCTGCCTAAAAACCAGTGGAAATACGGGAGAAATCAAATGGGTAAACTATTTATCGTGGAACCGCATGAGTCCACTCATACCGATGTGATTAGCAAGGGACTACAGTTGGCTAAGTTGCTGGGAAAGACTCCGGAGATTTTTGCCTACTGTTATGAGTACTTTTACGGTGATCGCGTCATTTACGAAGAAGCCAAACAGCAGTTGCAGGAGCATAAACGGCAACAGCTGACCGAGCGTCTGAAACAGCTGGATGCCAGCGACGTACCATTACATGTGGTCTGGAGTAAGTATCTGTATGAACATGTGACCGAATACGCGGCCAATGAAGGCTTTGATCTGGTGGTTAAAGGGATCCATCCCAGTGAGCATATGTTACCTACCGACTGGCAACTGTTGCGCACCACCAAAGTCCCAGTGATGTTGTTGACGCAAAATCCGTTACAACATGGCAGCAGTGTGCTGATGGCGCTAGATCTGGATACTGAGAATCCGCAAAAGCAGCAATTGAATCAGCAGGTATTACACCATGCGCGGGAGCTGGCAACGGCCACCGGCGGCGAGCTGCATCTTGCCTATGTTTTGCGGGTGCCCAGATTGATCCGCGATCTGGAAGTACTGAATGTGCAGCAGCTGATAAAAGATGCCTATCGGCGCCATCAGTTAACGTTGGAAGAGATGGGCCTACCCAAAGAGCAGATCCATATCATCTGCGGCGAACCGGATCTCTGTTTATATCAGTTAGCCTGCCGCTTGAAGAGTGATTATCTGGTGATGGGGGCGAGACAGCGTCAAGGGTTGATGGGCTGGATGCTTGGCAACACCGCTGAACAGATCCTGCAACGGATCCGCAGCGATGTCTTAGTGATCCCCAGCGCTGGCTAACACTAACTGCGGTGGCGACTCAGCGCCAGCAGAGCTTCGGCCGCTGGCGTCAGCGGCAGGTTATTGCGCCAAATCAGGCCAATTTGCCAGAACAGATCCTTTTCCATGGGGCGGAACACCAAGCGGCTTTTATCTAGCTTATTGCAGATAGGCTCAGGCAAAATTGCTATGCCCATGCCTTCTTCCACCATCGCCCCGAGAAAATCCCACTGACCACTGCGAAATGCGATATTGAGGGTGACCCCCGCTTCCTTAGTCAGCCTTGCAAACAGCTTCGCCAGCGAAAAATCTTCGTTGTACAGAATGAACGGGTATTGCGCCAAATCGTACCAATTGATCCGCTCTTTGGCCGTTAATGGATGATCGTTAGGCAGGCACACTTTTAATGGGTAACCCTGCAAGGGGACAGAAGACAACTGCTCTGAATTGGTGACCGGCAACGCCGTAAAGGCAATATCCAATGAGTCCGCCAGCAACGCCTGCTCACAACCGAAACCACCGTATTCCTGCATATGCAGTTCAACCCCTGGGTAGGTCTGGCGAAACTTGGTCAGCAGGTCGATGGTCAGTGTGCTCATCATCGGACACACGCCCAAGCGTAAATGACCAGACTTCAAACCGGAAAGGTTAGCCAGATCCTGCTCCATCCGATGCCATTGTCCCATGATCTGACTGGCACTGGCATGAAAAATCTGCCCTGCCTGAGTTAACTCGACTTTCTGGTTACTCCGGATCAATAACTGCTGATCCAAAGTTTCCTCTAAACGCTGGATCATCTTGCTCAGCGTCGGCTGCGTGAGGTAGAGCTGCTCAGCTGCCCGCGTGAAATTGCCGATTTCCACCAGTCGTAAAAAGCAATGCAATGTCTTGATAGGAATATTCATTCTTCTTTGGAATCCTGCCTATGGAATTAATTCATTTTACCTATAGCTGTTCTAATACTAAAGTCGTATCTAGATAAAGAACAGAGGAATTTGCCATGAAATCCGCACAGAGTGGTTGGGTAAGCGCCCTTTATGAAGCTGCATCTACTGCAGTCCCTGAAGCTAAGGCAAAAACTGCCAAGGCTAATACCCAGGGCTCGTGGAAAGGCAGTTTCCTTTTCCACAGAAAAGTAAAAGCAGCTTAATCCATCTAGTTTAAAAAGCCCAGAATCGCTCGTTAACAACGGGCGATTTTTTTGACTATTTTAATCTAAAAAATAAATTATGAAATATTAATCTAATTGTTAAATTAGAATAAGATCTTGAGAAGGGGGCGTGGATCTCATATGCTGGGAGCACGACGAGGCTTCAGACTAACTCAATTCAGGGAGAGTAGTGATGTCCAAACTCAAGTTCCAGGCGCAAGCCAAACGCCAACTGCAAGTTGGTGCTAATACCTACCTGTATTATTCCCTCACCGATGGTCCTGTTAGTGAATTTCCCGATGTTTGCCATCTGCCGGTCAGCAGTAAAATTTTGCTGGAAAATATCCTGCGGCATCTGCATACCGAGCATTGTGACCTGACGGCACTGAAAGCTGTGGCTAACAGTCATGGTCAGGGTGGCACGCAAGAGCTTGCCTATCACCCCGCCCGGGTACTGATGCAGGATTTCACCGGGGTGCCTGCCATAGTCGATTTAGCCGCCATGCGCGCCGCTTTAGTCGAGCGTGGTGGTGACCCAAAGAAAATCAATCCATTATCCAAAGTAGATTTGGTGATTGACCATTCCGTCAGTATCGAAAAATTTGCCAGTCAAAGTGCCTATCAAGAAAACGTTGCGATTGAGATGCAGCGCAACCTTGAACGTTACCAGTTCCTCAAATGGGGGCAGGGAGCCTTTGATAATTTTTCCGTGGTGCCACCAGGCACTGGCATCTGTCATCAGGTCAATCTGGAATATCTGGCAAAAGGGGTCTGGCGTCAGGTCACGGATGACGGCACCTTGGTCTATCCCGATACTCTGGTCGGCACCGATAGCCATACCACGATGATCAATGGCTTGGGGGTCCTCGGTTGGGGTGTCGGCGGTATCGAAGCGGAAGCGGCGATGCTGGGACAACCTATCTCGATGCAGTTACCGGATGTTGTGGGTTTTGAACTCCAAGGCAAACTCAGTGAAGGGATTACCGCTACCGACCTGGTATTGCGTGTCGTACAGATGCTGCGTCAGTATGGTGTGGTCGGTAAGTTTGTCGAATTTTATGGTGACGGTCTGGATCAGCTACCGCTGGCGGATCGCGCCACCATCGCCAATATGGCGCCGGAATATGGTGCTACTTGTGGTTTCTTCCCGGTTGATGCGCAAACGCTGGAATATCTGCGCTTGAGTGGCCGTGATGAATCGACCATTACGCTGGTGGAAGCTTATACCAAGGCGCAGGGATTGTGGCGCGAAAGTGGTGCCCCGGCACCGGAATTTTCCGCGACGCTGAGTTTGGATTTGTCCTCGGTGGAACCCAGTCTCGCCGGCCCCAAACGACCGCAAGATCGGGTGCCCTTGGCGGGTATGAAACAGGCAGCAGAAGCTGCTATCAAGCTGTCCGGACGCGATGATCTGTCGCAACCGTTTGTGTTGGCGGGGACTGATTTGCCCATGCATCACGGAGATGTGGTGATTGCCGCCATCACTTCTTGCACCAATACCTCAAATCCAGCAGTGATGCTGGCGGCCGGGTTATTGGCGCAAAAGGCGTTGAACAAAGGGCTGGTGCGTAAGCCCTGGGTGAAATCATCATTGGCTCCCGGCTCCAAAGTGGTAACCCAGTATTTGGCAAAAGCAGGGCTGCAACCGGCGCTGGATGCCTTAGGATTCAATCTGGTGGGTTACGGCTGTACCACTTGCATCGGTAATTCGGGACCGCTACCAGACAATGTCACTCAAGCGGTAGGTGACCAGAAAATTCATGTGTCATCGGTGTTGTCTGGCAACCGTAACTTTGAAGGCCGTATTCATCCGCTGGTGGAATCTAACTGGCTGTGTTCACCACCGCTGGTCGTCGCCTTTGCACTGGCGGGCACGACCCGTATTGATCTGACCCAAGAACCGCTAGGCCAGGACCCTCATGGCCATCCGGTATATCTTAAAGATATTTGGCCATCAAATGCTGAGATTGCCGCGCTGCTGGCCGACATCAGCCGCCAGCAGTTCCGTGAGCAATATGCCGATGTGTTTCACGGCGATGATAACTGGCGGGCGATTGATGCCGGTTCTGGAAGTACGTATCGGTTTGAGGCATCTTCGACTTATATTCAGCAACCGCCATTTTTTGACGCTGCGTATGCCGGCAATCAAGCCGATATCAAAGGTGCCGCGATACTGGCATTGCTGGGTGATTCAGTGACAACGGATCATATCTCACCTGCCGGCGTGATCCCTAAGGACAGCCCGGCAGCACAGTATCTGCGCAGTCACGGTGTCGCAGATACGGATTTTAACTCCTATGGCTCGCGGCGCGGTAATCATGAAGTGATGATGCGTGGCACGTTTGGCAATATCCGTATTCGTAACGAGATGGTGCCCGGACACACTGGCGGCGTTACCCGGATGTGTGGCGAGCAACAAGTGCGGTTTATCTATGATGCCGCGATGGCATACCGTCAGGCGCAGATCCCGACGGTGGTGGTTGCCGGTAAGGAATACGGCACGGGTTCCAGTCGCGACTGGGCGGCTAAAGGCACATTGCTGCTTGGCGTCAAGGCGGTGATTGTGGAAAGCTTCGAGCGTATTCACCGCTCCAACCTGGTGGGCATGGGCGTGCTGCCGTTACAGTTTAAAGACGGCGAAAATCGCCAGACATTAAAACTTACTGGCGATGAGCACATTGATATTGTTGGTCTGACTGCACCTCTCAAACCCAATCAGAATATCCGCGCGCTAATCCATTATGCCGATGGCAGCAGCAAGGCCATTGACCTGTTAAGCCGACTGGATACTGAGATGGAAATTGCTTATTACCATGCCGGAGGCGTACTCACATACGTATTGAATCGGTTGGCGCGGCACTAATCTGTCTGGGTTAGCAAAAATGGCGCCGAAAAGCGCCATTTTTTTATGTGTGAAGCAACGGGGGATTATGGTCGTAAATGAGGCTCCCCCTGTAGTGGCAAGCGTAGCATAAATTCCGTGCCAATCCCCGGCGCGCTGTTCACGCTAATTTTGCCATGATGCTTCTGAATAATGCTGTATGACAGCGATAATCCCAACCCTGTGCCACTGCCAACTGGTTTGGTGGTGTAAAAAGGGTCAAAGATTTTATCGAGGTTTTCAGCGGCGATGCCGCAGCCATCATCTCTGATACTGATTTCCACGCTTGATGGTTGGCTGGTGCTGCGTATAGTTACCCAAATATGTCCCGTCTCCTCAATCGCCTGGGCGGCGTTCATTAGCAGGTTCATAAACACTTGATTCAACTGCCGTGGCTGGCAATACAGCAAGGGTAAATCTGCCTGATAATCTTTGTGCAGTGTCACTTTATATTTCAACTGGTTATTCATTATTTTCAGGGTGCTTTCCATGCCGTCTATCAGGTCGGCATATTGCCATTCATTGTCGTCGACGTGTGCAAAGGTTTTAAGGCTTCTGACGATAGCGGCGACGCGGCTGACGCCTTCCAGTGATTCATGCAGCAAATCACTAATGTCTTTCGCTATGAATTGAAACTGCTGCTGTGTGAGGATTGACTGAAACTCTGGTAATTGCTGTGGGGCGAGTAACGCTTCAGTACTGTTGATGATACTCAGCAGCCGTGTCACGTAATCCTGTAAACTCTGCAAATTAGAACTGACAAAACCAATCGGATTATTGATTTCATGAGCAATTCCGGCTGCTAGCTGACCAATGGACGCCATCTTTTCTGCCTGCAGCAGCTGTCCTCTGGCCGCCTCCAATTTGTCCAGCAGTTGTTGCTTCTGCGCATGTTCCGCTGCCAATTCCTGTGCCATCTGCTGTTTGGTCTGGGCGTAGAAACTGCCGCTATCCAGCAACAGGCACAGCGTTTTGACAACGCCATCAGTGATGGTTAGCGGAAAAATTTCCATGTGTAACAGCGGTGAACTCGTGGCCGTGATCTCATCTGTCACGGTAAATTCAAAGGCATCTGGCGGTCGTACATCGCAGGGAAAGGTTTCAATTGGCCAGGCCGCTACTTTGTCCAGGTGCTGCTTTAGCAACGGTGCGTGAGTAGGGCAAAGAGTTAGTAGCGATGACCATAACCGAAACTCTTCCGGTAGCTGTAATTCTTTGGCAAATCGTGGATTGAAGTACAGGATCCTGTATTTACGGTCAACAACGGCAATTCCGAGGGGCAGTTTATCCAGTAGCGATGCCAGCGAATTGTTAGTCATGATAACTCCTGCCAGTGGTCACAGTGTTTTGCTGTTGTTCAGGCGGTCGGTGAGTTGGACTTGTCGGTAACTTCCAGTTGCAACCGTAGCACGGTTTTGTGTTTGGCCTGATATTCCCGCAGTTTGTCCAGCGATTGCTGTGTCAGTACATGACCTTGCGGCAGCAACAGCATCTGATTGCGATTATATAAATTATGGCTCAGTTGCATGCCGGGTTGCAGTTGCTCGATAGTGGCACCCTGTACATCATCGACTTCGGGTTTATTCAGTTGCTGCCGTTGCTGCAGCTGTTCCATTATGGCAATCAACTGCGGGTCGTAAACAGAACCCTGTTGACGCTTTAACCAGGCGATAGCCTCGGCATGGCTGTGCACATTCTCACTGAGGCGCTTATATATCAACGCCCAAAAGTCACGGGCCACTGCCAAGATGCGTGAACCCACTGGGATCTCCTGTGCCTTGAGTCCATCGGGAACACCATCTCCATTATAGTGCTCATACTGATGCAGGATGATTTCCACTATCGGTTGCAAGTGAACTGCCGGTGCCATAATTTCTTCGGCCAATTGCGGGTGGAACAGATACCGATGCGCATCATTGGCCCCTAGTGCGTGAAACGGTTTGTCCAGCAGCCCTGAGTTAAATCCCAGCTTACCGACTTCGCTGTATAGCCCGGCATGACTGATCAACTGCTGTTGGGTATTGCTGCATCCTAAGGCTTTAGCCAGATCATGGCAGGTTTGACTGACCCGGCGGGCATAGTCGCCGCTGAGGTGAGGGTGAATAGAAATAATGTTATACAGCAGCTGCAGAATCGCGTCGCTTTCTTTTTCTCGTTGAATTAACAGTGATTTCAGCTGTTGTAAGCTTTGTCTTAGTTGCTGCGTACGCTGCTGGACTTGTTCCTCTAGGCTTTGATTGAGCTGCTTTAATCGGGTGTTCTGTTGCTCGACCTGTGCGGTCAGCTGCCGATTGGTCAGCAGTAACCGGTAATACTCAAGTCCTTCATCCACGGCTTTTAGCAGTTCATTGTTATCCCAAGGTTTTTGTATATAGCGGTGAATCCGACCAATATTGACGGCGGCGATGGTGGATGCCAGATCAGCGTAACCTGTCATCAGCATCCGGTAAGCATTAGGTTGCAGTTGCGCGGCCTGTTGCAGAAATTCGGCACCACTCATCTGTGGCATCCGCATATCACAGATAATCACTTCGACAGCGCGATCTTGCATGAGCGCTAATGCTTCCTCGCCACTACTGGCAAGTAATACTTCGCAGGGTTGCCCCAGAAATAAGCGCTGTAACGATTTTAAAATACTCGGCTCATCATCCACGCATAGGATTGTGGCAGGCGTTTCTTTGGCCAGTGCAATCATCTACAGACTCCTTGCATGCAGTTACCTATAGGCTTGTCCATTGCCAGTTAACTTTATGATCTAAAATGAATACTAGCAAGTTAGCCAGAGGCTGACGGAGGGCTGAGAGTGACAAGCTGTGGGTGTCACCGTTAAGGTAAAAGAGAGGCTTGGCTGCTGGAAGGAGACTGCACATGAGTCAACTCAAAGTCATCTTTGTCGACGATGATATGTTGTTGCTGAAAGCACTGCATCGATTAGCAATGCGCTTGCGACCAGACTGGGTATTTGTATTATGTGACCAGCCCAAACGCTGGTTGGAATATGGCGGTGCGGGTGCGGCCATGAGTGCCGATATCGTGGTGAGTGACTATGTGATGCCGGGGATCCTGGGAAATCAGATCCTGCAGCAGGCAAGTCATAAGCTGCCGATGGCTATTCGGGTATTGCTCACGGCAGATTGCTCATCGGAAGTGGTTCAACAGTTAGAATCCTATAGTCATTTTGTCTTTGCCAAACCCTACCGTGAACAGGATCTGGCCCATCTGTTCAAATGTGCCGAACGGTTACAAAAACTGCCTTTTACTCTGGAAGATCGCCAGCGAGTTGGTCGTATCAATCAGTTGCCTGTTATGCCGCAGTTGATCATGCAGTTACGTCAGGTGCTGGCTGATCCCGACTCCGATCTCAGTGATTGTGCCGAGCTGGTGGTCCATGATCCCGTTGTCAGTGGCAAATTAATTCAGAGCGCCAATTCGGCCATGTTGGGTTTTAGCCGCCAAACCTCATCATTACAGGAAGCGATTACGCGTCTTGGTGCCAAACTCACTGAAGCGATTATCACCACCTTGTTGATTAGCGAGGACATCAAGCAACGATTACCGGCCTGCGTGCATCATCACATCAACAATCAGGCATTCATTCACGCTAACTACTGCCGGCGGATAGCTCAGTATGCTGGCATGTCACTGGCGCAGCGGGATACGGTGTTTTCTGCCGCGTTGTTAAGCGCGATTGGGCAATTGATGTTGGAAACACTGCAACAGAATGCCGCCGCCGAATTACCAGAGAGTCGCAGCGATTTTGAAGATGCGACCTTACTCAGCGCGTACATTTTGACCTTATGGGGGTATCCGGAAGCCTTCTGTCAGACCTTGATGATGCAGGACTTACCCACTAATGAGGATTCTGAGCAGGGTAAGATGGCTTTTATGTTGTTCTTGGCAAAACGACTGATGTTGGATGGTGCCAGCGCGGCATCGGTGTTACAGGCGATGATTGAAAGCAAAGATGTTGCCGATGGATTTGCCAAACTCTGTCAGGAGTTGGGCTATTAGCCTCAGCCGCGTGGTGCTGACAGTACTATTGGCGGTGCGCTGCACTGTGATGAGAAGACTTTTCCCAACGGTGTCATGGTGAGGCCGTCAGGGCACTACGTCAGCTTGTTCAAGGCTATGGCGTGAACTGTATAGATATGTAAAAGACTTAAAAAAGGGTCCAAACCCGCAGCAGAGCTGAATACACTCCAGCAAAAGTAACGCTACGTTCAGTTTCTTAGAGGTTAGGAGGCCGGTTTGGCAACTGCGCAACCATATAAGTTTTTTGCAGTGACCAGTTTATCGCATTCGGGGTCCACAGTGTTTTCTATGGCGCTTGCTTGTCATCCGCAATTGATTTCGCTTGGCGAAGTGTTGCAGGTGTTGAGGCAACCGCCATCTTATTGGTTAAACGATCCCGCGCAAATCTGTAGTTGTGGTAAGCAGGCGGCTGAATGCAGCTTTTGGGGCAAAGTGCTCCCGGCGCTGCCACCAGGCACTCCCATCGGGAAGGCCTATTTACAGGTCATGAAAGCGTTCCAACGCCAATATGGCAGCGACAAGTTTATGGTGGATACCTCTAAAGGTTTTCGTCATTTGCAACTGATGGCCGACCAACCAGAACTTGCGCCCTTTGTGCTGTTTTTGATGCGCGATGTGCGGTCATTTATCTGTGCCCAAACCCGGCCAGACCGGTCGGCTCATCGCCGTGGCCTGAAGAAAATCAAGAATCGTTACTGGTTCCAGATGTTGCGTTGGTATTTCGGTAACCGCTTGCGTGAACGTTTCATGCGTCGCCATCATTTAGCCCATTATCAACTTAGTTATGAGCAGTTCTGCTTTGATGCCGCTGGCACTTTATCAAATATCTATCAGCAGATGGGATTAGCTGGCTATAACCCGGACGATGCCATCACACAGTCGCAGCACCATATTCTGATGGGCAATAATATGTGTCAGACCCAAGAGCGCTGCCAGAATATTCGCTACGACCATCGTTGGTTGAAGGAAGATGGTTATTTGATGTCGGCGAGTCTGCTGCCGTTTGTGATGCGCTACAACAAGCAATATATCTATCGCTAAGGGCATAATCGTTGGGCATCAGGGCGTGGCGAATGCTAAAGTGTCGCTGATTTTAGCGAGTAACGGAGAAGTGTTTGTCAGCACTGATTTGCCCTTTGTGTGGCGATGGCGGTGATAAGCCGCAGGTGGCAGCGCGAGTCGCTCGGCGCTACCTGCGTTGTGATTGCTGCAAGTTAATCTATCTGAACCCCACCGAGCGTTTGGCGCTGGCGGATGAGCGCGCATATTACGCAACCCATGAAAACAGCATTGACGATGCCGGTTATGTTGCATTTTTACGCCGGTTGCTGGACCCGGTGCTGCCTTGGCTAAAGCCAACGTGGCAGGGGCTTGATTACGGTTGTGGTCCGGGGCCGACGATGTCAAAACTGTTGGCACAACAGGGCATTCACTGCGATGACTATGATCCTGCATTTTTCCCAATTACGCTGAAACCGCAATACGATTTTATTTTGGCAAGCGAATGCTTTGAACATTTTCACCAGCCAGATGTGGAGCTCAAGAAATTAACCGCCCGTCTGAAGCCCGGCGGTATTCTCGGTATCATGACGGATCGCTGGCGCGATGAAGACCAATTCTACGAATGGCATTACACCCGTGATCCCACCCACTGCAGCTTTTTCCATCTCGACAGTTTTCACTGGTTATGTGAGCGTTTTCAGTTGCGTTTGCGCTTTCATGACGAGCGGCGAGTGGTGATTTTGCAGAAACTGCCAGATGCAGTCGCAGGGAATGGCTAGCATTGGGAGAAAGACCAGGCTCCCTATCCATGGGAGCCTTGCCTAATCACGTTATCCCCAGGAACACTAGATAAGGTGATTTTTGCCTGTTTACGGCTGGCTGAAACTGTTGCCAACCAGCGGATGTTTATTGTCTGCCTGTGGTACGTGGCATTGAGTACAGAAGTAATTCTGACCTTTTAGCGTGCCTTTGTCATCCAATACATGGGATTTTGCCACTGGCGTGGCTTTCATTTTGGCTGCTCTGTCCCAGCTATGACATCCCAGACAGCTGTTGTGTTTGAGCGTAATCGGATAATCCGCTTTATGAGGGATTAATGGGGGTTGTTCGGCAAAGTTACGTGGAATGGCAGTTCCATGGCTGGGATATTGCGCTTCATCGGCCACCGCTACAGCCTTAGTGACGGGCGTCTGGCCTCCAAGCGAGGTTACATTTACTGGTTTGGCTGCGCTCGCTGCGTGTTCGCCGCTGCAGCCGCTAATCACCATCAACAGCGCTGCTAAAGTGAGTATTTTTTTCATTGCTCTTTCTCCGCCTTTAGGGCAAATCGTTGTAATTCTGTGTGAAAGACTGCTGATTGCAGCATTGATGCAACGCTCATCAATGCTGGTGCCGCAGGCAGGTGACTGCGTGAGTCTCAGTCACCTGCCTGTGCTAATCAGGCTTTCATGACCTTGACCGGACATTTCTTAAAATCGGTTTCTTTAGACAGTGGATCGGTGGCATCCAGCATCAGCTTGTTGACCAGTTGCCGCGCATCGAAAAATGGCATGAACACCACGCCTCTTGGCGGTTTGTTACGGCCCTTAGTCTCTACCCGGGTTTTCAGTTCACCGCGAGAGGATGCAACGATGACTTCATCGCCACGCTTCAGTCCACGGGCGCTGGCATCTTCCGGGTGCATGAAAATCTGTGCATCGGGGACGGCACGGTACAGCTCTGGTACACGGGCAGTCATGGAACCGGTATGCCAATGTTCCAGTACCCGGCCGGTACTCATCCACAAGTCATATTCGGCATCAGGCTCTTCCGCTGCCGGTTCATAAGGCAGGGCAAATATCACTGCTTTGCCATCAGGTTTGCCATAGAACTGGTAACCACTGCCAGCTTTAACATAAGGATCAGCGCCTTCCACAAAGCGGTGCAGCGTTTCTTTGCCGTTAACTACTGGCCAGCGCAGACCACGGCTGGCGTGGTAGGCGTCAAAGTCCGCCAGATCATGACCATGACCACGGCCAAAACTGGCGTACTCTTCAAACAGGCCTTTTTGCACATAAAAACCAAAGTGCTGTGATTCATCATTCAGCTCGGCTTTGCAGTCACTGACCGGGAATTTGTTGACGACACCATTGGCAAACAGCACATCAAACAGCGTTTTATCGGCATATTCTGGTTGCTTGGCTAACAGCTCTGCTGGCCAGACTTCCGCGACCTTAAACCGTTTGGCAAATTCCATCAGCTGCCACAGGTCAGACTGTGCACCTTGTGGCGCTTTGACCTGCTGGTGCCACATGTGTGTGCGACGTTCAGCATTGCCATAGGCACCTTCTTTTTCCACCCACATAGCGGTCGGCAGGATCAGATCGGCGGTCATCGCGGTGACGGTTGGATAAGGATCAGACACCACAATAAAGTTTTTCGGATTGCGGAAGCCCGGATAGATTTCCTGATTGATATTGGGGCCAGCCTGCATGTTGTTGGTACACATGGTCCAGTAACAGTTGAGCTTGCCATCTTTTAGCATGCGGCTTTGCAGTACGGCGTGGTAGCCTGGTTTGGGCGGAATCGCGCCTGCTGGCAGCTGCCAGATTTTTTCAGCAATGGCGCGGTGCTTGTCGTTAGCGACCACCATGTCAGCCGGCAGACGGTGAGCGAACGTGCCCACTTCACGGGCAGTACCGCAAGCCGATGGCTGACCAGTTAATGAGTATGGACTGTTACCCGGAGTGGCGATTTTGCCGGTCAGCAGATGCAGGTTATACAGCATGTTGTTGGCCCAAACGCCGCGCACATGCTGGTTAATTCCCATGGTCCACAGACTGGTCACCTTGATATTCGGGTCAGCATAGGCTTTTGCCAGTTCCAATAATTTTTCCGGTTCAACGCCACTCATCTTGGCGGCGTATTCTAAGGTGTAAGTGCTGACAAACTGGGCATATTCATCGAAGCTGATTGGGCTGGATTTGCCACTGCCCGGGTTCTTCGCTTTTTTCTCCAACGGATGATCCGGGCGCAGACCATAGCCAATGTCGGTAACGCCTTTGGCAAATTTAGTGTGTTTGCTGACAAAATCCTGGTTAACCGCACCATTCTGGATGATGTAATTGGCGATAAAGTTGAGGATCACCAGATCTGACTGTGGCCGGAAAACCATGGCGTTATCGGCAAGATCAAAAGAACGGTTCTGGAAGGTTGAGAGTACATGGACTTTACCGTTAGGGTTGCTCAAGCGGCGGTCAGACAGACGCGCCCACAGTACTGGGTGCATCTCGGCCATGTTGGCCCCCCACAGTACAAAGTGGTCAGCCGCTTCCAGATCGTCGTAGCACCCCATCGGCTCATCGATACCGAAAGTCCGCATGAAGCCACCAACTGCGGAGGCCATGCAGTGACGGGCGTTGGGGTCAATGTTGTTGGTCAGAAAACCGGCTTTGTGCAGTTTGACCGCGGCATAACCTTCCCACACGGTCCACTGGCCGGAGCCGAACATGCCTACGCTGGTTGGCCCTTTGGTCTTGATCGCATGTTTCCATTTCTCCGCCATGATATCAAAGGCGTTATCCCAGCTGACCGGAGTAAATTCGCCTTCCTTGTCGTATTTGCCATCTTTCATCCGCAGTAACGGCGTCGTCAGACGGTCTTTACCATACATAATTTTTGACAGGAAATAGCCTTTGATACAGTTCAGACCGCGATTGACCGGACTTTCCGGATCGCCTTTGGTGGCCACCACTTTGCCATCACGGGTGCCGACCAATACCGAACAGCCGGTGCCGCAGAAACGGCAAGGGGCTTTGTCCCATTTAATATTGTCACTGTGTTCAGCAGCTTCAACGATTTTCACGGGAAGCGTGGCGCCAATCGCTGATGCAGCCGCAATGGCGGCGTTGGCTTTCAGAAACTCGCGGCGACTAATGCTCATAGTGTTTCCTCATTCTTATGATCGTTATTAATGGCTGAGGGTCTCAACCTGATGATAAACAAGGCTGCTGGACAACACGCCCGACAGTCGGTTAATGGTTTCCACTTGGTCCAGCAGTGCTTTCTGGTTGTCCGCTTCAATGGTGACAACCAATTTGCCTTCTGGGGTACTGGCATGGATCTCGGTGCCGGATAACAACGAGATATCAGAACTGACCTGGCCGATATGACCGGGGTCGGCATGGATCACCAGACTGGTGATGTGGTATTCCTTTGATGATGGCTGCATTTTCGACCTGCCTTTGCTCGTCTTGGCTTGCGAAAGCTTCAGAATTTGCAAAAAGTCTAGAACTTACCAAAGTTAGGGATATATACCCCGCAAGAGGTAATCCGGAGGATAGGCGATCGAGATCATAGTTTTCATAGTGATCCTGCTCGCAAATTATTAATTTGTAGCGTTAATAGTGGTTGTTGCGACGGATGGCCGGTGTTAACTCTGGCACAACTACAGGGACCTGTTACCGTGGATGATGCCGTAACATCAGGGATGAACCATTACAAAGTGCGCTCGCCGCGTTATGGCATCATTGGAAGTAAAAAACGTATATTTATTACGTTTTAAGGTTAATTTAACGGTTTTAGCGGTCTTCCCTGTTACTTTTTTCGTATTTATATTACGAAAATTTATTTTGATGTGATGCAGTTGGCGGTAATTTAGCCAAGCGTTCTGTAGCATTCGGTTAATTATTAATCTCGAGGCGGGCGCGATGGTGAATTCTGCAAAGCGTATTATCACGATTAAGAAAGGGCTGGATCTGCCCATTGTCGGCGCGCCCCAACAGTTGATTGAAACCGCAACAGCCGTGACCCAGGTGGCGTTAATCGGCCATGAATATATTGGCTTGAAGCCCACCATGCTCGTAGAGGAAGGCGAGCGGGTTCGCAAAGGTCAACCGCTGTTTGAAGATAAAAGTAATCCAGGTGTCCGTTTTACCGCGCCCGCCAGCGGTATTGTGACTGCGATTAATCGTGGTGACCGCCGCGTGTTACTGTCGGTAGTCATTACGTTGGACGGCGACGATTACATCAACTTCGGCGCCGAAGCGGATTTAACCACTCTGAGTCGTCAAGCCGTTCAGCAAAAGTTACTAGAAAGTGGTCTGTGGGTGGCGTTACGCACCCGACCTTTTTCCCGTGCCCCCAAACCCGGTAGTGCCCCTGCCGCTATTTTTATCACCGCCACCGATACCAATCCATTAGCCCCTGATCCGCGGGTGATTATCAATGAGGCCGCCGAGGATTTTGTCGCAGGTTTACAGGTGTTGGCGCACCTGACTGACGGCAAACTCTATCTGTGTCAGGATGGCAATCCGGCATTACTGCCTGGTAACGAAATTCCCCAGGTTGAAACCTGGCACTTTACCGGTGTGCATCCTGCCGGGTTGGTGGGCACTCACATTCATCATCTGTTCCCCGTCAGTATTGAGCGTCAGGTTTGGCATATTGGTTATCAGGATGTCATCGCCATCGGGCAGCTGTTCACGACCGGTGAACTGGATACTAGCCGGGTAATTTCGCTGGCTGGGCCTCAGGTTAAACATCCCCGCTTATTACGGACGGTGATGGGTGCCAAAGTCAGTGAGCTGGTGGCCGGGGAACTCAAGCAACCACACCTGAGCCGTGTCATTTCCGGCTCGGTACTGGGCGGTTTCACGGCGGTGGCTGAACTGGACTATCTTGGCCGCTTCCGGCCGCAACTGTCCGTACTCAAAGAAGATCATCGTCCTAAAGTGTTACCGTGGATGCGCCCAGGCAAAGAGCTGTTTTCCGTGACCGGCGCCGTACTATCGCGTTTCTTACCACAAAAATTGTTTGCCCTGACCACCCATTATGGTGGTGCCAAACGTGCCATGTTGGCCTTTGGACAGTTGGATCGCGTGATGCCGTTGGATATTTTGCCCACCTTGCTGGTGCGGGATTTGGTGGTGCGTGATACCGATGAGGCGCAACTGTTGGGGGCGCTGGAACTGGATGAAGAAGATTTGGCGCTGTGCACTTTTGTCTGCCCCAGTAAATACGATTACGGCCAGGAACTCCGCGCTTGTCTGACCATCATTGAGAGGGAAGGCTGATGAAGAAGTCCAAACAGACAAGAAAGAATCGCCTTGATGCGCCAGGTTCAACCATCAAAGATTTCTTTCGTTCCATGTTTATCGGTCACGGGGGGAGTACTCAGGATTCGGTGCATGTGCGTGATGCTATCGATGTTAAACGCACCATGACCTTGGTGGGATTGTGTCTGCTACCAACGATCCTGTTGGGTATCTATAACACGGGCTTACAAGCCAAGCTGGCAATAATCGCCGGAGCCTCGGCTGCTAATAGTTGGCAGTCCTCGCTATTTTCTTTAATTTTCAAACCACTGAGCGCAGACACCGGTGCGGTTGCTACCTTCAGTTATGGTCTGTGTTATTTCCTACCGATCTATCTGGTGGCGTTACTAATGACCCTGCTGTGGGAGATGGTGTTTGCGAAGGCGCGCAAGCAGGATCTGCATGAGGGCTTTTTCGTCACAGCGTTACTGTTCAGCTTGTGTATGCCTGCTCATATTGCGCTGTGGCTGGTGGTGCTGGGCGTCAGCTTTGGTGTGGTAGTGGCTAAAGAGTTGTTTGGCGGCATGGGTTATAACTTCCTCAATCCGGCGCTAGCGGGCTTGGCCTTTATCTATTTTGCCTACCCAGCCGAAGTCACCACCAGTGCACAACTGGTGGCGGTTGATGGTTATAGCGGCGCGACCACACTGGCGCAGGTGGCAGCGAATAAGCTGCATTTCACCGATTATGCTTGGTATCAGGCGTTCAGCGATGCAAGTTGGTGGCAGGCATTTCTCGGCTTCGAGGTGGGCGCTATCGGCGAAACCAGCACCTTAGCCATTTTGTTGGGCGGCGGTTTACTGCTGCTGACTCGGCTGGCGGATTGGCGCATTGTGGCCGGGGTGATGCTGGGGATGATTGTCTCCACCTTGCTGTTCAACTACTTCGGTAACAGTCGCAGTGCCTGGACGGCGATGCCCTGGACCTGGCACCTGGTCACCGGTGGTTTTGCGTTGGGGATGATGTTTATGGCCACCGATCCGGTGACCACCGCCTATACCCGTCCCGGCAAACTGCTGTTTGGTATCTTGGTCGGCGCCATGACGGTGGTGATTCGGATCGCCAACGTCAAAATGCCGGAGGGCATAATGTTGGCGATTTTGTTCGCCAACTTGTGGGCGCCGCTGATGGACTCGCTGGTGGCACGGTTTAACATCAGACGGAGGATCAAGCGCAATGGCCTTCAATAAAGACAGTGTCGCCGGAACCTTCCTGTTCACCATCGTCCTGTGTCTGCTGTGCTCCTTTATGATCACGGGCACCGCCGGTGTATTGAAAGAGCGCAAGCTGGCAAAGCAGCGCAATGAGCTGATGCAGAATGTGCTGCTGGCCGCCGACATTCCGAGTGATAACAGCAACTTTAAAACATTGTTTGGTTCGCGGGTGACCCCCATGTTAGTGACCTTGGCCGATGGTCAGCGGTTACCCCAAGATGACTTGCTGGATTATGACGAGCGTATGGCCGCGATCAATCCGCAGAGTTCCAGCAAGATTGCCAAAGACATCGCCCGCATCAAGACCCGCGCCAATCAAATCCGTATCTTTCGGGTGGATGATGCGCAAGGAAAACTACAGAGCTGGGTGCTGCCGATTTACGGAAAAGGTTTGTGGTCAATTATCTATGGTTTTATTGGTCTCACGCCGGATCTCAATACCGTCGAGGCGGTCGTCTTCTATGAACATGGCGAAACGCCGGGTATCGGCGATTTCATTAACCACCAGGATTGGCGTCAAAAATGGCATGGTAAACAGCTATTTGATGCAAACGGAAAGTTGGCGCTGAAAATTGTTAAAGGCGGCGCTAAGGCGGGCGATCTCAATGGGATAGATGGCGTCAGTGGTGCCACCCGCACTGGTGCAGGGGTGCAGAATATGATCAGTTTCTGGTTTGGTGACGAAGGTTTTACGCCGCTGCTTGCCAAACTAAAAGCGATGGAGGCCGCGAAATGAGTGCAACATTAACGACGCGTGAATTGCTGTGGCAGCCGGTGTTTGCCAACAACCCCGTGGCCATGCAGGTATTGGGCGTTTGTTCCGCACTGGCGGTAAGTAACTCCATGCAGACGGCCTTGGTGATGACATTAGCCGTGACCTTTGTGGTGGTCTGCTCCAACCTGTTTATTTCGCTGATCCGCCACCTGATTCCCAACAGTGTGCGCATCATTGCACAGATGACCATTATCGCCTCGTTGGTGATCGTCGTGGATATGGTGCTGCAAGATTTGGCGCCAGAGCTGTCAAAGCAGCTGTCGGTGTTTGTCGGACTGATCATCACCAACTGCATTGTGATGGGGCGCGCCGAAGCCTTCGCCATGAAAGAACCGCCGCATCTGGCGGTGCTGGATGCCCTGGGCAACGCTGCCGGTTATGGCTTTATTCTGTTATCGGTAGCATTTGTCCGCGAACTGCTGAGCGCGGGCACCCTGTTTGGTAAAACACTGCTGCAAACCGTGGCAAATGGTGGCTGGTATCTGCCCAATGAGATGTTTAAGTTGCCGCCGAGTGCATTTTTCCTGATCGGCGTGATCATCTGGCTGATCAATATCGCTCGCAACCGGCAGCGTTAAGGAGGCGTCATGGAACACTATCTCAATCTGTTTATTCAGGCGACCTTCATCGACAACATGGCGTTGTCGTTCTTTCTCGGTATGTGTACTTTTCTGGCGGTGTCGAAAAAGGTGTCGACGGCATTTGGCCTTGGTATTGCGGTGGTTGTGGTGATGCTGCTGGCGGTGCCGGTGAATCAGCTGATTTACAGCTATGTGTTGAAACCGGGGGCGCTGGCCTGGGCCGGATTCGCCAATTTGGACTTGAGCTATCTGCAATTGATCACCTTTATCGGGGTGATTGCGGCATTGGTGCAGATCCTCGAAATGGTGCTGGATCGTTATGTCCCGGCGCTGTACCAGACCTTGGGGATTTTTCTGCCGCTGCTGACGGTAAACTGCGCCATTTTTGCCGGGGTGATTTTTATGTCCAACCGTGATTACAACTTTGGCGAATCGATTGTGTTTGGTGTCGGCGCGGGCTGTGGCTGGGCGCTGGCCATTGTGCTGCTGGCGGGGATCCGCGAGCGACTGAAATTCAACGCAATACCGAAGAATCTGCAAGGTATCGGCATTACCTTTATCACCACTGGCTTGATGGCATTGGGCTTTATGGCCTTTGCGGGTATCACCCTGTAACCACGAAGGAGCATTCAGATGGAAATGTTAATTGGCATCGGCATGTTTACCTTGGTGGTGTGTTTGCTGGTGGCGTTGATCCTGTTTGCCAAAAGTCGTCTGGTACAAAGTGGCGATGTGCATTTGACCATTAATGATGATGCCAGCAAAAGCGTCACCGTGGCTGCTGGCGGTAAGCTGTTGGCCGCACTGGCATCCAAAGAGATTTTTGTACCATCTGCCTGTGGCGGTGGTGGCACCTGTGGTCAGTGCCGGGTGATTATCAAATCCGGTGGTGGCGATATTCTGCCGACAGAGATGGAGCATATCAGCAAAAAAGACGCTAAAGCGGGGTGCCGACTGGCGTGTCAGGTCGCCGTGAAAAACGATATGGAACTGGAGTTGGAAGAAGAGATCTTTGGGGTCCGCAAATGGCAATGTCAGGTACTGTCTAATCGCAATACCGCAACCTATATCAAAGAGTTATTGCTGAAACTACCCGAAGGCGAAGAGGTGAACTTCAAAGCGGGCGGCTATATCCAGATTGAAGCCCCGGCTCACGAAGTGCATTACTGCGATTTTGATATAGATGCAAAGTATCGTGATGAGTGGCAAAAACATGATCTGTTTGAGCTGGTGTCCAAGGTAAATACACCGCTGATGCGAGCTTATTCCATGGCGAACTACCCGGCAGAAAAGGGCCGCATTATGTTGAATGTGCGAATTGCCACGCCGCCTAAACTACATATTCCGCCAGGACAGATGTCTTCCTACATTTTTAATCTGAAACCGGGTGACCGGGTGACGATTTCCGGGCCGTTTGGAGAGTTCTTTGTCAAAGATACCAAAGCAGAAATGGTGTTTATCGGTGGTGGTGCCGGGATGGCACCAATGCGCTCGCACATTTTCGACCAGCTGAAAACCCGGCAGACCCAACGCAAGATGACCTTCTGGTATGGCGCCCGCTCGCTGCGTGAAGTGTTTTATCAGGAGGAGTTCGATGAACTGGCACGCGCTCATCCGAACTTTGAATGGCACATCGCCTTGTCGGAACCGTTGCCAGAAGATCACTGGCACGGTTATACCGGCTTTATTCATAACGTGGTGTATGAAAACTTTCTCAAACAGCACAAGGCGCCGGAAGATTGCGAGTATTACATGTGTGGCCCACCCATTATGAACAGCTCGGTGATCTCCATGTTGGAAAGCCTCGGTGTCGAGCGAGACAACATCCTGCTGGATGACTTCGGCGGTTAGCGTCGCATAAAAATCGGCGAACGCACCTTGTCGATTCAGCTTTATTGTTCATTCAGCCAACGATTGATGGAGGTTCGATCCACATTCAGCCGCTTGGCGACACGCGATTTATTGTAGTGTTCCTGTTGCAGGATATATTGCAGGATCGCCAGACGGATCTCCCCAAAACTGCCATTGACGAAACGGCATTTGCGGCAACTGTTTTTAAGCACTGCTTCGCCATCGGTTTCCATGTCGTCCAGCAATAGCAAGGCTTCGTCGATGGAGGCGGGGCTGACGGTAATCGACAGCACCAGCCGCTCAATGATATTACCCAACTGCCGCACGTTGCCCGGCCAGTTATATTTCAGCAGCAGTTGCCACAGTTCATTGCTCAGTTCGATGACCGGCTTGTTGTATTTGCGTGAAAATTTCTGGATCAAATGCTGACCAATCGGAATGATGTCCTCTCGGCGGTCGCGCAGTGGCAACGGGGTAGCTTTCAGGATATTCAGGCGGTAATAGAGATCTTCGCGGAATTTGTTTTCTTTTACCAATGCCTGCAGCTGATGATTGCTGGCCGACAGCACCCGGATATCTACCGGGATCACCTGGTCAGAGCCTAAACGCATAATTTGCCGTTCCTGTAATACCCTCAGCAACCGGGATTGCAGGTTTTTATCCAGCTCGCTGATCTCATCCAGGAAAATTGTGCCACCATGCGCCAATTCAAACAGGCCCATCTTGCCTTTAGCCGAGGCTCCGGTGAACGCACCCGGAACATAGCCGAACAACTCACTTTCCAGCAATTGCGGGGCTAACGCACCACAGTTCACCGCCACAAACGGGCCATGACTGCGGTTACTGGCATTATGAATACTCTGCGCAATCATCTCCTTGCCGGTGCCACTTTCACCGTAAATCATGATGGTGGCATCGGTTTTAGCATAACTCTCGATTAGCTGAAGCCGCCTCAGCATATCTTTGTTGGTGGAGATGATGTCCCTAAAGCTGTAACGGGTCGACAATCCGCGCCGCGCCAATTCATGGCGGCGTACGTTGTATTCCATGCCTCGGAGGTTGTTTACGGTTTGAATGCTGAGCATCACCCGGTATAGGGCGTTTTCGGCCAGCATCGGGATCTGGTTGATCACCAAGGTGCCACAGTCCGCATCGACAATCGTGCCGATAATTTTCTTGCCTTGCGTAAGTCGTTCCCAATCCATCGCGCTTTCCAGCGCCGGATCAATATCAGCTAAAACGCGAATATTTTTGCCTTCCAGTCCCAGTACTTCCCCCGCATTACAGTTAACGTGGATCACTTCACCATTGGCGTTGACTGTAATTAAACTATTTTCGTAGTGGTTAAAAACCGTTTGAAAATAAAGACTTTCTTTATGTTTGGCGACAAAGGCTTTAGTAAGTGCATCGGCGTCTTCAAAGGCTTTAGTGATCGATTCATCGCTGGACTGAATGATGGTGTAGCCTTCTTTTTTGCGCGCAAAAAAGTCCTGATACACCGCATCACCGACAATCCAGTCGAATTGACGATTATCCAGTTGCTGTTTCACCTGAAGGATCTGCTTTTCCATATCGTTGGCATGGTCATCCTCCACAAACAGTAATTCACTGTTAATGCACAGTTTTTCCGTCAGTTTCTTGCAACTGGATATCACGCTACGAAATCCCACCACGCCGATTTTTTGCGATTGACCAATAAAGGGCGAGAGCACATCGAACAGGTCAAACAGCGATACTTTGATTTCCACCAGGGGCAATGCACAGTTGCGTCGTAGCAATTCAGCACAGCCGCCGCGGCTGATCAATACCTGGTAGCCTCGGCTTTCCAACACTGGAATATCGCTGACTATATGGGTCAGATCACTGCGGTAAATATCAATCGCAAATGGCAACGTTAGTAGCAGTCTTTCAGCGGCATTGGCCAATTCTTCATATGGGGCCACCAGACATATTTTATTGCGGTAACTCATGGACGTACTCCAACTGTTGCAATGTTCAGCGGTTGCAACTGGCGGTGATGTAATTTGCTGCAGTGGTTGATGGATAGTACCTCACTTTTTTCTGGTGGCGGTCGAGCAATTTCACAAAAATTAAACAAAATCAATCCACTAATTTTTTGGCATCGTGATTGCGATAGTGGTGTTGCCAATAAACATAAGAGGTGGATGAGATGAAAAAGAACGCAGTGGTGATTACGGCGCAAGACTCGATAGCAGTCGCCACCGTTGCCCTTAAAAAAGGCGATGTTGCCAGCATGTTTATCAACGATCAGGACAGTGAAGTCAGGCTAAAAGACGATATCGCCTTCGGCCATAAGTTGGCGATCAAGCCAATTGCTGCGGGCGAGCATGTCATCAAATACGGCGAATCGATTGGTCTGGCAACTCAGGACATTCAAGTCGGCGAGTGGGTACACGTGCATAACGTGGAAAGTGAACGTGGTCGCGGCGATCACCAGGCATAACCAGCACAGATGAATGAGAGGTCATGATGAAATTTATGGGATACAGACGACCAAATGGTCAGATCGGCATTCGTAACTATGTATTGGTTCTGGCGACCAGTGTTTGTTCTAACCAGGTCGCTCGTGAGATCGCTGAAAAAGTGCAGGGTTGTACTTATATCAACAACACTTTCGGCTGTTGTCAGATTGGCTCCGATGCGCGCCTTACCACTAAAACGGTTATCAACACTGCGCTGAATGGCAACGTTGGCGCAGTAGTCGTGGTCGGTCTTGGCTGTGAGGGTACCGAACCCACTTATGTTTATGATGAGATTAAAAAGACCGGCAAACCGGTTGAAATGGTCACCATTCAAGGCGATGGCGGCACATTGGGGGCACTGGCTAAAGGTGCTGAATATGCACGGGAATTTGCCCAGCAGTTATCACTGCAAGTGCGCGAAGAGTGTGACATCAGCGAACTGATCCTCGGTATGGAATGTGGTGGCTCTGATACCACATCAGGTCTGGCTTCTAACCCAACACTGGGTGAGGCTTCTGACGCCATCGTAAATAACGGTGGCACTTCCATGCTGTCAGAAACTACAGAATTCATTGGTGCAGAACATGTAGTGGCGCGCCGAGCCATTACGCCAGAAGCCTCCGAAGCCATTCTAAAACTGGTACGTGATTGCGAAGCTCGGGCGATGGCACTTGGCGAAGATATTCGCGGTGGGCAGCCCACTCCCGGCAATATTGAAGGTGGCCTGACTACTATTGAGGAAAAATCGCTGGGTTGTATCCATAAGTCTGGCCATGCCCCGATTACTGGTGTTCTCAATTATGCCGATATGCCTACCCAGAAAGGACTTTACATCATGGACAGCCCTGGGCAGGACGTCGAGTCAATGACCGGCATGGCGGCTGGTGGTGCTCATATCATGGTATTTACCACCGGTCGCGGTTCACCAACCGGCAATGCCATTGCGCCGGTTATCAAGATCACCGGTAACAAGCAGACCTATAACAAGATGCCCGGCAACATCGATCTGGATGTTTCCGCGATTATCGACGGCGAAAAATCGATACAGGACATGGGCCAGGTATTACTGAAGGAGATCCTGACGGTTGCCAGTGGCAAGCACACCAAGGCGGAAACCCTCGGTCATAAAGAGTTCTGTATTTACAAGACTGCACCTACTTTCTAAGCACTTGCGCTGGGGCTGATTCAGTATCAGCGCCAGCGCTTTAATCAGAGCACAACATTATGAAAATCAAACAAGCAATCGAGAAATTTCCCGGCGGCATGATGGTAATCCCCTTGCTGCTTGGTGCCTTGTTCAAAACCTTTGCTCCTGGCTCGTTAGAAATTGGTGGTTTTGTTACCTCCATTTCCCACGGCGCGATGGCAATTTTAGGGGTATTTCTGGTCTGCATGGGGGCAGACATCAAACTGAAAGCGGCACCTAAAGCAGTAAAAACCGGTGTCACCATTACGCTGGTGAAGTTTTTAGTGGGAACAGCAGTTGGGTTGGCGGTTGCCAAACTGTTTGGTCCAGATGGTCTGTTCGGTCTGTCAGCACTGGCAATTATCGCCGCGATGACCAACAGCAATGGCGGTTTGTATGCTGCTTTGACAGGTGAATATGGCTCAGAAACCGATGTTGGTGCTATTGCCATTGTTTCTCTCAACGATGGGCCGTTCCTGACTATGGTGGCACTCGGAACCGCTGGCTTGGTATCCATTCCTTTTATGAATTTGGTGGGTGTGATCATTCCTATTCTGATCGGCATGTTACTAGGTAACCTGGATGAGGAGATGCGAGTATTCCTCCGCGCCGGTGCCAATATGTTGATCCCTTTCTTTGCCTTTGGACTAGGGGTGGGTATCGACTTCGGTATGCTATTGTCATCAGGTGCATCTGGCATTTTACTGGGGTTGATGACCTTACTTCTCGGCGGTGTCTTTAACATCTTTGCCGACAAAGCCTCTGGCGGTTCCGGCGTTGCCGGGGCCGCAATCTCATCGACCTCGGGTAATGCGGTGGCGACTCCTGCTGCCATTGCATTGATTGATCCAAGCATGCATCAGGCGGCCGCCATTGCAACCACGCAAGTGGCGGCATCAACCATTCTGACGGCGCTGACGGTGCCACTGCTTACCACTTGGGTTGCCAAGCGTAATGCGGCGAAAAAAGCGCTGTTGCAGCAAGCACAACAGGTAGCATAACCCCCGTTGTCGTTAAGGCCGTGACCTTGGTTCACGGCCTTTTACCTGAGTCCTTGTCATAAAATCATCAAGTTGTGGTAACCATTGCGTCAAACCTGCTAGCTAATCTGCAGCTGTTGAATTTCCGTCAGGTACAGGAACCTAACCATGACCTCAGCAGCAACTTCAACCAGCCGCTATTGCCGGGCTATCTGGCTATCGGATCTTCACCTTGGCGAAAAGCATTGTCGCGCCGAGTATCTGTTGACCTTTCTCAAACAACATCAAAGCGATTTTCTGTTTCTCGTCGGCGATGTTGTTGATATGCAGGCACTTAACCGGCGTTGGTATTGGCCTAACACACACCAACAAGTGTTTCAGTTATTAGTGGACAAAGCGCGCCAGGGGACTCGAGTGATTTATGTACCGGGAAATCACGATGTCACCATGCGCCGTTTTGATGGTGGTGCGGTGGACCAGATAGAAGTCCATCGCGAGTTTATCTACGACAGTCCATCTCACGGCAAATTACTGTTGATCCATGGTGATGAATTTGACCGGGAATTATGCGCCAGCCGCTTTGATGCCTGGCTCGGTGATAATGCTTACGATTTAGTGCTGTTCCTCAACCGACTGTGGAACGCCGGACGGCGACTGTTGGGTTTGCCGTATCAGTCGGTGGCACGTACTTTAAAACAGTGCTCTACCAAGGCAGAAACAGCAATGCAGCGTTTTCGCGAAGCCGCGCTGCAAAGCGCCTTCGCTCATGGCGTCAATGGTGTGGTTTGCGGGCATATTCATCATCCAGAACTGCAATACCGAGAAGGACGGCTTTATATCAATACCGGCGACTGGGTAGAGAACTGCACCGCAGTATTGGAACACCGTGATGGTCGCTTGGAGTTGTGCCATTACAGTGAAGTGGAAAAGCCACTATCACGCTTGGTGCCGCAAGAGCCGGCAGTTACCGGGTAGCATTTAAATGCCATCAGATTGCCGCCAAGGGGAAAAGCCTTTGGCGTAATCGTGTTGCTCATCACCATCTACCAGCTTAACGCTAGCAATCCACGATTGACCAAAATTTAGCAATGCGACAGAGTGACGATTGTTTCCTTAATTCGGGGCTCGGGATAAGTTTTATGTCAATTGATGAATGTGAATGCATGCAGCCCAGACTTTGGGATTGTGAACGTAACGGCGTATTTTTAGGTCTTGATATGACTAATAGTCGTTATGGCGACGTCTGGTTTTACCAATGTCCAAATTGTGCCCAAAACTGGCTCTTCTACCGAGTTGAATACCCTTCATTTACAAAATCAGGGCGATGGTTTAGAACGGTTCTATCGGCCACTAATAGCGAGAATATAAAACCTGGGGATGCAGAAACACTGATGAACGCATCAGCATATCGCATTGTTGGCGGCAGTTTTTACGAATCGCCAGGCATAATTATCACAGGACACGCAGAATTACCTTTTGACTGATTTGCGCCAAAACGTTTCAGGAATTCGTTTCGGTCGCCATGTGGTACTTTGTCATTTGACCAAATTTTAGTAATGTTGCATATTGTCCACAATTGTTGGATCAGATCATATCAGGCCTGACCAAAGATATTGAACTAAAGCAAAGGAGTGCTTATGCTCAACAGATCGTTTTACGAGTTATTGCCCTATGGATACATGGCGGTTGCTAGTACAAGTTTAATGGTGCTTGAATCTAGTTTTGCCCACTTCTGTGCGATTGTGTTGTTTGTTCTGGGGGCTAGGGTCTATTCTCTCCGTTCACAAAATCGGCGAACAGATCCTGTCAAACGTAGGAAAACTGGTAATATTCCCAACTATCTCTATGAGCTAATGCCATTTTTATATGTGCTTACTGCTTTAGCTATTTTTAAATACTTACATCAAAAAATGTTCCTTGTAGCAGCTATTTGTTTACTTGGTTACGGTTTTTACATTCTGTTTAGTCGTTCATTGTATCGTCACCACCGATTGCCCGTTACACCTTTCTTCTGACCTACCAGTACATGATGTCAGTTAAGGAATTTTTGCCTCATGTCTAGCCTAGGTAGGTAACTAGGCGACACAATTAGTTAACAATACGCGTTTTTACTGGTCTAATGAGATAAATGTGCACTAATAAGCTGTTAACTTTTTAAGGATGAATAAATGAGACTTTCAAAATTAGTTTTATCCATATTTATAATATTAGCTGGATGCCAATCAACACCCTATGCGGTAATAGATGGTGGAAGAAAGGTTAGCTCTGATGATAATAACTATGAAGTTAGGGTCAAAGTCATCGATGGTAAGCAAATCTTCTCAAATAATACAAAAATAAACATAGAACCTGGTCCTCATTTAATACTGTTAGAAACAACTAAAAAACATAGAGGGCGCTCAGAAACACGGGAAGCGTGGTTCCCAATAGAAGCTAAACCTTGTACTAAGTATAGAGTTACTGCCCAATATGAAAATAGCTTAAGCGAGTTTTGGGAAGTTAATTTGATCGAAACAACAGAAATACCATCTTGTGAAATAGGTGAAAACAAAAGTTAATGAAGCGTTATGCGTTCTAAGGATCAGTATGGAAATCCTTGAAGTCTTATTTAGACCAGTAGTTTTGATATTTAGAGCTATATTCGTACTAATAGAGTTAGGCGTTATCGTTAGGCCTTGGTGTTGGATAGGGTGGTGCTCATTTAAGGTTCTTAGTTTAGGGCGTCTTCCAAAGTACGGAATTAATTAGCCTAACGAGGAAATTTTATTGTTGAATGTATTACATGGATACTAGGAATTCTAATACCATCTATTATTTTCTTTAGCTTATTGGCGTGGGCGCATTATAAAAAAAGGCCACTAAACACCGCGCATTACGTGCGCTGGATTCACAACAAGTTGCTCGCCGTTTATGGCGACGTTATACGAGTAAGGAAGCTATGTCACATATAGAAACGTACGTTGAAAATCAGAAAAAAAGAAAACTGCTTACAGTAATGTTTTTATTATTCTGGATACCCGCACTGATATTGCCCATGTTGCTTGAGTATGAGCCTTTTATTATTACATTATCTCTAAAATTTATCGGGCTAATATTCTTATATTTTGCATACAAATATTCGTTGTGCCCTAACTGTGGTAGAAATCCTGGTTGGGGATGGAAGATTAAAAAATGTAAAGGATGTGGTGAACAACTCGTATAACAAGCCAATTTAATTCGAACCTGCGGTGCCGGACGCATACTCGTGGGTGGCTTCGCAATTATCGCTCACGCGTTTGCGCCGATTATTGTGGCGTTAGGTGATAAGGGAATACCATGACATCTGTCAAAAGGATAGAGGCAGGTCAATACTCAGTTTCAGATGGTCGTTTCATTGTTAAACACGGCTCTAGCTGGTATGTACTTAAATCAGACGGCACGATAGACTTTGGTCCTTTATCTACACTAGCTACGGAAAAAGAGTTTGTAACTGAAGGCATTACATCAGTAGGCAATCATAATTTTCATCCAAGCATGACCGTAGGCAGAGTAAAAAAGAGTTTAATGCTTATTTAGCGTCAGAGGCCAAAAATGGTAATGCAGGCCCTCTAATTATTTACGTTCTACTGATGTCCGCTATCTGCATTTTCTTCTTAGTTGTAAGGGGTTATTAATGCGGTCTAATTGGGCAAATCGCCTAACAAGGCGCTTAAGTCTCTCCCTTCAGTCGCAGGGATGCAAACATGTGGGCGCATCGCGATTATCGCCTACATGTTTGCGCCCTTTAGCTTGGTGTTACCCCATAGAAATTTTTATCCGAAACTGACGAGTTAGAGTTAAGGCTTTAACACGAAATTGTCCAAATTCGCGTTAACCAGAACTCAGAATAAAAAAATGGGCCATGAAGGCCCATTTTTGCATTTGAATGCTTAATTACCGTAGCGGTGTGGCGTGGGCGGCGGCGCGGAAGATGGTGTTCATCAGCATGACGTTGAGACCATCGAGATAGGCGCGGCTGGTGGGGTCTTCGGTGTAGCCAATGACCATGCCTTTACCGGTTGGCTGATAAATCAAAAATGGTTTGTAGGCGAGCTGTTTCAGATTTTCCTGCCACAGATAACCACTGGCGAGCAGATGTTTTTCATCGGCAAACCAGGCGACGTTTTTACCGGAAGCCAGTTTGATTGGGGTGTAGATATCATGGCCGGTGACCATAGAGACAACTTGTGGATTAACCCCGGCGGTTAACCAATGCTCCTGATCTACTTCGACATTGGCCAGCACGCCAGCGACGTTATCCGGTGTTTCCTTGTCATTTTCGATGGAGGTAATCAGCTCGGCTTTTGATTTGATCAGTTGTCCCGGTACGCGGTTATCCTGATTGTCTTTGTCATCCTTGGCTTCTGCCTCAGATGCTGCCTTGTCTTCACCTTCTTTCGGAGCTTGGTAGGCCAGTTCCTGTTTCACGTCCAGCAAGCTGATATCCGGCTGGGTGGCAAAGCGAGTGGCATCGGCCAGCGTGATCAATACGCCGCCCTGTGCGACCCAGGCTTTCAGGTTGGCCGCGCCATTTTTACCGAGTGCCGCGGTGTAATCGCCAGATGGCAGGATCAACACCTGATAATGGCTCAGGTTAGCACTCGCCAATTTGTCAGAGCGGATAGCGGTGACTGGCCAGTGGAATTCCTGTTCTACCACAAAGCGGGCACTCCCGGCGCTCAGTGAACTGACCGGTTCATCCCAGGCGATGGCGACGTTGGGTGCGGTCATGGTGACGGTGTTTTCGCTACCAAAGCTTGGCCCTTCGCTGACCCAACTGCTGTCAACGCCGGTCACCTGCGCACCTGTGTCATGGGCAATTTTGCTGACGAGGTCGGCCACATTGTCTGGGTTGGCTTTCACTTCCACAATCAGCGAGCCCGCTGGATAGTGAGTGTTGTCGCCAGTGACAAAGGCTTTATCGGCACTTTTAATGGTTAAACCTGCTTGCAGCGCTGCGGTCAGGAAACGTCCCGCCGCCATATCTCCCCACGGCACCAGATAAGCGACTTTGGCATCGGCATGAGTGACTTTGCCCACCAAAGGTGCGTCGACCGTTAATTGATGGCTGGCAACATCCACGGTTTTGCCACAGGCATCGGTATCGATATTAAACATCAGCGGCAATGACCATGCAGTCACATCATAGATTTCATCGTTGAGTTTACGGGCGCGACGGCGTTCCTGCTCTTTCAGAAAATCCTGGTCCATATCCACCTGCTTAGTGAAGGTGGTTTTCACAAAACGGCCTCGTGGTTGGGCGGTATCAATAAAGTAGGCGCCCGCTGGATAATCTTTACCACAGGCGCTGAATGGTTTGTCGGCCTGTTTGACCTCTACGCCGTGGCGCGCCATCAAGTTCGCTAGCTTATGACTACCGGCGGCATCACGCACCCCCGGAATGATAAAGGTACGCTCTTTGCTGTCATCTTTACCGGCTTCTATGGCGTGCTGCTGATACTGATAAAAATCGGTCAGCAGTTTCTTACGGTTGTCGGCGGCCATTTCCGCGGTGGAAATAGACGCGACAAAGTGCTTCTGCACCGTTTGCGGGAAGGTGATGGTTTTGCCGGTAGCGGTGCGGAACCAGTCGCCGCGTGCGGAGGCTACTTCATAGGTGGCGGCAGACGCGCCGAAGAAGGTCGGCCAGCTATCGCCATAGCCCGGATAGAAAGCGTCAAACACTTCATGGGTGAAGTAATCAAAGCCGAAGCGATCAAAATACTTGGCGTTGTTTTTGCCGACCAGGGTGTTGTTGGCAATCTGCGCTTTGCTCATATGCGGGTTAAATGGGTTGGCGGCAGGCACAAAGAAGTAACTGGAATCGCCTTCCATCTCATGCAGATCGATCACGATGTTGGGATGATAATGCAGCATCGCTTTCATGCGGCCAGCGGTTTCTGGCTGGGTGATGGCCAGCCAGTCGCGGTTCATATCAAACAGGTAGTGGTTGCTGCGGCCCTGGGGCCAGGGTTCATTATGTTCGACGCTTAAGCGATCGCTGCTCGGTACCATCCCCACCGTCTGGTAGTAATAGTTCACGAAACGGTTGCGACCATCGGGGTTTTGCAGCGGGTCAATAAACACCAGCGTGTTGGCGAAAATCTTGTCTATCACGGCATCGTTTTGTGATGCCAGCAGGTGATACGCGGTCATCATGGCGGCGTCGGTGCTGCTGATTTCATTACCGTGCACGCTGTGTTCCAGCCACACGGAAGAGGGCAGTTTGTCGATTAGCGCTTGCGCCTGCTTTTCGCTGGTTTTGCGGGGATCGGCCAATGCCTGCATCTCTGCGGCATATTGATCTAAATGCGCGATGGTTGCCGGTTTGCCAATCACCGCATAAATTAATTGGCGCCCTTCCCAGCTCTGGCCGTAATTGAAGATTTTGATCCGGTCTGGAGCCGCTTTTGCCAGTGCATCAAAGTAACGCAGCATGTCATCATCATTGGTGATGCGCTCGCCAAGATCATAACCAAGTACTTGTTTTACTGTAGGAATATTGCTGGCGTATTGTGCACCTGGCCACATGGCAAAGGTTGTAACTGGCGAAGTCAGTGGGGTAACCGGTGCTGCATCAACGGCAAAATTGATGGCGCTTACCAGCGATAGCACGGGTAAGAGTTTCTGTATCTTCATGATTGTTAAATAGAAGTATATTTATGTAGCCATCATGCTAGCGATAAATTACCGGGGCGACAAACGCTATATTGTCAGGGGTTGTTACTATTGGTGAATTTATCTTTGGTGAGTGGCTGAAATGCTTACTGACAGTTGCCGTATTGCACAAGCCGTTATAATCACCACGTTAATCACCGCTATTTGGGAGTCACAGTGAACGGATTGCAGTCCCTAAAAACTCGTTTATTCACATGCGCTTGGCTAGTCGCCGTGTCACTTGGCGCAAGCAGCAGTCAGGCGGCACAAATGCTGGATGTTTATGCCATTCCTTCCAAACCGATAGTGCAGTTGGTGAGTAACACCAGCCAGCAGTTAGCCACTTATGGCATGCAAAGTTTTTATCAGCAAGGGCTTCCGGTACATATCACTTTGTATCTGACCGCTTTCCCTGACGGAAGCGACGCCGCTATCAAACAGGCGGTACAGCAATTGAGTCAGCAGAATCAGCCGCTGCCACTGGTTGCCAAAGGTTTTACGGTGACTAAAGGTAACTGGGCCTTTATTGAGGTGGAGCGTAGTCCTGCATTGCAACGCTTGGCAGATGCAGTGACTTTAGCGCTAGCGCCGCTGCGCGATCCGAATCCAGTGCTGCCTGCGTGGGTGAAGGCCTACCCGGATAAACTGGCAGCATTCGAGCGTTATGGTAGCCCCAATGTCTTTCAGAATTTTGAGCCACATTTGACGCTGTTAGCGGCAGAGAAAAATCCGCAACTGGCGACATTCCAGCAATTGATGCAGCAACACCTCCCCAGTGCTGAAGGTGAGATTATCGGCTTGGGGATTGGGGTCACTGATGAGTGGGGACAGCAGCGTCAGGTGTTAGCGGAGTACTTATTTAAGTAATCAGCCGAAACACACCTCGGCCCAACGCGCCAACCCGGCGGTGACTGAGCCGAAGTCGTTACCGCTGACTAAAGGCACCTGTGGTAATACTTCTGCGACCGCCTGCCGCAAGACGGGAGAACGCGCCGAACCGCCAGTCATAAAGATCACGTCCGGCGTACAGCCTCCTTGGGTTAAGGCTTCCCGTACCAGCTTAGTGATCTGCTGTTTGGGGCCATCCAACGCTTGCAACATCTCATCGTAATGGATGGTCACCGGCAGCGCTTCCGTTGCTAATGTCAGTGTGCTGTGAAATTCCGGCTGTTGTGACAGGGCGATTTTGGCTTCTTCGGCACGGCGAACCAAACTGTAGCCGAGCGTGTCGTGATACACCTGTAACAGGCGAGCCAGTTTCTGCGGTTGTTGCGCTTCCTTATGCAGTAGTTTGAGCTCTGCCAGATTGCGCTGCCCATAAAAATCATTTTGTGCGGACAGATCATTTATTGCCACTGGATTCCACAGCTGTTTCATCGGCATCTCCAGCCCGGATTCCAGCAAACTGCCCAAGCCGAAGTGTGGCATTAACTGACGAAATGCCAGATGAATATCCAGATCGTTACCACCAACGCGCTGGCCGCTGTGTGCCAACAGACTGTCATTGCGGTCTTTTTTCTTGCGCCAGTTGGGGCCCATCTGTAGCAGTGAACAGTCGGTAGTCCCGCCACCGATGTCGACTACTAATACGGTTTGTTCCTGTGTCAGCCCGGCTTCATATTCCAGCCCGGCAGCGACCGGTTCGAATTGAAATTCAATCTGCCGGAATCCGGCACGGGTGGCGGCGCGGCGCAAGATGTTTTCTGCCTGATGGTTGGATGCTTCGCCGCCGCTGCCCTGGAAGTTAATCGGCCGACCAATCACTGTATCGTCAATCGTTTGCTGGCTGATCTGTTCTGCTCGCCGTTTGATGTTGGCCATCATGGCGCACACCAGATCTTCAAAAAAGCTCAGTTGCACCTCATGCAAACCCATCGCACCCAGAAATGACTTCGGTGATTTGACGTAATACAGGTCTTGCGGATGCGCCAGATACAGCTCCAGTGCCGCCTGACCAAACAGCAAATCTTCCGCGTGCAGGTTGATGCCTTCTTCGCGGTTCGTTGCGACAGAACGGCGCAGCAACTGCTGACCAACTGCATCTAACGGCTGGATCTGATAATGACGAAACAGGTATTCGGAAACGGATTCGCGGGTCGGCGCCGCCAGTGTTGATGGCAAATAGTGGCTGGCATTTTCCAGTGGTAGCAGCTGCGGCTCGCCATTCACCATATGCGCGACTGAGCAGTTAGATGTGCCGTAATCAAACCCGATAAACATGAATGCACCATTAGCGCGGCAAAGAAAGCCGCATAAGCTAACGCAAATCCTTGCCAAATGCCACGGTTACCGCTGCGCATTCATCGATAACCTAGCGATTATTCCTGGTCATATGGCCGATGCAGAGTTATGGCGGTTGCATCATGTATCGCCGCGGCGTATATTCATTTTTATTTAATTGCCTAGGCAAATATTGACATGGCATATTTTACCGCAAGCAAAATTGAACAAAATCCGTTTTCACTGGGGCACCTGTTGCACTTAGTGAACCAACATAAAGATCGGGTACTGACAAGGCATCTGCTGCCGCTGGATATCACGGCACAACAATTCAAGGTATTGATGCTGGTCCACCGTGATCATGTTGAGAGTTGCAGCGTGCTCAGTCAGCGGTTATCCATCGACGCGGGTGCCACCACTCGCATGTTAGATCGGCTGGAACAGAAACAGCTATTGCAGCGGGTTCGAGATGATAACGACCGGCGCAAGATAGCCTTGCAACTCACTGAAAGCGGCCAGGCTTTGTGTCGACAACTACCGGAATTGATTGCACAAGTATTGAATGAATTCACCCTGGGATTGGATGACCAGGACATCGCACAGCTAGAGTCGCTGCTGCGCAAACTTTTATCTGCCGGTGGCGTGCTGGAGCAGCAACCGGAATAACTCCTTTTTATCTGAATATCGAACGAGACTTTTATGGTTGAGCAAACAACAGAAAAACAGTCGGCCGCAGTATCGTCAGCAAAACCCAGCAAACGTAAAAAATATCTGCTGGGATTGCTGTTGGTGATCATGGGGGCAGGTTTGGGCGCTTACGTTTATCAAGAGGAATATGGCCGTTTTTATGAAGAGACTGATGATGCCTATGTACAGGGCAATCTGATCTCAATTGCGCCGAAGATTGCCGGCAGTGTGACTCAGGTGTTTGCCGATGAAGGCGATTATGTCGAGAAAGGCCAGACCCTGGTGACTCTTGACCCGAGTGACGCCAGAATTGCGCTGGATAGTGCCGAAGCGAATCTGGCCAATGTGGTGCGCCAGACCCGCGGTCTGTATAACGATGTCGACAACTATCAAGCGCAGGTGCAGGTGCAGCAAGTCACTTATCAGCAAGCGCTGGCGGATTATCAACGGCGGGTAAAACTGGCAAAACGGAATCTGATCTCCGAAGAGGAAGTGACCCATTATCGGGACAGTCTGAAAGCAGCCGAGAATCAGTTAAATGCAGTAAAACAGTCACTTAATGCAAAACTGGCATTGACTGAAGGCGTCACTATTGCCAATCATCCGGCCATCAAGAGCGCCATTGCACAGCTACAAAACGCCTATCTCAATCTGCAATACACCAAAATCAAAGCCCCGGAGTCCGGTTACATCGCTAAACGTGCGGTCCAAGTCGGGCAACAACTGTCGGTCGGTACCGCTTTGATGGTGGTGGTGCCGCTGGAACAGGTGTGGGTTGACGCTAACTTCAAAGAAAGTCAGATGGCGGCAATGCGGATCGGTCAGCCAGTGGATATCGTGGCCGATCTGTATGGTGATAATGTGCATTTTAAAGGGCATATCGCCAGTTTGGGGATCGGCACCGGCAGTGCGTTTGCGTTGCTGCCAGAACAAAACGCCACAGGTAACTGGATCAAAATCGTACGGCGGTTGCCGGTGCGAGTAGTGCTAGATGATGCGCAGCAGCTAAAACAACACCCGCTGAGGATTGGGTTGTCAACCATGGTCACGGTACATCTGCAAGATGAAAATGGGCCGTTGCTGGCACAAACCCCAGTCAGCAAACCCCGGTTTAGCACTGATATCTATGACGATCAGTTACAGCAGGCACACCAGCTGGTGAAGCAGATCCTTAAGGAAAATGGTATCACCACGGATAGTGCAGTCGTCGCTGAGACCAAAGGCAACTAACGGATGAATAACTATCAGTTCCGGCCGCAGAATCTGGCGCTGGCGACACTCGGGTTGTCGCTGGCGACCTTCATGCAGGTGCTGGATACCACCATTGCCAACGTGGCGTTGCCGACAATTGCCGGTAACCTTGGGGTGTCCTCCGACCAAAGTACCTGGGTGATCACTTCCTTTGCGGTGTGTAATGCGATTGCGTTGCCGCTGACCGGCTGGGTGTCGCGTACCATTGGCGAAACCAAGCTGTTCCTAGGTTCTGTGATCATGTTTGCCATCACCTCTTTTCTTTGTGGTATGGCGCATTCGATGAATGAATTGATCCTGTTCCGGGCATTGCAGGGTTTCTTCTCCGGGCCACTGTTTCCGATGTCGCAAACTTTGATGATGGCGATATTCCCGCGCGACAAACGGGGGTTGGCATTGGCTTTGATTGGGATGGTCACGGTGGTGGCCCCGATTGTCGGGCCGATCACTGGCGGCTGGATCACTGACAATTACTCCTGGCGCTGGATCTTTTACATCAACGTGCCTATCGGCATCTTTGCCGCCCTGGTGGTGTTTTTACAGCTGCGGGAACGCCCGGAAGACACAGTGCGTAATCCCATCGACTTTGGCGGGTTGTCGCTGCTGGTGATCGGGGTGGGCGCGTTGCAGATCATGCTGGATAAAGGCAACGATCTCGACTGGTTTTCATCCAGCTTTATCGTGTCCTTGGGGCTGATATCGCTGGTATCGCTGGTGGCATTTGTGATTTGGGAACTCACCAGTGATCATCCGATCGTCAATCTGTCGCTGTTCCGCGATCGCAACTTTACCACTGGTACCATAGCGTTAGTGTTTGGTTACGCAGCGTTTTTTGCCATCGCGCTGATTTTGCCGCAGTGGTTACAGATCAACATGGGCTATACCGCGATCTGGGCGGGGCTGGCGGCGGCGCCGATGGGTATTATTCCGCTGCTGACTTCGCCGCTTATCGGTAAATATGCCCACAAGTTTGATCTGCGATTGCTGGTGACCGGCTCGTTTATCGTGATCGGCGCATCGTGTTTCATGCGTGCCGGGTTCAATCTGCAAGTAGACTTTGCTTCGGTAGCCTTGGTACAGCTGTTTATGGGCATCGGGGTGGTGCTGTTCTTTATGCCGCTGACCACTATTTTGCTGTCAAATCTGGAACACCACGAGATTGCCGATGGTTCCGGACTCGCTACCTTTCTGCGGGTGCTGGGGGGCAGCTTTGCCTCTTCGCTGAGTATCTGGCTGTGGGATCGCCGAGAGATTTTCCACCGGGCGCAACTGAGCGAAAACATCAGTCTGTTGAACGACAAGGCACAACATTATTTGCAACAGATGGGCGGCGTTACCCAAAGTAATCTGGCGCAGATTGAACAGTTGCTACAGCAACAGGCGATAATGATGTCCACCATCGACTATTTCACCTTGCTCGGCTGGATGTTTGCTGGGCTGATGGTGATTATCTGGTTCGCCAAACCCCCATTCTTTCGCAGTCATTAAGCGTGTGCACCAGGGACGGTACACATCTGCTAACGAAGTTTCAGGCACCAGAGGCTGTATACAATATCGGCTTTGTGTTAATGAATAGCTTGTTGTTTCAATAATAAATTCAATAATAAATCCGATGAATATCTATAAATCTCTACTATGTGTGGCGCCTATGCTATTGAGTCTGTGTGGCTGTGCCTCTTCGGTAGCGCCGGAGGATACCAGCGCTAAACTCACCCTCAAACGTATTTACCAGGACAAGGAATTCGAACCGCAACGTGCGCCTTATTTCCGCTGGCTGGATGACGGCAGCGGTTATACCGTGCTGGAACCGCGTGACAAACAAGCCGAAACCAAGCCAAAAGCAGGTGAAGAGGAACATGGTGTCAAAGGCAGTGACATTGTGTTTTATAAAGCTGATGGCAGCGGTCGCCAAGTGCTGGTGTCGCTGGAGCAGTTAACCCCCCAAGGTGCCAAAGAAGCGCTTACCATTGAAGATTACCAATGGTCAGATGATGGCCAATGGTTGTTAGTTTTCACTAATGGGCAGAAGGTGTGGCGCAGCCGCACTCGCGGCGATTTCTGGGTGCTGAATCTCAAGAGCAACAAACTGTACCAGCTCGGGGGCGCACAACCTGCCGCCAAGAAGCTGATGTTTGCCAAGTTCTCGCCTGACAGTAAACGTGTCGCCTATGTTCAGGATAACAATATCTACCTGGAATCGCTGGGCAGCAGCAAAGTAACACAGCTCACTCATGATGGTAGCGATACCTTAATCAATGGCCATTTTGACTGGGTCTATGAAGAGGAATTCACCATCAAGGATGGTTTTCTTTGGAGCCCCGACAGTCAGAATATCGCCTATTGGCAGCTTGATAGCAGTGGTGTGAAGTTATTCACCATGATCAATAACACCGCGGGGCTGTATCCAACCATCACCCAGTTCCCCTATCCGAAAGCCGGTGAACAGAATTCTGCCGTGCGCATCGGGGTGGTGAATGTGCAAGACGGAAAAACCCGCTGGGCACCATTACCTGGTGACAATCGTGACCGTTACGTGCCACGTATCAGTTGGGCGGGGACCAGTGAAGCAGTGCTGATCCAGGATGTGAATCGGCCGCAGAATACCAACGTTTTGCGTTTGTTCGATTGGCAGAAACAACAGCTGACCACCATCATGACCGAGCATGATGATGCGTTCCTGGAGTGGTACTATCCGGCCGAGTGGGAAAAAGATGGCCGTCATTTTATCTGGCACAGTGAACGCGACGGTTGGCGTCATCTGTACCGGGTTTCCCGTGATGGCAAAAGTGTGGTGGACCTGACACCAGGGGACTACGATGTAGTCGACCTGCTGACACTGAATGAAGCTACCAACAGCCTTTATTTTACTGCCTCACCGAACCATCCGGAGGCACGCTATCTGTTTAAGGCCAGTCTTGATGGCAGCGGTAAGGTTACTCGCATAACCCCGGAAAATTTCAGTGGCAATAACCGTTACTACATCTCCAAAGATGGCAGTCTGGCAATGCACACTTATAGCCGCTTTGATGTGCCGCCTTCCAGCGAAATCATCAAAGTCGACGGCCATAACACCATTAAAGCGCTGACTGATAACGCCGAACTGAAAGCCAAACTGGCCAAACTGGATCTGCCGCAGCATCAGTTTTTCCAGGTGAAGGCGCGTGACGGTGTAGCGCTGGATGGGTGGGTGATGTTTCCGCCGCATATGGATAAATCCAAAAAGTACCCGATTATTTTTTACGTCTACGGCGAACCCTGGGGTTCAACCGTGCAGGATGTCTGGAGCGGCGATAACTATCTGTGGTCCAGCATGATGGCACAGCATGGTTTTATCATGGTGTCAGTCGATAACCGCGGTACCCGCGCCCCCAAAGGTCGCGAATGGCGTAAATCTATCTATAAGAAAATCGGCATCATTACGGTACGGGATCAGGTAGATGCGTTGGATGCCATCGCCAAACGCTGGCCCCAGGTAGATAGCGCACGCGTGGGTGTCTGGGGCCATTCAGGTGGAGGCAGCTCGACCCTGAATTTGCTGTTCCGCCATGGTGACAAGTTCAAGGTCGGCGCGGCATTTGCGCCGGTTGCGGATATTCGTCTGTATGACTCCATTTATCAGGAGCGTTACTCTGGCAATCCGAAAACTGATCCGGATAGTTACACCCAGAGCTCACCGATCACCTTTGCCAAAAACCTCACAGGCAAGTTACTGCTGGTGCATGGCACCGGTGATGACAACGTGCATTATCAGGGCACGGAAGAGCTGATCAACGAACTGGTGAAATACAACAAGCAGTTTGAGTTTATGTCGTACCCCAACCGTACCCACGCGCTCAAAGAAGGCGAGGGGACGACGTTGCATCGACAGACGCTGAAGACCGACTTCTTCGAGAAATATCTGCTTAAACCCGCCCAATAAATTGGCTCTGGGTTAACAGTAAAAAGCAGCGCTTAGTGGCGCTGCTTTTTTATGTCGGTGAAGGCGTGACCTGCGGCCGTATCATGGCAGATGGCAAATCTGCCGCGACACTTTGTCCAATTTGGCCGAAATATAGAAATCAATAATCCGGATAGCGTTACCTGCATTGCAGTTTGAGCTGAACACAGTGGCATTATAGCGCTACACGGTGTACTAACTGTGGTGATGCCAAACTGAGGTAGCGTTACGCTCTGCTGTCGGCGTCAGAATCTTAGGCATGATCGCCTGGAATATACCGGGATGGGCCGTTGGCTCTCTCCTTTATCCTTTGCTAGTTGTGACAGATGATGACCCAAGTACTTGATACCCCGGAAAAGCTCTATCGAGCGCTTCCCTCCATGGACGCTTTGCTCAGCCAGGATGCATTACAACCCTTGTTGCAGCGCTACGGTAAGGCTGAATTCAAACTCGCGTTAAACCAGATGCTGGCTGCTGCACGTAGTGAAATTGCCAGCCGTCAGCAACTGCCACAGTGGCTCGATTCTGCGACGAGTATTTTCGAGTATTTAGCTGATCAACTGCAGGCGAGTCATCGCCATAGCCTGCAACCGGTATGGAATCTGACCGGCACCATTTTGCATACCAATCTTGGACGTTCACAACAGTCAGAAGCGGCTATCGAGGCGGTAACCTCGGTGATGCGTTATCCGACGCCGCTGGAATTTGAGCTGGAAGCCGGTAAGCGCGGCCATCGCGACAATACCATCAGCGAGCTAATGCATCGTCTCACTGGCGCGGATGCCTGCTGCGTGGTGAATAACAATGCGGCGGCGGTGCTTTTGATGCTATCGGCGGTGGCTGCCGGTAAAGAGGTGATCGTTTCCCGCGGTGAGCTGGTAGAGATTGGCGGCGCGTTTCGTATTCCTGACATTATGCGTCAGGCCGGTTGTACGCTGGTGGAAGTTGGCACCACTAACCGCACCCATTTGCGCGATTACGAAGCGGCCATTACCGAAAATACTGGCGCCATTATGAAGGTGCATACCAGTAACTACCATATCAGTGGCTTTACCGCCGCCGTGGATGAAGCGTTATTGGGCAAACTCTGCCGGGAAAGAGCTATCCCATTGCTGTCAGATCTCGGCAGTGGTGCGCTGACGGATATGCGCCGTTTCGGACTGAAACAGGAACCCACCCCGCAGGCGATGCTGGCAGACGGTGTGGATTTGGTGAGTTTTTCCGGCGATAAATTATTGGGTGGCCCGCAGTCAGGGCTGATTGTCGGGCGCCAGTCATTGATAAACGATATCCAACGGCATCCGCTGAAGCGGGCGCTGCGTTGTGACAAACTGATCCTGGCGGCACTGGAAGCCACCTTGCGCCACTATCTCAAGCCAGAAACGTTGGATCGTGAACTGCCGATCATGAAGAAGTTCGCGCGCACTCAGGGCGAGTTACAGTTGCAAGCCCAGCGACTGCAAACTGCGCTTGCCAAGGTTTATGCGCCGGCTTACTCGTTACAGATCATCGATTGCAACACTCAAGTGGGCAGTGGTTCACAGCCAGATACTTTCCTGCCGTCGGTGGCGCTGGCATTTAGTGCCGTAAATGGTGCCTCTATTTTGACGCTGGAGCGGCATTTCAAAACCGCCACCCGCCCAGTGATTGGCCGGATTGCCAATGAGCAGCTGTTGCTGGATCTGCGCGGTGCCGATGATTTTGATGCGTTACTCGCTGACCTGCAAGCCTCGGGGGCAGCGTTATGATTATTGTCACCGCCGGCCATGTCGATCATGGCAAAACCTCGGTGATCCAGGCGCTCACCGGGATGGACGCTGACCGTCTGCCGGAAGAGAAACGCCGCGGCATGACCATCGATCTCGGCTATGCGTTTTTGCCGTTACCGGATGGCAGTCGGCTGGCATTTATCGATGTGCCGGGGCACGAAAAATTTATCAATAATATGCTGGTGGGCGTCAGTCATGCCCGTCATGCATTGCTGATTGTCGCTTGTGATGACGGGGTGATGCCACAGACCCGTGACCATCTGGACATTCTGGCATTATTGCCACTACAAAGTCTCACCTTGGTGCTGACCAAGACCGATTTGGTAGACGCTGCACGTCAGGCCGACGTTATCCGTGAAACTGCGCAGTTGCTTCAGTCTTACGGACTTACGGCAGAAGGCGTATTTCCGGTGTCATCGGTATCCGGCGATGGCATTGATGCGCTGCGGCAACATATTTACACGCTCTCGGCTGATGAGCCTTCACCGCAACAGTTATTCCGCATGGCGTTGGATCGCTCGTTTACGGTGAAAGGTGCGGGATGTGTGGTCACTGGGACCCTGATCAGTGGCGAAGTGAAGATTGGCGATACCTTATATAGCTCTGCGCAAAAAGGTGGCTTAAGGGTCCGCGCCATTCATGCACAAGGGCAGGAGACACCGTCAGTGGCGGCGGGTAACCGCGTGGCATTGAATCTCACCGGTACTGATAATAATCGTCCGCCGCAACGCGGCGACTGGCTGAGTAGCATCGCGCTGCCGGAGCCCAGTGACCGTCCAGTAGTGGTGGTCGCTGCCAGTCAACCGGTGGGACACTGGCAAAGTGTGCATTGTCATCATGGTGCTGATCACACATTGGCACATTTGTCATTATTAGGTGAGCCGGGTCCCCAAGGCCAGCAATTGGCAGAACT
Organism: Shewanella yunxiaonensis; assembly: GCF_018223345.1. Classification (NCBI taxonomy): domain Bacteria; kingdom Pseudomonadati; phylum Pseudomonadota; class Gammaproteobacteria; order Alteromonadales; family Shewanellaceae; genus Shewanella; species Shewanella yunxiaonensis. The sequence goes on along the minus strand of NZ_CP073587.1, from coordinate 3,251,122 downwards.
GGTCCTGGCGCAACCATTGCAGCTGTGCCAAGACGACAGGATTATCTTGCGCCATGCCAATGGCAAGCAGACGTTGGGCGCGGGTCGGGTACTGGCACTCAGCGTGCCGAATCGCCGTAAACGCACGCCGCAACGATTGGAGTTGCTGTGGGCGTTGGCACAAGCCGACGATGCTGTTATCGCATTGCAGCAACTGGCAACCACTGCCGCATTACCGGTGAGCGAAGTCATCTGGCGCTGGCAGTTGAGTGAGCCGGGATTGCAGCAACTGTTAGCGCAAGCAGGACTGCAAATAATTACACATTGGTTGGTGGCGCCGGCATTACTGGACCGGGAAGCCGAGCGTTTTATCGAAGTGTTGGCGGAATATCATCAGCAAGCCCCTGATCAATTAGGGGTGGGGCTGAGCCGGCTGCTACGTATGTGCCATTGCTCATTGCCTGAAGCAGTGGCCAAGGCAGTGATGGAGCAACTGATGCAACAGGGGCGGTTGCTGAATCGTGGCACTATGCTGCACTTGCCGCAGCACAAACAGCAACTCTCGGCGGCGGCACTGACCTTCTGGCAACAGTTGCTGCCTTGGTTAATCCAGCAATCCGGGCCGGTATGGGTGACGGACATGGCCGAAGCGCTGGCGGCAGACGCTGATAATATCCGTCCATTGTGTATTCAACTGGTCCAGCAGGGCTATATCTGCGCCATCCTTAAAGATCGTTACATGCTCAATTTTCGATTGTGTGAGATCGCCGATACCATCCGCGAGCATTTTCGTTACCATGATGCACTCGAAACCGCGGAATTTAAGGACATGGTGGGACTCGGTCGTAAGGTGGCGATTCAGTTACTGGAATTTTTTGACCGCAGTGGCTTTACCCGCCGCAAGTACCGTTCTAACAGTCGGGATATTCGCGATGGTGAGTTGTTTCGGGACCACGGGGAGTGGCGGAAGAACATAGGAGTCGAACCTACCCAGGACTGCTGGCAGCCCCACCCGGATTTGAAGTCCGGACGCCTCACCGGAGACGACGTTCTTCCTCAAGAGGACAACCGGATAGTAATTAATGAAGGACGATAATTCAATGAAACTTTTATTTTCATCTGTCCTTTGTGATCAAGATAAGAATTTAATTTTTTGCACACTTGTTTTTAATAAATGGTAGTTCATGGGGTGCTTATGTACGATAATAATCAAAATGTTGTAGTTGAAAAAAATATCACCCTTATTGAGCGCAATAAGTGTTCCGAATTAACCGATAAACTCGCGAATGAAGTGCGAGTTGCTTTGGTCTATAACGGTATTTCACACACGGTAATGTTAGCCAGTCCGCGTGATCTGGAAGAGTTTGCTATCGGCTTTACATTATCTGAACGAATTGTTTCAAATGTTAATGAAATCAAAGGTGTGGATATCGAACATGTGGAAAATGGCATCATTATTCACATCGAAATTACCCAGCGTTGCTTCATGGATTTAAAGGAACATCGGCGCAGTATGGCTGGGCGTACTGGTTGTGGATTGTGTGGGGTGGCTCAATTGGACGACGCGGTGAAGCCAATTAAAATTGTTGATTCAGATGCAGTTTTTAATATGGATTATTTGCCAGGTATTTTAGAACAGGCAAAAGCTAAACAAACCAATTTTGAATTAACTGGGGCAACTCACGCCGCGCTCGGATTAAATAATCAAGGTGAAGTGATATATGTTTATGAAGATATTGGTAGACATATTGCGCTGGATAAACTGATTGGGGCGTTTTCCCGACGGAATGCAGAAAAGCCTGCGGCAGTTTTGTTAACAAGCCGTGCCAGTTTTGAGATGGTGCAAAAGGCGGCGAGTGCCGATATCGGCATTTTATTCGCGATGTCGGCTGTCACTGCACTCGCCGCAGAGTTAGCGGAAAAAAGTAATATCACCCTTGTCGGCTTTTGCCGTAACAGCCGTGCCAATATCTATAGTCATCCGCATCGTTTGCAACATGGTGCCCGGTTGCAAGAAGCTGCTGCAATATAACTTGCGTTAGTCCCCACACGCTGCGGACAGTCCTGCTGTCCGCATAATTTCCCTTCGGCCGTTAGCGGCAATACTTGCCGATGGCAACCTGACAATTCTTTGCAGGTGACTATCTTGCCAATGCTTTTTTCTGCCGGGACCTGACGTTTTTCCTGCTTCACTGCTACAGTAGCGTTAACAGTGACAGCATAAAAAAGGAAGTAAGATGCGACAGGTAGCGTTCGACACCCCTGGTGAGCCTAGTGTGTTATATGTGGCAGATGTGCCTGTGCCTGAACCGATGACTGGTCAGGTACTGATCAAAGTAGTTGCTGCTGGCGTTAACGGTCCTGATCTGTTTCAACGCCAGGGAAATTATCCACCACCACCAGATGCCTCGCCGGTGCTCGGGCTGGAGGTGGCTGGCGAGATTGCCGCCATTGCTGAGGGCGAAACCCGCTGGCAGGTAGGCGATCGGGTGTGTGCCTTGGTGCCGGGAGGTGGCTACAGTGAGTACGTACTTACCTGGGCCGGGCATTGTCTGCCAGTACCTCAGGGTTGGAGTATGACCGAGGCTGCAGCGCTACCGGAAACCTTTTTTACTGTGTGGGGCAATCTGTTTATGCGCGGAGCCTTAAAGCGCAGTGAAACCGTGTTGCTGCATGGTGGTTCCGGTGGTATTGGCACTGCTGCCATGATGCTGGCTAAGGCGTTTGGGTGTCGGGTAATTGCAACCAGTGGTACGGAAGAGAAACGCAATTACTGTCTGGCGATGGGGGCGGATGCTGCTTTCGATTATCACGATGATGCGTTTGTTGAGCCCACCTTGGCATTTACTGAGGGCCGCGGGGTTGACGTGGTGCTGGACATTTCAGCGGGCAAGACCATCAATGCCAATCTGAAAGTGTTGGCGATGGATGGCCGCATGTTGTCTATTGCCACCCGTAGTGGCCGTATGGCAGAGGTTGATGTCGCACTATTGATGTTTAAACGGATTGTCTGGACCGGTTCAGCGTTGCGACCACAAACCGTGGCGGCGAAAGCGCAAATTGCCGCACAATTGCGGCACCAGGTCTGGCCATTATTGGAACGCGGCATGTTAAAACCCACGATCCATAAAGTCTATCCATTGGAGCAAGTGGCAGAAGCGCACAGTTTGATGGAAGCGGGCACGCATGTTGGCAAAGTGATGTTAGCGCTCTAAGCTAAAATTCAATTTTTGTTCACCAATAGCGTAAAATTCGCCGCCGATAGCAATTAATAGTTATTTCTCGCACAAATTCATTTGCGTTAGCGGCTTTTTAGGCTAAATTCCCTTTTGACGCCAGATGGCCGAAAAATACGGTGTGAATACTGTCATTTTTGGTTGTTAAATCACCATTTTCGCCATTGATTCTGTAAAAGATTCTGCAAAAATACGCACTGGCTGACCCCGGTGGTTGTGGGCGCATTCCTGTGGACGGAAAACCTCGGTTAACGTGCGCATTTTTGATTTATTAATTTGGTATATGTGTTGATTTAAGGGTATTGGCATATATGTATAACACTGCTAAAAAACAAGTTTGGTATGGCGAGCTGAGAACCGCGCGAGGAAACGCCATCGTCATCCATGACAATCAGTTACCCGAGGCCTCTGCGGGCCGTATCTACCTGTACAACACTCAGCGTAAAGCCATTGTGGAGTATGTGGAAGATATGGTGAAGCCTAACCTTCACGAACTGAGTGACGAACAGCTGAAAGCCGCTGAAAGTGAATTTGGTGGTGCATGGAAATCAGCCAGAAACGAATTCATGCAGAAACATTCTGCGCGTATCAATCTGGCGAACATCAAGGATACTGCGCCTGCTCGCAAAGCTAAGCCGGAACCGCAGCTTGATGACGATGAAGAGAGTGGTAGTGATGTTGTCGGCGATGATTTCGAAGATGACAGCGATGATAGCTGGGATGATGAAGACGATTACGAAGAGTAATCGTCAGTCAGTTATTCCTTATCAAAACTATCGACTATGATGGCGCCCATTGAGGCGGGCATGGCAATCAGCAATGTCCGCTTCAGCGCCAGATAGGGCTCGCTCAGTAACGGCCATTTATCTAATGCCAGCAATACGATGCTGACGATGATAAGCGTCAAGGTGTAGGCCAACACAATCCGCAATAAAAAGACGGCGATACGGGTGCGGATCCGTGCCTGGAACACGCTCTGATACGCAAATAACGCAATAAATCCCAAGCTGAGTAACACCACTAAGATCATATTCCCCAGTGGCAGTGCTGCAGCTAAATCCCAGGCTTCTTGTGAAAAAGCGATGGGCACAGACAACGCAAAGGCCCCAATGCTGATCTGCCCGAGGTCTTCACTATTGAAATGAAAGTTCATCGCTAACAGCTGCCAAATTCATAGCGGCTGATATGGTGGTAGGTTTCGCCCGGCAAAAGCCAAGGCTGACAAGGCAACTGTGGCTGATTCGGCGCATCGGGTAACATCTGGGGTTCCAGACACCAGCCCTGATAATTTTGTAAGGTGCTGCCGCGACGACCGGGTGTACCTTCCAGGAAGTTAGCGGTATAGAACTGTACCCCCGGCTGATTGGTGTGCAAGGTCAGTTGGCGGCCACTTTGGGGACTTTTGACGGTAGCGACTTGTCGAAGGTCTGCATTTGGATTATCAATGAGATAACAGTGATCATAGCCGTGAGTTGCTGCCAGCTCCGGATGCTGCAAACGCTCACCTAAAGTAGCGCTTTGTTGCAAATCAAACACGGAATTAGCCACCGCCATGGTACCATGCGGGATACCTAAGGCATCAGGAACCAACACCTTATCTGCCAGCAACTGTATCTGCTGGTGCCGGATATCACCACTACCGTCCAGATTAAAATAGCTGTGTTGGGTCAGGCTTATCGGCGTTGGTGCGTCGCTGGCAGCAACGAATTCCACATAGAGATTGTTACCCACCAGCCGGTAATCCAATTGCACCTGACAGTTGCCGGGAAAGCCCATATCGCCATCGGGGCTCACCAGCGTCAGCCGCAACCCATCCGGCAAGGTGCCAATATTCCACAGCTTACGGTTAAATCCTTGCTGCCCACCATGCAAACAGTGACCATGAAAATTATCATCGAGCTGAAAACTGCGATCCTGCCAACTGATGCGACTGTTGGCGATGCGATTGCTGTAACGTCCCGCGACCGCTCCGAGATGGGCAGTTTGCGTCAGATAGTCGGCAGCCGAATCGGTGCCAAGCACCACGTTGCCGCGGTTACCCTCACGATCCGGAACCCATAACGAACGGATGATCCCACCAAGACTGAGCACTTCAAGGGCGAGGAGCCCATTATCCAGACGTATGCGTTCAATCTCTCCGCCACGTGGGTCCTGCCAGGGTTCCAACACACTGAACCTTACCATTGTGCTCCATTGTCCTTGATTCATCCGTTCTGCCTTGCTGATTAGTTTATCATTTCGCTACTCTGGCGGCGCCAGCGGTCGGGCTGCACAGATAGATACTGGCTTCGAGACCGGTACTGGGTTGGTATTCCTGCTCTACCGCCGCAATCACCTTATCGGTGTAATCATGTTCCACCAGTGCAATAACACAGCCGCCGAAGCCTTTGCCGGTCATGCGCACACCGCCATGCGCACCGATCTGCTGCTTGATAATCTGCACGAGTTGATCAATTGCTGGGGGCACAATTTCAAAATCATCCCGCATAGAATCGTGCGATTCTGCCATTAACTGAGAGATGCGGCTGATATCACCTTTAGTCAGTGCCCGTACGGCTTTTTGTGTACGGCTGTTTTCGGTGACAACATGCCGCGCGCGACGGTATGCCACCGGGTCGATTTCCGGCTGCTGCTGTTCGAGTTGTGCCAAGGTCAGATGTCGCAAAGTATCTAATCCAAAATGCGCGGCAACTTGTTCACACTGTTCCCGCCGCTCATTAAACTCGTCGCTATGACGTATTGATGGCAGCCCAGAATTGATGATCAACAGGCTTAACGTTTCCGGGATCGGTACCGGCTGGCACTCCAGATCCATACAATCGATCAGTAATGCGTTATCTTCCTCCGCCATTGCGCAGGTGATGTGATCCATGATGCCACAGGCATGACCCACATAATGATTTTCACCGCGCTGCGCCAGCTGGGCGACCGCCAGTGGTGACAGATGCAGCTGGCTGGTGTCGTTAATGGCGGTGCCAAAGGCAATTTCCAGTGATGCCGAGGATGCCAGTCCTGCCCCTTCCGGCACATTGCCCACAACTGCCAGATCCAATCCTTTGGCGGGCAGACCACTGAGCGCCACTGCGGCACTAAAGCCTTTCAGATAGTTGATCCAGCTGTCACCTTCTCCTTTGGGGCCTTCAGCGCCATAGCGCCATTGGCGGATATCGGGAAACGCGTCAGCAACGGCGCGAAACTGGTCATCATTGCGAACTTTTACTGCAATGACCGTGTGAAAGTTGATGGCGGCGGGCAATACAAAACCGTCGTTGTAATCGGTGTGTTCACCAATGATATTGACGCGTCCTGGCGCACTGAAAAGCGCATCAGGTTTCGTACCAAATGTTTTGACGAAGAGTTTGGTCGCACTGGGTGCAGGGTTTGACATTTTCCGGGTTATTCCACAAAAACAACTTAATTATCAAAGTCTGGCACAGACTTATTTATCCTGCAGTTATATCACGACTATCGGGCCAAACGTTAGTGAGAAATGTGCCATCTGCCAAGGATTTGCGCTGGTCAGGCCGCAGACGTTTTTTCCGTTTCCGTAGTGTTCGTTGGCTCTGGTGGCAATAACTCCGTGACCACATGATCGACAAAACCGGCACCCGCAGCTTCATACAAGTTATAGACACTGTGGACCCCGAGATCTTTCAGTGATTGGGCGTCTTCACCGTATTGGATGATGGCGCTGATCTTGCCCTGATAGTCGAGTTTTTTCAGTTGTTGTACCGCAAACAGATTACCGGCGTGATAGGGCATCGCGAGTAGCACCAGTTCCAGATTTGGTGCCCGGTCGAGTTTCTCCCAGAAATCGGTATCAGCGGCATCGCCCTTAACCACATTACGACCATGCTGGCGATGAAAATCCACCAGTTCCTGTTTGTGTTCGATGCCGAGGATCTCACCGCCAAAACGGTTTTTCAGTTCATCATAAGCACCACTGCCAATGCGACCCATACCGAGGATCAAAAAGCGCGGATTGCCAATAGGAATCGGGCGGTCTTCCGGGTGCAGCGGGCGTCGCTCCAGTTTCACCAGCTTTTTCTGAAAACGCTGATACAGTTTGCCCACTAACGCGTTCAGCGGCGCGGCCAATAAGAAGCTGATACTGAGGGCTACGGCAATGATCACCAGCCAATGCGATGGCAGCCAGCCTTTGGCGGTGGCAACAGCGGCGACAATCAACCCAAATTCACTGAAATTACCCAGATTAAACGCTGCCAGCATCGCTGTCCGCGAACGTAGTTTGAAGCGGGTTAACAGCCATACAAACAACAGAATTTTTAACGGGATCAGTAACACCAGCAGCAACGCTAACAGAATATCACTGCTGCTGGGTAAGCCATTGAGGCCAATCGTGAGGAAGAAGGCTACCAGAAACAGTTCTTTAAAATAGAACAGCGATTTCGCCAGCTCGGAGGCTTTGGCATGACCCGCCAACAGGATACCGATAACCAGCGCCCCCAGATCCGGCTTCAGTCCGACCGCTTCAAACAGCCAGGCGCCCACCACCAGTGCCATTACTAGCCCGAACAATACCAGCAGTTCGCCATGGCCGACCCGGTCAAAGGCGCGGTAAAACAGCGGTTTTGCCAGCGGCAACAGTAACAGGGTCAGCGCCCAGGGAGACGGAAAATTACCTTTAGAAATGGTGAGAAATAACACTGCGAAAATATCCTGCATGATCAGGATACCGATAGCGACCCGGCCGTACAGCGTCTGCATATCGCCTTTATCTTCCAGCACCTTGACGGCAAATACGGTACTGGAAAAGCTCAGGGCAAATGCCAATAGGGTTAATTGTGCGGCATCAAGACGGGTGATTTGGCTGAGCCCTATCAGCCCCAGCAATTTTAGCAACGGCACAAACAGCAGTACTGACAGTATCAGATGTAAGCTGGAGCCCGCCCAGACTTCGGCTTTAAACAGGCTCCGAATATCGAGTTTGAGACCAATGGCAAATAGCAGCAGGGTGACCCCAAGGCTGGCTAATGAGTTAAGCAATGGCAGGTTGTGACTGTCAAACCCCATCACATACAGCACAAACCCGGCAGCGAGATAGCCGATCAACGGTGGCAGGTTAATACGACTGACCAGCAAGCCACAGGCAAGGGTGATAACAAGAATAGCGGGTTCCATGGCAGTGAATGATCATCCACGAGCGAATATTTTGTTATCTACTATAAGACATTCAATAGCATAAATAAAAAGCGGAGTTGCCGGTGGCAGACTCCGCTTATGGAAAAACCATTGCTCAGTTCAGCAGATGATCTAAATGCGGCGCAAACTCACTGGGTGCCATAAAGCCAGTCACCCTTAAGTCATCGCGCAAGTTGCCATCAGCGCCCACAAATAACAGGGTAGGCAGACCGAGAACGTTATAGGCATTCAGCAGCTCTTCGTCATTTTTATTCATGGCGGTGACATCAGCAGTCAGCAGCACCATCTGTGACATTCGTTGCTGCACGTCAGGATCTTTGAAGGTGATATTGGCAAATTCCTTACAGGCCACACACCAGTCGGCATATAAGTCCAGCATCACCGGTTTGCCTGCTGCCTGGGCATTGGCGATTTCGGTTTTAAATTCTGCCAGGGTACTGATGTGTTTGAATGAGACGGCCTCACTTTTCACGCTGGCGGGGCCCAAACCATAGCCCATGGAGGCCAGCAGCGCTTGTGTACCATAGGCAAAGCTGCCGATCAGGAATAACTGCAATAACACGCCACGAACTGTTTGTTTCCAGGTGAATGCGGTGGTTTTATTTTCATGGATCAGATATCCCGCCAGGCAGATGCCCCATACTGCCCACAGCAGATCGGATACCAATCCCGGCCAGATGCGTCCCAACATGATGATCGCCACCATGATCAACAGGAAGCCGAAAATGTGTTTGATGATCTCCATCCAGGCGCCAGCACGCGGCAGCAATTTACCGCCGGAAGTCCCGATCAGCAGCAGCGGCAGACCCATGCCCATGCTGAGAATGTAGAGGGTGATAAAGCCTTGCAGCAGATCGCCACTTTGGGCCACATACACCAGCACGGCGGATAACGGTGCAGTGGTACAAGGTGACGCCACCAGTCCGGACAATGCGCCCATGATAAAGACGCCAGTGAGTTTGCCACCTTGCTGCTTGTTGGACAGCGAGTTCATCTTCTGTTGCCAGGCGGAGGGCAGTTGCAGCTCATACAGCCCAAACATCGATAAGCTCAGAATGACAAACAGGATTGAAATACCAATCAGTACCGGCGGGCTCTGCAGTGCCGCTTGGTATTGCATGCCAGCAGTTGCGACAACTAAGCCGAGAATGGAATAGGTGATGGCCATCCCCTGCACATACGTCATCGACAAGGTGAAGGCGCGTGCCGTCGACACTTTTTGCCCTTGACCGACAATAATGCCGGACAGAATGGGGTACATAGGAAACACACAAGGTGTCAACGCCAGACCGATACCCAGCACAAAAAAGGTGAATAGAGTTAGTAACTTGCTATCGCTATGGATCAGCTTGTTCAGCAGTGAATCTTGCTCCGTCAATGGCTGACGGGCAGTTTGAATCTGAGTTGCCACAGACGCTGCGCTTTCATTGGGCGCACTAGCGCTCGCCGCCAGTTTGCCATCATTTTCAGCCACAGCTTTCAGCACCAAGGTACTGGTGGTTGGCGGAAAGCACAATTTGCCTTCAGCGCAGCCCATGTAGGTGACTTTCAGTGTCGCGGCATCCCCGGCCTTTTTAATGGCAACAGGGATTTCCACATAGCTGCGATACACCGCTTGATCACCGAAATAATCGTCATGGTGGCTCTCACCACTTGGTTTGGCGACATCGCCCAGCTCACCACCTTCAACGGCAAATTGCAATTTGTCGCGGTACATATAGTAGCCGTCGGCAATCACAAAACTAACCTTTACCACTTGGCCGTTTTGTTCGGCATCAAAGGCAAAGGCTTTCTCAACCGGCATCAGCTCCGGTTCGCTCTTAAGAAAAGGGAATTTATCGCTTAAACCGCTGGCATGGGCCAATGGCAGACATAACAATGAGGCAAACAGCAGGGTGATGAGTCGTTTCATAATCTTGTGTTGTCTTTTATCCAGTCCAGATACGTCGGCAGTCCCTGCTGGATCTCTACAGCAATTAACTCCGGCACTTCATAAGGATGTAGTTGCAGCACACGTTGCTGCAGTTTCGGATAAACCGCCGCCAGACATTTAAGCTGGAGGCTGATTTCGCTGTCTTCACACAGTTGTTCCTGCCAGTGGTAAACCGAGGTGATGGGCGATGAAAGTTGCGCGCACGCCACCAGACCTTCCTTTACCAGCGTTCTGGCAAGTGTCAGTGCGGTGTCATGATCTGGACAACTGCAGAACACCAACAGGAATTCTGGCATTTTACTATTCATCTGTGTCACTCTGTTAATTAACTGATGACTGGGTCGACAGGACAATCCGAGCGCTTACTTTACGTGGTTTGTCCTAGACTTGCATTAAGCAGTTGCTAAAACAGTGAGCTTTGGCAGCTATGCCGGTCTTGAATTCAGACCGTAATGGCCCCATTAAGTTTGTTCGAAAGATGAGTAAACAGAGATCTTCATGCCTTTTTTAATTTTGCTGGTGGCAGTGATATTTCTACCTATGGTAGAGCTGTCGGTGCTGATGCAGGTTGGCGACGTGTTAGGCACTTTAAACACGGTAGCGCTGGTCATTCTCACCGCGGTGGTGGGAATTTCGCTGGTTAAGAGCCAGGGGTTGAATACGCTGATGGCGGTACAGCGCAAGTTGGCACAGGGTGAAGCGCCGGGCGAAGAGATTGTGGAAGGCATGTTGCTGGGACTGGCAGGCATTTTGCTGGTGGTTCCCGGGTTTGTTACTGATTTTGTCGGGGTGATCTTTCTTACCCCCATCTGCCGTAAAGTCATTGCCAAGTTCATGTATAAGCACATGAAGATGCGAGTGGTCATGTCACCCTACAACGGGCGCGCGCCGTTTAATCGGCAGCAGCCTCCGAAAAAAGACGATGTCATTGACGGCGAGTATGAGCACAAACCTGATCCATCCGATAAGCGACCGGACAGTCATCAGCTGCATCACGATGATGACGACAAACGCGATAACTAGCACTCGCTACTCAAGACAAACCTCTGCCCGACATCGTGTCCGGGCTTTTTTGTGCGGTCAATATGACAGTTATTTGCCGGTCCAGTCGCCGTTTTCAAAATGACAAGGGGGCGGCATGTTGGCTGGCTCCTTAATCCTCAGCGCAATAAGATAGCTCACCATCCCCATCAACAAATTGCTGAGCGGCAGTGCTAGTAACAGCCCCTTCACACCATAAAACCAGGCACCAATAGCGGCCAGCGGCAGCATTAACAGGAATAAGCGGCACAGATTAAGTGTCAGTGAGGCCATCGGGCGGTGATACGCATTGAGGGCCGTCGCCACAATAATTACAACGCCCAGCGGTCCATAAGCGAGCGGCAGCACCCGAATATAAAACGTCAGCCATTCAAGCACTCGCGCGTCATCAGTAAACAGCCTCGCCAGCGGTTCTGCCCACAGTGCCAACGGTAGATATAACAAGGTCTGAAATACCAGAATAAAGCGCAATGACAACAGCACCGCTGCCCGCGCCCTAAGTTTCTGACTGGCGCCAAGATTCTGGGCGACAAAGGGCACAACACTGGATGACAGCGCCATGGTTACGATGAGCAACACCGACTCTAAACGTGTCCCCGCCCCAAAGGCGGCTACCGCTGCATGATCAATGCGCGCCAGCATTGCCATAATCATGGCGTTGGCCAGCGGGTTCATCAGATTCATCACCGCCGCGGGCTGGGCGATGTGAGCCAGTTGTTTCCAGTTGGCCCACCAACGACTAATACTGATGGGGGCTGCCACCAGCAATTGACGTTTCAGTACCAGCAGGTAACTGGAGAAGCACAGTGCCACTATCCATGACACTACGGTGGCAATCGCGGCCCCCTGCAGTTCCAGTCGTGGAAATGGGCCAATACCGAAAATCAGCAGCGGGTCGAGCAACAGATTAATCAGTGCTGCCAGTCCAAGGATCTGCGCCGGTAAACGGGTGTCCCCCGTGGCTTTCAGTCCTTGATTGCCCACCATCTGCAATACCAGCACTGGCACGCCGAGATACCAGATCTGCATATATTGATGAACTAACGGCAGAATGCCATCGGTCGCGCCCATCAGGGTAAACAACCAGTCATTACATAGACTACCGACGGTTGCCAGCGTACTGATCAACAAAAAAGTCAGCAACAAAGCATCGTGCAGAAACACTTTAGCTTGGGGGGCATGACCGCCACCAATCAGCCGCCCGAGATTGGTGGAGACGCCAGCACCAATGCCAATTGCAACACTGACAATAATCAAGGTCACCGGAAAGGTAAAACTGATTGCGGCCAATGCTTCTGTACCGAGACGGCTGATAAAGAAAGTATCTACCAGATTGAAACCGAGTACCGTCAGGATACCCAGCATATTGGGCAGGCTCATGTTGAGCAGCACACGACCGATTGGCTGGCTTAGCAGCCCGTGTCTGTCCCTCATCGTCTACTACCCCATGAGTGAAGAATTTGAAAATGCCATTGGCCGGCGATTTTAGCAGGAAGCGCGTAAGCGGCAAAACCCGATTGTGTAAAGGCGGAATCAACGCGGAAAAATTTTAAAAAATTTTATTCGATCGCACTTGGAACTCTGAAAATCAGCCCCATATAGAGGTACATCGAGCGGCGGCAGATAACGCTGCTGTATATAATCAACCTGTAAACTCGCCTAAATAAATTGGGCAAACGTCATTAGGAGAATCCATAAATGAATATTCGTCCATTACATGACCGCGTAATCGTTAAACGTCTGGAAGTGGAATCTACTTCCGCTGGCGGCATTGTGCTGACCGGCAGCGCGGCCGAAAAGTCTACCCGCGGCGAAGTGCTGGCAGTAGGCAATGGCCGGATCCTGGAAAATGGCGAAGTGCGGCCACTGGATGTGAAAGTTGGTGATGTCGTGATCTTCAACGAAGGCTACGGCGTTAAGAAAGAGAAGATCGACGGTGAAGAAGTACTGATCCTGTCTGAATCTGATCTGATGGCCATTGTGGAATAAGCCACGCTTACCATTACGTCATTCCAACTCACTAAAGAATCAAAGGATAATCAACATGGCAGCTAAAGAAGTTAAATTTGGCAATGATGCCCGCGTAAAAATGCTGGCGGGTGTAAACGTTCTGGCTAACGCAGTCAAAGTAACACTGGGCCCGAAAGGTCGTAACGTCGTTCTGGATAAGAGCTTCGGCGCACCGCTGATCACCAAAGACGGTGTGTCAGTTGCTAAAGAGATCGAACTGGAAGACAAGTTCGAAAACATGGGCGCTCAGATGGTGAAGGAAGTTGCTTCCAAAGCCAACGATGCTGCGGGTGACGGTACCACTACTGCCACTGTACTGGCTCAGGCTATCGTTAACGAAGGTCTGAAAGCTGTGGCTGCGGGTATGAACCCAATGGACCTGAAACGTGGTATCGACAAAGCGGTTGTTGCCGCTGTTGAAGAACTGAAAGCCCTGTCTCAGTCATGCTCAGACTCTAAGTCTATCGCTCAGGTAGGTACTATCTCTGCTAACTCTGACGAATCTATCGGTCAGATCATCGCCACTGCGATGGAAAAAGTTGGTAAAGAAGGTGTTATCACCGTTGAAGAAGGTCAGGCACTGGAAAACGAACTGGATGTGGTAGAAGGGATGCAGTTTGACCGTGGTTACCTGTCTCCATACTTCATCAACAAACCAGAAACTGGCAGCGTAGAGCTGGACAGCCCATACATCCTGCTGGTTGACAAGAAAATCTCCAACATCCGTGAACTGCTGCCAGTGCTGGAAGGCTTGGCTAAGTCAGGTAAACCACTGCTGATTGTGGCTGAAGATGTTGAAGGCGAAGCTCTGGCGACACTGGTTGTAAACAACATGCGCGGTATCGTGAAAGTGGCTGCTGTGAAGGCTCCTGGTTTCGGTGACCGTCGTAAAGCCATGCTACAGGATATCGCTATCCTGACTGGCGGTACTGTTATCGCTGAAGAAATCGGTCTGGAACTGGAAAAAGCCACTCTGGAAGACCTGGGTACTGCTAAGCGCGTTGTGCTGACCAAAGACAACACCACCATCATCGATGGTAACGGTGAAGAAGCTCAGATCAAAGCCCGCGTGGTACAGATCAAACAGCAAATCGAAGAATCTACTTCTGATTACGACAAAGAAAAACTGCAAGAACGCATGGCTAAACTGGCCGGTGGTGTCGCAGTGATCAAAGTTGGTGCTGCTACTGAAGTAGAAATGAAAGAGAAGAAAGCACGCGTGGAAGACGCGCTGCACGCTACTCGCGCCGCAGTTGAAGAAGGTGTGGTTGCTGGTGGTGGTGTTGCTCTGGTACGCGCAGCTTCTAAAATCCACGATGTTGAAGTAGCTAACGAAGATCAGAAACACGGTGTGGTTATCGCGCTGCGCGCAATGGAAGCTCCACTGCGTCAGATCGCTGCCAACGCTGGTGAAGAAGCCTCAGTAGTTGCCAACAAAGTGAAAGACGGCAACGGTAACTTCGGTTACAACGCTGGTAACGACACTTACGGCGATATGCTGGAAATGGGTATTCTGGACCCAACCAAAGTGACCCGTTCTGCACTGCAGTTCGCTGCTTCCGTTGCTGGCCTGATGATCACCACCGAAGCTATGGTCGGTGAGCTGCCAAAGGAAGAAGCCGCTCCTGATATGGGTGGCATGGGCGGTATGGGTGGCATGGGGGGGATGATGTAATTTAGTTTACATCGCTCACTGTGGATGAACTAAGACCATAGTTGCCTTAGTTCTCGTCCAAGCATTAATACAAAACCCTCGAACTAAAGTTCGGGGGTTTTGTTTTTAGAGAATTTAATGGCTTACTTTGTTGATTCAAACCGCCAGTAAACGGGCTAACGGGCCGAATAACGCTGAACACTTATACGTGATTGATAGGGGGGGCTTCGATTGGCAGATGAACACATCAATACAGGGTGCCCAGTGACTGGGTTACCTCATCTTGCGGCTGCTGTAACCGTTGGATCATAATCTTCAATGCGGTCACTACTTGTGCCGTGCTCATAAACGGGTGTTGATGCAACAGTCTTTGCTGTTCACAAGCGGGCACATGAATAAAGCCGCCAATCATCTGCGGATGCAGTGTCAGTTCATGCATCAGTAAATAAAACAACTGATTACAGACAAATGTGCCTGCTGAGTACGACAAACTCACGGGGATCTGATGGGCTTGCACTGCCGTGACTAAACGCTTTACTGGCACGCTGGCAAAGTAAGCATTGGGCCCATCGTTAATAATTGGTTGCTCAATAGGCTGCACACCATCGTTATCGGCGATACGGGCATCGATGTAGTTCAATGCTACTTTCTCCACCTGAATTACTGAGCTGTTACTGGCTTGTCCAAGACACAGCACAACATCGGGTTGATGGCGAGAGATGAGTTGCTTAAGTTCACCGTGAGTCTTGTGAAAGCTGCAACTCAGCTGCGCCGCGATTACCGTTGCGTTATCGATAACGGTATGATGCAACCTTTGGGCAGCACACCATGAGGCATTGAGCACTTGGCCGCCAAAAGGTTCGAATCCCGTCAGTAATACCTTTTTCATTACCGGTTGCACCCTCGGTGCATCATGCAGTCCCTCCTACCAATAAATTGTCGACTTTGAGCGTGGGCTGCCCAACGCCAACCGCGACACTTTGGCCGCGTTTACCGCAGATAGCTCCACCGTTATCCAAGGCCAGATCATTACCGACCATGGAAATCTGTCGCAGGGTTTCCGGGCCGCTGCCCACCAATGTAGCCCCTTTGACCGGACGGGTAATTTTGCCATTCTCAATCAAATACGCCTGTTCACTTTCAAAAGAGTATTGACCACTTACCGTATCAACACGTCCACCGCCGAGTTCGGCAAGATAGATCCCTTGTTTTACCGAGGCAATAATTTCCGCTGCTTCATATTGTCCCGGCAGCATAAAGGTATTGGTCATTCGCGGCATTGGCAGTACGGAATAGGATTCGCGCCGACCATTGCCTGTGGGTGTCATGCCGGTCAACCGGGCGTTGAGGGCGTCATTCATATAGCCACACAAAATGCCATCCTCGATTAGGGCGGTGCACTGACCTTGTTCGCCTTCGTCGTCCATCTGCAGGGAGCCGCGACGGTTCACAAGCGTGGCATCATCAACAATATTGATCCCTTTCGGCGCAATCCGCTGACCCAACTTATCCCGATAAATCGAGCTGCCCAGACGGATATCATCGGCTTCAAAGCCGTGGCCCATCGCTTCATGCAATAACATACCAGGCCAACCTGGGCCTAATACTACGGGCATGCGCCCCGCTGGAGCCGGCACTGCCGCAATTTTGGTTAATGCACAGTCGACTACCTGTTGCAATTTTGCCTGTAAATAGTCTTCCGTGAACAGTGTTAAATCGGTGCGCCCGCCAAGATTGCAACTGGCTCTTTCGAGTTGTTCGCCATGTTTTACAAATACCGTGGCGTGAAGTTCTACCATTGGTCGAATATCGGCCCCCAAGCGGCCATCATGTCGCATCACCAATACTGTGGAATGCGATAGTGTCAGACTGGCAATCACGCGCTCAACACGCGATTCCAGTTGGCGTGCTATCTGCTCGATTCGCTGTAACAGGGCGATTTTTTCGATGTCAGCGTAACGACTGATACTGTCCTGCGCGGGATAGTAGCTGGCGAATGGCATGGTTTTGGGTACGATTTCAATGACGCCATTGCCATGATGCCCCACCGTACGCACCGACTGTGCTGCGAGCATCAGAGCGTTTTTATCCAGTGTTTGTGAGTAGGCCAGGGCGGTTTCATCGCCACAAACTGCTCTTACACCAACACCTTGATCAACATCGAAACTTCCTGAACGCACTTGGCCATTTTCCAAAAGCCAACGTTGTTGCCGATGCTGTTTGAAGTACAGATCGGAAAAGTCGACCTGGTATTGATGGATAACATGCAACACCTGCTGCAAACTGTGAATATCCAGCCCGTTAGGCGCCAGCAGTTGCTCACTGGCGAGCGTAATCGCGTTGTTGGTTGAATTGTTCATTATGCTCACCTTATGCAGAAACCTGCATCTCCCCAATCAATACTGAACCTGTGGTAAAGGGACCCTGAGTATAAAGATCGTTACCTACTGCCTGTATATCTGAGAGCATTTGCTGCAGATTTCCTGACAGGGTGACGCCAGTAACGGCGTGTTGAATTATTCCATGTTGCACCCAGTAACCACGTGCGCTACGGGAATAGTCGCCACTAATAAGGTTAATGCCATCACCGACTAAGCCTGTCACCAGTAGCCCGGTATCAAGCTTTTTCAACATCGCGGCAAAGGAATCATTTGCAGTGGTTTGCGAACTGCTCAGTGTCAGATTCCCCGCCCCTAAACCGTTGCCGGTGGCAGACAATGCCAGACGCCGAGCTGCATACAACGACAGTAAAAATCCAGCCAAACAGCCTTCCGATACCAATGCACGTTGGCTCGGTGCTATGCCATCACCATCAAATGCAAAACTCGCTAAGCCATTGGCTACAAATGGGTCTTCGTGCAGATTCAGGTGGGCCGGCATAATTGCTTGCCCCAGTTTGTGCTGTAAAAAGCTCGCGTTCATATATAGCGCGGGGCCACTGATGGCCTGCACTATATGGGAGATCAACGACATGGCATTCATCGGATCGAATAACACCGGATATTTACCACTACTGAGCTTGCTTTGGTGTAAGTAACGCTCAGCGCGCTGTGCTGCTTTGACGCCGATAGACTCAACCTCGTCAAAGTGCTCGGGCTGGCGAGACATGGTGTGCCACCAGTCGATTTCGTTGTATTGCTCATTACGTGCCAGCGCCGTGGCTCCCATGCCATACAGTGATTGCTCGCTACTTTGGTAAAAACCATGATTGTTCGCTAACAGGGTACGAATTTCACTGAGGCTCACATGCACGCCATGGCTGCTTACTTGAGAGGAATACTGCTCTAAAGCGGTTTCAATGCGTCTGGCCAGTTCAATCGTTTGTGTTTCCGCTAATGGCCACGGGTGATAAAGTTCGAGCGCCTTGGGTTGGCGGCAGAGTTGTTCTGGTGCAGCAATTCCCGCAGCAGCATCCGTATCGGTGGCTTTCGCAATGGCGCATGCTGCCTGATATGCTTCGGTCAGCGACTGCGGATGATAGCTGGCGACGTTAGCACTGCCACTTTTCCCTTGTTCGTACACCTTGATATTGATACCAAATTTCTGCTCATTCACCCGCGATTCCAGTTTGCCCTGGCGTAGGTCCAGATTGAGTCCGGATGCCTCAAATGCGTTGACTTGAATGTCGCGCTGCGGATATTGCTGGTTTAGCTGCAGCAAATGGTCGACCGCTGACGCCATCTGCCCAGTGGAATGTAAATCTGCCATGTTGAAACATAACTCCGGTGTTGATTAGGCCGCGATATAGATAGGACTATGCAGTAACGCTTCGGTGAGCAGCTGATGCAGTCGGTGATAAATGGGTTGCATGCTGGCAAAGTTGTCAGCAAAAAAAGCGGCTTCTTTAAGCTGATATTCGGTGTTTTCTTCCTGCCACTGTTGGCGATAGGCTTCCAGTTCGGTGCCTTGTAGTTTGCCGGATGCGCTCTGCTGCTCTTTATTCATAAACCACTGGAAGCGGCGTTTTTCGGTATTGCGATCGTAGGCAGACCAACCTGAAAGATGTTTGCCGATATCATAGATGAGCGTTTTCAATCGACCGATCACTTCGTTCCAGCTGTCGAAATCGCTGGCTGCTGGCAATGTTGCCAGTTGTTCGATAATGGCGGCGACCAGTGCCACGCTGACGTCCTGATGGTGTAACAGCGCCTGCGCTTGTCGTTGCAACTGCTGGCACTGTGCGTCGTCGATATCGCGACCACGCAGATAGCGTTCTAGTAATGCGACAAACACCAGTCTTAACTGCTCCGCCTCGTTGACCTCAGCAAATAATGTCGGCCAGGCAAAGCTGGGTTCGGCGAAAAACGCATGGATGAAACGCATTGGCATCGGCGCGTAATTCTTACCTGCGGTCAATGCGTCGGTAATGGGTTGCAAGGCATGAACTTCGGTAGGGGCGATTAACTCCAGCAGTGCGGCAAAAGTGGCATTAATACCGGTTACCCGCTCAAACACAGTAAATGAATCACAGTGAGTGAAAGCGGCGCTGATTGAACCTGATTTTTCATCCCAATATGGATAATTGCGCGCAATGATCTGCTGCTGTGCGGCATGGTGCATCACCCGATTAATAAAAAATTGCCGTAGCTCCTCATCACCATAAAAGGACGCAAAGTCACCCACTGCGGCAGTAAGTGGTTTCGCCTCGCCAAGGTCAACATGTTGTGTTTCCAGCCAGGCTTTCAATTCACGAAACGATTTCTGTCCAACCTGACGCCCAATTTCCTGACCGTTGTGAAAGAGGATCAACGTCGGAATCCCGCGAACGCCAAATTGCGTCATTGCCTCAGGGTGGGCTTCCACATCCAGTTTGGCGACTTGCAGCTCACTGTCAGGCAGTTTCGAAATGGAGTCTATTACCGGTGCCAAATTCCGGCATGGCACACACCACGGCGCCCAAAGATCCAGTAATACATAGCCAGTAGAATCGGTAATATTTTCGCGAACAGTGGCTTGAGTAACTTTAATGATTGCTGTGGGCATGAATGCTCCGATGATGATTGAGATCTAATACTTGATCGTGAAAACGGTGCAGGGTTTCGCGGTGAGCCACGCTGATAATGGTGGCGTCTGGCAACTGCTGCATTAAGTTGCGGTAAAGTTGTGTTTCGGTGTCAGGATCGAGGGCGCTGGTTGCTTCATCGAGAAATACCAACTGTGGCTGTTGCAATAACACGCGAGCGATCGCCAACCGTTGTTGTTCTCCACCAGATAACACCTGCTGCCACTTGTCGTGTATCGATAGCGCCGCCGATAACTCGCCTAAACAGCTGTCGTTTAACGCCCGAATACAGGCCTCATCAGTAAATTGGGTGTCACTATGGGGATAACACAACGCCTCTTTTAGGCTGCCGGCCGGAATGTAACTGCGTTGCGGCAGAAACAGTTGTGTCAGCGCCGGCACCGCAATCTTGCCAGCACCGTATGGCCACAAGTTGGCACAGACTCTGAGTAATGTGCTTTTACCGGTGCCAGAACTGCCTTTGATCAACCAGCGCTCGCCTTGATTTACCTGCCAGTTCAGCGCATCAATCAGACCATCGCCATTAGGACGTTTGACGGACAATTGTTCACAACACAGTTGTGGCTGAGAATTAATTTGATAATCAATTTCTGAGGTTTGTTGTTCAACTTTATTGACGGCCCAGAGAAAGTCCCGCAATCGGTTGGCTAACGCCATCCAGTTGGTAAAGCTGGCATAAGCTTGCGGGAAAAATTCGATGGTATTGACCAACATTGAATAGGCACCCGTAATCCGTACCATATCGCCAAAGGAGATTTTGCCGGACAGCAGTAACGGTAGGGCTAGCAAGGTTGGTAATAAGGCAAATATTTGGGCATACGCATGCTGACCAAACATTAATTTGAAGGTGCGCATCAGAATCTGCAGCGTATTGCCATAAACCCGTTGAAACAGTTGTGTCAGGGTGGCGGATTCGCGCTCACCACCACCATAAAAGGCGATCTGTTCTGCATATTCGCGCAAGGTCATTCCCTGACGGCGGAAATCTGCTTCTACCGTTTGCTTATGCATATTGAGGCCGATAAGTACCTTACCTAGCCAGTGTGATAATGCGATGTGTAAAGCACAGTAGAGGTAAGCGGCGTACACCATGTATCCATTGATAGCAACATTGACCTCGAACACAGTGACATCGAGAGTTTTGGAAATTGACCACAGTAAAATGCTGTAGCTGACGGTTTGTACCACTACGGTAATCAGCGATAAGCTGAGATTCAGTGTGAGTGCCGTAAACAGCTTGATATCTTCAGCGATACGTTGGTCAGCGTTACTGATTAAGCCATCACGCTCCAGCTTGTAGAAGGTGTTGTTATGGGTCCACTTGTTGACATAGGAATGGGTCCACCAAGTACGCCAGCGTAAATCGAGATAACCTTGAAAGAGCGTCGATACCAACGGCAGGAGCACCGCGATTGAGCCTACCCCTAAACTCAGTGGCAACAGATACTTCAATGTGTTCCAATCCACTGCCACCAGTGCATCGGTCAGTTTGCCCTGGACTTCATTGAGCTTGACGTAGGCATAGGTGGTGGTGAACGACATTGCGGCCATAATCGCAAAAATCAGCCAAGCGAGATGCTTTTGCGATGATAGCCAAAAGGGTGATATTAGTTGCCATATCGTCGGACGATCAGCACTTCGCATTGAGAACTTGGCGCCATCAATGTCAGCGTTGAACGCTGATGAATTCGTCATTAATTGTTAACCTTACAAAAATCTTACTTACACCATAAATGGTAACGGCAGATAAGGCAGTGTGCGCCACCATAATGAATGACAGCGCACACTTCAGAGAACACTTAGAAGTTATAAGACACCGACAGTGACATGTTGCGCTGTGGTTCGATAGGAACAAACACTTCGGTGGTTGTCACCCCATACAGGGTACGATCAAACAGGTTGTTGACGTTGAGGCGTACCTGCCATGGTTTCTTATCGTAGTACACCCCGACATCGACGCGTGCCCCACCGGGGACTTCAGCCGCCGTTGCGGTGTATCCCATACGTGAACTCGAGTAAGCCGTTACACCAAAACCTACGCCAAAATCACTGAGTTCGCTAAACGGCAACTGATAGTTAGACCATAAGCTGGCTTTGTGCGCGGAGATTGCTGCTGCATAGTAATCAGGGTCATTGACATCGGTGACATCAGTATAGGTGTAGGAGAAGATCATATTCAGACCATCAAGTGGACTGCCCTGAGCTTCCAACTCCATCCCCTTCACTTGTCGCGCATCTTGTACGTTGTAGCACTGTTCAAGCGAGTCATAACTGAGCGTATTGGTTTCCTGGATCTGATAGGCGCTGGACGTTACCGAGAACTTACCATCATTGGTTTGCAGCTTGACGCCTACCTCTTTATTTCGGGTTTCCTTGGCGGGTAAACCGTAGGTGCCATCCGCGCAGTTGGGGCGAGAGGTGTTCTGCGGTATATAGCCTTCTGAATAAGTGCCATAGAAGGATAAGTTTTCATTCATTGCGTATAGCAAGCCCACACTTGGGGTAGTTTTGTAGGTCTTCTTGGTGCCAACGGTAGAGGAGTAGTTGGGGTACAACAGGTTAATGACATCTGAAGGTCCGTCCAGGTAGCGGTCACGACGCACTCCTAACGACAGATAAACATCCTTGTATCCCACTAAATCCTGGAAAAACGCGCCAACCTGCTTGGCACTGATTTTGACAATATTGGAGTGGGTTTCATCGTTACGCAGCGTGGGTTGGAAGTCGTATTGTTCCGTAGCATAGAGGTCCACCAGCTCAAAAGCGGAGTCGTAATAGTCACTGGTGTTTTTGGTTTCCATGTGGTTGATACCGGTTGAAATGCGGTGTTCAACTGGGCCGGTATCAACGGATAAGCGCAAATAATGATCGCCAGAAAAGGTGGTAATTGACGATTCATTATTGGTATTGGTCGTTAAATAAGTGTTTGGCGCTAGCTGACCATAGGTCAAAAACACGTTGAGATCGGTATCGGCTTTCGAATACTGTGCCCGACTCACGATGGTTGCCCAGTCATTCAGTGCATATTCAAAACTGTACAAAAAGGACGTGGCTTTTTGACCAACACCGGCATCCGGTGTACCAACGCGCATGGTGGGCTTAGCTAAGATTTTGCCGTCTTGGGCGACGGTAAAAGGAGCCTGCGGTGCAAAGTTTTTGTCATAGGAACCATTGATATAAAAGTCGGTTTTATCATCGTTCCAGCGCAAGCCCCACTGTGCGAATTTAGATTCACGACCTTTATCAAAGTCACCATAAGACTCGGTTGCTTTTGACTTGGCACCAATAAAACGAGTACTTAATTTCCCGTCATCAGTCAGTGGTTGTGATAGATCTACCGACCCACCTAAATCATTGTTGGTCGCATAAACTGCTGAGATTTTGCGGATGGGAGTCGAAGTCGGCTTTTTCGGTACAATGTTGACTGAACCGCCCATCGATGAGGCTCCACTTAAAATGGACTGGGGCCCTTTGAGAATTTCGATACGTTCTACGGCATTGACGTTAGTGGCGGTTGCACTAGAGTTAGCTACGCCATTGTACATCATGCCTGAGGTACCAAAGCCACGAATGCGGAAAGATGAACTGCCCTGTGAGCCTTGTTGGGTGGACACGCCACCGCTGGTCATCAAGGCTGACTGTACGGTTTGGTTCTGCTGCGTTTCCAACACCTGAGAGGTAATCACCGTGATACTTTGTGGCAGATCTTGTAAATCGACGCCAAAGCGGGTGGCCGTTTCGGAGCGGGTAACCTGGAAGGATTTTTCGGCAGCGTTTTGGCTACCATAAACCGTAACCTTTTCCATATCTTGTGGTAACTGTAAGGACCAACCGGCGTCAGTCTTGACGATTACCAAACTGTTTTTGGCACAGATGATTTCCAACGCTTGCTGTATGGTATAAGTACCATGTAGCGCAGGAACACTGACATCTGACAATTTCTCTTGGTCATAAATAATGTTTTCGCCGGACACGTGCTTAATTTGCTGCAGCGTCTTAGGCAAAGTACCACTTGGAATATCAAACGCATACTGTGCCATATTGTTAGCCGGGGCTGTTTGTGTTTTAGCATAGGCGCTGTGAGTCATGCTGGAAACGCCAGCCCCTGTCGCCAAAATTGCAACCACACATACGGTTAAATAGTTATGCCGCATTGTGCGTGAGTTGTGGGTCTTTGCCTGCATAAGTTCTTCCCTCTGATTCCTTTAAGATATTATTTATTTAGTCATTTTTTATATATGTTAATTTTTTGTTTTATGGTGAATCTGAGCAAAATATACCCAACAAATTTGCTTAGTGGTCGGTACAGTTAGTGACTATTTTGGTCAAACCGTTATGCTAGTTTGATCATAACAGTTAACTAACGCTGGATATCATCGAGATGCAGGACGATCTGCTTTATCCTCTTGACCCACAGCAGATGCACGCTGAGGCTAATCGCAAACAGGGAAAAAACCTCTGCGATCAGCTATTTGAGGCGCTACGCAGTAAAATCGTAAATAAGGTTTATCCCAGCGGCAGTAAGCTGGCGTCCATCCGCAAACTATCGCAATCACTATCGCTTAGTCGTGACACTATCATCAGAACCTATGATCGTCTTACCGCTTACGGCTTGATTGAATCTCGTCCGGGCATGGGATACTTCGTTTGTGCTGCTGAGCGAATGCTAAAGCCGGTAACACCACGCAGTGATATCCAATTTCAGCAACAAGAAGCGTGGAAATTGGTCCTGTTCGCGGATGTCCCTGCAAGCAATAACTATGGCAGCAGTTGCTTACCGCAATCTTGGCTGCCAGAAAAACAGTTATCCACCGCGCTACGTGCCTCATTACGACACAACTTGCGTGAGTTGGGCAATTTTACCGAAGCAGCAGGCTATCCACCGTTGTTGGAATACCTATGTAAGCGCTTCTCAAGCAACAATTTGTCATTAACCAGAGAGCAGATGTTACTGACATCCGGTGCTCATGAAGCGTTGGGATTGGTTACCGCATCGCTGTTTGATGTTGGTAGTTGCGTCATTATCGAAGCGCCATCGAGCTTTATGTTAAGTACCCAGTTGATGTCGCGTGGCATGCAGATTGAAAGAGTACCGTCACTGCAACAAGCCGATGCCTTCGACAAGATTGAAGCGTTGTGCCAATCGCGACCCGTTAGCGCGATTTACTGTAGTTCGGTGATGGGAAATCCTATGGGTGACACTCTGTCGCCACAACAGACATTTAATCTGCTTAAACTGGCTGAAAAATATGATTTTTTAATCATTGATGACCACAACTACGCTGACTTCAGTAGTCGTTATTTGGACCATCCGGTGTCGCAGTTAGCCGCCATGGATCAGTTCCAGAGAGTGATACAAATTGGCGGCTTTTCCAAGGTATTAACGCCGCAGCTAGGTGTCGGTTATGTGGCTGCGAAAAAAGAGATCATTGATATTTTACTGCTGTTTAAGTCCTCGCAGGTGCTGGCTTCATCAATGTTTACTGAATACGCGGTATACCAATTGCTGTCCTCTCGCGAGTATGACAAAAGCTGTAAACGCATCATCCATCGTCTGGCAGACGCGCGCCAACATGCACGCGCGGCACTACAAAGCCTCGGCCTTAAGGTGGGGGATGGTGAAGAGGGGCTCTTTCTCTGGTGTTACTTTGGTGAACATATTGACAGTGAACAGCTGCAGCAAGCGTTATACCAACAGGGATATATGACCGCGCCAGGTAAACTGTTCTTTGGTAGCGAGGAGGGCAAAGCCTATATGCGCTTTAATGTGACACGGCCTTATGACCCCAAATTCCTCAAGGTACTGCAAAAAGCCATGACTGCTGCCACGGAAGATAGCCGCTAGTGCCTCTTTATTGAGGCATTCATTACGCATCTGCAATGTGCTTAATGGCCTCACTTTGATAATCCAACAGCGGGTTGCGCTCGCGTGCAAATTTCAGCCGCAACACGCTGTTAGCTGCATGATTGTTTACCAGGTGTCAGCAGCACGGCGAAGTGTCTCGCCGCCCGCTGAATGCCTGTGTCAGGTGAATAATATTAGCTTTGAGGATGTTCCAGGAAACTTTTCAAGGCCGTACCGACAGTGCTGCAAGTGTAGCTCACCTTATGTTGGTCATCTTTTTTCTGATTGATAATGGCATAAACGTCGCTCACGCCCATCTTCGGATTCGCTGCCATCTTTTTCGTTAATTGGGTATTAACTATGTCATTTATATTCTTCATTTTTTTCCATAAATCGATGACCTGGTGATCCGCTTTGTCAAATCCGTCACCGGTGTAGTCAGCGTTACGCACCAACGCAAAAATATTGTCAGCCATACCCAAATATTCGTCTGCATGTCCCGGTACATCAGCATTTTTTGACAACTTACTGTAAGCACCACAGAAACTGTACATACCGCCGAAGTCCAGTAATTCTCTGGCTTTGTCCATCGAAGTGATCTTGATTGATTGAGGCACCTTAACACTGAACAGGTTGGATTGATCTGTGGACTTTGGGGAACATCCCGCGAACAGCAACAGGGATGATAAAAGCAGTATTGATTTTTTCATGTGGGCCGACTCTCTGTATTTTTATCACATCATTGAGGTTTTCAAACCGCTCTAAGTAAACAACATTTCTGGTTTAGATTTCTAAGACCTGAATAACAACTTTTAGCCAAAGCCGGAAACAGTTACCCGGTTTAGCGGCCCTGAGGTCAGTTAAGTGGCCGGATCAACATGCCCAATTTAGGATGGACTACCCGGCGTTTGGCAGTTACGGCATAGAAGTTTTCATAGACGTTGGGCAGCAACATATAGTTTTTTAACTCCCCCGAATCGATTTCGTCTTTGACCACCACTTCCGGCATCACCGCCAGCGCGCCGGTATCTCGGGTTAACAGACGTAGCATCGCCATGTCATCGGATTCAGCCACAACTTCCGGTTGCAGTTGATACTGGGCGGCAAAGGCATCGAACGCCGAACGCAACGGGTTTTCGCCATAGGGCAACACCCAGCGGCGATGGCGGTAACGTTCGTCAAATACCGGGGTTAAATCTAAACCGGATGGGCCAATGATTGCTACCGGTTGGCGCGCTAACACCCGGCTTTGCCAGTTATCGTTGTTGGAGCCGCGCACCGGGATATTGGTGAGTGCCATATCCAGTTGTAACTCGGCCAAGGCGTTTAATAGGCCGGTTTGGCTCATCGACTGCAACGAGAAACGGCCGTCGTTTTGAGTGAGCAGCGGTTGAATAAACTGCTCAATAAAGTTACGGGAAATGGTGGAAAGCATACCAATGCGGATGGTCGCGCTGGGCAGTGTCGTCCCGCTGGTAAGCAGTTGTTCCAGCTCTTCGCCGTTTTTAAAAATCTCATTGGCGTAGTTCAACGCATGATAGCCACTTTCGGTTAGTTGTAACTTGCGCCCCTGACGGGTAAACAACTCGACGTTTAACGCTTGCTCTAACTGTTTGATTTGAAATGACAGTGCCGACTGCGAGATGTGCAGCTTTTGCGCGGTTTGGGTCAGGTTGCCTTGCTGTGCCACCTGCCAAAAGTAATAGAGATGATGGTAATTCAGTCGGCTCATGAGTGTTTATAGTTCTGTAAAATAGAACGATTACTAATTTATTATATATTTTACTTAATTTAACCAGCGATTCAAAATACCGCCACTGTTAAATGTATGAGAGTCGTCATGTTTTCTCTGTTTTTGGTGACACCGCTCAAACTCATGTTGTTGGGTTTAGTGGCGATTATCGGTATCACGATTGTGCGTTATAGCTGGGTGGCGTTCGCTGGCGAAGCTGATCGCGGCCGCTTTTTACGCGCATTGATGATGACTATCAGTGCTGTGGTGTTGGTGATCATCAGCAATCAGTTGCTGCTGTTTTGGACTGCCTGGGTAAGCGTGAGCCTCTGCTTACATCGATTGATCCTGTTTTATCCGCTGCGTCCAAGAGCGCAATTGGCTGCCCACAAAAAATTCTTGTTAGCACGTTTCAGCGAACTGTTATTAGCCGCAGCTTTTATCACGTTATACAGCGAGTTTCACACGGCAAATATCCATGACTTAATGCTGCAGGTGGCGCAAGCGCATGGCGGCCCGCAACTGACCCTCGCGGCGGTGTTACTGGCGTTGGTGGCACTGATTAAATGTGCGCAGTTGCCCATGCATGGCTGGTTGATCCAGGTGGTGGAGGCGCCGACCCCGGTTTCAGCGCTACTGCATGCCGGTATCGTCAATCTCGGCGGAATTTTACTATTGTTTTTCGCGCCAGTGTTGGCAGCCAGTGCCACTGCCAGTTGGTTGCTGGTGGTACTCGCAGGCGTCAGCAGCACCATTGCCGGACTGGTCAGTACCACGCGTATCAGCGTCAAGGTAAAACTGGCCTGGTCCACCAGTTCTCAGATGGGCTTGATGTTGGTGGAGATTGCGCTTGGATTGTACGAAATGGCGCTGCTACATCTGTTTGCCCACTCCTTTTATAAATCTTACTCATTTCTCAACAGCGGCAGCACCGTTAACCATTACTTGGCCGCTAAACTGGCGGGCGAAATCAAACCTAAAGTACGGCATTGGAGTTTGGCGCTGACACTATCTGCCTTGTTGCTGCTGGTGGCGCAATGGCAGTTTGCGGTAATGACTAGCATGGCCGCGACCGTGTTGGTCTGGTTTGCATTAAGCGCGCTGTTGGTGCCGAGCGTGACACGTTGGGATAGCGGCAGTCTGCCGCGTATTATCATCACCTTACTGTTTGCTTCGGCGTTACTAACGCTCTATACCACCGCTAAACACCATTTGGCCGCGCTGATGGGCGTGGATGCGCCACTGAATCCTTACGCTGATGGTTTTGTTGCCCTGTTGTTTTTCAGCCTGTTTGCACTCTCGGTGGCCCTGCAATACTGGCCGCATGTGCACTGGGTGAAGCGCTTGTTTATCTGGTTGAATGCCGGAGCTTATCTCGATGAATGGGCGACTCGTTTAACGTTGAAATTGTGGCCCAGCACTTCACTACTGCAATTGCAACACGCACAGTGGCACATCAACGCTGAGGCAAAACAATGATTGAGCAACAGATAGCATGTTCACCCCTGGATATTGCCAAGCTAGTATCGGCCTCGATTGCCCCGGCCTTCCCTTTGGACCAGTCGGTTGCGGTAAACCCTTGGTGGCCGCAGCGGCATGCACAGATTGAGCGCACCTTTGCCGAACAAGCGGTACTCACGGGTGAGACCGGGTTGATGTGTAAAAGCTATTACCGTCAGCATTGGGGGCAGCAGATCACCGCGCAACATCTGCTGCAGGCGATTACTGAACAGCATTCGCCACTAACGTTGGCGCAGTTGCAGGAAGATATTCAGCACGGCGATACCGATGTCTCGGTACGCTGGAAAACGCTGGCGATGTTGATGGATGAAACCATTCCATCGGCACAGGGACATAGCTGGGCACAGGAAATCGTCCAGCAGGTGAGCCAGTTTATCGGGCTTTACCATCAATATCCTGAACGCTTTGATGCCCATGGTAAAAATGGCGAACATTTGTATCAGAGTTGGTTAGAAGTGGTGGCCCGTGACAAGGGGATTAACACCTTGTTAGGTGTTGACCTCTTAGCCCATTTTCGCGCCTTGCCGGACAGCGTCTCCGCGCTGTTTGATGAGCTTGGTGTCAACTGGCAATCGATCTGGGAAAGTGACTCCGGAGCCTATGCCTTCATGCGCGCATCACTGCATCAACTGTCAGGCTGGGCCGGTTGGCAATCCTGGTTAGATTGGCAAGCCGGACTGGCGAAGCAGCCGATCAATGTGCCACACACCTTGGGATTAACCGCCATACTGCTGGCGTGGGATACGGTGTTAATGCAATGGCTCATTCAGCATGACGCATCAACTGCAGCGAAAATCCGCCAGACACTGCATCATCAGGCAAGTCATGTGGAGGCGTTTTATCAGCTGGCGCAGCAACAATTGGCGCCGCTGTGGTTATGGCAGCGCGCGTTGGAGCTTAGTGTGCAATCGCCTTGGATAGCGCAAGTGAAAGCTGTCACTCCCACACCAGAACTGGCGCGCCCGGAACTGCAAGCCATCTTTTGTATTGACGTGCGTTCTGAACCGATGCGTCGGGCATTGGAAGCGCAAGCCAGTGACATCGAGACACTCGGCTTCGCCGGCTTTTTTGGTATCCCTATCGCCTATCAGACCTACGATGGCAGCATTTTACGACCACAACTGCCGGGGTTGCTGGCACCGCAGTTAATTGCCAAACAAACCCATAAGCAACCAGAACGTATCCTGCGTCTGACTAAACTGGGGTGGCAAAGCAGTCTGGAAAAGCCTTCTTCCAATCTGGGAATGGTGGAAGCTGGCGGCCTGTTAAAGTTAGTCAGTTTGTTCAAGCGAGTGGTGTTACAGCACGGTACTGAAAATCCGGTCAACCGCGATGTGAGACATAACGAGCAATGGGAATTGGTGCGACAGCAACAACTGCTTAGTGCCACGGAAAAAGCTGAGTTAGGCGCGGGTATACTAAAAGCGATGGGGATCAGTCAGCGGTTGGCGAAAGTGGTATTGCTTACCGGCCATGGCAGCCAGACCTGTAACAACCATACTGCTTCCAGCCTCGATTGTGGTGCCTGTGGGGGCCAGACTGGTGAGGTGAACGTCAAAGTGTTAGCTCATCTGTTGAACGAAGCTGAGGTCCGGGCACAAATGCCAAGTTTTGGGGTGACGGTTCCTGTGGATACCCAGTTTTACGCGGCCATGCATAACACGACTACGGATGAGATAACTGTGTTCGACGCCCCTGATGCGCCATGGCGCAGGTGGATTATTGGCGCTGGGCAACAAGCCAGATTGGCGCGTATGACCCAATTTGAGGCCCCGGCAACTGAGAGCAATGCGGCAGCGAAGCGGTTTTTTAAGCAGCGTGCAACCAGTTGGGCACAGATGCGGCCAGAATGGGGGTTATGTAATAACGCCGGGGTGTTTATTGCGCCGCGGAGTCTGACCCGCAAACTGAACTTTGGCGGCCGGGCATTTCTGCACGAATATCACGTCAGTGAAGATCCAGAGTTTACGCAGTTAGAAAAGATTATGACGGCGCCGTTGCTGGTGATGAATTGGATTAATCTGCAATATTACGCCTCGGTGACGGCTCCGGAAAAATATGGCAGCGGCAATAAACTGCTGCATAACGTAGTCGGCGGGCATATCGGGGTATTTGAAGGCAATGGCGGCGATTTACGCATCGGCCTGTCAAGGCAATCAGTACATGATGGCAAGCAATATCGCCATCAACCGGTCAGACTCAGTGCCTTTATTCAAGCACCTAAGGCGGCGATCGAAGCGATAATGGCAAAACATGCAGATGTGGCATCCTTGGTCAATAACGGTTGGTTATTCCTGTATCAGCTGGATCAGCAGCAGCGCGTTTGGTACTACCAGCAACAGCAATGGATTGAACAGTAGCGGTTGCAATAACTGACAGCAACGGCGTTGGTTATCCGCAAACTTGCGTTATCCATGGAAAAGCTAACGCGTTAATTTAACATGGCTCGTAGCGTCATCATTTTACTATGACGCCCGAGCGTTGGCTGACGATAGTGGCGAGATCATCGCGGCAAATTGTTGTAACAGTGTGTATCCAAAGTATTTTGCTGAAATTTTAAAAAATGACCTCATTCCACTGTGTTAATCGAATTTTCATCGCAGCTGATGCAGTGCCATTATGGAAAAGTCAATTAATGTATGCACCGTAATATCCTGCAACAATCCCCCACAAGAAAGCCCGCTCAGAATATGGTATAGATCCAGCCATGCTGGGCTTTAGCGAGATACTGACGTTTTTAATAGCGGGCGGAGTTGGGGGCTCGTTTATTGAACTTAAAGGTCTCAATAAAGTCACAGAACCATTCTACTAGATAGTGACCTTTGTCTGAGCATTTGGTGATACGGATAGATTGCGATGTCCGCTGGTTCACCGCGATGTTATTGCGGAGATGAGATGCGGGTCACTCATATAAACAAGCCCGATGGATACGGTTCAGCAATGACAAATAACACGGTTGCCAAAAACACGAAAAGTCGTTCCCTGCTTATCATCACCCTGATTGTTTTGCTGGTGTTGGGGTGGCTGGGTTGGAAGCATTTCCATTCTGCCAGCACCGAAGCTGGCACTGCGCCGATGGCGCAAAAGCAATCTGCGGCGGCATCGTCATCACGTCGTGGGCCGCCGGGCATGTTCAGCCGTGGGCCAAATGCCGTATATGTTGGCACGGCTGCCACGCAGAATGTGGATGTCTATTTGAAAGCCCTCGGCACCGTGATCGCCAATCGTACGGTGACGGTCACTAGTCGTGTTACCGGTGAACTGCAACAGGTGTTCTTTGAAGAAGGCCAGTATGTGGAAAAGGGGCAGCGTCTGGCGCAGATAGATGATCGCAGTTACCAGGCCACCTTAGCGCAATATCAAGGCTCGTTAGCACAGAATCAGGCATTGCTGCAAAGCGCTGAAGTCACCCTGAAACGCTACCAGGGATTGTTTGCGCAGGATTCCTTATCGCAGCAAGATCTGCAGGATCAGATTGCCACCGTCGGCCAGTATCGTGGCGCGGTAAAAGCGGATGAAGCCCAAGTGGCATCGGCAAAGCTGAATATCGACTACGCCAATATCCATGCGCCGGTCAGTGGTTATGTCGGCTTACGTTTGGTCGATCCGGGAAATCTGGTGTCTGCCGATAGCACCGAAATCGTCACCGTTACGCAGACAGATCCAATTGCCGCTACGTTCAGTATTCCGCAGGCACAGTTACAACCGGTACTCACTGGGCTGCGCGCCGGTGAGGCATTCCCTGTTTATGCTTACGATCAGAACGGCAGTGCCCAAATTGCCCAAGGTACACTCAAGTACATCAGTAACCAGATCGATACCAATACCGGCACGGTTAAGCTGAAAGCCACTTTCGACAATAAAGCGGAAAAACTTTATCCGAATCAATTTGTCAATATTGAGCTGAAGCTGAAGACGCTGGCAAACGCCATCGTGATCCCGAAAGCGGCGTTACAGCTTAGCGACAATGGCGATTTTGTGTTTGTGGTCGGTCAGGATGCCAAGGTTGAAAAACGCCAGGTAACGGCAGGTCCGAACGCCGATGACGATAATATCGTGATCCTCAAAGGCGTTAAGGTGGGTGAGCAGGTGGTAACTACCGGCATGGATAACCTGTCCAATGGTGCGCAAGTGAAAGTGCTCACTCAGCAACAGGATCGTTCATGAATCCGTCTCAGCTATTTATCCGACGCCCGGTTGCCACCATTCTGTTAATGGTGGCAGTGCTGCTTTCCGGCTTGGTGGCCTATAAACAACTGTCGGTGTCGGCATTGCCGGAAGTGGATTATCCGACCATTCAGGTGACCACCTTGTATCCCGGCGCCAGCCCAGATGTGATGGCAACGTCAGTCACCGCACCGTTAGAGCGCGAGCTGGGCGAAATGTCCGGGTTGAGTCAGATGTATTCCACCAGTTCTGGCGGCGCGTCGATTATCACCCTGAAATTCGAGTTGTCGTTATCGCTGGACGTGGCCGAACAAGAGGTGCAGGCAGCCATTAACTCGGCCGATAGTCTGTTACCTAGCGATCTGCCTAATCCGCCCACCTATAAAAAGGTGAACCCGGCCGACAGTGCGGTACTGACCATAGCCGCGACTTCCGATACGTTGCCGCTGACCAAAGTGCAGGATTTGCTGAACTCCCGCATTGCCCTGAAGTTATCGCAGATCTCCGGCGTGGGATTGGTATCACTGGCGGGTGGACATAAGCCCGCGGTGAGAATTAAAGCCGATCCACAGGCGCTGGCGGCACATAAGTTGTCGCTGGAAGATATCTACACGTTGATTAATAACAGCAACGTCAATGGTTCCAAAGGCGGTTTTGACAGCAAATATCACTCCATCAGTATTGATGCCAATGATCAGCTGCGCAGTGCCGATGAATACGCCAACCTGATCCTCAAATACGAAAATGGCTCACCGCTGCGCTTGAAGGACATTGCCAGCGTCGAGGATGGCACCGAAAACCAGTACCTGTTAGCGACTGCTAACGGAAAACCGGCCATTATCATGCAGATCAAACGCCAGCCGGGCGCTAACGTGATCAGTGTGGTGGATCGGATTAAAGCCAGCCTGCCGCAGCTGGAAACACTGCTGCCCGACAGCGTGCATCTCACCATTTTATCAGACCGTACTCAGACCATCCGTGCCTCGATTGATGATGTCCAGTTTGAACTGATGCTGTCAGTGGCATTGGTGATCATGGTGACCTTCCTGTTCCTGAGAACGATTGCCGCTACCTTGATCCCCAGTGTCGCGGTACCGTTATCCTTGATCGGCACCTTTGGCGTGATGTATCTGGCGGGGTTCAGTCTCAACAACCTCAGCTTGATGGCGCTGACTATTGCTACCGGGTTTGTGATTGACGATGCGATTGTGGTGGTGGAAAACATTTCCCGTCATTTGGAGAAAGGTGCATCCCCGATGGAAGCTGCCTTAAAAGGCTCCAAAGAGATTGGCTTCACCATTATCTCGCTGACGTTTTCCTTGATTGCAGTATTGATCCCGTTGCTGTTTATGGGCGACGTGGTGGGGCGGTTGTTCCGTGAATTCGCCATTACCTTGTCGGTATCGATTTTGGTGTCGATGGTGGTATCGCTGACGCTCACGCCCATGTTGTGCGCCTACTTGCTGCGCCATATCCCGGAAAATGAGCAGACCCGCTTTTATAAGAAAGGCGGAGAACTGTTCGATCGCTTGCTCAACGGCTATGACCGCTGGTTGACGGTGGTATTGGATCATCAGCGCCTGGCATTGACTGCTGTGGCAGGAATTTTGGTGCTAACGGTATTGCTGTATATGGTGATCCCGCACGGATTTTTTCCGTCACAGGACACCGGCATGATCCGCGGCACCACGATTGCCACTGCCGATGTGTCTTATAGCGAGATGGCCAAACGCCAGCAGCAGATGGTGCAACGTCTGATGCAAGATCCGGATGTGAAAACCATCAGCTCCACTATTGGGGTGGACGGCGATAACAATATCAGTCTCAACCGTGGTTCGCTGCAGATCAGTCTGGTGGGGTTTGAGTCCCGCAGTGACCGGGCGCCAGCAATCATTAAACGTTTAGCGGCAACCGTGGCCGACATTCCCGGCATTGAGTTGTACTTGCAGCCAGTGCAGGATCTGACGGTGGATGATCAACTCACGCCGAGCCAGTACCAATTTACCCTGGATGATACCGACAGCAGCCAGTTAGCAACCTGGACGCCGAAACTGGTCGCCGCATTAAAACTGCAGCCCGGTTTTGAAAACGTGGTCAGCAATCTGGATAACCAGGGACGGGTGAGCTATGTGACAATCAACCGTGAGGTTGCCGCCCGCTATGGCATTACTGCCTCGGATATCGATACCGCCTTGTATAACGCTTATGGACAACGGCTGATCTCGACCATCTTCACGCAAGCGAATCAGTACCGAGTGGTCTTGGAAGTCGCGCCGCAATTCCAGAAAAGTCCTGAGAATCTTAGCGACATCTACATTGCGGGAACTAATACCAGCAGCACAACGACGGCTTCCACCACTGGCAGCACTGTCAGTACCACGCCAATGGTGCGTTTGACTGACGTAGCTACAGTGACCCAGAAAACCGGCTCGCTGATGAAGGCGCGGTTAGGACAGATCCCCGCAGTCACAGTCTCCTTTGACCTGGCGGATGGTTATGCCCTGGAGCACGCTCAACAAGCGATCGCCGAGACATTGAAATCGTTGCAGGTGCCAGAACGCATCACTCTGACCTATCAGGGCTCCGCGGAAGCCTTTAGCAAATCATCCAGCAATACTCTGTATCTGATCCTCGCAGCCGTGGTCACCATGTACATTGTTCTGGGGATTCTGTACGAGAGTTTTATTCATCCGGTGACCATTCTGTCCACACTCCCGACCGCGGCTATCGGCGCATTTCTGGCCTTGCTGTTCAACAATACCGAATTCAGCCTGATTGCGCTGATCGGGGTGATCCTATTGATTGGTATTGTGAAGAAAAATGCCATTATGATGATCGACTTTGCGCTGGAGGCAGAGCAAGTGGAGCACCTGTCGCCGCGGAACGCGATCCATCAAGCCTGTTTATTGCGTTTCCGTCCGATATTGATGACCACCATGGCGGCGCTGTTAGGGGCCTTGCCGTTGATGCTGGCACACGGCTCCGGGGCCGAATTGCGCCAGCCGATGGGCTTGGTGATTGTGGGCGGGCTTATCTGCAGTCAGTTGCTGACGCTATTTTCTACGCCTGTCATCTATTTGCTGTTTGACCGTTTTGCGCGTCACCGCCATGTGCCGATGAATGGAGACGCGTAATGAACTTCTCGCGGCTGTTTATCTTTCGACCGGTGGCTACCTGGCTGCTGACCATGGCGCTGATCATGGCCGGGGTGCTCGGCTTTAGATTGCTGCCCGTATCCACATTGCCATCGGTGTCATTTCCGGTGATTGTGGTGTCGGCTAGCCTTGCCGGTGCCAGCCCGAAAACCATGGCCGCAACCGTTGCCACTCCATTGGAAAGAGCGCTGGGACAAATCGCTGGGGTCAATGAAATGACCTCATCCAGCTCTCAGGGCACTACCAGTATTGTGTTGCAGTTTGACCTGAATCGCGACATTGACGGTGCTGCCCGCGATGTGCAAGCGGCGATAAATGCGGCACGCAGTCTGTTACCGAGTTCCATGCCCAACTTACCGACTTACCGTAAGATGAATCCGTCTTCGGCACCGGTCATGATGTTGGCACTGACCTCTGACAAACAAACCGCGGCTGAGTTGTACGATTTTGCCGCCAGTAATCTGGAAACCCGCATTTCACAGGTGCAGGGGGTCGGCTCTGTGTCTATCTTCGGGAGTTCGTTACCGGCTGTGCGGGGTGATCTGCATCCACAGGCACTGACTCATTACGGCATTTCACTCGACACGGTGCGTCAGGCGATCACCAACGCTACCTCACATGGTCCGAAAGGCATTATCCAGACTGAGCGTTATGCCTGGGCTATCAACAGTAATGATCAATTGCAGGATGCTGCTGACTATAAAAAACTGGTCATCACTTATGTGAACGGTGCGGCTATCCATCTTGGCGATGTCGCCGATGTGTATAACGGTGTGCAGGACGAGTACAACATCGGTTACTACAACGGTAAGCCAGCCATTAACATCGCGGTGATGTTAGCTTCCGGCGCTAATATGCTGGCAACCATTGATACCGTCAAAGCGCAGTTGCCGTTGTTTCAAAAGTTATTGCCAGAACAGACGCAGCTGGTGGTGTCGATGGATCGCTCGCCCACCATTCGATCATCGCTGCATGAAACGGAAAATACGCTGATCATTGCCGTGTGTCTGGTGATTGCGGTGGTGTTTGTCTTTTTGCGTAACGGCCGCGCCTTGTTGATCCCGGCACTGGCATTGCCGATCTCGATTATCGGTACCTTTGCGGTGATGTATCTGCTGGGCTATAGCCTGGATAACCTGTCGCTGATGGCACTGATTGTGGCCACCGGCTTTGTAGTCGATGACGCTATTGTTGTGCTGGAGAACGTTTCCCGGCATCTTGAAGCGGGATATGGGCCGGTGCGTGCGGCGCTGCGTGGTTCTAAAGAGGTCGGTTTTACCGTGTTGTCGATGACCTTGTCGCTGGTGGCGGTGTTTATTCCGCTGCTGCTGATGGGGGGCATCGTCGGTCGCTTGTTCCGCGAGTTTGCCGTGACACTGACCGTGTCATTGCTGATCTCCATGCTGGTGTCGCTGACGCTGACACCGATGCTGTGTTCCCGCATTTTACGTCGGCAAACCCTGTCTTCGACGCCCAACCGTCTCTATCGCGCCATTGAAAGATTTTTGGCCGCAATGCATCGGGGATACCAGACATCGCTGCACTTTGTCCTGAAACATCGACGGCTGACGTTGCTGAGTTTGTTAATTACCATCATGTTTAACTTCTACCTGTATGCCGTGGTGCAGAAGGGCTTTTTTCCCACCCAGGATACCGGGATTATTTTTGGCAGCTTGCGTTCCGATCAAAGCACATCCTTTGCGATGATGAAACCACGGCTGAAAAAATACTCCGAGATGATCCAGTCCGACCCAGCAGTTGCCAGCGTGATGGGCTCTATTGGTAGTGGCCGTCATGGCTCACGTAACGAAGCACGTTTCTTCATCAGACTGAAACCGTACTCAGAGCGTACCGCCAGTGCCTCAGAAGTGGCTAATCGCTTGTATCAAAAGGCGTTGCAATATGCTGACGGACGGCTTTTCCTGCGCGCAGCTAGTGATTTGCGTTTTGGTGGCCGCAGCGCTGATGCCAGCTATCAGCTTAGCTTGCAGGCGGATGATCTGGATCTGCTGGAAATCTGGGCGCCCAAAGTACAGGATGCGCTGTCGGCCTTGCCAGAATTAAGCGGGGTCGATTCTGACTTAAAAGTGGGTGGGCAGGAAGTGCGGTTAGTGATTGACCGTGATGCTGCGAAACAGCAAGGGATCTCGGTGAGAGATCTCGACATGTTGCTGAACAACTCCTTTAGCCAACGTCAGGTTGCCACCTTATACCAATCGCTGAATCAATATTATGTGGTGATGGGCCTTACCAAGGATTACACCGGCGATTCTGAAGTGCTGCAAAATATGCACATCGTGAATAGCAGCGGTGATGTCATCCCTATCAGTGCTTTTACCCACGTTGTCAGCGGTAACGCACCATTAGCGGTGGCGCACCAGGGACATTCGGCTACCGTGACCATCGCATTTAATACCAATGACGGCTATACCCTGGCGCAGGCGCAACAGGCCATTCAAACGGCGCTGCAGAAAATTGCGCTGCCAACAACCGTGGCTGCCAGTTATGCCGGTAATGCCCAGATGGCACAGAGCTTCATCAGCAATATTCCGTTGCTGATCCTGGCGGCACTGGTGGCGGTGTATATCGTGCTTGGGATGTTGTACGAGAGCTATGTACAGCCACTGACCATTCTGTCGACCTTGCCGTCTGCGGGGATTGGGGCGCTGATCCTGATGCAGCTGACCAGTACCCCATTAACCGTGGTTGCGCTGATCGGTATTTTATTGTTGATCGGCATCGTGAAGAAAAACGCGATCATGATGATTGACTTTGCCCTGGATGCCCAACGCTCCAAAGGCTTGACGGCTGAGGAGGCGATTTTTGAAGCCTGTATCAAGCGCTTCCGCCCCATTTTAATGACCTCTCTGGCGGCATTTTTCGGCGCCCTGCCGATGGCGCTGGACAGTGGTGGTGATGCCGATTTACGGCGTCCATTAGGGATTGCAATTTGTGGCGGTCTGGTGATCAGCCAGATCCTGACACTGTACACTACCCCGGTGGTGTATCTGTACATGGATCGCATGAGTCAGGCCTCCCGCCGCTTGTGGCACCGTATTATTCGCCGTGACAACGGCACCCGTGAGCCCATGCACTTAGGTGAATAAGTTGATGATAGTAAAAAAATTCACATTAACTGGCGTTAGCGCCGCACTGTTATTGCTGTCAGGATGCGCTGTCGGCCCTGATTATCAACGTCCAGAGGCGCCAACTTGCCTGCAATACAAAGAAGCCCAGGGCTGGAGCCAATCGCAGCCACAGGATCAACAGCAAAAGGGTGAATGGTGGGCGGTGTATCAGGACCCGCAATTGTCATCCTTGCTACAACAGGTCGCTATCAATAACCAGAATGTTGCGCAATATGCAGCGCAATATGCGCAAGCCAAGGCGATGGCGAAGGCCGCGGGGGCGGATCTGTATCCACAGCTTGATCTGGGCACTTCGGTTACCCGTTCCGGCAGTTCGGCGGCGGTTGCCAATAGCATGAAGGTGAGCGGCAGTGCCAGTTGGGAGTTGGATCTCTGGGGTAAACTGCGTCGTACTCGCGAAGAGCAAACCGCATCGGCGCAAGCCAGTGCCGCCGATTTAGCCAATGCCTTGTTAAGCGCGCAGTCAGAGTTAGCACAGAACTACTTCCAGTTACGGATCCTGGATGCACGTATCGAGATGTACGATACCAACATCAAAATCTACAGTAAGTATCTGACCGTTGTCGAAAATCAGTATAAAGCGGGGATGTCATCCAAAGCGGATGTGGCGCAGGCTCGTAATCAGCTGCACAGTGTCGAAGCTTCGGAATACGACCTCACCTGGCAACGTGCGCAGTATGAACATGCCATTGCGGTATTGGTGGGTAAAGTGCCATCAACCTTTAAAATTGACCCGGCACCACTGAGCTATCATCTGCCTCAGGTGCCTGGCAGCATCCCGTCGGCGTTATTACAACGACGTCCTGATATTGCCGCCGCGGAACGCAGTGTCGCCTCAGCGAATGCGGCAATTGGTGTCGCAATCGCGGGGTATTATCCAGATCTGACGTTATCGGCGACAGGTGGTTACCAAAGCAGTACGTGGTCGGATCTTTTCAGCTTGCCATCGCGTGTCTGGTCTATTGGCCCAGAATTAAGCGGCTCCGTACTGGATTTTGGTCGCAACAGTGCTGAAGTCGATAACGCCCGCGCGGCTTATGACGCCTCGGTGGCGAGCTATCGTCAGACCGTGTTGTCAGCTTTTGCCGAAGTTGAAGATTATCTGGCGGAAACCGCCGCGCTGCAGAAGCAGATGGTCGCACAAAAGCTGGCAACGGATGCCGCCATGGAATCGGCTAAAGT
Organism: Shewanella yunxiaonensis; assembly: GCF_018223345.1. Lineage (NCBI taxonomy): Bacteria > Pseudomonadati > Pseudomonadota > Gammaproteobacteria > Alteromonadales > Shewanellaceae > Shewanella > Shewanella yunxiaonensis. Next base: position 3,210,332 of record NZ_CP073587.1, on the reverse strand, counting down.
CACCATGAATCAGTATCAGGCCGGGATGATCAGCTATCTGAATGCGGCAACCACCGAGGCCACCAGTCTCAATTCACAGCAGAATCTGTTGTCGCTGGTTGGCACTCAATTGCTCACCAGCGTAAAACTGATCGCCGCCCTCGGTGGCGGTTGGGATGTGCAACAGTTGCCAGCAACAGAATAAGCGGACAAATACCGCCGTTGCTGATAATTGTAGTGTGGTAAAAATGTAAGGAGTTTCAGTGCAGATAACCAAAGCGACCATGGCCGATCTCGATACCATTATGGCGATTTATGAACACGCTAAAGCGTTTATGGTCGCAACAGGGAACGGTGGACAGTGGGCTGATGGTTATCCGCAGCGAGAGTTGATTGCTGCAGGCATCACAAAAGGTCACTGTTACCTGTGTCTGGATGATGGGGAAACTGTCGCCACTTTTTATTTTGCGGTGGAACAGGAGCCTACTTATCAGCACCTTGATGGCGGTGAATGGATCAACGATCTGCCTTATGGCGTGCTGCATCGGATTGCGGTGCGTAGTAACAAAAAGGGTATCGCCACCTATTGCCTGGAGTGGTGTTTTGCGCAGACCGGCAACATGCGTATCGATACCCATGAGAATAACGCGCCGATGCGGCGGGTGATTGACAAAAACGGCTACCAGTATTGCGGCATCATCTATGTGCGCGATGGCACGCCGCGGATGGCTTTTCAGAAAACCGCCAGTTAGCCGATGGATTTGCCGTTATGGCCGGTTAACCCCAAATTTCTCGGCAATGGCGCGGATCACTTGTCGTTCTTCACGAATGAAATCCTCTAATGCCTGCGCTACCGGTGACAGTTTCTTGCCGCGTGGATGCACTAAACACCAGCTGCGTAACAATGGCATGGCTTTAATGGGCAGTTCGATGATGGAGCCATCCTGCAATTCCCGGTACACACAGTGTCTTGGCACAAAGGCAATGCCAAGACCGGCAATAACCCCTTCACGTTGTGCTTCATGCGAATTAAATTCCATGATGTGGTTGAAATGAATGCGTTTTTGTTGGAAAAACTCTTCACATGCTTTGCGCGTACCGGAGCCATTTTCGCGGCTGAGCAGCGTATAAGCGGGGAGCGCATCAAGCGAGAGGGGGCCCGGTTGCTCCGCCAGTGGGTGACGCGGATTGGCTACCGCAATAATCGGGTTTTTCAGGAACGGCATAAATTCCAGCGATAACTCTTCCGGTACGTTAGTCATGATCACTAAATCATCACGGTTTTCATTCATCCGCTTCAACAGCTGTGAACGGTTGAACACATTCAAGGTTGAGTGGATATCCGGGTGACGTTGCTGAAAGCTCGCGAGAATATGGGGCAATAAATATTTAGCGCTGGATTCGGCAGCAATCCGCAGATTGCCTTTCAATGTGCCGCGTAACTCCGACAATTGCATATCCAGCTCGTCCAATCGCTGAAAAATATCGTTCGTTGTACGAAACAAATGTTCTGCGGCATCAGTGAGATATAACTTTTTTCCAATATACTCAAACAAGGGTTCTTCAACGAGTTCTTCCAGCAAGCGTATTTGCTGACTTACCGCGGGTTGCGTGAGCCCCAGCAGGTCTGCGGTGCGGCTGTAAGAAAGTTGTTCACAGACGGTACGGAACACTTGCAGCTGCCGCAAAGTGATCCTCATGTAGGAATTTCTCACGATTTTTCTCAATAGATAACTTATTCCTTATAGTAAACCAAATAAATATTAATTTTAATTATTTCAGAAATGGAAGTACGGTTTATCGTCCATGGATCATCCAAGTTAATAATGAATGAGGTCACTATTTGTGATTAAAAAAATCCTAATTGCCAACCGGGGTGAAATTGCCGTGCGCATCATCCGGGCTTGTGCAGAAATGGGTATCCGTTCGGTGGCCGTGTATTCCGATGCTGATCGTCATGCGTTGCATGTGAAGCGTGCTGATGAAGCGTATAGTTTGGGCGACGATCCTTTAGCAGGTTATCTGAGTCCGCAACGTCTGGTGAGTTTGGCAGTGGAAGCGGGCTGTGACGCATTACATCCCGGTTATGGTTTTCTGTCTGAAAATCCGCAACTGGCAGAGTTGTGTGCTGAACATGGTGTTAAGTTTATCGGTCCAGATGCAGAAATTATCCGGCGTATGGGCGATAAAACTGAGGCACGTCGTACCATGATGGCGGCGGGTGTCCCCTGCACACCTGGTACTGAAGGTAACCTGAAAGATCTCGCAGAAGCTTTGCAAGAAGCAGAACGCATCGGGTATCCGGTGATGTTAAAAGCCACTTCTGGTGGCGGTGGACGTGGGATCCGCCGCTGTAACAGTAGTGAAGAACTCACGCAGCAGTTTCCGCGCGTGATTTCTGAAGCGACTAAAGCCTTTGGTTCCGCTGAAGTATTTCTGGAAAAGTGCATTATCAACCCTAAGCATATTGAAGCGCAGATCCTGGCAGATAGCTTAGGCAATACCGTGCACCTGTTTGAGCGTGACTGTTCAATTCAGCGCCGGAACCAGAAGTTGATCGAAATTGCGCCCAGTACTCAGCTGACACCGGAACAACGCGCTTATATCGGAAAAATGGCGGTACGTGCGGCGCAGGCAGTGAACTACGAGAACGCAGGTACCGTAGAATTTCTGCTGTCCGGTGATGAAATCTACTTTATGGAGATGAACACTCGGGTACAGGTGGAGCACACCATTACTGAGCAGATCACTGGTATTGATATTGTGCGCGAGCAGATCCGCATTGCGTCTGGCTTGCCACTGTCAGTGAAGCAGGAAGATATCCGCCATCGCGGCTTTGCGCTGCAGTTCCGTATTAACGCGGAAGATCCCAAAAATAATTTTTTCCCATCCTTCGGTCGTATTACCCGTTACTACGCACCGGGCGGCCCTGGTGTGCGCACTGATACTGCGATTTATACCGGTTATGTCATTCCACCGTATTACGACTCTATGTGTCTGAAATTGGTGGTGTGGGCGCTTAACTGGGAAGACGCACTGGACCGCAGCTTGCGGGCGCTGGATGACATGCGGGTGCAAGGGGTGAAAACCACCGCGCCTTACTATTCGCAGATCCTACGTAATCCGGAATTCCGCACTGGTCAATTTAATACCAGTTTTGTGGAGGAGCATCCGGAACTGATGGATTACTCAGAAAAACGTCGTCCGGAACAACTGGCGTTAGCAATTGCGGCAGCGATTGCAGCGAATGCCGGCTTATAACTGATGATTGCCGACAGTTAGGCTGTCGGCTCAGGAAGAAGAACACATGAGCAAGAAAATCACTGTTACCGAAACCGCGCTGCGTGATGCCCACCAGTCTCTGCTGGCGACTCGGATGCGAACCGAAGATATGCTGCCGATCTGCCCGAAACTGGATAAGGTGGGCTTCTGGTCGCTGGAAGTCTGGGGTGGCGCAACCTTTGACGCATGTTTGCGGTTTTTGAAGGAAGACCCGTGGGAGCGTCTTCGTCAGTTGCGTAAAGCATTACCTAACACCCGTTTGCAGATGTTACTGCGAGGTCAGAACCTGCTGGGTTATCGTCATTACAGTGACGACGTAGTGGCGGCGTTCGTCAAACACTCTGCAGAAAACGGCATTGATGTTTTCCGCGTGTTTGATGCCATGAACGACGTGCGTAACCTGAAAACCGCTATCGAAGCGGTGAAGCTTTCTGGTAAACATGCACAGGGCACTATCTGTTACACCACCAGTCCAGTGCACACCACTGAGAAGTTTGTGCAACAGGCGCGTGAGATGGTGGCATTGGGTATCGATTCCATCGCGGTGAAGGATATGGCGGGCTTGTTGACCCCATATGCGACCGGCGAATTGGTCAAAGCCCTGAAAGACAATTTCGATCTGCCGGTATTCGTGCACTCTCATGATACTGCTGGTGTGGCAGCAATGTGTCAGCTGAAAGCGATTGAAAACGGCGCTGATAATATTGATACCGCTATCGGCAGTATGGCGTGGGGCACCAGTCATCCCGGCACAGAATCGATGGTGGCAGCATTGCGCGGCACTGAATACGACACAGGCTTGGATCTGGTAGCGTTGCAGGAAATCAGCAGCTACTTCTATGAAGTGCGTAAGAAATACCATCAGTTTGAAAGCGTATACACTGGCGTTGATACCCGCGTGCAGGTCAATCAGGTCCCAGGTGGCATGATGTCTAACTTGGCAAACCAGTTGAAAGAGCAGGGGGCATTGGATCGGATCAATGAAGTGTTTGCTGAGATCCCCAAAGTCCGTGAAGACTTAGGCTTTCCTCCACTGGTGACACCAACCTCACAGATTGTAGGTACCCAGGCGGTATTTAACGTGTTGGCTGGTGAGCGTTACAAGACCATCACCAATGAAGTGAAACTGTATCTGCAGGGGCGTTACGGTAAAGCACCGAGTGCCATCAATAAAGAGCTGCAACAGCGAGCCATTGGCAAGGAAGAGATCATCGATGTTCGTCCTGCAGACCTGTTGAAACCCGAGTTAGAAGGACTGCGGGCGGACGTGGGTTCGTTGGCCACCTCTGAGGAAGATGTGCTGACCTTTGCCATGTTCCCGGAAATTGGCCGTAAGTTCCTGCTGGAACGTGCTGAAGGCACATTGGAGCCCGAACCATTACTGCCGATTACCAACACCGCTGCCGGTGCTGTACCACAGACTGAAGGAATTCCGACCGAATTTGTTATCGATGTGCATGGCGAAACCTACCATATTGATATCACTGGTGTAGGCATTAAGAGTGCCAGCAAGCGTCATTTCTATATGTCGATTGATGGATTCCCTGAAGAAGTCGTCTTTGAACCATTAAACGAGCTGGTGGCTGACAATGGTAAGCGTAAGCAGGCGAGTGGTCCGGGTGATGTCACCACCACTATGCCAGGCAACATTGTGGACGTGCTGGTGAAGGTCGGTGATCAGGTTACTGTCGGTCAGGCATTGCTGGTCACTGAAGCGATGAAGATGGAATCTGAAGTGACTGCGCCAGTTGCCGGTGAAGTGAAAGCTATCTATGTGAAGAAGGGCGATCGTATCAATCCTGGTGAAGTACTGGTCGAAATCGTCGGCTAGTTTGCACGGCACTGACAAGCAATAGGGTCAGTGTCTGTGAGTCACAACAGCTTTATGAAGGCACTATCCCGTTATTTAGCGAGATGGTGCCTTTCTGTTATTGGCCTTGTGGTAGCGGTCGCATAGCGGCTGTGAGGATTTGGTACGCCGCATTAACCCGCGCGGTGTTGGGGTAGTATTTGTTGGCTAGGATCACTATGCCGGCGTGTTGGCTGGGAATAAACGCAACATAAGCACCAAAGCCGCCGGTTGAACCGGTTTTATTCACCCACACTTGCTGAGATTGTAAAGAGGGCGACAATGGGGTTATTGGGTGCGGTTGTAGTATGGTTTCTGCGGCATTTCCTTGCAGCAATGTCAGCAATGTCACTGGATAGGGATAAAGCTCCCATGCTAGCCCCTGGATGAGCGAGCTGGCCCGGTAGTAACCTGTCTTAGTGTTATTGAGTGCCGTCTGGATTTCGTGAGCCAGAGAGAGTTCTCCCATGTTGGCCTGAATATAACGCACCATATCCGCACTGGTAGATTTGATGCCATACGCTTCAGCATCAAGCACTCCTGGGTTGACTCTTACTGCCTTACCTTCGGCGTTGTAACCATAGGCGTACTGCGCCATTATATCTTTAGGAACGTCGATGTAACTGTTTGTCATGCCAACGTTTTTAAAAATATGCTGCACAACCAACTGTCGGTAATCCGCGTGTAAACTCAAGGCGCTGATATAACCAAAAAGTCCGATACTAGGGTTGGAATATTGTCTTTGGGTTGCTGCCGGGAATATGGGTTGCCAGTCATGGAAGTAAGCCAGCATCTGTTGCTGATTGGTCACGGTGTCGGGGAATTGCAGTGGTAGCCCACCGGCAGTATACGTCGCCAGGTCGATGAGCTTAGTATTGCCAATTACACTGCCACTGAGTTCTGGCAAATAACGGGACACTTTATCGTTGAACCATAGCCGCCCCTGTTGCTCGGCATAACAGGCGAGTGTAGCGGCAAAGGTCTTGCTCACTGAGCCCAATTCAAACAAGGTATTTTCGGTCACCGGTGTGTTACTTTGTTGGTCGGCTAAACCATAGCTGAAATAATGCACCGTCCCGTTAACCGTCAAGCCAAAAGCCATTCCGGGGATTTGGTATTGGTTCATCAACCATGCAGCTTGTGCGTCGACCACCGGTTTAATCGCGTCAATTGGGTGGGGTGTGGCAGCCGCAGAAATACTGACGCCGGTGAAAAGCAGAGAGAGCATCAGTGCTGACAGCAAAGTGGCGCGTTTCATCGATAGTTCCCTTGGCAGAAGCGGTAAGCGGCCGTGAGTGTCGAAATCTCATAGTACAAACTCCTGTTGTCAGCGCAAAGTTGCATTTAAACGGTAGAGCGTTAGCGCAGCTTCGCAACCATCAGCGTTCGTGATAGTGTCTGCGAATAACCTGAAACACAGGAGATTCATAGATGGATTTAGCATTACAGGGCAAGACCGTGATGGTCGCTGCGGCCAGTAAGGGAATAGGCTACGCCATTGCACTGCAGTGTGCGCGGGAGGGTGCTAACGTCTCTATAGCCAGTCGTGATCCCGTAGCGATCGCCGCTGCCGCAGAGCAGATTGCCGCGCAAACGGGGGCGCTGGTTAAAGGCTACAGTTTTGATGCCAAGGATGTTGCAAGCATTGATGCCTGGGTGCACGCCACGCTGGAAGATTTCGGGCCGGTATCGGGATTGGTAGTGAATGCGGGCGGGCCACCTCCTGGACAATTTGAACAGTTTAGTGACGATGATTGGCGGGCAGCTTTCGAGCTGACACTGATGAGTGCCGTGCGGCTAATTCGTGGTGTGTTGCCCTCCATGAAATCTTTGGGGGGCGGTTCGGTGGTGGCGGTGACTTCATCCTCGGTGAAAGAACCGATTGATATTCTGTTGCTATCCAACGTGATGCGCTCCGGCGTAACCTCACTGCTGAAAAGCCTGTCACAGCAGTACGCGCCGGACAATATTCGCTTCAACAACATGATGCCGGGCCTTATCAATACCGATCGCCTTACCGGGCTCAATATAAAGCGCGCACAAGTCCTGAATATCTCAGCCGACGAAGTGAGGCAGCAACAGGAAGCAGAACTGCCGATGCGTCGCTATGGAGAGCCGCAAGAATTTGCAAATGCTGCGGCATTTTTATTGTCGCCAGCGGCCAGTTATATCACGGGTGTCACTTTGGCCGTGGATGGCGGCAAGATAAAAACAGTGTGGTAATTTTTAGGGGTTTATTGTGAAACTTGCAATATTGCAAACAGACGTGCTACATCCAGAATTTTTGCAACAATATCATGGTTATGGATCGATGTTTCAGCAGATGTTCGCCAGCGCTGGCATTGCCGTCGAAAGTGAAATTTTCAGTGTGATTGAGGGCATTTACCCCCAGGAGCCAGAGGTGTTTGATGCCATGCTGGTTACGGGGTCGAAAGCCGATGCCTATAGCGAATTGCCGTGGATTAATACCTTGTCGGACTATTTGCGAAGCCGTTATGCCGCAGGACAAAAGCTGTTGGGGATCTGTTTCGGTCATCAACTGCTGGCGCATGCCTTGGGTGGCAAGGCTCAACGAGCAGAAAATGGCTGGGGTGTCGGGGTAATGGACTATCAGTGGTGCCATCGGCCGCAATGGCTGCATGCAAACACCAATGATTTCAAACTCATCTGCAGCCATCGCGATCAGGTCACGCAATTGCCTGAAGGCGCAACCTTACTGGCGAGTAACGATTTTTGCCCAATCGCGGCATTTAATATTGGCGATTTGGTCCTCACCTTTCAGGGGCATCCGGAATTTGTACCCGAGTATGGTAAAGCGCTGTTGGAAAAACGGCGGGTCGATATTGGTGAGCAAAAAACTGCACAGGCACTGATCAGCTATCAGCAGCCACATGATGGGCTGGCAATTGCTGCGGTGATGGCAGATTTTATTCTTGCTTGAGTGCTAACAGCAAAAAGGTCAGCACGATGCTGACCTATTTTGTCGATGTTGTCGGTTAGTTTTTTTGCTGTTCAGACTTGCTGCAGTTCGGCGCTACGATAATGATCCTGCATGGTATAAGAACGGGCATACAGGGCAAAAATCAGTGCTGCCAGCAGCGCAAATCCGGCGAAGAAAAACATCTGAAAGGCGGTAACACTGATACCGGTTTCTGCAATCTTGGCAGTGACGGCATCGCTTTTGACGCTGGCGTTGGCAAGCAATACCCACAGGTTGCCGACGGTTACCGACAGTGTCCAGAAACTCATGATGCTGCCTTTCATCGATTTCGGTGCCTGACTGTAAGCGAATTCCAGTCCGGTGGCTGATACCAGAACTTCTCCAAAGGTGAGCAACGCGTAGGGCAGTACCTGCCAGGTAATCGACATCACGTTGCCACCATCCATCGCTAATTGAATGGTGCCGATGACAATCCAAGATACACCAGAAAACGCAATACCGGCGCCCATTTTACGCAGGGCATTTAATTGCAATCCGGCGCGGTGCAGGAGTGGATATAGTACGAAATTGTTAAACGGGATAAACAGCATTACCAATAGCGGGTTTAGCGCTTGCATCATCGCCGGCTCGAACCACTCCGGTTTCGCCATATTGTTGGCCTGTAAGATCCAGGTCGAGGCCTTCTGATCAAACAGTGACCAAAAGGGCGTTACTAGCGCAAACAGGATCAGAATCCGAAATACGGCTTTTACACCATCAACCGATTCTGCGGGATGATGTTGCCGTGCCCGTTGCAGTTGCATTGAGGCCCCTACGCCAACAAATCCCATCAGCAGCACCAGCGCCAGACACAAGCTGGTAACCAATCCGAGCACGGCAAATTGGCTTAACGCGAATAATGCCAGCAGTATGCCGATGATGCTCAACCACAGACCTTTATTGGTCTGTCCCGGCTGTGGCGTCAGGATGGCGCTTTTGATCACTGGCAAAAAGCCGTGGGGATCATGGGCGTCCGGTTCAATATGGACATAACGCTTACGCGCATACCAGAAGAACACGGTGGCAATAAACATCAGTACCCCGGGGATGCCGAACGCCACTGATGGTCCCCAGAATTTCAGGATCAATGGCATCGATAACGAGGCGAAAAACGAACCAAAGTTAATGGTGAAATAAAACATGTCGAAGGCCTTTTGTGCCAATGACTTGTTATTTTGATCAAATTGATCGCCCATGAATGACGACACCAAGGGTTTAATACCGCCGGAGCCCAGGGCAATTAAAAACAACCCGGAATAAAAGCCGGTTTTGCTGGTTTCAAAAATGGCGAGGCAGGCGTGACCGATGACATAAACAATACTCAGCCACAGGATCGTATGGTATTTTCCAAAGAAACGGTCGGCGATCCAACCGCCTAACAACGGGAAGAAATACACGCCAATAACAAATGAGTGAAATACGTTTTTGGCTTCCCCCTGGCGCAGTTCTTCTGGTACTGACAGCAGCAAGGCCGTCATCAGAAAAGGGGTGAGAATATTGCGCATGCCGTAAAAACTGAAGCGCTCACAGGCTTCACTGGCAATGATAAACGGGATCTGGCGCGGCCAGCTTCCAGTGGAAGTCGATGCCATGGTTATCCTTGTCGTTATAGTTAGTGAGAGACAGGTGATACCCAGTCCACCCGGAATCGCTCATCTGCTCGATGGGCCGAGGCATCAATGCAAACGGCTTTTATAACCAGAGTTTCTGAAAATTAAATGAAAACGGTTGAGCACAAGGTAACACGCTATTTATCTCGCTTACCGCGATTACATTCATAACAAAGGATCTGCAGGTTATTGATATCCAGTGCCAGATCCGGATAACGGGAGCGCGGCAGAATATGATCCACTTCCACAGCAATGCCGTGTTCGGCAGCGCTGCGATGGCACAAAGCACAGCGGTGTTCGCGGCTATTCAATACTTGGTAACGTAAATCTTGCCACGCTCGCGACAGATAAAAGTTGGTTGAAGGTTTGGGGGCGTAGTCGCTGAGTTGTTCTATATCCTGAAACGCTTGATAGCCTGATGCCGCAGAGAAATAACTGGCACTGATATCTGCGTGCTGCTGATTTTTCAGCAGCCATTTATAGATGCCCCGTTTAGCGCTTTCTTCGCTTTGATAATGGCGGCTGCGGTGACTATCACCGATACGATAGGTGACCTGAAGGGTAAGCTGCATTTACACTCCCTGTTGATAAACGTCTCTGAACATCAACATAACATGCTGCGTCTTAGCGCGAAATCGCTATCAGCATAGCAGCCTAAGCATTTATCGTTGTTACAGTGTGTCCGATTCTGGGTTGCTTTCAGAAATCAACAATGAGCTGGTGGCTGCATGATGACAAATTGCCTCATCTTCCGATGACACGTTTTATGACAATTAAAAGGCTCATTTCTGTCATCGTTTGCCGTTATACTGTTCGCTCAAATTGACCTATCGTTCTGATAATCAGTTAATCAATATGAAAAAACATGTGATATCCCTGTGGGGATTTTTATCGGTAGCATTGCTATCCGTGGCTTTTTCCGCTGCTGCGGCCACTCCGAATACGGCAGAACCCACGGTGGTAATGATGTCGCTCGATGGATTCCGCTGGGATTACATTGAAAAATATCATGCGACAAATCTGGCGGCGATTGCTGCCAATGGTGTCCGAGCCGAACAGTTGCGTCCGGCATATCCAACTAAGACTTTTCCTAATCATCTGACCTTGATCACCGGCTTGTACCCGGTGCATCACGGCATTGTTGATAACCGTTTTTGTGATAAAGAGCGTCAGCAGTGCTACAAGATGGGGATGGGAAAAGAGGATTCCACCTGGTTGTCAGGGATCCCATTGTGGAACTTAGCCGAGATAAATGGGGTTAAAGCTGCCACCTATTTTTGGCCAGAGTCTGATGCCAGAATCAATGGTATGACACCCTCTTATTACTATCACTATTCGCAAAAGTCGGACTATCAGGCGCGAATCGACCAGATTATTGACTGGCTCAAATTACCGCCAGCCGCTCGTCCTCACTTTATCGCGGGATATTTCTCATTAGTGGATACGATGGGCCATGATTTTGGTCCTGACTCAGGACAAGTTGCACAAGCCGTTGCCAAAGTTGACACACTGATCGGCCGCTTGCGCGCTGGTATTAAGCAGCTTGATTATCCGGTAAATCTTATCGTGCTGGCAGATCATGGCATGACCGCTATTGATAACCAAAAAGCCTTTGATTATCGGCAATTGTCCATCGACGAACAAAAGTTTCAGGTCGTCAATGCTTCGACTCGGTTACTGCTTTACGCTAAACCCGCAGTAACTCAGCCAGATATCAGTGCGTTAAGGCAACAGCTGAAGCAGGTGGCTAATGGTCATTATCGGGTGTTGACCGAAGACTATTTGCAAGCTCGCCATTACACCGATAGTCCCCGCGTGGCGGACATTATTCTCGAAGTTGATGCCCCTAGCTATTTCACTGCCAAACCACTGGCTGAACGTCATGGCGGTGGTAATCATGGCTACAGCTACATCAAAGATATGGGCGCATTATTTGTTGCTGAAGGGCCCGCATTTAAGCAGGGGGTTATGTTACCTGCATTTGATAATGTCAGTGTCTATCCACTGGTGGCGCATATTTTAGGTTTACCGATTACCCATCCTGTCGATGGCACTATTACCCCGTTACTGCCGGCATTGAACCAGTAACTATTTTTGAAAGATAGAGATATGAGGAACTAATGAAAGCATTGATCTCCGTACTGCCGCTGGTATTCGTTGCGGCCACCTCCTTTGCTAAGACAACACCTGAAACTAGTGAGTTAGTTACCCAGAATACCCAGTCTGTCCTGTGGATGCAGAATGCCGGGGAATACCGAGCATTATGTTACCAGGCATACAATACAGCGCAGATGGCATTTGATGCGGCTAAAGCGACCCAGAAAGGGAAATTGGCGGTGATGGTCGATCTGGATGAAACCATGCTGGACAACTCTCCGTATGCGGCTTGGCAGATCCAACACCAGCAACCGTTTGCTTCAAGCAGTTGGGATAACTGGGTCAATGCCGTACAGACCCCGGCTTTGCATGGCGCTGTGGCTTTTGCCAAATATGTGACTGACAATGGTGGCACCATGTTTTACGTATCAAATCGCTCAGATCGCACTTTTGCAGCCACTAAAGCTAATCTGATTAAGGATGGTTTTCCGAATGTCAGTGATTTCACCCTGCGGCTGAAAAAGGACACTTCTGATAAAGCGCCACGGATGCAATCGATTGAGGCGGATGGTTATAAGGTTGTGCTGTTTCTGGGGGATAATCTGAATGATTTCCCAGAATTAAATACTTATCACAAATTGAATGCTGACCGTAATGCCGCCGTAGATGCCCATCAGCAACAGTTTGGCCGACACTTTATTTTGCTGCCAAATCCTTCCTATGGTGATTGGGAGCCCGGTTTGGGTAAAGGCTATTATCAATTGAGCGAACAGCAGAAAGCTCAATTGCGTAACGACAGTTTGAAACCGTGGAATGGGCAGTAAGCTCACCATTGAAGTAAGGTACAAACAACCCACCCCGGCAAAGCGCCGGGGTTTTGTTTAAAGTGTGCTAATCACTTTGCGGTGGGGGTTATTTTCAATGTGAGCCAAACCAGTCGGTGATCTGATGATGCACTGCGGTTTGCTACGAGACGGAATAACGGATCGGCTTTAGTCGGCCAGAATACACCACCATCAATCACCTTAAAGCCCTGTTTTGAGGGTAAGACGTAGTCGGCTCGTTCCTTCCAAGATGCGGTGTAGTATTTGGCGGCGGTTACTCCTGGGACATATTCTGCCCCCCCGTCACTTTGTGGCTCAAAGCTGCCATTAACTCTCGGGTGGTCCAATAGCTGACGCACTGCACCACTTTGTTCGGCCGTTTTATATGGCGCCGAGTTCATATCGCCTAACAGCACAAACCGCACATCATCAGGCAATGAGCGCTGATGACCATGATCGTCAACGATATAATCCGCCGTCTCGCCACCGGTCAGATAATCTGCCCATAAGCGGATTTCATCATGATTTCTATGGCCATTACGATCTTCAGGACCATCAAAAACTGGTGGCGTTGGATGGGCGGCTAAGATGTGCAGCCACTGGCCATTTACATTCACCGGTATGTCCCAATGCGATTTGGAGGATAAACGTAATGCTCGCCATTGTTCTTCGTTATACCAGTATTGACCCGTTGTCGGATCGACTGGACGTTGTGCGCCTGGCATGGCCGACCATTTCAACATCTGGAAGGTCCTGACGTTGGCACTATCTATTGGATAGCGTGACAGCAATACCATGCCATATTGGCCTGGATACCAGCCGAAACCCCAGGCATCGGCACCTTTGCCGGATGCTACTCCATCATGATCCAGATCGAATGGTGATGGTTCACCGGTGTTTACCGGCGCCAGGTAATAATAGGGGTAGTCAATGGCGGCCGCACCTTGATGTGGCTGATGCAGATAACGTTTGATAAAGGCTTCTACGCCTTGCTTCGGGTCGGGGATATAGTCAAATTCATTGAGTAAAACGATATCTGGACGCACTCGCTGCAGGATCTCAGCGATGTTGCAGATCTGCGCATTGTCATTAATTTGTAACAAAGTATTTAATGCGCCTGGCGTCGGTATTTTCTGCCCTTTAGCAAGATAATTGCCCCCCTCCATACTGACATTAAATGTGGCAACTTTAAGGGTGTTCAAATCGCCTGCCATCGCCATTCCTCCTTGAAAAAACATATAAAACAGACAGATATTTTTGAACACATTAATGGGGTGACAATTCATGCGCTCCTCGAAAGGCATTTTGTTGCAGAAATAGGCGTAACGTTAATTTGCCGGCTAAAAAATAAACAATTGTTTGTTTGTTGTGGGTGTGTTAAACAAAAGTGCAATGTTTTTATGCTATAAAACGCGCTCGTTGGACCAGTTTGGATCTGGCCAACGGTTGGTTAAGAAATTAACTGTTTCGGGAACGAACATCAAATAATAAAACTCAGGGGATCAAATGATGATTCAGGGATTTACCAAAAGCCGTCTGGCCCTCGCCATGGCATTGGCTCTCGGTGCGTCTACAATGGCCTTTGCTGCTGATACTACGTCTTCTATGCGTGGTGTTATCACTGGTCCAGATGGCAAACCAGCGCCAAACACTAAAATCACACTTATTCACCAACCTTCTGGCACAGTGACTGAAGTCACCACTAACGAAACCGGTACATTCAGTGCCTCAGGTTTGCGTGTTGGTGGCCCTTATGAAGTGATTGTGGATTCTGATGTTTACCAGGATGCTGTTAAGGAAGACATCTATCTGCAATTGGGTCAGACATACCGCTTTAATGAGCAACTGACTGCTAACCAGCAGAACGTAGAACGCATTACCGTGACTGGCAACCAGGTTGCTTACACTTCAAATGCAGGTAGTAACAGTACTTTTGGTGCCGATGCAATTAATAACGCACCATCATTCAACCGTGACCTGAAAGATATCATTCGTCAGAACCCCCTGGCGACCTCTTTGGGTGGCGATGATAACCCACTGAGTGTGGCTGGGCAGAATCCACGTTTTAACAGCATCAGTGTAGATGGTGTAGGTATCAACGACGATTTTGGTCTGAACTCTAACGGTTACCCGACTCAGCGTTCACCAATCTCTGTGGATGCCATTGATCAGCTTTCTATTGAAACCAATCCTTTTGACGCCAAGTACAACGGTTTTACCGGTGCGCATGTCAATGCCGTAACTAAGTCCGGTACTAACGAGTTCCATGGCGGCCTGTTCTATGAAAAAACCAATAGTTCATGGGCAGGTAAAGCTAAGAACCCATATACCAACAAAGAAGTGAAAGTTGAAGGTATCGACAGCGATTCTTACGGCTTTAACGTTGGTGGTCCGCTGATCAAAGATAAACTGTTTTTCTTTGTTAACTACGAAAATTACTCAACACCTGTCGTTGCAGATTGGGGTCCGTTAGACAGTGGTAAAGCTAACGAAACCGATATGACGGTGGCTACTTATGATGCCATTCGTGCGTTTGCAGAAGACACTTATGGTGTTGATATTGGCGATTGGAATGCCAGCAAAGATGAAGGTGATAAGAAGTATCTGGTTAAATTGGACTGGAACATCAATGATATTCACCGTGCGTCTTTCACTTATAACAAAGTAAAAAGTAACCAGTACAATAACCTGACTACAAGCAAGTCGGTCCTGAAGACATCTACCAACTGGTATAATGTGCAACAGGATATGGATTCATACTCACTGAAGCTGTTCTCTGACTGGACTTCTGATTTCAACACTGAAATGTCAGTGTCTTATAAAGACGTGCAAACTGGTCAGATCCCAGGTACATACGCTTACGGTACGGTCATCATTAACAATACCGCATATGTAAACGGTAAGGGCGATGGCGCTGGCATTCAGTTCGGCCCTGATGAATATCGTCATGCTAACCAGTTGGAAACCAAAACCTGGACTGTAAACCTGGACGGTGAATACCTGATGGGTGACCATAAGTTGGGATTCGGTGCTCAGTACGAAACTCTTGATGTTTACAACTTGTTCGTATCTGCTTCTTTAGGGGTGTGGACTTTTGATACCGTACAAGATTTTTACGACGGCAACGTTTACAGTTTCAAATATGGTAACGCAGTAACCAATAATGCTGCCGATGGCGCTGCAAACTTCACCATGGGTACTTATGCCGGTTATATTCAGGATGAATGGGCTCTCACTGACTCTATTGACCTGACTTATGGTGTGCGTTACGAGCAGATCTTCGCGAAAGATACTCCTAACTATAACGAAAATTTCTATGAACGTTATGGTTTCTCTAACCAGGAAAACCTGGATGGTAAAGACATTTGGTTGCCACGTTTAGGTTTGACCTGGTATGCCACTGATGCCTTGACTGTCCGCGGTGGTATTGGTCGTTTCTCTGGTGGCTCTCCTAACGTTTGGATCTCTAACTCCTTCAGTAAAGATGGCGTGACTGTTTCCAGTCTGACTGATTACAGTGGTAACACTGACGCTGATTTCACTTCAGTTGCTCAGAGTTATAAAGATCAGTTAAGTGCGGGCGATGGTGAAACTGATGCTATCGATCCAAACTTCAAGATCCCGTCAGTATGGCGTTCTAGTATTGGATATGATTACAAGTTTGATATCCCGAATTTAGGTGATAACTATACTTGGTCTGCAGAGTTCATCTATTCCAAGAACCAAGATGATGCTACTTGGATCGACTTGAACCGTTATGATACCGGAGAAACCACCTCCGATGGCCGTATCATCTACGATCAGGTTGATAGTTCTCATACATATGACATTCTGCTGACTAACGCTGATAAAGATGGCAACTCCAAGGTCTTCACTACCAGTCTGTCTAAGCAATGGGACAATGGTATTGATCTGAGCATGTCATATACTCACCAGAATATTACTGAAGGCAACTTTGGTACTAGTTCTCAGGCGTCATCTAACTGGAAATACAACCAAATTATTAACCGTAACGAAACTCAGCTCGGTACTGGTTACTATGAGGTTAAACACAGTTTCAAAGTTACTCTGGGATACACCCATGAGTTCTTCGAAGGTTATGCTTCTAAGTTCAATGCCTACTTTGAACGTCGTTCTGGCTTGCCATACACCTGGACGATGGGCGGCGCATATTATGGCATTGCTTCAGCAGAGCAGAATGCATATGCCATCGGTGATGAAAAAGGCGTATACGGCTACATGGCTCCGTATATTCCGACTGGTCCAGATGATCCAAACGTCACTTATGCTGATGGTTTAGATTATGAAACCTTTATGCAGAATTACGTAATCCCTGCTGGTTTGCAGAAATATGCAGGCGGTTATGTACCTAAGTCGTCCGATAGTACTCCATGGGTGACCACTATGGATGTATCGTTCCAGCAGGAAGTTCCTGGCTTTGCCAAAGACCAAAAGGGTACTTTCTACGTGACCATTCAGAATTTTGCGAACTTGCTGAACAAAGAATGGGGTCGCCAGGAATACGCGTCTTATAGTTCTAAGACGCTGATCAACGCGAACTATACTGCTGATGGTACATTGGTATATCACCCATACAGTAGCTTCACTACAGACAACAACTTCGATACTGCACAGTCTGTTTGGTACCTGAAAGTCGGTGTTAAATACACCTTCTAATTCAGTTGGTTGAATCTGAAAAAGCCCGGCATTTATTCGCCGGGCTTTTTTATGAGTTAATATTTCAAAATTATAAAGTAACTCGCTCGATTTTGGCCGGTAATCCCTGTCTTGCCGCTGAGTCACTGTGAATCGCCACTACTTAACTAGACGACTTTTAGCCTCATTTGGAATGGACCTCGTTCACTTCTAGCCGTGCGTTATTGCACTTGCCTACCGGTACCAGCTTACCGCTGTCAATATCCAGCACCAGAATTGGGTCTTCTTTGCCAAAAATCCTCTCCGCTAAAGGGTAAGCCGAGTTCGCTGGCGTGCAGGTACTCGCCGTAACGCGGATCCTGTCGATCGCTATGGATCAAGAAAGTTGTATTGCTGAAGCCTCGGTAACCCGCCACTTATGCCGCCATTGCCGATTGGTTAACTCAATCAGCTAATTGATTATCGGCTTTCAGGGGAATTCGCTTAGGCTGAGGTAATTGCACGGCGAGCTCTGGAATATGTAGCTGTGCGGCGATATAGCGAGTGAGCGCTGTTTCATCAATTTTACCATCGGCAGCTAAGTATTCATTTTGATGCTGGAACCACAGACTGGCAACTTGCAGCTGTTGCGGTGAATAAGGGACTTGCACTGCAGATGCTTGCCAATACACCCCATTAAAGGTTTTACCATCGTCGCCTTTACCGTCGGTATATAACACCACATCTGCCAGCTGGTAGCCTTTACCGGATAGGTTGCCGTTGGGTTCCAGAATTACATGTACCACAGTTGCATTACGGTTGATCGCCATAGTGCGTGCCACCTTAATTGCGGTACCCAGGTACTGTTCATAGCTATTAGCGTAACCAGAGGTGATCACGACCCGCAGCTGTGGCCGACCAGCGCTGCTATCAAGCTTTGAACTTAATACTTCATAAGACATGGCACGCCTGGCGAGGGCTGCGATTTGGCTTGGCCAGCTACGATTTAAATCTGTGGCGGGAGGCCGTTGAGCAACCGGCAGTATTGGCTGGCTGTTAGTTGCTTTAGGCGTTGCCGGGCGGAAATTGTCCTTGCTTGGTGTCGAGGTAAAGTACAGCACCAATACGACTGCAATGGTAATAAACACAATAATACTAACTTGTATTGCTCGCTTATCCTGCATGTTTACTCCCGAGCTAGCGCTGGCGCCACATTACGGCTGCTATCGGCAACGGCTGATTATTTTGTGCTACCTGTGTATAATCGCGCCCCTGCCTGACGAACCGGTTCGATCGCTGAACCGAGACTATGTCCTATAAAGTCTATTCATTTTATAGAGCAGTGTACGGCACCTTACAATGAAAGCAGTAATGACACCAGGTATTTGAGGAACTTTGATAAGTGACAGATTACTCGGCTAAAACAGTAGCGGAATTGGCGAATCATCGTCGTTTTTCGGTTGCCCCGATGCTGGATTGGACTGACCGGCACTATCGATATTTTGCCCGGCTGATGTCGTCGCAAGCCCTGTTGTATACCGAAATGGTCACCACTGGTGCCATCCTGTTCGGTAAGGGGGATTACTTGGCATATAACGAAGCCGAACATCCGTTGGCGTTGCAGTTAGGTGGCAGCGATCCACAAGCGCTGGCGCAATGCGCGCGTATTGCCGAAGAACGGGGCTATGATGAGGTGAATCTCAACGTTGGTTGTCCCTCTGACCGAGTGCAGAATGGTCGTTTTGGTGCCTGTTTGATGGCCGAACCATTGCTGGTGGCTGAATGTGTGCAAGCGATGCGGCAACAGGTCAGCATTCCGGTGACGGTGAAAACCCGCATCGGGATCGATGAACAGGATTCTTATCAATTTCTCACCGATTTTACTGGTCAGGTCAGCGACGCGGGCTGTGATACTTTTATCATCCATGCCCGCAAAGCCTGGTTGCAGGGGCTGAGTCCGAAAGAAAACCGGGAAATTCCACCGCTGGATTATCCGCGTGTGTATCAGCTCAAGTGCGATTTTCCAGCATTAAATATCAGTATTAATGGCGGTGTAAAAAGCTGGGACGATGTGACTGAACATCTGCAGCATCTCGATGGTGTCATGGTCGGACGCGAAGCCTATCAGAATCCCTATCTGTTAGCGGAAGTTGATCAACGACTGTTTGCGAGTAACAAAACGCCGTTGAGCCGTGATGAAGTTGTGGATGCGATATTGCCTTATGTTGCACAGCATTTGCAGTCTGGCGGTCGCCTTAACCATATCACCCGACACCTCACCGGACTTTATCAGGGCGTGGCGGGCGGACGCAGTTGGCGCCGCTATCTTAGTGAAAACGCACATAAACCTGACGCTGGCATCGAAGTCCTATTGGCTGCCAGAGATAGTGTTTATCAACGTTAAAGGCAAAATTTGGCGAAAAATGCTACAAATCTGGTAATTTTCGCCATTCTCTTCTTTTTCCTCATCTTCAGCTGTTATTTTTAGTTATATATTAAAAATAAAACTGTTAATAAACATATTGTTATCTGTTAATTATCAAGTTGGCACACAGCTTGAATTATCCTTTGCGAACGCTGAAACAATTCAGCTTAACTGGAAAAGGATGACAATCATGAAACGCTTAACTTCTACATTTGCAGTAAGTGCTATCTTGGCAGGAAGCTTGTTGTGTGGCACCGCCATGGCAGATGACACGCTGCCGAATCGTAATTCCGTATTAACTGCCGTAAGCACCACGTTGGCGGTTCAGGCTCAGGAGATGTTGCACAGTGCTAAGGCAGAAATCATGGCGTCTTTGCAACGTGATTTGAGTACCAGCATTGCGGCAGTATCCAGTGAACTGGTGCAGGAAACCACTGATGCCATCGCTGAAACTCCGGTGAATACTGTGGTGGTCGCTGAGGTTAACAGCGGTAAGTAATTATCAACAGAGACGGCTTTCGGAGTAACGAATGAAATTGGAACAACGTATGCGTAATCCCAGCAAGTGGTTGGGTGGTCTTTGTGGGCAGTTAGCCAGTGATCTTGGATGGTCTGTATTCTGGCTGCGGCTTAGCTGGGTGGTGATGACCTTACTATCACCACTGTGGGGTGTTGGTCTGTACGTCGTCGGTAGCGTGTTTTATCCTAAATTAAGGGCGTAATTATGTTGAAATATCGACGTTATCGACGGCGACCGCAAATACTGGTATGGGCATTTGTCGGACTCCTGATCATTGTTGCGATTAGCGTGGGGCACAGTGGTGTCATGCTATTAGCTCATCCTTCAGAATTTTTCTGGCTCGACGATGGGATATGGAGTTTGTTGTTGGCCGGACTGACAGGGCTAATGATGTTGTTATGGGTGACGGCAGCATTCAGCATGATGGCTTTAGTCGTCGTTGCCTGTAGTGGCGCGGCCATAGTAATGCTGCTAAGTGGCTTCTCCTTATTATGGCCGGTGCTATTGCTATTCCTCGTGATTTGGGGTGTCGGTAAAACTTTGCAAAATGAGTTACAGGACTGACTTGACGGTTTTTTTACCAAGAATTGCCAAGTCAGTCCTGTGGATAGCTAACGCTGCAGGAATTTTAAGAAGATTTCCCGTGCTTGCGGACTCTGAAGTCGATCGGCAAAGTAACTTAGTTCCAGCTGCATCTGTTGTTGCAGTGATTGCTTTCCGACGCGCATTAGCGCTTTAGTTTGTTGCACTGCCAGAGGCGATTTGGCTGCAATAGCGCACGTCTGATTAAGTGCAAATTCATACAGTTCCGTAGCACTACAGACTCGATTCACCAACCCATAATGGCTTGCGACGGTGGCATCAAATGTCTCGCCCAACAATAGCAGTTCAGCGGCTTTTTGATAACCGACCAGGCGCGGTAATAACAGGCTGGCCCCAGCTTCAGGAACCAGCGCCAAATCGACAAAAGGCATTTTAAAACGTGCGGTTTCGTCGGCGTATACCAAATCACAATGTAGTAGCAAAGTCGTACCGATCCCGACCGCTACACCGCTGACTGCGGCAACTAGCGGTTTTTTTAGTTCTGTCAGACAATAAAGGAAACGAACGGCTGGATGTTCTGGTCCAAGATCAGGATGTTGCAGAAATTCCGCCACATCGTTACCTGAAGTGAAACAATCATGGCTACCACATAACAGGAATGCGTGGATGCCGTTGTCGGCGTCACCTTGGATCAGGTATTCTGTGAGCTGCCGGTACATAGCGAGGTCAATGGCGTTACGTTTGTCCGGGCGATTGAATTTAAGTACCCGTACTCCCTGCGTGTCGTGAACCTGAATTGTGGTCATGCTATCAGCCCCAATATTGGTGTGTCTGATTGGCAGTGTAAGACAAGCAATGCCAGATTCAAACAGTTGTTTGAGTTATATTATAAGGGTGTTGACTGGTCATGCACATTCCGGGGCCATTATTGCGTTATCCCGCAATACCCTTGTGCCACCAAAAGGAGAAAGCAAAGGATGCAAGCAAAATGGAAATATGCCACCGGCGTGGTGGCATTGGTAGCCGTCATCTTGTACGCGATAAGTGTCTGGTGGAGCGTTGAGCCAGATGTGCTGGAACCGCAGATGCTGAATGACAGTAAGGGGCAGCCAGTGATTGGTTATGCAACCACAACCGCGCTGATCGACACCATTGATACCTTACTCGATAAACCGGGTGGCTGGTTATCAAACGATGTGATGCCGCCATCGGTCATGATGGATAATATGCCGGCCTTTGAATTCGGCGCTTTGGAACAGATCCGCGATCTGGCGCTAGTGATGCGTAAAGAATTCAGCCGTTCCCAATCCCAATCAACCGCTGATAAAGACCTGCTCGAAGCCCATTCTAAGCTCAATATCGACCATACCAGCTGGTTAGTGCCGAGTGCTGAAAGTGAATACCGCGATGCGGTTAAACTGCTGAAACTGTATCGCGCTAGAATGGCGGACCCGCAGAATAATGACGCACAGTTTTATGCTCGGGCGGATAACCTCAATGAATGGTTGAAAGAGGTGCAAAAGCGCCTGGGCAGTTTGTCACAGCAATTGTCAGCCAGCGTCGGTCAGGAGCGTTTAAATACTGATTTGGCAGGTGATAGTGCCGCTCGGCAATCAACACCCTCTCACTCCAGTATCGAGGTTAAAACCAGCTGGTGGCAGATCGATGATGTGTTTTACGAAGCCCGTGGCTCTACCTGGGCGCTACTGAATTTTATGAAAGCCATTCAAGTGGACTTCGCTGATGTGTTGAAGAAGAAAAATGCTGAAGTTAGCTTGAGACAGATTATCCGTGAGTTGGAATCGACTCAGCAAACCGTGTGGAGCCCGATTATTCTCAACGGCTCAGGTTTCGGATTTGTGGCCAATCATTCACTGGTAATGGCCAATTACGTATCCCGCGCAAATGCGGCGGTAATTGATTTAACCAATCTACTATCACAAGGTTAAGTAATGAAAAAAACATTAATGGCTATGATCGTGCTGTCCTCTATGACAGCGGTATCCGCGCAGGCAGCCACAGTTCTGGGGTTTAAAGTCGGTGGTGATTTCTGGAATGCTGACGCCAGCGGTACCTTTGCTGAGAAGGGACAGGCGCAACAGGAATTTGGCTACGATTCTTCATCGCGTTATAGCTTGTGGTTGAATCTGGAGCATCCGATCCCGTTTTTGCCGAATTTAAAGATCCGCGAAAACCATCTGGAAGAAGATGGCAGTTTGTCTGCTGACAGTATGTCGTTTTCCGGGCTCACTTTTAATGGTGATACCAATGCCAATATCGATCTCGGTAATACAGATTTCATTGGTTACTATGAACTGCTAGATAACGATATTTTGTCTCTGGATGTTGGTGCTGCATATAAGAAGTTTGATGGTTCGTTTCGGGTTTATCAGGCCAGTAAGTCAACCACCATTGAGTTAACTAAAGGGGTGTTTATGGGGTATGCCAATGCGGAAGTGGGCGTGCCCGGAACCGGTCTGTTTGCATACGCAGATGTTCTGGCCGGCATCGATGAGTCGAGTGTTTATGATTATCAGGTCGGTCTGGGCTGGCAGTTTGATGGTGTTGCTTTAGACACCCGTATCCATGCCGGTTACCGTAACTTCAAATTTGATGTGGATGACTTTGATGGTGTGACTGCCAATATGAAATTTGATGGCGTGTTCGCCGGTGTTGAATTAGTTTTCTAAGTTAATTGGTAAACGGCATAAAAAAACCGCCAAACGGCGGTTTTTTTATGTGTGCGAGCGCTTAAGGCTGCTGACGATTATCGGCCGTCAGCCCCTTATTAATGGCCATCACATCATCTTCGGTCAGCGTACCGGCAGCTTGTTTCAATGCCAGAATGGAGTTGATATAGCTGTAGCGCGCATCAGATAACTGACGTTTGGAATTATATAAGTTGTAGGTGCTATTGAGCACATCAACAATGGTACGCGTACCCACTTCAAACCCTGCCTGAGTGGCTTTCAGTGCACTTTCAGAAGAAACAACTGACTGCTCATAGGCTTTGATAGAACTAATAGACGCGTTGACGTTGTTGAAGTCGCTGCGAATATTTTTCACAACCAGACGGTAGTTCTGTTCCAGTAACTGATTGGCCTGAACATAAGCATATTGTGCCTGTTTTACCTGAGAGGTTACTTTGAAACCTTCAAAGATAGGAACACTCATGGTGATGCCGACACTTTTGTTGTCATAGTCGGGAATATCATTTCCATAAGTCTGGGCATCGTAGGCCTTGGTGTATCCAGCATCCAAGCTTAACGATGGGTAATGTCCGGCTTTATAGTAGGTAATGGTTTCTTTGGCGATATCTTTACCTAAACGATAACTCAACAGCGACAAACTATTTTGTTCTGCCAGATTTTGCCATTGCTGAGGAGTCGCCGGCGTCGGCATTGAGGCCGAGAAACGGTCAGTATCCAGTACTTTAAGATCAGTATGATCAACCCCTGTGATTTCGCGTAATGCCTCATAGCTGTTTGTCAGGCTATTCTGAGCGGTAATCACCGCCGCATTGGCCAGATCGTACTGCGCCTGAGCTTCATGCACATCGGTAATTGCGGTTAAGCCGACGGCAAAACGCTGTTTGGTCTGCTCTAACTGGCGTTCAATAGCGGTGCGCTCAGCGATTTGATACTCATAGGTATCTTTGGCTGACAACACGTCAAAATAGGCGGAAGTGACGCGGATGATCAGACTCTGCAAAGAAGCGGCATAGTCAGCATCGGCCTGCGCGGCAGTTTTCTCTGCCAGAGACAATCCCACCCAAACAGAATGATCGTAGATACTCTGACTGAGGGACAAGGTGCCAGTAAGACCGCGACTGTTGCCACTATAGCTATTCCAGGCTTTGCTATAGCCAATCTGCCCACTAATTGTTGGCAGCAATGAGGCGCGATTGACCTCAATCGCTTCATAAAGCTGATCACGTTGTGCTTTGGCCTGCAGAACGACAGGGTCACTCTTGAGAGCTTGCTGGTAAATCTGAAGCAAATCGTCGGCGTGAGCAGCATGAGCTGAAGCAGCGAGCGTTAACGCCGCGCATAAAGTGCGGATCTTGAATTTCATTAGCTGTCCTTATAGACAAACACCCTGTACAGGTGGTTTAACTTCGTTAGACTGTTAATGCCTTAAAAAGGCGGTTTGCGCTTCCCGACGCTTCCCGATACAGCAAAACTTGTTGGCCGAAATACTAAAAACCATCTGATTTCCAGTCAACTCCGAAGTGTAACAGATTTTATTAATTAATGATGCCGCTTAATTGTGACGAAAACCTCGCGGTAAGCTGGAGCTCAGTTATGGCAGAGATGGGACGAAAATGAAACCTGAAAAATTCTCCAAGAACGATATTGAGATTTTAGGCAAAAGAACACTTTATTCTGGCTTCTTTTCTATGGAAGAATACCGCTTCCGTCATCGTTTGTTTGCTGGTGGCTGGAGTGGTGAGGTGCGTCGCGAAATTTTCGAGCGTGGTCATGCCGTTGTGGTACTGCCCTATGATCCCGTCTTGGATCAGGTAGTGTTAATCGAGCAATTACGTTTTCCGGCAGTAATGACCAGTGATTCTCCGTGGTTGCTGGAACTTGTGGCCGGTATGATCGACAGTGATGAGACACCTGAGCAAGTGGCGCGGCGAGAGTTGATGGAAGAAAGCGGTCTTACCGCGCGCAGTCTGCATGCCATCAGCAGTTATCTGTCGAGTCCCGGCGGCAGTACGGAACGATTTTACTTTTATTGGGCGGCAGTAGATGCCAGTGTCGCTGGCGGAATCCACGGGCTTGCTGCCGAACATGAAGATATCCGGGTTGTGGTGTTACCACGCCAACAAGCCTATGAAATGACAACTGATGGCCGCATCGACAACGTGTCGACCGCTTTGGGTCTGCAATGGTTACAACTTAACTACCAACAATTGATGGCTAGGGATGCAGAAAGCAAAAGATAAATACCAACCTGATGTCAGCCGATTTCTCGCATTATGTGGTCGGAATTATGCCCATATCGTGCGCTGGTTGCCGGAGTCTTGTGCCACTGGTGAGCAGTGGCAAGTCGAGGGCAGCTTCGGTTGCCTGGAGGTCAGTATTCTTGAAAATACGCCTTATACTCAAGTGGTTAGTATTGCCCGTCCGATGGGGCTGGATGGCGTAGTGCCGGTTCCTTGTGTGACGGTGAGAGTCTATCATGATGCTAAATTAGCAGAAGTGTTAAGCAGTCAACAGATTTCCCGATTACAGGCGGTGTATGATTATCCGAACCTGCATATGCATCATCGGAATGAAAAATATCAGGTTAACGCCTTTCTGGAGGAGTTGTTGAAAATCGACTGTCGTGCGCGCCTTGTTTGTCAGTCATAGTATTGGGTAATCAATGTGCTGAAAGAGGCTATCACTTATCGTATCCCAAAGGATCATTGCGTACGCTTAGTGCAGATTACCGATCCTCATCTGTTTGCCGATCCTGACGGGCATCTGTTGGGAGTCAACACGGCCAGCAGTTTTGAAGCCGTACTCAATACCATCGAAGCCCTCAGTTATCCCGCCGATATTTTGTTAGCCACAGGTGATCTCAGCCAGGATTTTTCCGGTGAGTCGTATCACAACTTCGTCAAAGCCATTGAGCCATTGAATCTCCCGTGCCATTACCTGCCGGGAAATCACGACGACCCACGGATCATGAGCCTGCATATGCAGGGAAAGCAAATCTTTGGTCAACGGCGGGTGCTGGCGGGAAATTGGCAGATAATTATGCTGGACTCGACGGTTCGCGGTCGTCCGGGGGGGCACCTGAGTGATGAAGAATTTGCCATTATTCAGAGCGCCATAGCCGCTGAGCCTGAACGTCACGCATTGCTGGTGATGCACCATAACCCGATAAAAGTTAATTGTGCCTGGTTAGATCAGCATTGGATGGATAATGGTGATCAATTTCTGGCGCAGATGGCAAAGTTGCCACAAGTAAAAGGGATGTTGTGGGGACATGTGCATCAGCAACTGGATAGTCTCTATCCTGGTGAACACCACAATATTGCATTAATGGCCACGCCATCAACCTGCATTCAGTTTAAGCCACAATCCCCTTATTTCGCCCTGGATTCCGTGCAACCGGGCTATCGTTTGCTGGAGCTGCGACCGGATGGTAGCATGCTGACCAATGTGTACCGTATTCCGGGAGAACGTTTCGCTCCCGACATTCAGGCGAGTGGTTACTGATTTATCCCCAGAGTAGCCGCTGTTGCGAGGATCTATGCTGCTCTACATTCATGGTTTTAACAGCTCTCCATTTTCCGATAAAGCCACGGTTACCCAAGCCTATATCAAGACGCATTTTCCAGAAACCAAGATGATAGTGCCGCAATTGCCTTCGTCGCCACAGGCCGCGATGGACTTGCTGCAACAGATTACTGAACAGGCGTTGGCTGATGGCGAAAAACTGTGTTTTATCGGTTCGTCACTTGGAGGCTATTTCGCCAGTTGGCTAGTACAACATTATGGTGGGCGGGCAGTGCTGGTAAATCCAGCAGTAAAACCCTATGAATTGTTTGAAGATTATCTTGGTCCACAAGTTAACCCCTACACCGGGGAACATTATGAATTACTGCCCGAGCACCAACAACAGTTGCGGCAATTTGATACGCCAGTCATTCTCAACCCTGATCGTTTTTTGGTACTGTTACAAACTGCCGATGAAGTACTGGATTATCGTCAGGCATTGGCTAAATACCATTGTTGTGAGATGCTGCTTGAGGCCGGTGGTAATCACAGCTTTGTGGGCTATGGCGATAAACTGGATACGGTGAGCCGATTTCTTTGCTTACCTTGACAATCAGATATGTGCGGCCCACGATGGCCTCAAAAAATAAAAAGTACGCGCTATGACAAATCAATATACCTCCGACGCCATTGAAGTTCTCAACGGACTTGATCCGGTAAAACGCCGTCCCGGTATGTACACGGATACCACCCGTCCCAACCATTTGGGACAGGAAGTGATCGACAACAGCGTCGATGAAGCGTTGGCTGGCTTTGCCAGTAAAATTGACGTGATTTTGTATCCCGATAACTCGCTGGAAGTCATAGATGATGGCCGTGGAATGCCAGTGGATATTCACCCGGAAGAAGGCATTCCTGGGGTTGAACTGATCCTCACCAAACTGCACGCCGGTGGTAAATTCTCGAATAAAAACTACCAATTTTCCGGTGGCTTGCACGGTGTTGGGATTTCGGTGGTCAATGCGTTATCCAAACGGGTTGAAGTGACAGTTCGCCGTGACGGTCAGGTCTATGATATTGCCTTTGAGCATGGCAATTGTGTTGAAGCGTTACATGTTACCGGCAGCTGTGGGCGTCGTAATACCGGTACGCGTGTACAGTTCTGGCCAGAACCACAATATTTTGATTCTGCTAACTATTCCATCAGCAGGCTGACCCATTTGCTACGGGCTAAAGCAGTGCTGTGTCCGGGCTTACGCATTCGGTTTGTCAATAAACAGTCGGGTGAAGAGCTGGAATGGTTCTACGAAGCCGGTCTGACCGATTACATTAAAGATTCAATCAAAGATTCGGTCACCTTGCCGGAAGAGCCATTTGTTGGCAGCCTCAGTACAAAAATTGAAGCCGCCGACTGGGCCATTACATGGTTACCCGAAGGTGGTGAGTGCCTTAACGAAAGTTACGTTAACCTGATCCCTACGCCGCTGGGCGGAACTCACGTTAACGGGTTTCGCCAAGGGTTATTGGAATCCATGCGCGAGTTTTGTGAATTCCGCAATCTGATCCCGCGTGGCATTAAATTGAGCCCGGAAGATATCTGGGACAAAGCCTCATTCGTGCTGTCTGTGAAAATGCAGGACCCACAGTTTGCTGGACAGACCAAGGAGAAACTCTCCAGTCGGCAATGTGCCGCTTTCGTGTCCGGTATCGTGCGTGATGCCTTCAGCCTATGGCTGAACAGCCATACTGACCAAGCTGAACTGTTGGCCGAGATGTGCATCAATAATGCACAGAAACGGTTAAAGTCGGCGAAGAAAATTGCCCGTAAAAAAGTGACCGCTGGGCCAGCACTCCCGGGTAAATTGACCGATTGTACCAGTCAGGATAATGGCCGCACTGAGCTGTTTTTGGTGGAAGGGGATTCTGCGGGCGGTAGTGCCAAGCAGGCGCGTGATAAAGAGTTTCAAGCCATTATGCCGCTGCGCGGTAAGATCCTGAATACATGGGAAGTCGATGGTTCTCAGGTGCTAGGTTCACAGGAAGTACACGATATTTCAGTCGCTATCGGTTGTGATCCCGATAGTGATGACATTTCAGAGTTGCGCTATGGCAAAATTTGCGTGCTAGCGGATGCCGACTCGGATGGACTGCATATTGCTACGCTGCTCTGCGCATTATTCCTAAAGCATTTTAAAGTGTTAGTAGAACAAGGACATATCTACATTGCGATGCCACCGCTTTTCCGTATAGATTTTGGCAAAGAGGTGTATTACGCACTGGATGAAGAAGAAAAACAAAGCATCCTCAGCCGCATTGCGGCAGATAACAAAAAAGGCAAAGTGCAAGTGACCCGATTTAAAGGGCTAGGTGAGATGAACCC
Organism: Shewanella yunxiaonensis; assembly: GCF_018223345.1. Classification (NCBI taxonomy): domain Bacteria; kingdom Pseudomonadati; phylum Pseudomonadota; class Gammaproteobacteria; order Alteromonadales; family Shewanellaceae; genus Shewanella; species Shewanella yunxiaonensis. The sequence continues at coordinate 3,180,993 of NZ_CP073587.1, read as the reverse complement.
TCTGCAGCTCAGGGAAACCACCATGGATCCTAACACCCGCCGCTTGGTGCAGATGACCATTGATGATGCCGATGAAACTGTGGCATTGATGGATATGCTGTTATCCAAAAAGCGAGCCGGGGATCGCAAATCTTGGCTGGAAACTAAGGGAGATCTGGCCGAGTTTTGATGTCGCAAATGCCTGAAAATAAGAGCAAAGGCAAGGTTATGATGAATTTCTGTAACAGAATCGGCAGGAACGCCGGTGCAGGTTTGTTACTGCTGGGAACCGCCTTGAGTTGCGGGACTGCCAATGCAGCGCAGTCTGTTGTGATTATGGTAACTAAGGGGTTTGGCGTATCTCTGTATGCTACCGAATTAGGTGATGCAAAGCAGATCGTGGTTGGCGATCAGGGCACGCTGTTTGTGGGCTCCCGTAAGAGTGGCACCATTACCGCATTGGTTGACAGTAATAATGATGGCCGAGTCGACCGACGTTATCTGGTCGCTAAAGATCTGGATTATCCGGAAGCGTTAGCATTTCATAATGGGGATCTCTATGCTGCGCTGGAAGATCGTATAGTTGTATTCAATAACATCGAACAACGCCTAAAGCGGCCCAGTCGCCCAAGGGAAGTCTATGACCGACTACCAGGTAAGGGTAACAAAAGTATCCGCGGTATAAAATTCGGCCCCGATGGTCGGTTATACGTTTCGATAAGTGCACCGTGTAATGTCTGCGAACCTATTGCGCCGTTTGGCAGTATCATCGCGATAGATCTTGACTCTGGCGAGTCACAACAAATTGCCACGGGTATCCGTCAGGTGGTCGGTTTTGACTGGAATCCAGTGAATGGCAAGCTGTGGTTTGCCGATAGTAGCCGTGATTGGATGGGGGATAACATCCCACCAGATGAAATTAACCGCATCGATAGACCCGGAGAGCACTTTGGTTTTCCCTATATCCATGGCAAAGATATAAAAGAACCCGCCTACGAAAAGCCGAAAAACCTAACGGTAGAGCCGCCAGTGTTTGAATTGCCTGCCCATGTTGCACCAATGGGCTTGTTGTTTTATATCGGTAACCAGTTTCCAGCCGAATATCATAATCAGATGCTGGTGGCTGAGAATGGTTCGTGGAACCGCTCCAGCAAGGTGGGCTACCAGGTCGTTTTATTAAAAATGGACGGTGATAAAGTCGTCAGCCGTTCAACACTATTGAGTTTCCTTGACGGTGAATTTCCGATGGCGCGTCCCTACTCATTGGCGATGGCACCGGATGGCTCCGTATATATCTCTGACGATTTGAAAGGCAACATTTATCGCCTGTTTTATAAAGGCAATGATGCAGATGAAGCTGATGAATAACAATCATAACCCGGCACAGGAAGACAATCATGAGTGATCCTCTGGCCCTGAGTATGGATGGTGTGGAACAGATCCCACTCCGGCGTTTCACCGAAGATGCTTATCTCAATTATTCCATGTATGTCATCATGGACCGGGCATTGCCGCATATCGGCGATGGCCTGAAGCCGGTACAGCGGCGCATCATCTATGCGATGAGCGAACTTGGACTGTCCGCTGCTGCTAAATACAAAAAATCCGCGCGTACTGTAGGTGACGTGCTGGGTAAATATCATCCGCATGGCGACAGCGCTTGTTATGAAGCGATGGTACTGATGGCACAACCATTTACGTATCGCTATCCACTGGTGGATGGACAGGGTAACTGGGGGGCGCCAGATGATCCGAAGTCATTCGCTGCCATGCGTTATACCGAAGCACGTTTGTCACGATTCTCCGAAGTGTTATTGAGTGAACTGGGGCAGGGAACGGTTGACTGGGGCACTAACTTCGATGGCACCTTAAAAGAACCACTGGTAATGCCAGCGCGGTTACCGCATATCCTGCTCAATGGCATCACGGGGATTGCGGTGGGGATGGCAACCGATATTCCACCGCATAATGCGCGGGAGCTGGCTCACGCCTGTATTGAGTTACTGGACAATCCTGGCGCGGATTTACCACGGTTGATGGAGTTTGTGCCAGGACCTGATTATCCAACAGAAGCTGAAATCATTACCCCGCCGGATGAAATTGGCAAAATCTATGAATCCGGTCGCGGCACTATCAAAGCTCGTGCTGTTTATAGCGTGGAAGATGGCGAAATTGTTGTCACTGCGCTGCCGCATCAGTCCAGCTCCAGCAAAATTCTGGAACAGATCGCGGCACAGATGCAGGCGAAAAAGTTGCCAATGGTGACAGATTTACGCGATGAGTCTGACCATGAAAATCCGGTACGACTGGTCATTGTCCCACGCTCAAACCGGGTCGATTGTGCTCAATTGATGGCGCACCTGTTTGCCACCACCGATTTGGAAAAAGGTTATCGGGTCAACCTCAACGTACTGGGCTTAGATGGGCGACCACAAGTTAAGGGACTTAAACAATTACTGACCGAGTGGCTGAGTTTTCGTACCACTACCGTACGTCGTCGGCTTGAGTTCCGCTTAGACAAGGTATTGTCTCGCTTACATATTCTTGAAGCATTGATGATTGCCTTCCTCAATATTGATGAAGTGATTGAGATTATCCGTTTCAACGATGAGCCTAAAGCGGAACTGATGCGTCGTTTCAGTTTGAGTGATAAGCAGGCAGAAGCGATCCTGGAATTGAAACTGCGTCATTTAGCCAAACTGGAAGAGATGAAAATCCGTGGTGAACAAGACGAGCTGGAAAAAGAACGCGAACAACTGCAGCTATTACTGAGCTCAGAACGGCGCTTGAAGACGCTCATCAAAAAAGAGTTACAGGCTGATGCCGACACTTATGGTGATGATCGCCGTTCACCATTGGTGGTGCGCGCAGAGTCCAAAGCGCTGTCAGAACAGGAACTGGTACCGACCGAGCCGGTAACCGTGGTCCTTTCTGAAAAAGGCTGGGTACGCTGTGCCAAAGGTCATGATATTGATGCCGAGGGCTTGTCTTATAAAGCGGGAGATAGCTTCTTATGTGCCGCAATGGGACGGAGCAATCAACCCAGTGTGTTCATTGACGGCTCTGGCCGGGCATTTTCTACGGAGACCCATACTCTGCCATCGGCGCGAAGTCAGGGCGAACCTATCACCACACGTTTCAACCTGGTGCCGGGTGAGACGATGGAACATGTGTTGTTAGGCGATGATGACAACAAGTTTCTGCTGGCGAGTGATGCTGGTTATGGCTTTATCTGTGAATTCAAAGAGATGGTATCGCGCAATAAAGCCGGTAAAGCGCTATTGAGCTTGCCATCAAATGCGAAAGTCTTAACGCCACAACGCTTGGACAAAGGCGTAGATTATTCGATTTTGGCGATCACCAACGAAGGCCGTATGTTGCTGTTTTCCGTAGATGCGTTACCGCAATTGTCTAAGGGCAAAGGTAACAAGATTATCGGCATTCCATCAGAGCGTGCCAAACTGCGTGAGGAGTTACTGACGCACCTGTATCTGGTGCCCAGCGGTAGCAGTGTGACGCTTTGGGCTGGCAAGCGGAAGCTGACACTGAAGAGCAGTGATCTGGAATATTATCGTGGTGAACGCGGTCGTCGTGGTGCGAAGTTGCCACGAGGATTACAACGAGTCGATAGCGTCGAGGTAAGCCAGGATTCGTTACCAGATGAGAGTAACGTCACCACCGATGATAGTGACGTTTAATTAAGATTAAAAAGCCGCTGTCACAGCGGCTTTTTATGGGCACTAGTGCACTTAAGCAACTTCGTAATAATTAGGTTCCACATCCAACTGTTGCTGAATGATCTGCATTGCCATGCGGGTACATTTACCGCACTGATCGCCCACGCCTAGACGCTGGCGAACCTCTTTAAGACTGGTATCTCCTTGGCTGACGGCCTGTCTGATCTGGGTATCCGTAATTGCGTGACACAGACAAACGTACATAACTGCTGAACTCCAGAACCTACGCATTAATACTGTGGTTATTATAAATAAAAATAGTTCTCAATAACAATAATAATTGACTAATTTTTAGTCTGGATCACAGTTGGTAGCTGTTCGTAAGCCTGAATTTTAATGAAATCATATAATTAATTTCAGCCGCTAACTGAAGGATGTCACCTTTGGCAAGATTGACAAACATCAGCAGATGTCAGTAGCCACGCTTGAAATCAATCTGATACTGCAAGGGGGACTGCTGACGCCAGCGTGAATAGTTGTCAGCGAAAATTTCTACCACTTGCTGCGGAAAACTGGGTGCGGAAATATGTGGGGTAATAATCACGTTGGGCATCTGCCATAAGCGCTGATGTGGTGGCAACGGTTCTTGAGGAAATACGTCCAGTATCGCTGTGATATCCGAGCGTTCTGAAAGTAGTTGTGTCAGCGCTTCCAGATCGATTGCACTGCCGCGTCCGACATTAAATAGTATGGCCCCCTGTTTGAGATAACGCAGTCGCTCAGCATCAAGAATGTCAGTACTGGCTGGCGATGCAGGCAGGGTGTTGACAACTACATCGGCTTGCGGCAAAGCATCATTGAGTTGTTGGTTGGTGATAATTCGATCAAATGCAGCTGGCTGCTTGCCACTCAGATTCATGCCAACAGTATGCATGCCAAAATGTTTGGCGGTGGCCGCCACATGGCTACCGATAGAGCCGGTGCCAAGCAGCAATATTTGTTGCCCTTGCAGGCTCTGATAGTTACCTGGTTGCCACAATTGCTGCTGCTGTTGCTGCCGATAAAGCTGTTGCTGGCGGCAGTGAGCCAACAGATAGCCAAAGATATATTCACTCATTAATGGGCCAAAAATTCCCTTAATGTTTGTGAGTTGGTAATCACTACGGCGCTTAGGCCCTAACAATTTATCAACGCCGGCAAAGGTGGATTGCAGCCACTGTAACTGATGGGCATGCGGCAATAATGGCAGTGCTAGCGCGGGTTCTGCCAGCCAGATATCTGCCTCTGCAATCGCCGCAGGCGAATCATCCACAAGCTGTAACTCGGGGAGTACCAGTTGTTCTAGCAACGGCAGATAACGATGATTTTCCCGGGTAAGTAATAGTAACTTGTGAACCATATCCGATACCTATATGCTGACAGTTATCTGCCACAACTCGCTGTTAATAAATGCATTATCTTGTTGAATATCTGACCAAATTCGGCAGCATGTTACATCCTTGGCTCAGTGAAATTGCCACTGCCATGGTTGCCTGCATTGTACTGGTGTTCGGTGCCGACGTTAACCGTTGGTTACGACGTCAGTTGGGCGCCCGCAATTTCGTGGTCCGGACGTTGATTTTTATCGTCGTCAATGCCTTTGGTTATGGCATGTTAATAGTCACCGTCAGCCCGTGGCTAGCTAGGCAATTAGCACATATGCCGGCGATGTGGATGTTTTTACTGGTGACGATCACTTTCATTTTGGTCGGCAGCTGGGCTCAGCGAAATAATCAAAGCTGAGTTTACTCAAACCAATCGCTGTAATCTCGGGTGGAGGGCTCCGCCAGAACCTGCCGCGCTTTATCCGGGAAATTACTGAAAATGCCATCCACACCTAACTGTTTTAGCGCACGGATATCATCAATATCGTCGACGGTGTAGACATGAACCTTTAAGCCACGCTGATGGGCATCGGCCAGCAATTGATGACTAATAAAGTTGATGTCCAGATGCAAGGCTACTGCGTCCAATGTACTGGCGCAGGCGGCTAAATCTTCCGGAATACTGGCAAGTAATGGGGCAACATGCGCTTGCCCAAACTGCTGCTTCACTTGTCTGAGATAGGGATGGTTGAAGGAGGAGATCAATAGCTGTTCAGGTTGATAGCCCAACTCACTCAGATAGCTTGGATATTGTTTGAGAAATGGCGCAACACAACCAATGCCTTTCAGTTCGATATTCACCTGCAATCTATGATCAAGCGCCTGCAACACTTGTCGCAGTGTGGGAATAACCTCACCGCCCACCCGTAATTCGGCAACTTCCTGTAAACTCTTACGGTGGATCAGACCACTACCACTGCTTTTATGGGCCAGTTGCCGGTCATGAAATACCAGCAACTCACCTTCCACACTGTGAACATCTAACTCTACTGCATCCGCGCCTAATTCCAGCGCCAGCAGCATGGCTTTTATCGTGTTTTCCGGCGCATAACCGCTGGCACCTCGATGCGCAAATACCAACATAATCAGTTTCTCACAACAACAGCGGCAAAATTGATTCAGCCATAAATCCGATTAGATTTCAGTCAGATCCGTAATGTTTGCAAAAGGTGCTCCCATTCGGGTGACCGCTTCGGGTGCCACACCATCGGCAAATGCAGCGAGTGCATCTTTAGCAAATAACAATACCACAGTACTGCCAAGCTTAAAGCGTCCCATTTCCTGGCCTTTGGCGAGTTTTATCGCTTCATCACCCTGAACGTCATAGTCCCAGACAAACACCTTTTTACCCGTAGGTGGCGTTACGGTTCCGGCCCAGACAGTCTCAATACTGGCAACAATCGTGGCACCTACCAGCACCATGGCCATTGGTCCGATAGCCGTTTCAAAAATGGCGACTACTCGTTCATTGCGTGCAAACAATCCTGGGACATTGCGCGCCGTCAGTGGATTTACCGAAAACAGCTCCCCCGGGACATAAATCATTTTTGACAATACGCCATCAAACGGCATGTGGATCCGGTGATAATCCTTGGGCGCAAGATATATCGTGGCGAAGTCACCATCATAAAAACGGTCAGCGACATCCTGCTTGCCACCGAGTAATGCTAACGCACTGTAATCATGTCCTTTGGCTTGAATAATTCGACCATCAACAATTGCGCCACACTGACTGACAGTCCCATCAACCGGATGCGCCAGTTGCTGTGGGTCTTCGCAGAGTGGACGAACGCCAGATTTCAATGCGCGCGTAAAGAAGGCATTAAAACTACGGTAGTCTTCGGCTTCTGGCTGCTGAGCTTCTGCCATATTAATGCCATAGTGTTTGATAAACCAACGGATAGCCACGGTTGTCAGTTTGCCAGCTTCTGCTGCCGCCAGTTTGCCGACTGCTCTTGAGAGCAAGTGTTTGGGCAACAGATATTGCAGTGCAATCTTCAGCTTGTCCAATATTTGAATTCCTTGTTAACGAAGTTTAAAAATCATCGACGCCGGCCCTGAACTGGCGCGCATGGCGCTGTTCACTGAGACTGGCAATAATTCGGTGATAATTGTTAAAGCGATCCCGGGCAATTTTGCCTTGCTCGACCGCTTCTCGCAATCGGCAACCTGGGTCATCAAGATGTTTGCAGTCACGAAATTTACAGCCACCCAAGTGATCTCTAAATTCGACAAAGCACCAGCTCACGCGTTCAGCTGTCAGATGCCACAGTGCAAATTCCCTGACGCCAGGAGAATCAATTAAATCGCCCCCGGATGGCAGATGCAATAACCTTGAGGCCGTGGTGGTGTGTTGTCCCAGACCGGAATTATCCGACACATCACCTATGAGCAATTGGGCATCTGGCAGCACACAGTTAATCAACGAGGATTTGCCCACCCCTGATTGGCCGGTAAAAATACTGACTTTGTCATCCAGCAACGACTGTAACTCTTCAATCCCGGCACCGGTGCGACTGCTGACTTCATAGACCTGATAGCCAATTGCCCGATAACGTACTAACGCTTGGTCGATTTCGGTAGCCATCTCTTCGGTTAGCAGATCGATTTTGTTCAGGACAATAACAGGTGGAATCCCACAGTCTTCTGCGGCGACCAGATAACGATCAATAATCTGCGTGGAAAATACCGGCACTACGGATGATACAATCAGGATCTGGTCAATATTGGCGGCGACGACTTTCACTCCATCATAGAGATCTGGTCGGGTAAGTGTCGAGCGTCGAGGATGTACGGCTTCGACGACTCCGGCAATCGTATGACTTGGATCCGTCGCCGGTCGCATCACTACTTTATCGCCACAAACCAGGCTGCCGATGGTTCGACGCAAGTTGCAGCGGATCAGTTCTCCGCCAGTTGTTTCCACATCAGCGTGTTGACCAAAACGGGAGATGACAGTGCCTTCCTGTTCTGGCCCTAGCAGGCTGTCCTGAAATTCAGTGGCGGATTCTTCAGTATTGTTACCGCGTTGCAATCGTTTTTCGTGATTTGCTTTCATGCGGCGCAATTGGCCGTGGGTCAGTTTCTTTTTGCTCACGGATACCTTGGTTTGTTGGGAACTGTTAAAAAGCAGTATGATACACGGTCTTGAATAAAAAAGCCTGAATATGGCGGTTAGGAGAAGGGCGCACTATGGCAGCCAATGCAGAAAACCTGATTTGGATAGATTTGGAAATGACCGGTCTGGAACCGGAAACTGACCGGATAATTGAAATTGCGACACTGGTGACAGATAAAGAGTTGAATGTTGTTGGTGAAGGGCCAGTGATTGCTATCCATCAAACTGATGCGGTGTTGGCTGCGATGGATGATTGGAATCAACAGCATCATGGGGCGTCCGGTCTGATTGCGCGGGTGAAAGCCAGTCAATACAGTGAGCAGGATGCCATACGAGAAACCATTGCGTTTTTACAAAATTATGTGCCGAAAGGGGCATCGCCTATGTGCGGTAATAGCATTGGCCAGGACCGACGGTTTCTGAACAAGTACATGCGAGAGCTGGAAGAGTATTTCCATTATCGAAACATAGATGTGAGCACAATCAAGGAATTAGTGCGGCGCTGGCAACCGGAAATCATGAAGGATTTTAACAAGCAAAATACGCATCAGGCATTGCAGGATATTCAGGAGTCTATTGCCGAGCTGAAGTTTTATCGGCAGCGGGTATTTAAAATTTGACCGTTTGGCAGATAATTGTTGTCAGGGGGGTTGCAGGGGTTAGAAATTTGCCTATAATGCGGCCTCACCTTCCCGCTGGTTGATAACGCTAGCAGGAATACGGTGCGACATTAGCTCAGTTGGTAGAGCGATACCTTGCCAAGGTATAGGTCACCGGTTCGAACCCGGTATGTCGCTCCAAATCTCGAATATTTTTGCCTTGATGGCGAACGACGCGACATTAGCTCAGTTGGTAGAGCGATACCTTGCCAAGGTATAGGTCACCGGTTCGAACCCGGTATGTCGCTCCAAATTCGAGACGACCTCTTTTGCGACATTAGCTCAGTTGGTAGAGCGATACCTTGCCAAGGTATAGGTCACCGGTTCGAACCCGGTATGTCGCTCCAATCTTCCCTTTTAGCCCATTTTAGCTATAGCCATAACAGTCAGCAATTCAACCTGCTTATTCGCTGTATATATTGGCTTTTCTTTTTTCTTTCGGCATATACTGCGTAAAATATTCATTGTTGCGTACAGGTCAGACCATGCTGATTTCGTGATCAACTGCAGGTTTATTACGTTATCACTAATATACGGCTCGCCATAACCTGTAAATTATGACACTTGTCATGTATTCAACTGACATTTGCTTCCATAATGAACATAGTTTCGAATCAACCTCAGCAAATCGCTGCCAAAATGGAGGGTGCCGGATGCGTATCCAACAATTGCGTGAACTTCTGGATTATGTCGCTGAATGTCGTCTTGATATGGCCAAGATGTACGGTCGACTACATAATCAGGCTGATTCTTCCCGGGCAAAACTGGTGTTGGAATATTTTGAAAAACATCAGAAAGATGTGGCTCAGCATCTGGAAGACTACATTGATGCCGCACCAGCTAAGATTCTTGATACCTGGTATAAAGATTTTGTATTCGAAGATTTTAAAAAGCGTTGTCAGGATGTGATGCTCCCTCCCAATATGACTGAGGACGATGTTCTCGAGTTGCATCTGGAATTGGACAATGCCTTGATTGGTCTGTTGGAAAAAACTGCGGCATCCTCATCTTCTGCTGAAGTGAAAAGTGCGTTAGAAGATTTGGTACGAGTGGAAAAAATTCATCAGCACCGCTTAGTACACAGTACTATTCGAATGGAAGATATTTAGGTGTAAGACTGACAGTTAGTAAAGAGTAAATAGCACTTGATTACGCCCGGCCGAGAGCCGGGCTTTTTTATGGTAATAGCATGATCTTCTGATATAGGTCATAAACCGCTTGTGGTGGTGTTGTTAGTCTGCATAAGGTAAAGGCAGCAATTGCCCGTTTTCAAATCGTTACAACGACACAAGTGGCTCCGGAGATAGATATGGCGCAGGATTTGTCACAATTACCCTCTCTTCTTTACACTGCCGCTGCGGTCAGACAGGCCGAAATGGCGTGGGTGACTGCTGCTGAAGGTGAACTTTATCAGTTAGTTGAGCGTGCGGGGAAAGCGGCTTTTGACCTGCTGAGGCCTCATCTAAAGCTACCGCAAAAAGTGTTGGTGATTGCTGGTCAGGGCAATAACGGTGCCGATGCGCTGGTGTGTATGCGTCATCTGTTGCAAGCCGGTATTGAAACCTCCCTGCTAATACATCCCGCTACCCAACCCACCAGTGAATGGCAACAGGCCTGGCAGTTACTGCAAGATTTCGCATTCGACATGGTGACGCTAGATAACTGGCCGGAAGCGGACGTCATTGTCGATGGTTTATTGGGAACCGGTATTCACGGTGAGTTACGCCCCGCAGTGGCAGAGTTAATTGCACAGATCAACCGCAGTCCTGCTCAAGTGTTGAGTCTGGATCTGCCCTCAGGCGTGATGGCAGATACGGGGGCAGTGGCAGGATGTGCCGTCATCGCAGATCTCACCATTATTATGGGGGTGGTTAAACAAGGACTTGTTACCGGCCGTGCTCGCCATTGTTGTGGTGAACTGCATTTTGCAGATATTGGTTTGACGCCTTATCTGCCACCATCTGAGGTGATGCGTGTGGATCGCCATTTCCTCGCTGCTTGTTTCAAAGCCAGACCGCGCGATAGCCATAAAGGGCAATCCGGTAAAGTGACGATTATTGGCGGCGATCATGGTATGGCCGGAGCCATTCGTCTGGCAGGTGAAGCCTGTTTGCGCGCCGGTGCGGGGCTGGTTACTGTTGTTAGTCGCCCTGAACATCAACTCACGGTCAACAATGGGCGACCAGAACTGATGTTTCACGGCTGCGAGTTAGTTGATATGGAAGTTTATCAACGGCTGGGCTGGGCCAATGTTTTAGTGTTAGGTCCAGGTTTGGGACAGCAGGATTGGGGCTATAACCTGTTTAAAGCGGTAGGGCTGACCGACAAACGCGCCGTCGTCGATGCCGATGCCCTGAATATGCTGAGTACTGAGCCGCAGCAGCAAGCTCACTGGGTGTTGACACCTCATCCTGGTGAGGCGGCGAGATTGCTGGGAACTGACACTCAGACAGTTGAAGCTGACCGTTTTGCCGCAGTGAAAGCCTTGCAACAGAAGTATGGTGGAACTGTATTACTTAAAGGGGCCGGAACCCTGATTTATGATGGCAATATGCTATATGTTGCACCGGTAGGAAACCCCGGGCTTGCCAGTGGTGGGTGTGGTGATGTGTTATCTGGTATAATCGGCGCGCTGATGGCGCAAGGGTTGGATAATTGCCGGGCAACCGTTGCCGGTGTAGTCGTTCATGGTGAAGCGGCGGATTTTGCTGCGCGCGACGGTGAACGTGGTATGCTGGCCAGCGATTTGATGCCCTGGATTCGCCGTCTGGTCAACACTGAATAAAGCGGGCCTTTAGGCCCTGAGCCTGGATCCCTGAGAGAATGACAAATCAGCCACTGATTTTACAATTGCATGATGAACAGCAAACTATCGCATTAGGCGCACGTCTGGCAGCACTGTTTACACCACCGTTAATCGTTTATCTGACCGGCGAGCTGGGCGCAGGGAAAACCACTTTCAGTCGTGGTTTAATTCAGGGATTAGGACATAAAGGCAATGTCAAAAGCCCTACCTACACCTTAGTGGAGCCATACGAGCTCAGCGGGGTTGATGTATACCATTTCGATTTGTATCGCCTGAGTTCAGCGGAAGAGCTGGAATATATGGGGATCCGTGATTATTTTAACGATCACAGCTTGTGTATAGTGGAGTGGCCTGAAAAAGGTGAGGGTTGTTTGCCTCCTGCGGATATACAGCTGCATATTAAGTATGCTAATACTGAGCGTGAAGTTGTCATCAGCGCCTGCTCGGAATCCGGAAGGATGCTATTAGAAAAATTACAGAATGATGCCTAGAACTAATAACATCTTATTAAAATATATAGTTTTTTTTGCGTTTTTTACGGTGGGTGCTCCGGCCGTGGCAGCCAATACCCTCAATAGTGTGCGTATTTGGGCTGCACCAGATTCCACGCGAGTGGTATTTGATCTTGCCACTAAACCACAATATGACTCGTTTACTCTGAAAAATCCTGATCGCTTAGTGATTGATCTCGGTGATACCCGTGGCGCTAAATCAGCGCTGGATAAACTGGATAATAACAGCAAGTTAGTTAAACGCATCCGTTATAGCTCGCCACCGACCAAAGGGACTTTGCGCTTGGTCGTCGACCTAGGTAAAGCCACCAAGGCAAACATGTTCTCGTTGCCGCCCACGGGGCCTTATGGTGACCGTTTGGTGGTGGATTTTGAACAAAGTGACAGTAGTAGTATTGCGCGAGAAGTGGATAACCGCGCAGGTAATGATCGTGATGTGGTAATTGCGATTGATGCCGGGCATGGTGGTGATGATCCAGGTTCTATTGGGCCGTCGGGGACCTACGAAAAAAGAGTGGCACTCCAAATTGCGAATCGGGTGACCGAAAAACTCAATGCCATGTCGGGCATAAAGGCCGTACGTATCCGCTCCGGTGACTATTTTGTGGAGCTAAATCGGCGGTCAGAATTGGCGCGAGAAGCCAAAGCAGACCTCCTAGTGTCGATTCATGCCGACGCATTTACTTCGCCGCAGCCGCGTGGGTCATCAGTCTGGGTGCTGTCTAATCGTCGCGCCAACAGTGAAATGGGGCGACTTCTTGAGCAAAGTGAAAAAGTGTCAGATTTGCTGGGGGGGGTTGGTGAGATTGTGCAAAATACCGATAACGAACAGTATCTGATGCGCACCTTGATCGATATGTCTATGGATAATTCCCGCTCCACTGGCTATCGGGTTGCCAGCAATATTCTGAATGATCTCGGCAAGGTGACTCGTTTGCACAAGAGTAGTCCTGAATATGCCAGTCTGGCGGTACTGAAAGCGCCGGATATCCCCTCTCTATTAGTGGAAACCGGTTTTATCTCAAATCCCTCAGAAGAAAAATTGCTAAAGGACCCCAAGCATCAGGAACAATTAGCAGATGCGATTTCTAAAGGGATCCACCAATATTTTGAGAGCTATCCACCGGAAGGCACGCTGCTTGCCAAACAAGGTAATATCAAACATAAAGTGTCTCGTGGCGAGTCGCTATCCATTATCGCGACGCGCTATCAGGTATCGGTAGCTGCAATCAAAAAAGCCAATAATCTAAAGTCCGACGTGGTGCGCGTCGGGCAAAAGCTGATCATCCCCAGAGCCTGAGGTTTACATGGCTATTCAGATATTACCGCCGCAGTTGGCCAACCAGATTGCGGCGGGTGAAGTAGTTGAACGTCCTGCGTCTGTGGTTAAAGAGCTGGTTGAGAACTGCCTTGATGCCGGCGCCACTAAAGTCGATATTGAGATCGAAAAAGGCGGCGCCAAGCTGATCCGCATTCAGGACAATGGCTGTGGTATCAGTAAAACAGATTTAGCCTTGGCGTTGTCGCGTCATGCCACATCAAAGCTGCACACACTGGATGATCTGGAAGCCATTCTCAGCTTTGGCTTTCGCGGTGAAGCGCTGGCCAGTATCAGTTCAGTCTCTCGTTTGACTTTGACCTCACGTACAGAAGAGCAAGCTGAAGCCTGGATGGCATATGCCGAAGGCTCAGAAATGGCGGTCAAAATCCAGCCCGCAGCCCATCCCATAGGTACGACGATTGATGTGGCTGATCTGTTTTTTAATACTCCTGCGCGGCGACGTTTTCTGAAAAGTGACAAAACAGAGTTTGCCCATATAGATGAGTGGTTGAAACGTATGGCGCTGGTTCGGCCTGATATTCAACTGACACTCAAACACAATGGCAAACAGGTGCGCCACTATCGTCCGGCGAATACTGACAATCAATTCCTGCAGCGACTGACACAAGTCGCCGGGCGTAGCTTTGCCGAACAAGCCGTTAAAGTGGAATGCAACCATGAAGAACTGCAACTGAGTGGTTATCTGCAGTCACCACAACAGTCGGAATTGCAGGATATTCACTACTTTTATGTGAATGGTCGTTTAGTGAGAGATCGCCTGGTGAATCACGCTGTGCGCCAGGCATTTGCGGATCTTAATGAACTCGAACAACCCGGTTATGTGTTGATGTTGCAGTTGGATCCGCATCAGGTAGATGTCAATGTGCATCCAGCGAAACATGAGGTCCGTTTCCACCAAGCGCGCTATGTGCATGATTTTATCTTGCAGGCGTTGACCTCTGCCCTTGAGCAGTCTGTCGCTATATCGGCGGTCAACGAGCCCTTCATTAAGCCGCAATTAAGCGAAAATCCGTATATTGAGCGGGAAGTTGCGTCAGCTCCGTCAAGTTCAGGCAAGCGTGATTATTCAGCCGCTGATGTCGGCAATGCTGTTGGAGGCCGGAACTCTGCCTCCTCGGGGAGTCGAGAATATTATCCGGCGAGAGCGCCTTCACGCTCAGCGCTGCAAAGCTATGGCGCATTATTGACTACCCCAGGCGAGGTTAACGAGGGCAGTGATGTGGCAAGCAAAACCATGCCGCCCTTGTTAGATGGCCAATACTGGGTGTTGGTGGAAGAGAACAATTTACGTTTATTACCGGTAAAACATGTAGCTGAAGCGCTGCGGTACCAGCAAATTGTGAACAGAATATCAGAGGGCTTACCGGCTCAGCCGTTATTGATGCCGGTTGCGATAGATGCCGCAGAAGAATGGAAAAAGCTGCTGCTGGAACATGAACCTTTGATTAAACGTTTGGGGTTGGAACTGAATATCCGTTATCAGCAGTTGATAATCAAAAAAGTGCCCCCATATCTCAGGGACACCCAACTTGCGATTGTGATCCCTGAACTGTTGCAGCAGCTCCTTCATGGCACAACTGAAAATAGTGAATTGGCACAGTGGCTGGCGAGCAAGAGTAGCGAAGGCTATATCTCCGCTCCGATAACATGGCAGACATTGTGTTTGTTGGATGATGCAGCGCAAGCTGAGCTTTTAAAGCTAGGTAAAGCTTTACCTTGGCGACATTGGTTGGAACAACAGCGTGAGTGATAAAGCATTACCCCGAGTTATTTCTCTGATGGGGCCGACAGCTTCCGGAAAAACGGCATTGGCACTGGAGCTGGCTGAACACCATAACTGTGCAATTATTTCAGTGGATTCAGCGCTGATATACCGGCAAATGGATATTGGTACGGCAAAGCCTTCACCAACTGAATTAAGTCGGGCTCCGCATCGATTGATTGATATCCTCGATCCGGCGGAGAGTTACTCTGCCGCCGATTTTCGCCGCGATTGTTTGCAGGAAATCGAGGACGTCCTGGCAGAGGGAAAAACGCCTTTGCTGGTCGGCGGCACCATGATGTATTTCAAAACGTTGCTGGAGGGCTTATCACCTTTGCCCAGCGCGGATGAAAATGTCAGAACAGCGATCCTTGCTGAGGTTGAGCGTAACGGTTGGCAAGCATTACACCAAGAGCTGGAGAGGATCGATCCGGTTGCCGCGCAGCGGATCCATCCTAATGATCCGCAACGATTATCGCGGGCCATAGAAGTCTATCGGATCAGTGGTAAAACACTGACTGAACTGACGCAGATTAAAGGGACTGCACTACCTTATGATTTTGTGCAGTTTGCAGTAGCGCCAAACCAGCGAGCCGAGTTGCACCGTAATATCGCAATACGGTTTGAGCAGATGTTGGCGCAAGGGTTTGTAGATGAGGTGGTTCGGTTACGGCAGCGGGGCGATCTGCATTTGGAACTACCTTCAATGCGTTGTGTTGGATACCGCCAGTGCTGGCAGTATCTGGATGGCGATTATGACTATGCCACGATGGCAGAAAAAGCCATAGCAGCTACTAGGCAATTGGCCAAGCGTCAATTAACATGGTTGCGGGGATGGCCGGAGCTAAATTGGCTCGAGAGCGGTGCAAAAGGAAATTTAGTTACACTTATACGCCAATGCCGCTAGCTTAATGGTTGTTGCTGTATAATACTAAAACTAAATAAGAAAGTGTCACTGTTGGATTAATACATATAAAGCAAAAAGGAAATAAAAATGGCTAAGGGGCAATCATTACAAGACCCATTTTTGAATGCGTTACGCCGTGAACGTGTTCCAGTTTCGATCTACCTGGTTAACGGCATTAAATTGCAGGGGCAGGTAGAGTCTTTTGATCAGTTTGTGATTCTGCTGAAAAACACTGTAAGTCAGATGGTTTATAAGCACGCGATTTCCACAGTGGTACCTTCCCGTCCGTTTAATATGGGAAGTGGTCATCAGGGCGGACAAGCCGGCTACAATGGTAGTGATGACAGCAGTAGCGAGCAGTAACAGCGAGGGGTTTCTTCTTGTTTGAACGCTATGAAGCGGGGGAAACTGCAGTTCTGGTGCATATCGACTTTAACGATGAAGATAGTCGGGAAGACCTGTTTGAATTGCAGTTACTGGTGGAATCTGCCGGTGCCAAATCGGTAGGCGTGATCACTGGAAGCAGGAAGACGCCTGATCGCAAATATTTTGTCGGGACGGGCAAAGCTGAGGAATTGGCCGCAATGGTCGCGGCGACCGGTGCTAATGTGGTGATTTTTAACCATGCACTCAGTCCGGCTCAAGAACGCAACTTAGAGATGTTGTGTCAATGCCGTGTATTAGATCGCACTGCGCTAATCCTTGATATTTTTGCCCAACGCGCACGTACTCATGAAGGTAAGTTGCAAGTGGAGCTAGCGCAATTGCGCCACTTATCGACTCGCTTGGTACGAGGCTGGACCCACCTTGAGCGTCAGAAAGGGGGGATCGGTATGCGTGGTCCTGGTGAAACACAGTTAGAAACAGACCGTCGTTTATTACGTGGTCGAATCAAATATATTAATCGACGTCTGGAAAAAGTGGACAAGCAGCGTGAGCAGAGTCGGCGTGCCCGGCAGCGTAGCGACCTTGCCACTGTTTCTTTAGTTGGTTATACCAACGCAGGTAAGTCTACACTTTTCAATACGCTGACCGAGTCTACCGTTTATGCGGCAGACCAGCTTTTTGCAACACTGGATCCAACGTTGCGTAAGTTAGAGTTGCAGCATGGTGCAGTTTTCTTGGCGGATACCGTGGGGTTTATCCGTCACCTGCCACATGAACTTGTTGCGGCTTTTAAAGCGACATTACAGGAAACCCGGCAGGCTGATTTATTGCTGCATGTGGTGGACTGTGCTGACGCTAACATGGATGACAATTTTGCCCAGGTGCAGGATGTTCTGCATGAAATTGATGCAGATGACATTCCACAGTTGGTAGTGTGCAACAAAATTGATTTACTTGAAGATGTTGAACCCAAGATTGATACCGATGCTGAGGGCAACCCTTATCGGGTGTGGATTTCAGCACAGAAAGGCCTGGGCTTGGATCTGCTGAAGCAGGCTATTGAGCAGATTACCGGCAGTACAATTGTCAGCGTGACGCTGAAAATTCCAGCGGCCAAAGGGCATTATCTTGGTCAGTTTTATAACCTGGATGCGATACAGCAAAAATCGTATGACGATATGGGGAACTGTATCCTGTCCGTGCGTTTGCCTGAAGCGGATTGGCAGCGGCTTATTAAACAGAGTGACGGTGAGATTATGCATCTTGTCTACATCCCTGAAGAAGATAATGCCGTCTGTTGATATTCTCTTTAATTCATCCTTTAACGGAGTATTAAATGGCTTGGAATGAGCCCGGTAACAAGGGCAATGACCCCTGGGGAAATAAGGGCGGCAACGATAAAGGTCCGCCAGACATGGACGAAGTGTTCCGTAATTTGTCTAAACGATTTGGCGGTAAAGGTGGCGGCTCCGGTTTTAGTATCGGTGCTATCTCCATTGTGCTGGCAATTGCATTAGCAGTATGGGCTTTCTCTGGTTTTTACACCATTAAGGAAGCTGAGCGCGGCGTAGTATTGCGTTTCGGACACCATATTGGTGATGTTGGTCCTGGCCTGCATTGGAAAGCCACGTTTATTGATACGGTTACACCAGTTGACATTGCTAGCGTACGTTCAATTCCGGCGTCTGGCAGTATGCTGACCGGAGATGAAAACGTAGTGCAGGTTGAACTGGATGTGCAGTACAAAGTCAGTGATGCCTATCAGTTTCTGTTTAGTGCCGTTGATCCTCGGTCGAGTTTGAGCGAAGCAACTGACAGTGCACTACGTTATGTCGTTGGTCATTCCAATATGGATGATATCCTGACTACCGGGCGTGCACAGATCCGTGACGATACCTGGGCTGAAATTGATCGCATTATCAAGACCTACAATCTGGGGCTGACCATCGTCGACGTAAACTTCCTGCCGGCTCGTCCGCCAGAGGAAGTGAAAGAAGCGTTCGATGACGCCATCGCTGCACAGGAAGATGAACAGACCTATATTCGTCAGGCTGAAGCGTACGAGCGTGAAATTGAGCCAAAAGCTCGCGGCCAAGTGCAGCGTATCAGTGAAGATGCTCGAGCCTATAAAGAACAGGTGGTGCAGGATGCCGAAGGGGCAGTTGCTCGCTTTGACAAGTTATTGCCTGAGTACAAGTTAGCGCCGGAAGTTACCCGCAACCGTTTATATCTGGATGCGATGCAGGATGTGTACAGCCACACGAGTAAAGTGCTGGTGGACACTAAAAACAACGGCAATTTGATGTATCTGCCATTGGATAAATTGTTGTCCGGTGAACATCAACAGGCGCCTGCCGCTGCAGCAGCAGCTGACACCAGTGCCAGCACTGATCCAACTAATAGTTTTGGTAGTATGAAGTCCCGTAACGTCAGTGGTAGCGATACCAGTATTACCGGGCGGCCTACCCGTGAAGATCGTACTCGTCAGGGGAGGGAATAATCCATGGGCAGAATTTTAATCGTAGTAGCAGCTTTCTGTATCGGGATTGCTTTGTCCTCACTGATGGTGGTGAATGAAGGCGAACGCGCTATTGTGGCGCGTTTCGGTGAAGTGTTGAAAGATAACGTTGATGGCAAGATGGTGACCCGCGTCTATGGTCCTGGCTTGCATATCAAGATCCCGATGATTGACAAGATCCGTTATCTGGATGCCCGCATTCAGACACTGGATGGTGCTGCAGACCGTTTTGTCACTTCCGAGAAGAAAGATTTGATGGTCGATTCGTATGTGAAGTGGCGTATTAAGGATTTCGAAAAATACTATCTGGCAACAAACGGTGGTATTAAATCCAACGCTGAAGCACTGTTACAACGCAAGATCAACAGTGATTTGCGTACTGAATTCGGTAAACGCACCATCAAAGAGATCGTATCGGGTGTGAGTGAAGATGCCAGCCGTCAGGGTGAAGGAAGTACCCGTGATGAATTGCAGCGTCAGGCATTGGAAAATGCCGCGAAGAGTGCAGAAGATCTTGGTATCGAAGTTGTTGACGTCAGGGTAAAACAGATCAATTTGCCAGCTAACGTCAGTAACAGCATCTACCAGCGTATGCGTGCTGAACGTCAGGCGGTAGCCAAAGAACATCGTGCTCGTGGTAAGGAAGAAGCCGAAAAAATCCGCGCTCGTACCGATGCTAACGTTGTTGTGACTTTGTCAAATGCACGGCGTCAGGCGCAAGTCGTTCGCGGGGAAGGTGATGCCGTCGCCGCTAAAATCTATGCGGATGCTTATCAGAAAGATCCGGAATTCTACCGCTTCCTGCGTAGCCTTGATGCTTATCGAGCCAGTTTCAATAACAAGTCTGACATTATGGTGTTAGCGCCCGATAGCGATTTCTTCAAATATATGAAGAAAGAGAGCAACTAAGCGATAACGTATAAAAAGCCCGGCTAATGCCGGGTTTTTTATTGCCTTAACTGGCGCATCCGTTATGACATGTACCGTAAGATAATAAAGTGGTGCAGATGTTCGATTGCTTAAGCTGTCGACAATGAAGTATTTTCCATGATCTGCTTCTTTTTTTTTTTTATAATGCGGCGCAGGTTTTGTCCCTGTATGGTAGTCAGCATTGGCAACCCACAACAATAATCCCATGCCAAGCAGTTCTGGAGATAAAGGATGAGTGACGCAGCAGATAATAGTCGGCGTAGATTTCTGGCAATCACAACTGCTGCCGTCGGTGGTGCCGGTGTTGTTGCCGCGTCGATACCGTTTATCAAATCCTGGAATCCAACATTAAGGGTGAAAGCCGCAGGGTTGCCGGTAGAAGTCAATATCAGCAAGTTGGAGCCGGGACAGATGATTCGAGTGGAATGGCGAGGCAAGCCGATCTGGGTCGTGCGCCGCACAACAGCGATGTCGCAGAATTTAAACAGCCATAATGACAAGTTACGCGATCCTCATTCGCTAGAACCGCAACAACCTGATTACGCAACAAATGCCACCCGTTCAATCAAGCCGGATATTTTTATTGCAGTCGGGATCTGTACCCACCTAGGTTGCTCGCCAACATATGTCCGTGACGACTTTTCCCGGGAAATAGAAGGTGTGGATTCTGGCTTTTTATGCCCCTGTCACGGCTCAGGATTCGATATGGCAGGACGTGTTTTTCAGGGACAGCCCGCACCATTGAATCTGGTGATCCCCCCTCATCGTTATCTGGATGATGAGCGAGTGCTTATCGGTGTTGATCAGGAAGCAAGCTGATGAGCAGATTATTACAATGGATTGATGAAAGATTACCCGTTAGCGCCACTTATAAACGGCATATTGGGCAATATCCGGCACCGAAGAATTTCAATTTCTGGTATCTGTTTGGCGCGTTGTCATTGTTGGTGTTGTTTAACCAATTGCTTACCGGTATCTGGCTGACCATGAGTTACGTGCCGACCGTAGAAGGTGCGTTTGCCTCCATTGAATATATTATGCGCGATGTGCAATATGGATGGTTGCTGCGTTATATGCATTCTACCGGTGCATCCGCATTCTTTTTTGTGGTTTACCTGCACATGTTCCGTAGCCTGATGTACGGCTCTTATCAAAAGCCGAGAGAATTGCTGTGGTTTTTTGGTATGGTGATCTTTCTGGTACTAATGATGGAAGCCTTTATGGGCTACCTGTTGCCCTGGGGACAGATGTCATATTGGGGGGCTCAAGTCATTATTTCGCTGTTCGGTGCAATTCCCGTTATCGGCGATGATTTAGCACTGTGGGTGCGGGGAGACTATGTCGTGTCCGGTGCCACACTTAATCGCTTTTTCGCGTTACACGCGATTGCGTTACCGCTGATTATGGTGGTATTAGTCTTTCTGCATTTAATTGCGCTGCACGAAGTCGGTTCGAACAATCCCGATGGTGTGGAGATTAAGAAATTCAAAGATGAGAATGGCTGGCCGTTAGATGGCATTCCGTTTCATCCCTATTATACCGTTAAAGACCTGGTGGGCGTTGCTGGCTTTCTACTGGTCTTTTGTTACCTGATTTTTTTCATGCCGCAAGGTGGAGGCTTATTGCTAGAAGGGCCCAATTTTGAAGCGGCTGATCCGTTAAAAACGCCCGATCATATTACTCCCGTTTGGTATTTTACGCCGTTTTACGCGATGTTGCGGGCAATCCCCGACAAGTTAGGCGGGATGGTGGTAATGGCGATGGCGGTGGTCATGCTATTCATTATGCCTTGGCTCGATCGGTGTAAGGTTAAATCTGTGCGTTACCGTAGCCGTTGGCACAAAATCAATTTGCTGCAATTTGCTTGCTGTTTTGTGGCATTAGGCATCATCGGCTTACAACCGGAAACGCTATTTTTGAAACTGCTGGCCCGGATATTAACAGTGGGCTATTTTGGCTTTTTCATTGCGCTGTGGTTTTATAGTAAACGCGAGAAAACCAAGCCTGTGCCAGATAGGGTGACCTTCAAATGAGAGCCATATTACTCGCGTTTTTGATACTGTTGCCAACATGTGTTTGGGCAACTGATGGCATTCCGCCATTGCCGATAGATTTAGGCAGTCGAGATGTTTCCTCGCTTCAGCGTGGCTTTAAGGCATTCCAACAATATTGTTCTGGCTGCCACAGTACCCATTATCAACGCTATAACCAGGTGGCGAACGATCTGCAGTTATCAGACGCACAGATGTCGGATGCTATCCTCACCGATGCCAAGTCTTTCGAGTTAATGGAAAATGCGATGTCGAAAAAGGATGCCGCGCGTTGGTTTGGTGTTGCGCCACCCGATTTAACCTTAGTGGTAAGAGTCAGAGGCGAAGCCTGGGTCTACCGTTTTCTGCAGGGTTTCTATCGGGATCCGCAGCGGCCTTTTGGGGTTAATAATCTACAGTACCCGTACGTGGCAATGCCCCATGTGTTGCAGGATCTTCAAGGATTGGCTGAGCCGATATTGGAAACGGAAACCATCAATGGCAAAGCAAGACAACAAGTGGTGGGGGTGTCATCGCCCACAGGGGGACAGTTGTCAGCGACAGAGTATGATCGCTTGGTGACCGACCTGATAAACTATTTAGCTTATTCCGCGGAACCGATGAAAACCCAACGTCAGCAGATTGGCATTTGGGTATTGGGCTTTTTGGTTATCTTTCTATTTCTGGCGTGGTTACTTAAGAAAGAGTATTGGAAAGATGTACACTAACGGCAGTTACAAGGTAGAATATATCATCCGCATAATGTAAACGGGGGGCTTAGCCCCTCGTTTACATTTGTTTTTTCTGAATCTGGAGGGTATCAATGGCTGTCGCTGCCAATAAACGCTCTATTATGACCCTGTTTTCTGGGGCTGACGATCTCTATAGCCATCAAGTTCGCATTGTATTGGCTGAAAAAGGGGTGACAGTGGATGTTTTGCAGGTTGACCCTAATGATCTGCCTGAAGATTTACTCGAACTCAATCCCTATAATTCTGTGCCTACCTTGGTAGACCGTGAGTTGGTGCTGTATGAAAGCCGTATCATCATGGAATATCTGGATGAGCGCTTTCCGCATCCACCATTGATGCCGGTATATCCGGTATCTCGTGGACAAACTCGTCTGATGATGCACCGTATTGAGCGTGACTGGTATAGTCTGGTAGATCGCATCCGTAAGGGTGAGCGTGCAGAAGATGCCCGTAAAGAGCTGCTGGAAAGCATCCTGTCGATTGCGCCGGTATTTGCTGAAATGCCTTTCTTTATGAGTGAAGAATTTGGCTTGGCAGATTGTTACCTTGGTCCTTTACTGTGGCGCTTGCCAGCATTGGGAATCGAGCTGGAAGGCAAGACTGCAAAAGATATCAAAGCATATATGACTCGTGTGTTTGAACGGGATTCGTTTAAGGCATCATTAACTGAAGCCGAACGCGAAATGCGTATGGGCCTGTAATGAAAGAGTTAACTCCCAGTCGCCCCTATCTGTTGCGGGCGTATTATGAATGGTTGATGGACAACCATCTGACGCCTCATGTGGTAGTGGACGCCAATATTCCGGGAACTGAAGTTCCTTTACAGTATGTCAAAGATGGTCAGATCGTACTGAATATAGCTGCGTCAGCGGTGGGAAATTTGCAGATGACTAACGATGTTGTGGAATTTCACGCCCGTTTTGGTGGCGTGCCACAGCAAGTTGTCTTACCCATGGCATCAATTGTCGCAATTTATGCTCGAGAAAATGGTGCCGGTACTGTATTTGATATGGAAGATGCCTATCTCTTGGAAGATGGCGAAGAGTCATTCCTGAATGTGGTCGATGATTCTCCGTCTGAAACTGATGAGAAGGATACTGCCACCTCAACATCCATCAGTGATAAGCCAAAGAGTAAACCGCATTTGACCTTGGTCAAATAAGCAGGTAGATATAAGAAAAGGCCAGTCTTAGTGACTGGCTTTTTAATGAGCATTGATGCCTGCTGATGAGCGTTACAAGGGTCATACTCCTGACCAATAATACTTTACTCATCAGTTGGAAAGCATACTCTATTAAAATTAACTTAAATTTGATGCAGGAGCCGTAATGGGGCGTCCAAAAATTCCCCGCAGAATATGTGGAAGACCAGCAGATTCATGCTTTAAACCTAATGGAATTCCTATGACTGAGTTAGCCAAGGTTTATCTGGGGTCGGATGAATTTGAGGCGTTACGACTCGTGGACTTTCAAGGGATGCAACAACAGGAAGCCGCCCAGGAAATGGGCGTTTCACGACAGACACTGGCGAATCTGGTTAAGTCCGCCCGATTTAAAATGGCCGATTGTCTTATGCATGGTAAGGCGCTCATGATGGCGTCAGACTCCTCGGATAAATCTACCGATTAACTGTACATTCCCACAGAAGAGCTTATTATTGGCTTATGCCAATAATGATACATGCCGCATGTCTATAAGAATGTCTCCAGCTCTACCTTAAAGCGCAATGTAATTAAGCTGCTCAGTTTAACGGGTAAAAACGGTACTCTTCTCCTTTCGCGTGCAGCTTGCTTCTCCACGACATTTATCGCGGTTTTTGATGAAAAGGGTTGCATTCAGTCCATAAGTTTATTCTTATAGAAGCTAGTTTAACGCTGCCGATGACGACTTCCCTGAACGGCTCTGGTTGGTTTTTTCAATGAAGTCAAAGCGAGTGTTGCAACCTGAATCGTTTCTATTGGCATGGATACTTAGGCGTTTTATTTGCTATCGAACCCAATATATCGAAATTAACTTACTGGATAGTAATAACAGGAGTGAGTATGACCAAGATCGTCATTGTCGGTGGAGTGGCCGGTGGGGCTTCTGCAGCGGCGCGAGCCCGGCGGATGTCGGAAACCGCTCAGATTATCATGCTTGAACGGGGGGAATTTGTCTCGTTTGCGAATTGTGGCTTACCGTATCACATTGGTGGCGATATTGCGTCCAGGGATGCTTTGCTATTGCAAACCCCTGAAAGTTTTAAAAAACGTTTCAATGTTGACGTCAGAATTTTCAATGAAGTGCTTTCCGTTGATGCCGTAACTAAAAAACTGCAGGTTAAAAATGTACTCACAGGGCAAACGTACGAAGAAAGCTATGACAAGTTGTTATTGAGTCCGGGGGCGTCCCCAATCAAGCCTCCCATTCCTGGTATCAATAATCCCCATGTTTTTACGCTACGTAATATCGCCGATATGGACGCAATTATTGCGGCGCTTGTGGCACATAAACCACAACATGCCACTGTGGTCGGTGGTGGTTTTATCGGTTTAGAAATGGTTGAGGCGCTGCATCAACGAGGTGTTCGCACAACGTTGTTGGAGCTTGCTCCGCAGGTGATGGCACCGGTTGACCCTGAAATGGCTAACCTGCTTCACCGAGAATTGCTTAACAAAGGGGTCGATCTGCGTCTGAACACTGGACTGACTGCCGTGGAAAGTCTCGACAGTTTGCCCGCAGAACCAGAAGCAGTTGATGCTTATGATCAACCGACACCCCATCACGCGTTGTTGAGCCTGTCTCTGTCATCGGCACAACCGTTGGCAACGGATATGGTCATTATGGCCGTAGGTGTTAAGCCTGATGTTGCCCTTGCCAATGGCGCAGGTATCGCCTTGGGCGAACGTGGGGGTATCAAAGTCGATAGCGGTATGTGTACCTCTGATCCAGACATATATACTGTTGGCGATGCGGTGGAGACTCCTGATTTCGTTACCGGTAACCCGACATTAGTGCCACTGGCTGGCCCCGCAAATCGTCAGGGTCGCATTGCAGCAGACAATATGTTGGGACTGGATAAGCAGTACCATCGTACTCAAGGAACCGCTATCTGTAAGTTGTTTGATTTAGCCATTGCCAGCACGGGGTTGAATGAGAAAACACTGAAACGCTTGCAATTGCCGTATCAGAAAGTCTACGTCCATACTGCCAGCCATGCCGGCTATTACCCTGGGGCGCATCCGGTAACATTGAAATTATTGTTCGATCCTGACAATGGCAAGATTCTTGGGGCACAGGCTGCGGGCATGGATGGCATAGATAAGCGTATTGATGTGTTGGCTGTAGCTCAGCGAGCCGGGATGACTGTCCGAGATTTGCAGGATCTGGAGCTGACTTATGCTCCACCTTTTGGCTCAGCGCGCGATGTAGTGAATCAAGCCGGCATGGTAGCAACCAATGTGCTCGATGGTGATGAACATGTTTGCCATTCTGAAGACGTGGCGCAACCAACGGCTGATCAACTAGTGCTGGATGTGCGTAATCCACCAGAGCTGGTGAACGTCGGAGCATTTCCTGCGGCGGTGAATATTCCGGTTGACCAGTTGCGTCAACGAATGAATGAATTGCCGAAAGATAAAGAAATATTAGTGGCTTGTCAGGTCGGTTTGCGTGGACATGTGGCTTATCGCATGTTGCAGCAAAATGGTTTTAATGTCCGTAACCTCAGCGGCGGTTATAAAACCTTTCAGATGACTATGGCAAAATTCTAAGTGGACAATGAAAAAGAGCGGTCAAGCCGCTCTTTTTTATGCCGCTAACCTTGGGTGCGCATAAAGCTGATAAAGTCAGTAGCTTTCACTATCAACAAATATCGGCCACGATAGGTTTGCGAGTAGATAGCGCCTTTAAGCAATGCATCAGAAGGGTGATTGATAGGGCATATCACAATTGTCTGAGGATGTGCTTCTAGCCAGCTCAGTCGTTCTGGATAATCGCCCTGCAAATCAATAATGGGCTGATACAGCTTGCCAGCAAACTGAAATTGATTGTCATATTTATCCCAAAATACCAGCGTATTGCCTTGATCCTGAAGTATTTTAACTTCCTTTGCCGCTTGAGTTATGTCATAGGACTGGTGCAACGGGAGTTTGACCGTCATCAGTAAACTGGTAATTAATACCGGAAACACCAGAAAACGCACGTATAACGTCAGTTGTTCCTGCCGGAATTTAACTAGCGACACTGCTACCATCAACAGTGGTGCAATAGCCACCCAGGTATACACGTGAGGTTGCTGAATATTTTTGAAAATGTGCGATGCCCAGTAAGGTAATGAAATAATCGCCGCGGCAATTAGGGCGCTGGCAGCAGCTAACAGGTAGCTGCGACCAAACTTGTTTGGTTGCACCTTTCCAGCCACATATAACGCAATAATTGGCATCAGTGGACAAAGATAGTGGATCTGTTTACCGCTGATCAGGCTGAAACACCCAATGATCAGTGCAATGTAAATCAGCAGCGCTTTGTCTTTGGCGACGGTCACTTTAAACAGACTACTTTTCCAGACCCCCCCCAACAGCGGTAATGGCAGCAACAGTATGGGTAACAAATATAAATACCAATATATTGGACGTGCATGGGCAAAGGCCGATACCATCCGGCCAGTGGTCTGTTTCCAGATCAATTCATTTTCATAAGCGCCACCACCCGCAATAACGGCGGGGATCACCCAACACGCTAACAGCAACAAGCCGATTAAGATTGCCAGTCCACAGCCTTTAGCAAAACGCTTGGATTCAATACTGTTTTCCGCTTGCCACCATCGTCTGAGCAACATGAAAGGAACCGCATAGAGCAGCATTACCGGTCCCTTTGCCAGTAATCCCATACCGATAGCAAAACCCGCTAATGCCAGCGCCTTTTTGCTGCCACTTTCACTGAATTCCAAGCAGCTCAGTATCCACAGCAACACAAAGATACTTAACAGCAGATCAAACATGATGGTCGGCAGATAAAAACACCAGCCTCCCAAAGCCAACAAGATCACCGGGGCAAAGCGCGCCGCGGTCTCGGAGGATGGATAATACTTTTTGGCCAGCAAATGCAGCAGCCAGAAATTAATGCAAGCCGCTAAGGGGACCGATAACCGGGCAGGCCATTCGCTAACGCCAAACAGCGCCCA
Organism: Shewanella yunxiaonensis; assembly: GCF_018223345.1. NCBI lineage: Bacteria > Pseudomonadati > Pseudomonadota > Gammaproteobacteria > Alteromonadales > Shewanellaceae > Shewanella > Shewanella yunxiaonensis. The sequence continues at coordinate 3,153,027 of NZ_CP073587.1, read as the reverse complement.
CGCAAGATTAATTAGCCAAAACAACAGCGGTGGTTTATGGGCATAGGTTTCGCCGTTTTGGTGTGGTACTAGCCAGTTATGATCTCGCCACATTTCCCAGGCGACAGAGACATAGCGAGTTTCATCGACTGGCATCAGCGGTCGTAACCACAGATGTGCCGCAATTAAACCTAATGCCGCGAGTAAGGTGCACCAAAGAAAAGCGGTCGAAGAGATATGACCCACTGAAGTAGGTGCAGGAGTGAGGCGGTTATTCATACCGTTAAAAACTTATACCTATTGATTCTAAGCGACTGATAGTGACTGCCAATTATTAATAATTTATTAACGGTATCAAGTCTCTCTGGTTTATCGCTGACCATTGGTCACAATCTGCGTGTCAGAAAGATTTATATCAACTAATCGCAAGTATTATTAAAAAATATATAAATATGTTGTTTCATTTACAAATGTTTACTCATAAAAATATTTAATCTATTAAATTATGTTTATTTTTAATACTATTTTAATAGTTGAAAAACTCTTGATGAATAACACAACATCATGATTAACAATGACTATTTATAATTTTTTTCTGATTTAGGAAATATCTAACTAGATTTTCTAAAAATTCTCCAAAATATAAGTGTCAATATTGTAAGAATATGTAATTGATCAATAACTAAAAGTTAACAATCAATTTAATTAATGTTACGTTCGTTCTGTTAGCTTGCCTAACGCCTCTATCGAGCCGCCGTACTGTCATCAGACAGATGCTCTTAAAACATTATAAAAACAATATAAATCAATACATTGTGTTGAATATATTGATTCGGAGAATGGAGAACATTTATGTTTAGGAAAAACATAATTGCGACGACAATTCGATATGCATTGATGTTGGGATACGTAACCTCAGTGTATGCAGTTGCCGCCGATCAGGGTGATGCAGAAACATCTAAAAAGATCGAACGACCTGTTTTAAAGGAAGATGTTCAGGCCAAAACAGCGACACTGGAAGATGAAGAGAATATTGAAAAGCTCATCGTCACTGGTACTCGAATTCGTAAAGCAGAATTTTCCCAAGCATCACCAGTTCAGGTGATCGACGGGGATATTTCGCGAGATTTGGGGATGTTTGATGCGACCTCAATGTTGCAGACTACCAGTCAGGCTTCTGGGGTACAGATAGACAATACCTTTGGTGGATATGTCACAGATAATGGTCCTGGGTCGTCAACTATCGGTTTCCGAGGTCTTGGTGCCGAACGTACACTGGTGATGATCAATGGTCGCCGTATGGCTCCCGCTGGGGTCGGTGGGGCGCCTACTGCTCCCGATCTTAATTTGATCCCTGGGGTGATGATCCAGCGTATTGAAAACCTCTTTGATGGTGCATCGACTATCTATGGTTCAGATGCTGTTGCCGGTGTTGCCAACGTTATTCTGAAGAAAGACGTTGAAGGTTTTGATTTCACTGCGGGTTATGCCCAACCAAAAGGTGATGGCGGTGAAGAGTATGTTTTGTCTGGTATGTGGGGTAAAACCTTTGATAATGGTTTTGTCACTGTCGGTGCTGAATACCATGACCAGAAAGCTATGTCATATGCTGGCAATGATTTTACTAATGGTTGCGAAGAGCGTATTTGGGAAACTCAAGACGGTCGCAGAATTACCCGTGCCAGTGGTTATGGGCCAACGGCGCGTGGCGACGTGGATACTTGTGAAATTTATCCTCTGACTAACCGGGTACAGTTTGATAACTTCTTTGGCAGTCTGTATTACACCCCAGGGTATACCAACGTGGGGGTTCCAAATTTCTCAGAGAGTAACGTCCCTACCGCTTATGCAGGCTATCTGCCTACTTGGATAATGGCTGACTCAAATGGCGATGGTATTCCAGATCGGGCAATTGTAGATGGCAATGGCGATGGCTATACCGACGTTGACTTCGAAGATCCGTTATATGCTTATCAGCAGTCTGATTACTATAAATCAGGTGATTATAAGAGTCGTAATAAGCGTTTTTCAATCATGCTGAATGGCGAATATAACCTCCAGGATGATAGCAATACCACGATTTACTACGAAGGCTTGTATGCCAAGCGTAAATCGCCACAGTTCGGCCCAGGTGCGCAGATTTTTGAATGGGTGCCAGACACTAACCCATACAACCCTTGTGGTACCAATGGTATTAACTGTATGAATGCGGTTGGGGTGGATTGGGGCCCAGTGTGGGCGCGACCCATCATTAATATCCGGGGCGATCGTGACCGCTCAGATGTTGAAGTCTCGCAGTATCGCACCGTATTGGGCGCCACTGGTGACCTGAAACTACTGGATAATATCGGTTTAGAAAACTGGTATTACGATGCTTATGTTTCTTACAGTGCCTCTAAAGGTACTAACAATATGACCGGGATCAGTGAAGAACGCTTGCTGAATTCATTGTATACCAGTGTGTTGAATGATGATGGTTCAATCACTTGTGGCGATGGATCTGATGGATGTGTGCCAGTAAATCTGTTTGCAGATAACATTTATCAGGCGGGTGGAGGTACGCTGACCGATGCGGAATATAATTACCTGATGGTTGACCGTCGCATGGAAACTAAGGTTAACCAGACCGTTGTTAACGGTTACATTGGCGGTGATTTATTCCAGTTGCCTTGGAATAACGAAGGTGTTGCCTCTATTTTTGGTGTGGAATGGCGTCGTGATGAAATTACTTCCAATCCCAATGATGTCGCAGCGGATGGCCTGTTGTGGGGCTTCTATTCAGATGCTGGTGCTGACGGTTCACGTATCCTGCGTGAAGCGTTCACCGAACTGGAGTTCCCTTTGGTGAAAGGTGTTCCTGGCGTAGAGGAACTGACCTTTACCGCATCAGGGCGTATCTCTAAGGAAACTTATTACAGTGCGGCCAAAACCTACAGCTTAAAAGCGGTATACCGTCCTGTTGAATGGTTGACTATTCGAGGAACCAAAGGTACATCTTACCGAGCGCCTAACTTACGTGAGCACTTCCTTAATGGACAGTCTGGTTTCAACACTGTGACCGACCCCTGTGTGGTACCTGCTGATGCTCGGGTGGCCGATCCATTAAATCCTAATACTCCAGCTACTTACGACGCATCACTTGATGAGCGTGATCCAGCCGTATTAGAGCGTTGTTATGCCGCTGGTGTTGACCCAACAACCTTAGGCTTAGGCCAAAACGGCGAAAACTCCTTCAGTAGCTCCTATAGCGTAGAAGCCGCCAGTGGTGGTAGTGAAGAGTTGGATCCAGAAACTTCTGTGGCCAAAACTTACGGGATTGTGTTTGAACAGCCATTTACCGATGCTTTTGAGCTGACATTGTCTGCAACTCGCTTTGATATTGAAGTGACTAGCAGTATTGCAGAGCCTTCTGCCAGTTACAGTATTGGCCAATGTTATTCCTCTAATGGTAATGCCGCATTTTGTGATCGTTTGACTCGTGGCGATGATGGTACCTTGTCATTGATTGACACCAGCTTCATCAATATTGGTCTGATTACGTCTAAAGGTTTTGACTTCAACCTCTTCTATAAGCAGGACTTGGTGCTGTTCCAGAACAGTATGGAAGTCACCTTGGACATGACCGCCACCAAGATGACCGATGCCACTTATGACGTTCTGGGTACTGTTAACGACTATGTCGGTGAGCCAGCTTATCCAGAATGGCGTGGTAATGCGTTATTGAGCATTAAGTACAACGACTTCTTCCTGAACTGGCAAACACGCTTTATCGGTAAAGGACGTGAAGACGATGAGTATCAATACGACTTTGAGGCTAATACCGTTGGTTGTACCGGTATGTACAACGATGATGGTTCACCACTGTTGTGCCGTCCATTAGGTTATACCACCAACTACTGGGTACACAGCATGTCAGTTGGTTACGAGTGGGATAACTACTCAGTTAACTTGGGGGTTCGTAACGTATTTAACAAACGTCCACCGAAAGTTGATGGTTATGTCACTTCGGCCAATACCAACATTCCTTTAGGTGTCGGTTATGCTGAACCACGTACGATGTTCCTGAACGTAAGCGCTAAATTCTAACTTGGCGTGAAGTATCAAAATGGCCCCTATTTGGGGCCATTCATCTTCTTAAAGGAAATCACCACATGAAATTGATGAATGTATTGGTCGTAGCATGTTTGGGATTATGCTTCGGTACAAACGTTTTTTCTGCGGAACACACGGACGTTAACAATGAAATAGACAGTTTTGCGTCGTTGCCATTTATTCGCTCAGTTAGCGTTGCTGCGGATGGCAGCAAAGTTGCGGTAGTCCGCGCAACTTCCAAAAATGGTGACTATGTCATTGAGATATACGATGCCCATGATCTTGCCAAAAAGCCGGTTGTACTGGGTGCCAGCAAGATGTTGGTCTCCGGCGTAATTTGGGTAAATAACAAAAAAATCGCCGTTGCTTTTCGACAACTACTCGAAGATGGTGCCCATAAATCTTGGGTCAGTAAATATGCGTTTACGGATGCCGATGGTCACGGTGACTGGCTTGTGCCTTTTTCCAACAGTAGCCGGGGCGGTTTCCAAATTCTCGACCTGTTGCCACAGGATAAAGATAACATCCTGATTTATGGTGATGCCAATAACAATCGAATCCCGGATGTGATCAAGCTAGATGTCACCAACGGCAGAACCTCAATTGTTGTGCGCGGTTCTGATAAAATTAACGGTGGCTTCATGACGGATAATGACGGTGACGTCAGGATCGGCCAAGGATTTGATTTGGCAGACAGTAGCATCGATATTTACGCCAGAAAAAAAGGTAGTGAAGACTGGATGTTATTGAAAAAAAACCTGCCTACCGATCGTGAAACGTTTGAGGTGTTGGGGTTTGATAATAAAAATCCTAATTTGCTGTACATCAATATGAACCACGGTGAAGACAAGTCAGGGATCTATAGTTATGACCTAATTACCGGAAAGTATTCAGAACGACAGTTTGGTTTGCAGAATGTGGATGTGGATGGCGCGCGTTTCAATCGGCAACACCAGCTGGTGGCATTTACCTACACCAATAAATATCCGGAAAGTTATTTTCTCACTGATTATGACCAAGGCGTAAACGATGCGTTGACTCAGTTGTTCCCAGAACAGGTAGTGCGTATTGTCAGTCGCAGCGATGATGATGGCGTGCTGGTGCTATTCGCACAATCAGCGACAAATCCTGGTGAATATTATCTGCTGCTTGATAAAAAATCGCTGCAAAAAATCGGGCCGACCCGGCCTTCGCTGCAACCCTCAGAACTGTCTGATGTAAAATATATTTCTTATAGCGCCAGAGATGGCCGCAAAATATACGCTTACGTGACGATACCTAAAACTGGCAAAGCGCCATATCCAACGGTTGTGTTGCCACATGGTGGGCCTTGGGTGCGCGATGTAGTGGTGTTTGATGAGTGGTCACAACTGTTAGCCCATCACGGCTATCTGGTGATCCAGCCAAATTACCGCGGGTCAACGGGATACGGTTTAGATTACTGGAAAGCCGGTGATAAAAACTGGGGTCTAAAGATGCAGGATGATCTTGATGACGCTGCCCAGTATTTGATCAATAAAGGGCTGGCTGACAAGTCAAAACTCGCGATGTTTGGCTGGAGTTATGGTGGTTATGCGGCATTTGTCAGCGCTATGCGGGAAAATAATATTTACCAATGTTCCATTGCTGGGGCTGGTGTCAGCGACTTAAACCGTTTGAATGCGGTACTGAATGACAATCGTTTTCTGAGTATGTTGCAGCAGCCCACGGTGAAAGGGGTTTCTCCGGTAGAGCAGGTCGATAAAGTCAATGTACCTATCTTAGTGATCCACGGCGATATCGATAGCCGGGTCCCCATCAAACACAGCCATGATTTTGTCGATAAACTGAAGCAGTACCATAAAGATTATCGCTATGTTGAACTGAAAGATGCCGATCATTTCTCTGATACCCTGTTCTATGATCATAAGCAGACCTTGTATCGAGAGTTGTTGGGATGGCTGGATAATAAGTGCGGTTTCGCACAATAAGCCTAGCGCCGACTAAATGATAAAAAGCCGGTGATTATGACCAGTAATCACCGGCTTTTGCTTGCACAGAGGATCAGACGAGGTAACAGGCTGCTGTGCTACAACCCATATGCTTTACAAGTGGTATTCCACGCCTAGCCAAAAGTTACGACCTTGCTCGATAAAACCTTCGGCATATTCATAACTACGGTCAAACAGGTTATTTACTGAAGTATTCAGACTGAGTCGTGGCAGCAACTGATAGTCAGCGCGCAGATTGGTCACTGCAAATCCCGCAGCAATTTGTGAGCCGTCACTATCACTATAGCTTGATGAGCGGATCTCTTCGGATACGGTCAGGCTCAAGGGATCCCAAGGCGTCAGTTTGACCCAGGCATTTCCCATCTGTTCGGGTAATCCGGTGATTTCACCAAGCTCTTGGCGTTTAACATCGGCATGGGTATAGCTATAGCTCAGTCCCATTTGAGCATATGTGCTTACATGTCCTGAGATGCCTAAATCTACGCCGCGGTAATCTACGCGGCCACTGTTGCGATTTTGTACCGTGTCTGCGTCAATATTGATGGCAAGAATGGCATCATCGACGCGGTTGTAATAAGCACTTGCCTCATAGCTCCATTGCGAATTAAACAAGCCGTTGTAAGTGATATCCAATGCCCGTGCACGTTCTGGTTTTAGCTGCGGATTTACCAGTGCCACTTGTCCAGTTGCAGGTTTTGATGTGGTGTACCGTTCTTTAAGTGTGGGGAAACGGCTACGATCTGATAAGGACACTGTCAGCGCATCGCTGTCATTCACATGGTATTTGAGCAGCCCTTGCCAGTTAAATGCATGCTGATCGTTGTCATCATACTGGGTGATACTGCCGTCATTTTCATGCTGCATCCCTTCAAGGCTTTGGCGTTTGTCATAGCTGATGCCCGCAACCGCATCAAACTGCGTTGATATTGCCCATTGGTATTCAGCGGCTAGCGAGATCGTACGATCCTTATAACGATCATATAGTGCATCCGGGGCGTCTTTTTCACGATGGACATCTTCTTTCCAGTGCGCCGCAAACGATAGTTGATCACGCTGGCGCATATCAGCGCTTAGTTGCAGGGCTGCGCCATTGCTGAAATCATCATAACGACTGTAATAGCCGCTTTTCTTTTCCAGTGCTGAAAGTGAGTTGTACATCATCAGCGTATTGGCAAAAACATCATGGTATAGCCGGCTTTTGAGGGTGAAGATGTCACCTATCTGTGTAAGCCCCTGATAGTAATAACTGTCTTTATCATAGTCCGGCCACTGCCAGTAGCGAGACGACTGATCTGAGGTCCCGGCATAGGGTGGGTTATTTTTTTGGCCATCCTGCTTTATATAGGTAAAGGTGTATTCATCGTTAGCATTCGGGGTAATACCTAATTTGATGACGCCGCGTTTATCGTTTGCCGCAGAGTTGATAAGTTTGCCATCGGTACCGGCGACATCATTATTGGTGCCGTATGGCAATCCAAGATAGTCCTGTTTCAGCTGACTGCCGGTAAACTGCAAGTAACCCAGATCGCTTCGCATACCGAGGGATAAATCTGCGTCATAGGCATTGCTGCTATTGCGGGTAAACCCTTGGCGATACGCCGCACTGGCTTCAAATGGCGCCTGTGGTTTATGGGTCGTTAAATTAATCGCCCCACCCATCTGGTTGGGCCCCTGGAGCAGTGAGGTATAACCTTTGGAAACCTCAATGGAATCAAGATTGGATGACAGAAAACGTCCCAGATCAAGGTTGCCATCATAAGGCACATAAATCGGGATCCCATCGTAAAATACCGGCACCTGGCGACTATCAAAACCACGTACTCTGACTTGGAGTTCATTCCGGCTACCGGATTTTTGCAACGATACACCGGGGATAACACTGAGTGCCTGCGCAACATTGGTCTTTCCTAACTGTTCCAATGTTTGTTGATCAATAGCGTCGCTGCTATCGGCAACCTGACTACCCCAGATAGTGAGACGTTCGGTGTCTGATGGCTCATCTGCCTGAGCATAATGTTGCCCTGATATTGCGATGATCATGAGCAGTGAGAGTTTTTTCAATATCATGTTGAACCTCAAATTCGATATATAAATTAGTATATATCGATGACTATGCCAAAATTTGGCAGTAATTCGCTGCCTGTCAGAATGGCTGAAAGGCGGTGGTTATCGGTAGCAATTGGGGATCATTGCACCGTCAGAAAGGCTTACCGTCAGGTAAGCCTGATATTCGCTAAGTTACAGTGTTTGGGTTTTGTCCCAGTAAACCAATGCCCAGTCACGGGATGGCGGAACAATCACTTGCCCCATACGTTTTTTCTGTTGGTAAAAATCAAACAGGCGTTGTAATTCTGTGTCGTCGAGAGTTCCCAATGACCAACTGACGGATTCTGAAAACTGTTCAAAGCTTTCTGTTTTATTTTGGCAGTTGGGGCCACGGATATAATCAACCTTAGGATGGATCCCCAGTTGATATAAAATGTTAACAGCGAAAATATAGTTAGGTAGTTCAACGACCGGGCGACCCACTGCACGTTGCACCGCCACATCGACAAACGATGTGGCTACCGTATGAGTGGTATAAACGCGCAATCGGGCTTTATTATTGAGTTTGATCAGCGCTTGCTGCAGATCGGCAACCAGCGTTGAGCGCGATGCAACTGCAATGTCGCATTCGGGGATCTCTGTCCAGTCATCTTCCCAGGATTTATTGAGCAGGGTAACGTTTTGTAAGCCCATGGCTGCGGCTCGTCTTCCGGCTACTTCCAACATCCCTCGGCTGTAATCGACGCCCCAAACCCGGGTGAGTGAGCCCGCTAAATTGAGACAGACTGAGCCGGGGCCACAACCCATATCCAACAGGGTGCTGGCATTTCGCAGATCAATTTTGCTTTGTAGTTGTACCAGATAAGGATCCTGCGGATTAGCACACACTTCTGCCATTTTTTCAGCTCGGGCATCCCAGTGTTCCGGCGCTTTAGTGGTGCGGCCTGCCTGCTGCATCTGTTGCCGGTAAAGTTCGGCAAAGTTTAACTCGTCCAGTATCATTGACTGATTCCTTATAGGCTTAAATTTCGATTCCCAGGTGATGTCTGATATCCGCTTCCTGTACATCATAGAGTGCTGCCAGTTTTTGTCCTGTGAGCATGGCCGCAGCACTGCCTTGTCGTGCGCCCTCGTGCTTTGACAGTAGCACAACCCGGTCAGCAATTGCTCTGGCGTGTAACGGATGATGGGTCGACATCAACAAGGTCATTCCAGTACTTTTCAGCTGGCGGATTTTTTCCAGTAACTTGATCTGGTGGCCGAAGTCGAGACTGGCCGCTGGTTCATCCATCACCAGTAATTTCGGCTGTTGTAACAGTGCTCTGGCAATCAGCACTAACTGCCGCTCGCCACCGCTAAGTGACGGATATAATCGTGCCGCGAGGTGATAGATCCCCAGATTGTCCAATAACTCCAGCGCCAATCGTCGATCTTTTGCCGATGGTGAGGAAAACAACGGCAGATGTATACTGCGTCCCATCAATACCATGTCCAAAACACTAAAGGTAAATGGACCATCATGCGCCTGTGGCACATAGGCCATCCATTTCGCCAGATCTTCACTACGCCATGCTTTTATCGCGCGTTGCTGCAACAAAATATTGCCGCCACGCAAGGGTAATCGGCCCAACAAACTGCGAATTAATGTGGTTTTGCCACAACCATTGGCGCCGAGCAGACAGCAAACTTCACCTTGTGCAATCGTAAAAGAGAGCTGTTGCAGTACCGGATGTTGTGGGTAACCCACCGCAGTGTTTTCAAATTGCACCAGTGTCACAGCCGTTCTCTCCGCATCAGCAATAACAGAAAGAACGGTGCACCGATCAGCGCCGTCAATATGCCAAGCGGCAATTCTACCGCACTGACAGTACGTGCCAGCGTGTCTGTTACCAAAAGCAAAATTGCGCCGGTTGCCATCGCCATCGGCAGTAATCGTTGATTATTGGCCCCGGTGAGCATGCGGCAAATATGCGGTATGACTAACCCGACCCAGCCGATGATGCCAGCAATAGCAACCGCACTGGCGGTGATAAGCGTGGCACTGATAATGAAAACTGCTCGCAGACGTACAACGTTAACGCCCAAGGCGCTGGCTTCTTCATCTGGCAGACTCAGCAAGTTCATGCGCCAGCGCAGCAACCATAGCGGGAGTATGCCAAGTAACGTCAGCGGTGCGGCGATTTTTAAATCGCTCAAGGTAATGCTGTTTAATCCCCCGAGCAGCCAAAAGGTGATTGACGGTAATTCGGTATAAGGGTCAGCCAGCACTTTGATCAGGGAGATCATGGCGCTGCACACGGTGCCAACCGCAATGCCGATTAACACCAGTGATAACACTGGGTCTTGGCGCCGGGTAAAGCGCGCGATAACGCAGACCAGTCCGACCACCAGTAATCCGCCAGCAAATGCCAATGATTGAATCAATAACATTGATAATCCGAGCAAAATTGCCACACTGGCGCCCATTCCCGCGCCAGCCGCGACTCCCAAAATATCCGGTGATACTAACGGATTACGGAACATTCCCTGATAGGCGGTCCCGGCCGCGGCTAACCCGGCGCCAATCATTACCGCTGCCAGCATTCTTGGCATCCGGATCTGCCAGAATACAATGGATAACTGGGGATCGGCGGTCTTGTTGTCAATCAACAAGTGACCAATGTCAGCAAGATTTAACGGATATTTCCCAGACGTCAGCGCGAACACCATCGCTATTAGCAGTAATGTGCAGACAACGGCTGCAGACCAATACTTCATATTGCCGGTACCAGTATGCGATAGTCATCATCGCTCAGACTGCTGTGAAAAAACGTCTGAAAAAACTGCTGCATGTCAGTCTTAAAAGTAGGCCTCAAGCGGCTATCCAAATGCGCCTGGAGTCTTCTAAGTCCCAGTAAACGATTGACACCTGGCGGTGCATCCAACCAGCCAAAAGGGAAGCGCTGATAACACAACACTTGTTGCTGTTTGACGGCTCGAACGCCTTGCCACTGCGGCGACTGTGTAATGTGCTGCCACGTCGTGATGTCCTGCGTGATGATCAGATCGGGTTGCCACAGTAGCAGTTGTTCCATCGATACTTGGGCAAGCCCGTTACGGCCACTGACTTCGGCGACATTGCGTAATCCCAGTAGCTCAATCGCTTCGGTGTGTAAGGAGCCAGCAAGGCCGGTTTCTAAACCTCGGGCACCGCGAGCGGCATAAAAGCGAATATTTTTACCCGTATTGGCGGCAAAATTTTTGGCATCACTCAGGATCTGCTTAGCCATACTTGCCAATTGTGCCGCGGTGGCTTCAACCCCCAGCAGGGCTCCGGTTTGTGTCAGTTGCGCTGGTGAGTCGGTCAATTGACCACTGACTAACACGTAAGGAATGCCGGTCTGAGCGACGGTTCTTTGGGCCACTGAACGAAATGTATTGGTAACGTCACCACAGTCGACAATGATATCCGGTTTTAGCGCCAATAGTTGTTCCAGCGACAGTGTACTGGCTCGCCCTGCAAGTCGACCGAGCTTGGGTAATCCACGCACTGACTGGCTAAACCAGGGAAAATCCTGCTGTAGGCTGAAACTGGAGAACCCTTGCAGGTGTTGCGGTGCCAGGGCCAGCAATAGCATATCTGCTGGTGCGCCAGCACTCAGCACCTTGCGTACGTCAGTCGGGGCGGGGATTTTACCGAAGGGCAATACCAAAGGGGTATCTGCCATCGCTAATTGCGGCCATGCTGCGAGGGTGCCACTGGCCATCAGTCCCTGTAGCAACATGCGGCGCTGCATATCCATATCTTAAAATCCTGGAAAATTCGATATATAAAAAAATATATAACGATATGCTATGGAAATCAGCGATGCTGTCAAGGTAACTGAGTGTGAGCTTGCTTGCAGATCTGAGCTTATGGCTTGACTGAGGTCAGTGCTTACCTCGGAATACTTATACGATAGAGGTGTTGCATCATGTTGGGTATTCGTCGGTTGCGTTACCTGTGTGGTTGCGGTCAAACATCGGTAGCGTTTATAAAGAAACGTAAATGTTTGATCTTGGTTAAATATTATCCGTGGTTAATATTCAATCAAGATGTTAACCTACTCATTTAATGCCCTGGATTTGTTACGGGTATAGAATTAACAACCTTCGCAGTTAGCGCGTCGGGTTTAAGCGGTTCATATCACAATGGGTTGTAGCCAAAGCATTTGTTGGCAGGATTAAGGATGACGTTATGATTCGCCAATTAGTGGCACAACTAAAAGTAATAAGCGACGGCTCGGCGCAGCTTACCAGTTTACTTATTGTTGTTGCTTATGGCGTGCTTACCGTAGCGTTGGGATTATTGTTCCAACAATCCCATTTCTTAGTACATTTTGATGCAGCAGGGGCGTTGGTTCTGGCGTTGCGCGTGGTCAAACCCAAACCGGTCCCTAACGATTTCTGGCCCATTGTTGGCGTGTCTTTGCTGAGCATCGTCGCCAGCATCACTTTTTATCATGAACCCCTATCTGCGGCTGTCATACTGGCAATCACTGTGGTCGCCCAAGGATTGCTGGGGGCTTGGCTACTACAAATGTTTAGCCAAAGCTTTCAAGGATTTTCCACCTTTGAGGGCATGGTGAAACTGCTATTTGTTGGCGCGATCCTGCCAGCGTTTATTGTCAGTCATCTCCCGGCATTGTTGCCGGTCGCCGGGGTTGATGCCTATGTACTGAAATGGTCGAGGTGGATCTGCAACCTTGGCTTATCGGCCTTATTATTTACACCGCTGTTTGTTTACGGTGTTTTTATGCCGACGGACCGGTATGCAAAGCAGGACAATTCTCTTCAGGCCGGGTTTTATTGGGCGTTGGCTTTGGTGATTTCTGTCTGGACATTTAGCCATTATCCTGTTGTTGCTCATAAACTTCCGCTACAAATCTTGTTGCTGGTGTTTATATTAGCTCTGTATGCCGTCAGCTTTTCTATCAGATTTAATAGCCTAGTGTTATGCAGTGTGGGGCTGGTGGCATTGTGGTCAATGCAGACGACGGCGATAGATGAAGGGCTGGAATCCCGCTTAAACGATTTTGTCTTGTTGGCATTTTTTATCTTTGTCGTGTTTAGCGTCAAACTGGCCGTGTGCGTGCTGATCAATGAAAAAGTCGCGGCGTTTAATCGCAGTCGTCGTAGCCGCCAGATGTTTGAAGCATTAAGCACGGTTAATCAGAATCTTATTGGTTTTGACAGCTCCGAGCAGGAAATTTTCAGTAAAGTCTGTCGCATTATCACCGAAGATATCGGGCTGGAGCAGACCTGCATTACCGTCTTTCAACCTTATACCGGGCAACCTGAGAAACCACATACCTATGCCGTTGACTGGCGATATGTCTATCCCGAACATGATTGCACTCATGGCGGCACTGCATTTCCGCTAGAACTGGATCGGGTGTTAGACAGCAGCGGCTACAGTGCTTTGCAATACACCGGTTGCTGCAGCGGTTGCGACTGGAACTGCCATTACAACACCGTAGTGTCATTTCCTATCTATCGCTCTGGTTACATCCACGGTGTGCTCACGGTTTTCGACAGTCGCGGAGCCATTTTTGATGATGATATCCACCGGTTGTTTGAAGACCTGGTAAAAGACATCAGCTTCGCGCTGACCTCCTTAGATGACCATATCAAGCTACAACTTGGCTACGAAGCGTTTGAATATAGCCAGGAAGCGATAGTGATCACCGATCCTGAAGGTAACATCATTAACGTTAACCCGTCATTTTGTCGGATCACCGGCTTCACTGTGGATGAAGTGATGGGCAAAAATCCGCGGTTGCTGAAATCTTCAAAGCAGTCCGATGAGTTCTATCGTGACATGTGGCAATCCATACTGGATAAAGGCAGTTGGTCCGGCGAGTTCTGGAACAAACGTAAAAATGGCGAACTGTATTTGCAGCGCGGCACCATCTCTACTGTGACGGATCAACGTGGTGAAATTAAGCATCTTATTGGCGTGATGGAAGACGTGACGCGTCAGCATCAGGCCGAAGAATATGCCCGCCGACTGACTAACTTTGACACCCTGACCGGCCTGCCCAATCGCAACAGGCTCAGTGATGTGTTCTTTAAAATGAGTAATCAGGCTGAAAAAACCAGACGTTCACTGGCGGTGATGTTCATCGACTTGGATGATTTCAAACATGTGAACGACGCGATGGGGCACCAGTTTGGTGATGAGGTGCTCAAAGCCGTTGCCCTACGTCTGCAAGAGCAGGTTGATGTCGATGATGCCCTGTTTCGTTTCAGTGGCGATGAATTCCTGTTACTGACGCCTTACGACAGTGTCGCCACGATTGAGTTGGCGCAAGCGCTGATAGCCACAGTGAGCAAAACGGTGAAAGTGGGCGATAAAGTGATCAACATTGGTTGCAGTATCGGGATTGCCATTTCCCCTTCCGATGGCATCACCATTGATCATCTGGTAGGCAGTGCCGATGCGGCGATGTACCGTGCTAAAAGTGCCGGGCGTGGCACCTATGTATTTTTCTCCGCCGATATGCAAACTAATGCGCTGGAAAAACTCAATCTCAAGCATGATCTCGCATTAGCGATTAATAACAATGAGTTATGTCTGCATTTCCAGCCAAAGGTGAATATTCAGGACGACACCCTGATTGGTGCTGAAGCCTTGGTTCGTTGGTATCATCCGCAGCGGGGTGAATTGGCACCTGGGCATTTTATTCCTCTGGCCGAAGAATCCGGGCAGATTGTCATGATCGACCGTTGGGTGCTCGAGGCGGCCATCCGTCAGCTCAGTGATTGGCGGCAGCAAGGCTTTACGCCATGCCCGATTGCCATCAACCTGTCTCTGCCGATGTTTCAGCGTCCACAATTTGTTGATGAGATTATCTACCTGCTGGATCGTTATCAGGTGCCTGCGCAATGGTTAGAACTGGAGGTGACGGAACGAGTGGCGATGGGCGATCTGGACTATACCGTCAATACTTTAAGAGCGTTAAAGCACATCGGCGTCAGTATTTCGATTGATGATTTTGGTACCGGCTATTCTAGTCTTGCCTATCTGTATGATTTTCCTATCGATACATTGAAAATCGATAAAGCGTTTGTGACCGATATTCATCATAATCCGAAGAAACAAGGGATTGTTAGCGCCATTATTTCACTCAGCATCACGATGGGCTTACATACGGTCGCGGAAGGGGTGGAAACCATCGAAGAGAAGGCTTATCTGCGTAATCTGCACTGTGACTATTTCCAGGGCTACCTGTTTTCTAAGCCGGTGACAGCGGCTCAATTCCAACAGCGCTATTTCAGTTCTCAGCCACACTAAAGCCTCGCTTTCTGCTGCCACGGTTAGTGATCTCACCGTTTGAGATTGGGCGTCGCTTTATCTGAATATATTAATTGAAATGATAACTACTATCATTTACGATCGCATCAAAATTTATGAGGTGCTTATATTCAGGATACGAAATGAAGCCTATCTCTCCCATTTATCTCGCGATTATTAGTGTGTTGTATTCATTGCCGGGACTAGCTGACGACAGTGCTACCCGTCAGGATGCCAGTATGGAGCGTCTTACGGTGACCGGTCGTGCTCAGTCGCTTTATCGTAAGGACGATGGTTCCTTAGCAACCCGCACCAACACCCCGATTGAACGTACACCTCAGTCAATTCAGATCCTGCCGGAAAGTCTGATAGAAGATCAGGCGGCGCTGGAAGTGACAGATCTGTATCGTTCCATCAGTGGCGTCAGTCAGTATGCCTACTCGGCTGTCACTTTCCGCGGTTTTCATCAGGACGAAATTCTCTATGACGGTGTTCGCGGCGATCCGTTTAACGGTTTTGCCATTCCGCAACTGTTTAATATCCAGCAAGTACAGGTGCTAAAAGGTCCCAGCGGCGCGATTTATGGTGCCGGTTCCCCCGGCGGACTGATCAACTATGTCACGAAAAAGCCGGCTTATCAGCGTAACAACAGCATCAAACTGGGAGTCGGTAACGACGATTTTGTCAGTGGTAGCATGGAGTTAACCGGCCCCGTCACCGACAGTGGCGACCAGCGTTATCGCCTGGGCGTTTATCAGGATCACGAGAATCCTTACCGCTACAATACCGATCAAGGTAACCGGATTATTGATGCCGGATATGCCTTCGATATGGGCGATAGCACCACGCTGATGCTGCAACTCACTGATGTGCATCAAAACTATGGCGGTGCACGTCTACGAGGGATCCCCGCAGATAAAGATGGCAATTTTCTCGCCAGCATGCAGTGGAATAGCAATGAACAGTCTGACTATCAACAGTTAGATGCCACGGTTTATCAGGCGCGACTCGACCACGACATGAACAGTTGGCTCAGTGGTAATCTCACGGTCCGTTACTTTGAAAACACGGAGGTACAGAAATATCACGAACCCGTGAGTATGGACGATACCGATGGTGATGGTGTTGCTGACTGGACCGAACGTCAATATCGCGATCAAACCCGCGACACCCAAGCGGGTTCAGTTACCGGCAATTTGATTGCAGAGTTAGGCCAACATACCTTGCTCTTTGGCGGTGACATTTTTCGGCAAAAAGAGGGCTTCTATTATCTGCGGGCCACGGCTTCTGGTGGCGTGTTAGGTCTGAGTTATACCGACCCTCAATACGGCGTGACTGACGTCGACAGTTACCAGTTAAAGCTGAATACGGATTCAGATACGACCGCAGTGCGATACGGTTTATATCTGCAGGATCAGTGGCGGATCACTGACGCTTGGGATGTTCTGGCAGGATTACGCCTCGATGGTTTTGATGACAAAATTGTTGATAATATTCAAGAAACTCGCGACAACTACGATGATACCGGGTTGAGTTACCGCATCGGTAGTACCTATAAGATCAATGACCACTTACACCCGTATGTTACCTGGGCAACAGGGTTTGTGCCTCAGGATGCTGGCAGCCAACTCAGTAGCAAGGGCGGGCCGTTTGATCCAGAGGAAAGCCAGCTGGCAGAAGCCGGCATCCGTAGCTTCTGGTTTGATAACGCGGTAAACCTCAACTTGGCGACCTATCACATAGTGCGGGAAAACATTCTGCAGACAGACCCGGACGATACTGACAAGCTGCTGGCATTGGGTAAAGTCCGCAGCCAAGGGGTAGAGCTGGATCTGATGGGCGATCTCACCGAACACTGGGTATTGAATCTGAACTATGCCTACAACGATACCGTGGTAAAGGATGCCACTAATGGTATCAGCCGTACCTATGGCAACCGCTTTGCCAATGCCCCCAGACATCAATTGGGCTTATGGACACGTTATGATATTGCCGCGATTGATTCAGCAATTGCGTTTGGGGCTGATTACGTCAGTGAACAGTTTGATCAGGAAGGTGGGCGGATTAAACCCTACACGGTATTTGACGCTTCCTGGCAAACGCATTGGCGGCAATGGCAATTCCAGCTCAACATCAAAAACCTGTTTGATAAAGCCTACGCGGTAAGTGGTTTGATTAACCGGACCGGTCTGTTCCCCGGTGAACACCGCCGGGTCTATGCCTCTGTTACCTACCATTTCTAAGTCTGCATAGAGTAAACGCCGATGTGTAGACATCGGCTTTTACCTGTTGGCGCTTAATGGCCATGATTGCCCAGTGGATGGCCATGACTGTCATATGCCGCATGTTCACTGTGTTCAACAAACCCCTGATTGATCATTTTTGCCAGAAATGGGTCTTGGTCGTTGTCACCCACGTCTGCGAAATCAGTGCGTTGATAGCGCTGCCATTGCTGCAGTTGTTGTTTCACGGTGTCATTGGTGAGCAGTTGCTGTGCTTGCCAGCGGCTGACTTTGCCCCCGACCTCGGTTTCCAGCACTAAAGGCAGACCTAAAGTGGTACTCCATAACAGCTGATAATGTACCTGCTGATATTCACCTTCGTAGGCTTCGGCAGTGGTACAGCTCGATTGGGGCACCTTGGTCAGCACCTGTCGCAGATGTTCTGAAGTAAAGCTCTCGATTTCGGCCTGAGACACCCGTACGCCCAGAGTGCGTAAATCGCCAGCGTAGTAATCGATGCGGCGCTTAGCTTCACCAAATACCCGGCTGAATTGCGGATGTTTCGGATTATCAAAGCGCCACCATTCGGCGATTTGGTTTTGTGGATTGTAAAAAGCCGTTTGCGCTTGCTGACGCAATAACAGCAAGGTTCCCTGCTTGTCGCCACTGAGTTGGTAACTGACGCCCCAGGCGTCCGTTGGGCGGGCATCGGGACAGAACTCAGTCGCACTGACGAGAGCGGGACACAGGAGCAGCAGCATTGGTAGAATTTTCATCGAATAACTCCAATCGAAAAGGAACAGCTACGTGAGGTAGCTGTTCCTGCAAGGGCAGGGCATTAGTTTTGTGCCGCTTCTGCACGACCCACCAGATTGGCGGCATAGTTCATCACATGGAATAACATGTTCTGTTCCACTGAACCGGTGACCAGTTGCGCGCCTGGCCCTTTGGCATAGACGGCGACATCTTCACCCGCATGAGTTTCACTGCCCAGTGGCACCGTGGCTTCCTGACGGTAATCAACGTCGGTCACTGCATACAGGTTCAGATCGGGGCGGTTGCTGTCAGTATTGACCGCGGCGCTACCGAAGCCAAAGCCAGGACCATTGGCGTAACCTAAGGTGGTGTATGGCATGCCGTTGCTGTCGGTACTGTAGGTTGTCGCGGCAGCACCACTCGCATCGACACCGCGTACCAGACCGAGAATCGGATTACCACGCACGGGATATCCGGCAATGGTGAACACATGGCTGTGGTCTGCAGTCACCAGGATCAGCGTGTCTTTGTCGGCTTTTTCGATGGCAACGCGCACCGCGTCAGACAATGCCACCGTGTCTTCCAGCGCCCGCGCAGCGTTACCCGCATGGTGCGCATGGTCGATACGGCCGCCTTCCACCATCAGAAAATAGCCGCTGTCGTTTTGCTTCAGCATATCCAGTGCGCGGCTGGTCATTTCGGCCAGCGATGGCTCCCCGGCACCATCACCGTTGACCCGGTCTGCTTCATACTGCATATGGCTGTTTTCAAACAGACCGAGCAGATGTTTAACACTGTTGGTATCGACACTCATAAACTGGGCACGATTCCACACATAAGCGCCGTCACTGTATTTGCTGGTCCACTCTGTGGTGAGATCCCGACCATCATTGCGACGACCGGCCCGACCATATTCAGGATCAGTTTCGGTATTCGGCATAAAGTAGGTACGGCCGCCCCCCATCGCGACTTCCGGACCATCACCATAAGGGAAATCAATCAGTTGTGAGGCGATATCCTTACAGCCGGCATCCAACGCCGCTTGCGGCATATCGCTGTCAGCTTCCCAGTTACGCTCGACTGAATGGGCGTAGGTCGCTGCCGGTGTCGCATGGGTCAGGCGTGCGGTAGAAATGATCCCGGTACTCATGCCGGCAATTTCTGCTAGCTCCAGGGCGGTCATCACCTCATGGCCAGTGCTGGTACTGCACTGATCACGCACTGCGGCATCCGATACTGAAATAATGCCATCTTTGGTTTTGACACCGGTGACAATCGCCGTCATGGTTGGCGCGGAATCCGGTGTCTGCTGGTTGGCAGAGTAGGTTTTCACCAGTCCGGAATAGGGAAAGGTTTCAAAGCTGAGGCGGTTTTCTTCACCGCTTTTGCCTTGCTGCTGGCCCTGATAGATACGGGCGGCGGTGAGCGTAGAAATTCCCATACCATCGCCCACAAATAGGATGATGTTTTTAGCTTTGCCAGCCGAGTCACTGATGCTGTTGCCGCTGGCTTTAGTGACTGCATCCTGCCCCGCCATAAACCACTCGTTGGCGGCGGTATAATCACGACCATCAGTACCATCTTGTCCATTACTGCCATCGGCGCCGGTAGCACCTGTTGCTCCAGTTGCCCCTTTTTCACCATCGCTGCCACAACCCGCTAATGTCAGTGCAGACAGGGTCATCATGGCCAGTACAATTGCTTTCAATTTCATTTTTGCATCCCTCAAATCAGTACTTGCTGCCACCCAGAGCGCCCGCCTGGTTCATGACATGGAAAATGACGTTCTGTTCAACGTTGCCCTGGAATAGCCAGGCCCCCGGACCGGTGGCGTAAATGGCCACATCTTCCGCGGCGTGGGTTTCGCTGCTCAGCGGCACTTGTGCTTGCTGCATAAATTCCACATCCGTGGTATCTACGGCGGTGAGGTCTTCACGCGCGCCTTGTTTGGCCCCCGGACCATTGGCATAACCGAGTGTGGTATAAGGCAGACCGTCAGCCGCCAGCGAAGGCGCAGTGCTGATGGTTTCATCATTCGGCTCATGCACCAGTCCGAGAATAGGATTGCCGCGGGCCGGATAACCGGCAATGGTAAAGGTGTGGCTGTGGTCAGCCGAGACAATAATCAGGGTGTTCTGTAAATCGACTTTATCCATTGCCGCCTGCACAGCATCAGACAACGCAACCGTATCTTCCAGGGCGCGAGCAGCATTGCCAGCGTGGTGGGCGTGGTCAATACGGCCACCTTCTACCATCAGGAAATAGCCCTTGTCGTTTTTCGCCAAAATATCGATGGCTTTGCTGGTCATTTCGGCCAATGACGGTTCGCCAGCCACATCGTCGGCACGATCCGCTTCATACTGCATATGAGAAGCTTCAAACAATCCAAGCAGATGGTCCGTGGTACTGGTATCAACCGCATCAAACGCTTCTTTATTCCAGACATAGACCGCATTAGAGAATTTTTCACTCCAGGCGGCAGTCAGATCGTTACCATCGGCGCGGCGACCTTTGGCGCCTTCGCCATCGGTCACTGTATTAGGCAGAAAATAACTGCGGCCGCCACCCAGTGCGACTTCCAGACCGTCTCCCGGTGCATCCATCACCAGTTGGTAAGCGATGTCGTGACAGCCATTGGCGACAGCTTCTTTGGTCAGATTGGTATCGGCCTCCCAGTCACGCTCTGGTGTATGCGCATAAGTAGCGGCCGGGGTGGCGTGAGTGATACGGGCGGTGGAGATAACGCCGGTGGATTTCCCCAGATCTTCTGCTAATTCCAGTGCCGTTTTCAGTTCATTACCTTTGCTGGAAAGGCAGTTACCGCGAATAGAGTCTGATGAAACCGACAGCATGCCATCTTCGGTTTTTACGCCGGTGATCATCGCAGTCATGGTCGGCGCTGAATCCGGCGTTTGCTGATTCACGGAATAAGTTTTTGAGAGTGCACTGTATGGAAAGCTCTCAAAGCTCAGGCGATTTTCTTCACCGGTATGCCCTGCCATTTGCCCTTGATAGATGCGGGCAGCAGTCAGCGTGGAAACTCCCATACCGTCACCGACAAAGAAAATAATGTTTTTGGCGGTGCCTGTGTTACGAACTTCGGCAACCTTGGCGGCTACTGCGTCAGCGCCTGCGGTGAACCAACTGCTTTGTGTCTGAGAAGTCGGCAAAACGGTGGCATTTGCGGTGTGGCAAACAAACGCACTTGCCATCGCTGCAGCCAACACGGTCAGAACCTGTGGTCGGGTTTTCATTGCTATCCTCGCGTGATTTCCTGTAGTGATTTTGTGCCGGCAATCTGTCCGGTCAGCACCGATTTTGGAAGATTTAGATGACACTAATGTTTCTTAACTGTTAAATATTTTGGTGGGATGATACCTGGCACTTATGCAGATAGATGAAAAAGGCAGGGTGAACTTTAGCGAATGTGTAAAATTGGTAGAAATCACCACTGTGTTAACGTTGTTAGCTGCAGAAATTTGCTGCAATCAACCATAAATTTACTATATTGTTTATCTGTAAATATAAGTTAAATCAATGGCTGTAGACGATATTTGCTACATTTTAGAATTCATTGTTCTCAAAAACGTACTTTCTTTGATTGCACCAGAATGTTACAAACGTGTTCAATAATTTTGCCACTACCGCGGATGCCAGATTTATTCTGACGCTATCTTTTTATGCAAAGTGGTGACTAAAATGGCACTTCTAGTGCAATTTTAATCATTATAATAACGGTGTTTTCATGGAAACTATACAAACTCCCAAGCAGGGACATTCCTTGCTCGAGGATATTTCTGCCATTTTTATCGGCAGCTGTTTTGTATCGCTGGGCGTGTTTTTTCTACGTCAGGCCGGTTTACTTACAGGTGGTACTGCGGGGTTATCCCTATTATTAACCCACCTGTCACCACTGACATTTGGACAGTGGTTTGTGTTACTCAACGTGCCGTTTTTCTGGTTGGCATGGAGCCGGATGGGTAAAGCTTTTACCATCAAGACTTTTGTCTCCATCGTCGTTGTGTCGGTCATGAGTGATCACATGGAGATGGTACTTGGCTTCTCCAAAGTGAACGTGTTCTATTCATCAGTTATTGGTGGATTGTTGTTGGGCGCAGGCATGTTGATTATGTTCAGACATAAATCGAGCCTTGGTGGTTTCAATATCTTAGCCTTGTATTTGCAGGATAAATTCAATATCCGCGCGGGCAAATTTCAGATGGTATTGGATTCTTCAATCGTGATTGCCTCGTTCTTTATCATCAGCCCATGGCTGCTGGCACTGTCGGTATTCGGTGCCGTTGTGACAAATTTTGTTCTCGCTGTTAACCATAAACCTGGTCGTTACAGCGGACTCTGAACCCTGAGTTTCTCAATCTTTGAGAAGTTCATTCCGGCCCTTCATTTGAAGGGCCTTTTTTATGCCTGAATAGAATTCAACGCTATATCGATATAAAAACTTACCCTAACGAACCCATAAATTTGATCTTGCGCACACTTTTTAACGAGAGGATGATGTGTGTGGTAAGAGAATTTTAATCTATTCATCTATTAAACAATGAATCACTGAATTAAAAATCTGTTTTTAGTGATATTAAATAGTGGAGTATATCGTTATGGGGCAAAGCATTGCGTATTTCATTGCAGATACTCTTAGCAAAGCGGGTGTTAAACGGATGTGGGGCGTCACCGGTGACTCTCTGAATGGTATCAGCGACAGTCTACGAAAAATCGGTACTATCGAGTGGCTGGGGACTCGGCATGAAGAAACCGCGGCATTTGCTGCGGGCGCCGAGGCCAGTATCTCCGGGGAATTGTCAGTGTGTGCGGGCTCCTGTGGTCCCGGCAATATGCACTTGATCAACGGCTTGTTTGACTGTCACCGCAACCGCGTGCCGGTATTGGCGATAGCTGCTCATATTCCATCGGCTGAAATCGGCACTAACTATTTTCAGGAAACCCATCCTCAGGAATTATTTAAAGAATGTAGTGTGTTCTGTGAATTAGTCTCCAATCCAGAGCAGATGCCATACATTCTTGAGACTGCTATGCGCCAGGCCATATTGCATCGTGATGTGGCGGTGATCGTGCTGCCGGGCGATGTCGCTTTGAAGCCGATGCCGGAAGGTGTCAATCCTAAATGGAGTCTGCCAAAGCCGGCCACCTATACACCTGCCGTAGCAGACATTGAAACGCTGGCGCAGAAGCTGAATAGCAGCAATAACATCACACTGCTGTGCGGTGCCGGTTGTGCCGAAGCGCACGATGAAGTGGTGGCGCTGGCAGCCAAACTGCAGGCACCTATTGTTCACGCGCTGCGCGGCAAAGAATATCTGGAATATGACAATCCTTACGATGTCGGCATGACCGGTCTGATTGGTTTTGCCTCCGGTTATCACGCGATGCGGCAGGCGGATACGGTGCTGTTGTTAGGCACCAGTTTCCCCTATCGGGCGTTCTATCCGGAAAAAGCCACCATTCTGCAGGTGGACAACAATCCTGCGTCACTCGGTCGTCATTGCCAGATTGATTTTGGCGTCCTGGGAGATGTCAAAAACACATTGAAAGAATTGGTGCCATTGATTGACGAAGGCCGCTCACGTAGCCATCTGGATCAGTGCCTGAAAAACTACCATGACGCGCGTAAAGATCTGGATGATCTGGCCAATGGGAAAACTTCTCACAACCTGATCCACCCACAATATCTGGCACGGTTGATCAGTGAAACCGCTGCCGAAGATGCGGTGTTTACCGCCGATGTTGGTACCCCGACAGTCTGGGCTGCGCGGTATTTGCAGATGAATGGTAAACGGCGCCTGATTGGTTCGTTTAACCACGGCTCTATGGCGAATGCTTTATCACAGGCGATGGGGGCTCAGGCGGAAAATCGCCAGCGGCAAGTGATCGCCATGTGTGGTGACGGTGGTTTCTCAATGCTGATGGGCGACCTGTTATCTCTGCGCCAGCTTAAACTGCCGATCAAAGTGGTGGTGTTCAATAACCGTTCTCTGGGCTTTGTGGCGATGGAAATGAAGGCTGGTGGTTATCTGTCACACGATACCGATCTGCAAAACCCAAGTTTTGCAGCCATTGCGGAAGCGTGTGGTGTGCGCGGCATTCATGTGACCGATCCGCAAGCCTTGCCACAGGCGCTGCGGGATGCGTTTGATGATGAAGGCCCGGTAGTGGTCGAAGTAGATACCGCCAAGCAGGAACTGGCAATGCCACCACAAATCAAGTTTGAACACGCCAAGGGCTTTAGCCTGTATATGATGAAAGCCATCATCAACGGCCGTGGCGATGAAATTGTCGAATTGAGTAAGACCAACTGGTTCCGTTAGGCGCTTATTGCCTGTCCCACTCAGTTAACGACAACGTAGATAATCCGGTGACCTCACCGGATTATTTTTGGGTTCGCGATTGCTCAATTCTGCTGGCATGCTTGGCCTAATGCCTCTATCCAATCATCGCAGCTCATTGAGCCCCCTTGCACTCCTAGTCACCGGTGCTTGCTGTGGTGATAGTCCTTAACTGTATTAGTCCAGACTAGATCTGACACATCATCTTGAAAAGATGAGAGTTACCCGTTTTGATAAAGGTGTCGAATCTTAAATCAAAACATAAGGCAACTCTCATGCTTCATACTAACAATCCGATTATCAAACACAAAGCGGGTTTACTCAATCTCGCAGCAGAACTGGGAAACGTTTCTAAGGCCTGTAAGGTGATGGGCGTATCTCGAGACACCTTCTATCGCTACCAGGAATTGGTTGAAAGTGGTGGTGTTGAATCGCTTATCAATCAGTCCAGAAGAGCGCCTAACCTTAAGAACCGTGTCGATGATGCAACCGAACAAGCCGTCATCGCACATGCGATAGCATTTCCTGCCCACGGCCAATCACGCACCAGTAATGAACTGCGCAAAACAGGCGTATTTGTGTCGGCGAGTGGTGTTCGTTCTATCTGGCTGCGGCACGATTTAGAGAACTTCAAAAAGCGCTTAAAGGCTTTGGAAGCCAAGGTCGAGCAAGAAGGTATTATCTTGTCAGATGCGCAGGTCGCAGCGCTGGAACGCAAGCAACAGGATGATGAAGCTTGTGGTGAAATTGAAACCTTCCATCCAGGCTATTTGGGCTCGCAAGATACGTTCTATGTCGGCAATCTTAAAGGTGTTGGTCGCATCTATCAGCAGACCTTCGTTGATACCTATAGCAAGGTAGCATTTGCCAAGCTGTACACAACGAAAACGCCTATCACTTCGGCTGATTTGCTCAATGACCGAGTGCTGCCGTTCTTTGAGGCTCAAGCATTACCCATGCTGCGTATTTTGACTGACCGAGGAACAGAATACTGTGGCAAAGTAGAGCAACACGACTATCAGTTGTACCTAGCGATTAACGACATAGAGCACACCAAAACTAAGGCGCGTCATCCGCAAACCAATGGTATCTGTGAACGCTTCCATAAAACGATTTTGAATGAGTTTTATCAGGTAACGTTTCGTAAAAAGCTTTACGGAAATATGGAGGAACTGCAAAAAGATCTGGACGAATGGCTGGCGTATTACAACAATGAACGGACTCATCAGGGAAAAATGTGTTGTGGCCGAACACCAATGGCGACACTCGTTGATGGGAAAGCGATTTGGGCTGAAAAGAATTTAGCTCAAATCTAATCTGACGGAGGCACCAGAAAAATGGGTAACTGTCAGATCAGGTCTGAGCTAGTACACCTTAACGCTTAGTACCCAATGGCTTCAATTGATGGGACTAATCGCTAACTTCATTTCTGCATGCAAATCTGGTTACACTGCTGCACACATTTACCGCCTGGATCAGGGAGTTCTAGATGTTCAACGCATTGATAATCAATAAAGATGAACAAGGTTACCGCTGTGAATTACAGCAGTTGTCAGCCGAGCAATTGCCACCCGAAAACGTGTTGGTTCAAGTGGCTTACAGTACGCTCAATTACAAGGACGGACTGGCGATCACCGGCAAAGGGCCGGTGGTGCGTAAATTCCCGTTAGTGCCGGGGATCGATCTCGCGGGCACCGTGATTGAAAGCGCTCATCCAGATTATCAGGCCGGTGACAAAGTGCTGCTGAACGGCTGGGGCGTCGGTGAAAATTACTGGGGAGGCCTGGCACAGTTTGCCCGCCTTAATGGCGACTGGCTGATCCCGCTGCCGGATGCTTTCTCGGCACGAGATGCCATGGCGATTGGTACTGCCGGATACACTGCCATGCTGTGCATCATGGCATTGGAAAAACACGGGTTGACCCCCGAAAAAGGCGAAGTGCTGGTGACTGGTGCTAACGGTGGTGTCGGTACTTTTGCCATTGCCTTGCTCGCTGCCAAAGGTTATCTGGTGGTCGCAGCTACCGGGCGTCCTGAACTGGCGGATGCGCTGCAAGCCTTAGGTGCCAGCGCCATCATTGATCGCAGCGAACTGAGCCAACCGGGGAAACCTTTAGCCAAGGAGCGCTGGGCGGCGGTGGTGGACTCGGTCGGGAGTCATACGCTGGCCAATGCCTGCGCCGCCACCAAAGCAGATGGTGCCGTGGCTGCCTGTGGTCTGGCTCAGGGCATGGATTTTCCGGCAACGGTCGCGCCGTTTATTTTGCGCGGTGTCAGTCTGCTGGGCATTAACAGCGTTACCCGCCCTAAGGCCGAACGCATTGCCGCCTGGCAGCAGTTAGCCCAATGGCTGCCGAGAACCATGCTCGATCACAACACCCGTGAAATCGGCCTGCGCGAAGCCATTGCCACCGCCAGTGATTTGTTGGCCGGAAAAGTTCAGGGGCGGGTGCTGGTGGACGTCAATCGTTAAGCGTGTGCGGTTGTTTGTCATTTATGATACATTAGAAAAAATTTATAGAAGGCGACCATGGTCGCCGCTATGGTTGCAGTGACTGTTACAAAAACCAAGGAAGCAGTATGTGGGATGATGTCTACAGTGCCGAGCAGTATGTGTACGGCAGTGAACCCAACGAATTTTTGCTGGCACACAGCAGTGATCTGCCTCAGGGGCGGGTGTTATGTATCGGTGATGGCGAAGGCCGTAACTCAGTCTATCTGGCACGACAGGGCTATCAGGTAACCGCCGTCGATCTGTCCGCCGTCGGCATTGCCAAAGCGAAGAAACTGGCGGCGCGATATGGGGTCAGCGTTGACTATATTCAGGCCGATCTGGCGCAGTTCAGCTTTGGTGAAAATCAGTGGGACGCTATCGTCTCTATTTTTTGTCACCTGCCAGCACCGCTGCGTAAACGCGTGCATCAACAAGTGATTGATGGATTGAAACCGGGCGGCGTATTCCTGCTAGAAGGTTATACCCCAAGACAGTTACAGTTCGGCACTGGCGGCCCCAAGGCCGTAGAAATGCTGTTGGATAAAGATGAAGTTGCTAGCGAGTTAGCGGCGCTGAATATCTTGCATCTGCAAGCGTTAGATCGGCAGGTGATTGAAGGTGTTAAACACACAGGCACTGGTGCAGTGTTGCAGCTGTTAGCACAAAAGTGATTGAGTGTTGTGAGCTTGCGTGCTCACACTACGGCTAAATAGGCTGCGCCTATGTCAAACTGCGTTAGCGGAAAGTCGTGGAACTACTCGTTCCACACCAGAGCCAAAGGGCGATGCTCGTCCCGCAACAACATCCATGTTTAACGGCCAGCTCGCCATCCATGGCTCGCGCTCATAAGCGCACTCATCGTAGATGAGTATTCGCCCTTATAACCCCGACGACGCCCCACGTCGCGAAACGCTACGGGCTTATGGTTTGTCATTTTCGCAAATCGCACTGATTCGTCATCCATGAGGCTTTGTTTCCTAAATCGGTTGAACTAAAACGATAGAGGCTGATCTGATCGGCATAGCCTATCAACTCCCCCATCAATCGTGCCAAAACCTCGATATAAAACAACCAACTGGAAGCAATACAATCAAGCCCTGATCAATCGTGGCTCACTTACCTCCTGGATTGATGAGGACGCTATCGCCCAGTGGAAAGCTAAGGCCGAGCAACCAAGGAAAGGTCGCCCACACGTATTTAGCGACTTAGCTATTACCACCGCGCTGATGGTTAAACGTGTTTTCTCTATGCCACTGCGAGCGTTACAAGGCTTTATCAACTCTGTTTTTAAACTAGCAGATATTCCGCTTTCATGCCCACACTACACTTGCATCAGCAAACGCGCGAAAACCGTCAAGATTGCTTTTAAAACCAAGACGCGTGGCACGATTGAGCACTTGGCTATCGACTCGACAGGCTTGAAGGTTTATGGCGAAGGTGAGTGGAAAGTGAAGAAACATGGCACAGATGGCAAGCGCCGTGTATGGCGTAAACTGCATATTGCCGTCGATACACATAGCCATGAAATTATTGCTGCGGAACTGAGTTTATCCGGTGTCACTGACGCTGAAGTTATGCCGAATTTGCTCAAGCAAACCCATCGCAAAATCCGCAATATCTCAGGTGATGGTGCTTACGACACAAGAGCCTGTCACGATGCCGTTCGTAGAAAACGGGCTTTGGTACTCATTCCACCGAGGGAAGGTGCCGCGCTCTGGGAACAAGGTCATCCGCGTAACTTAGCGGTCAGTTGGCAACAGCTTCATGGTTCAAATAAACAGTGGAAAAAACGGTATGGTTACCATCGTCGGTCAATCTCAGAAACTGCCATGTACAGGATTAAGCAACTACTTGGTGGCAGATTAAGCCTGCGAAATTATAACGCTCAGGTAGGAGAAACTTACGCGATGATAAAGGCGTTGAACAAACTCACAGGGCTAGGCATGCCCAAAACTCACTATGTAGTTTAACAATTAAACAATCATAGGGAGTTTTTTTCGCTGGATCGATTTAGGAAACAAAGCCATGAGTATCAACAATGTTGAAATAGCTATTTAATTGAAATACTGTTGTTTGATAATGATGTGACTATTATCCCGTAATACTCATCATTATTTTTCTTTATCATTAATGTTCCACCTTTTGAGTATTTTTTAAAACTATTTGTTTTGGTAATTTGATCTAAATAATCTTCTATTTCTTTAATGTTATTATTAGAGGAATTAATTATCAATCCACATACACTATCAGAGCATTGAAAATCGTTTATTAGTAAGCTTTTATTTGTATTAGATAAAATATTGAGATCGTCTTGAATAGAGTCTTGCTTTTCTGCTGCGCTATTACTAGTTAAATTTTGTCCTAAATTGCTTACTAATATACTTAACTGATTGATACTTAAATCTTCTATTATGGTGGAGTTAAAATTTTCTTGGTTATCATTACTTGACACAATTTCATCTAATGAATCTATCTTTACTAGCTTACTTTGGTTTTGATGCTCACTACTTAAGTTGTTTTTATTATAGATATTTTTTTTATCAGTATTATCTACTTCATTGCTTAATGAAGCGTTTTTTATAAAAGGCGTATTATCTGAAGGCTGTTCATTGGCTGTAGATGATTCTTGACTATATGTTACTGATGTTACTCCTTCTGTATTGTTTTTTGTATAAAAATAATACGTGAAAGAGAAAATTAAAATGACTAATACAGAAATAAAAAATTTCTTCATAGCTACTCCTCAAAATCAGTTACTTCGTTTTAGTTTCTTTAGGTGCTTGTGGTGCAACTTTTTTCCAAACTGTTCCGCCAGCAGCATCTGTCACTGAGCCGTCTGCAGTTACAACGCAGGCGGTCTCACAACGAAATGTACCTTTTATGGTGGTAACCGTGCTTTCTGCATATGAATACCCAGCGAAAGCAGCAACAAAAAGAAATGACAATGTAACTATTTTTGAACCCATAGTAGCTCCTTTGTATTTATGCTTCCTAATTCCTTTTATGTTGAATTAATGTTGTATTTTTGAATGTCTTTTGCAATCTATATGATGTTACATATAATTTCTAAATTCATTTAATATTATGATTTAATTGATATTTTATAGATAATCTAGGGGGCTTTTCCTGGTTTGCCATCTTCACAAATCGCACTGATTTGAAGTTCATTTCTTAGCATAGCTTTGAGGTATCGACGTACAGGATGTACTAATGCCGTGGAGAACATGGAGGTGTGTGAACGGCGAATGAATCGATTACTCGATGCGCCTACGCAGCGGCGAGGGAATTGGTACTGCCTGAAAATTCAGTGTGTTATCCGAGATTCGCTGTCCTCATTGTTAACTGTACATGCCAAGACTGCTCGATGGCTGTGGTCACTTTTAAAAACATGTAAAATGCCCAACTTATACGGCGTGGCGTGGAACTTTTGCCCCTGACTTGGGCTTCAACAACTAGGCTTTAACCATGAAAAAGCTCTCTAACGTACAACAAAAACAACAAACGATTGTGCAGACCGTTGCGGATGCCCTTGAAGCACAAGCGCGTGCGGAAATCCCCGGCATGGTGCAATGTTGGTTTACCGTTGAGTACCAGTTATTTCCCGGTTCGTTGCTGTTGTATTTTCAGTTTGAGAATGAACCAGTGTTAGCGGCGGCAGCGCCAGATCTATTGAAGTGGCAAAAGCGGTTAAGCACAGCGATGCTGAAAAAAGGGGTAGTGCTTAAGGATATGCGGAAAAATTTGATGTTTACCCTTTTAGGGCCAGATGACTGATAATGGATAGGCTTGCGCAGCCTATGCAACCTGCGGTTGCCAAAGTCGTGAGCTTTCGTGCTCACACTACGACTAAATAGGCTGCGCCTATGTGCAAACTGCGTTTGCGAAAAGTCGTGGAGTTGCTCACTCCATACCTGAGCCAAGGGGCGATGCTCGTCCCCCGCCCCTTGGAACCCCGAGGACGCCCCACGGCGCTGACAACTCCGCCAGCTTATGCTGAAAATCTGGCTATGCTCAGGATTCACGGCTTTCTATCCTTGAAAGCCATCCCAGCTCGGCTATCCCGGCCTCGCGCTCACAAACTTGAGACGTTGTCTCGTTCGCCCATGCTCAACCTTCGCGCCTCGACATCTGCTGGGCAGGAGGCCCAAATGCCGTGAAGGACATGGATGTCCGAAAGCGGCCATGTCTCGGCTACGCCATTTTCAGCAACGCTTGCGGCAGCACCAAAGGGGAATTGGTGTTACCTGAAAATTCAATGTGTTAGCTGGAATTAAATTGGTGGCTGAACCCTATCTTACTTTTTTACAATTATCGATAAAAAATATTGAAAATTGAAAGCTTAATAATTAATGTAAAAGAAAAAGGGATTTTTTATGAGAAAAATAACCATAAAAGAACGAGAACGAGATGTAATTAGGGAATTACGTAATCGAAAAAATACTATAAAAAAGACATTAAAATTCAAAGTAGTTAAAAAAGAAATAAAGAGCTATAAAAATCATAATAATATGATTGATGCATATATTAAAAAAGGATTAGTACTTAATAAACGAAATAAGAAGAATGATATTGAGATATTTCTACCAGAAAGTATGGATTTAAATAGAAATTACCATAATACAGTTGTAACTTTAAATGCAATTCGTGAGTGTACTAAGTTATTTGAAGATTTTAAGAATAGAAAGATCCCTAAATCAGCATATAAGTTGAGGCACATAAGATTTGAGAACTTAAAGAAAATATCTACATCAGCTGCTTTAGTTCTAACAGCTGAAATTTCAAAATGGAATTCAATAATCAGGGCAAGATCACGAACATAATTTGAGCTATTAGACTGACATTCTCCCAAAGGGCTGGACGGTTCATACTGGCTGTGATCTTATACTCTCTTTTGTGGAGAGCCCTATGAACTCCGGTGCATTTCAACAGTTCTTTAGTACCTTAGAAGACCCTCGTCAGTCAGCCAAAGTCGAGCACCTATTCACTGATATTTTATTCCTCGTGGTTTGTGCCTCAATAGCTGGAGCACAAGGCTGGGAAGATATCGAAGATTTTGGCGATCTGCACTTTAACTGGTTTATCGAAAAAGGCCTGTTTAAGAATGGGTTACCTGTTCATGACACTATTGCTCGAGTCGTATCGAGAATAGATAGCGATCAGTTTCAGCATTGCTTTATCGACTGGATGAAGTCTGTTGTGGAGTTATCTGAAGGTCAGCTTATTGCGATAGATGGTAAACGGCTATGTGGTTCATATAATCGCCAGAATAGACTGTCAGCCATCCACATGGTAAATGCCTTCGCAACAGAAAATAATGTCGTGCTTGGGCAAGTTAAAACCGAAAGTAAGTCCAATGAAATTACCGCCATTCCCGCATTACTGGCGCTGTTGGATATTAAAGGTTGTCTGATATCGATAGATGCTATGGGATGTCAGACAGATATCGCTGAACAAATTATTGAGCGCGGTGGTGATTATTTGCTTGCCGTAAAAGGTAATCAAAAAGCGCTGCACGATGCCGTTCGTAAAGTTCTTTCCAGCGAGATTAACGAAGAAGTGCTTTGCTTAGAGAAGCAGCACGGACGTAACGAAGCCAGAGCCTATTGTGTTATGGACGCAGGCAGCTTAGCCGACGCCTTCCCAGAATGGAAAGGGCTTAAAAGTATCGGTGTTGCGCTGAGCTATCGTCGAACGAAAAGCGGTAATGAATCCCTTGAGTACCGTTATTACATCAGTTCAGCCAAACTGAGCAAGGCCCGTTTTGCCAATGCGGTACGCAGCCACTGGGCGGTTGAAAATAGCCTGCATTGGGTGCTGGACGCGTCGATGAAGGAAGACCAATGCCAAATATATAGAGGCAATGCGGCGGAGGTATTGTCCGGAGCAAGGAAGATAGCGTTGAATATGCTCCAAGCGGAAACAACTCGAAAAATCAGTATTCCACGCAAACAGAAGCGTGCACACGGTAGCACTGATTATCTGGAGCAGGTACTAACAGCAGGTTTAAAGACGTTGGGTGATATTTAAGCATTCATGCTCTTACCCTGATTCAATAATCAATAGGAGACTAATACCATTTACAGAAACATGGAATGATCAAATTTTAAAGCAGTTATGTCAGTTGGGCTTTTTTGATTTGTTTGATAACAAACCTTTAGATTTAAATAAAATAGAAAAATACACAACAGATCTCAATTTTGTTAGATATATGAGGGGGCTTTGCTCTGATCCTGATGATGCAAAATCGAAAAAAATTGAACTAAAAAGAGAAATATTTTCATTAGTGGGTGATGATATTTTGAAATGGACATTTTTACATAGTGGACTTTCAGAGGCTGTTACAAATGTAACTCATCATGCTTATCCAGAAGGAAATGTATTTATAGATAAATCATGGTACTTAACTGGGTCGTTTAATAATAGTTCTAGAGAAATGAAAATTGCTTTTTATGATCAAGGAGTGGGAATTCCAAAATCACTTCCCGCGTCAAAGATATATGAAAGAGTGCTTAATTTTTTAACTAAAACAGGTGTTAATGTTATCGAAAAAATGTCTGATAAAGTACTATTAGAAGCAGCAATGAGTATTGATAGAACAAGTACAGAAAAAAATGATCGAGGAAAAGGGTTACAAGATCTTATAGAGTTTATAAAACAAAGAGGACAAGGATATATTTCCATTTTAAGTTACAAGGGCCTGTATAAATTTACATTAGATAACAATAAGGAGCATGTAAAGACCGCGAGCTTTGATCTTCCATTGTGTGGTACACTTATCATATGGAGTGTAACGTTAGATAATAAAGAGCCGAGCAATGGATAAGATATTGATTGGAATGAATTTTTCAAGTGATCCTTCTGGTAGGTATTATACCGATGGTGATGGTAGTGGAGAAGAGTTCCGCGAAGAGGTGCTTAAACCATTGTTAGAAAAAAAAGATAAAATTGAAATAGATATTGAAAAAAATGTTGATGGTTATGGTTCATCATTCTTAGTTGAGGCCTTCGGTGGACTAATAAAACATGGATATTTTACTAGTGATGAGGTTTTAAGCAAAATAGTTACAACTTGTAAGACGGATGATTATAAGTTTTACCAAAATAAGATAGAGCAGTATATTAAACAAGCTCTTTATAATTCAGAAAAATATGTATCAACAAAAGATCTTGCTATTAAACAAGGTGTATTTAAATCAATTATAGATAAAAAATTTGTAGCTGATATTCTAAAGGATTAGAAAACGATGAAAAATGATAGTATTAATAAATTTAATCATAATATACATGCTGTCATTTTTAAATGTAATTCCTGTGATTTAGGGAATGTAAAAGTTATGGATGGTTACAAAAATAGCTTGGAATTATTGAACTATAGAGTTCAAAAATTAGAGCAAGCTAGTTCAAATACAATACCGTCAGGCTCATATCCACTATCTATTACATCAGGTCTAATTAGTTCAGTAAGTGCTGCATTGATTGCATATTTTCTTAATTATTATTTTTGGAAAAAAATAAGAAAATATAATAGATTGTCTCATTTTGCAGTGTTAACTTTAAAAAATTTAGAAGTTTTTGAAAATGCAGTGATTGAGTATT
Organism: Shewanella yunxiaonensis; assembly: GCF_018223345.1. NCBI lineage: Bacteria > Pseudomonadati > Pseudomonadota > Gammaproteobacteria > Alteromonadales > Shewanellaceae > Shewanella > Shewanella yunxiaonensis. The sequence continues at coordinate 3,118,177 of NZ_CP073587.1, read as the reverse complement.
GGTCAAGTAATTATACAATAAGAAAAAACTCAAGTAGAGACAGAAAGACAGAATTGGAAATAATTATAAAGACGAAGTTTGATATTATTAAAAATAGCTCTAATAGCATGTTGGATAGAATATCAGATGAAAATGGTGGCGATAAGGAAATAATAAATAATCTAGTTGGTGAAATTTATGATTTGGCAACTGGTGAAGATTTTGAATCTGTGAATAGAAAAATAAATGTACCTTTAGCTCATAAAACAATAAAAAAATGTGAGGATTTGAAACAAACTCTAATAAAGTACTCAGAGTCAATATAAATATCGTTTATGTAGTTGCATCAATATTTTTAGCCACTTCAATCGCCTTTGCCTCGGAATGGAAGACTAAAACTCACTACCGTTATAAACGAATATTGATGCCACTTAGCAATTAATCTTTCCCCAAGCACCTACCTTGAAACCTAATATCTAGGTGTTAGCAGGCAACACTATTTCTCCTTCGGCGCTGCCGAGGATGTTGCTAAAAATGGCGTAGCTGAGGCATGGCCGCTTTCGGATATCCATGTCCTTCACGGCATTTGGGCCTCCTGCCCGGCAGATGTCGAAGCGCGAAGGTTGAGCATGGGCGAACGAGACAACGTCTCAAGTTTGTGAGCGCGAGGCCGGGATAGCCGAGCTGGGATGGCTTTCAAGGATAGAAAGCCGTGAATCCTGAGTGTAGCCATTTTCAGCATAAAGCCGAGGAGTGGTCAGCGCCGTGGGGCGTCGTCGGGTTTCCAAAGGGCGAGGGACGAGCATCGCCCTTTGGCTCTGGTGTGGAACGAGCAGTTCCACGACTTTCGCAAACGCAGTTTGCCATTGCGTAACGATATCAATCCAATCACGCAGTGATAAACTCCGCGCAGGATGACCTGAGTCATCCACCCACCAATGTGACAAGTCCGCCGCACAAGCAAACTCAACTGACCCAGCAGACTAACAAACTTGTTTCAAACACGACAATTCTCGGAGTTTTGTTATCTGCCCATCCCATTGTTGGTTAACTAACAATAAATAAAATCCTTTAAATTCAACATTATGTTTAATTTTTGTTAATTGGCTTAATTTTCGCACTACGAGTCCTGAATTGTTTTTGTCCAACACAGGAGGAACCATTATGGCAATTCGTCAATGTGCGATTTATGGGAAAGGGGGGATCGGTAAATCCACCACTACCCAGAACCTGGTAGCGGCTCTGGCCGAACTCGGTAAGAAAGTCATGATCATCGGTTGTGACCCTAAAGCTGACTCTACTCGTCTGATCCTGCACTCCAAAGCGCAGAACACCATCATGGAAACCGCAGCAGAAGCCGGTTCTGTGGAAGACATCGAACTGGAAGACGTACTGAAAATCGGTTACGGCGATGTGCGTTGTGTGGAATCCGGTGGTCCAGAGCCAGGTGTAGGTTGTGCCGGTCGTGGGGTGATCACTGCGATTAACTTCCTCGAAGAAGAAGGCGCTTATGAAGAAGACCTCGACTTCGTATTCTACGATGTGCTGGGTGACGTGGTGTGTGGTGGTTTCGCCATGCCCATCCGTGAAAACAAAGCGCAGGAAATCTACATCGTCTGTTCTGGCGAGATGATGGCGATGTATGCCGCTAACAACATCTCTAAAGGCATCTGTAAATATGCAGCCACCGGTGGCGTACGTCTGGCCGGGCTGATCTGTAACTCCCGTAATACTGACCGTGAAGATGAATTGATCATGGCGCTGGCGGCCAAGATCGGTACCCAGATGATCCATTTCGTTCCTCGTGACAACATCGTACAGCGTGCTGAAATCCGCCGTATGACCGTTATCGAATACGATCCTAACTGCAAGCAGGCGGATGAATATCGCACCCTGGCGCGCAAGATCATCGATAACAAAATGTTCGTGGTACCTAAGCCGGTCACCATGGATGAACTGGAAGACCTGCTGATGGAGTTCGGTATCCTCGAAGAGGAAGATGAAACCATCATCGGTAAAACTGCGGCGGAAGAAAACGCGGCCTAAGGTCAGTGGTTTTCATCCTCTCCTGCATCAGTTAATGAGGAACCAGCGATGTCGATGAGCAAAGCAGAAACCCAGGCCTTGATTGACGAGGTACTGGAGGTTTATCCGGCGGCAGCGAAAAAGGATCGTGCCAAGCATTTGGCAGTTAACGACCCAGAGCAGGCCGGTAGTAAGTGTGTGACCTCTAACCGTAAATCCCTGCCCGGGGTAATGACCATTCGTGGTTGTTCTTACGCCGGTTCCAAAGGGGTCGTTTGGGGTCCAGTCAAAGATATGATCCATATCTCCCATGGTCCTATCGGTTGCGGCCAGTATTCCCGCGCCGGTCGTCGTAACTACTATTCTGGTACTACCGGGGTAGACAGTTTCGGCACCCTTAACTTCACCACCGATTTCCAGGAACGCGACATTGTGTTCGGGGGCGACAAGAAACTTGCGGCGGCCATTGATGAGCTGGAACAACTGTTTCCGCTGTCTAAAGGGATCTCGGTCCAGTCCGAATGTCCGGTAGGGCTTATCGGTGACGATATTGAAGCGGTGGCCAAAACCAAAGGCGCTGAAATCGGCAAAACCATTGTGCCGGTACGCTGTGAAGGTTTCCGCGGTGTGTCTCAATCGCTGGGTCACCATATCGCTAACGATACCATCCGTGATCACGTGTTGGAAAAATCCGCTGATAAAGCGTTTGAATCCACGCCTTATGACGTCGCCATTATTGGTGACTACAACATCGGTGGTGACGCCTGGTCTTCCCGCATCATTCTGGAAGATATGGGTCTGCGCGTGGTCGCACAGTGGTCCGGTGACGGCACGCTGGCTGAAATGGAAAACACCCCACACGTCAAACTCAACCTGGTGCATTGCTATCGTTCTATGAACTATATCGTGCGCTACATGGAAGAGAAGAACGGCATACCATGGGTGGAATACAACCTGTTTGGCCCCACCAAAATCGAAGAGTCTATGCGCAAAATTGCCTCGTTCTTTGACGACAAGATCAAGGCACAGACGGAAGAAGTCATCAAGCGCTACAAAGCTCAATGGGATCAGGTGATTGCCAAGTACCGTCCACGTCTGGAAGGCAAAACAGTCATGTTGTACGTCGGTGGTTTGCGCCCACGTCACATCATCGGTGCCTATGAAGATCTGGGGATGGAAATTGTGGGTGCTGGCTATGAATTCGCTCACAACGACGACTATGTCAAAACCGTGCCTGAAGTAAAGGAAGCAACTTTGCTGTTTGACGATGCCAGTGCCTATGAACTGGAAGCCTTCGTCAAAAAACTGAAACCGGATTTAGTCGGTTCCGGCGTCAAAGAAAAGTATGTATTCCAGAAAATGGGCTTCCCATTCCGCCAAATGCACAGCTGGGATTACTCCGGCCCTTACCACGGTGTCGATGGCTTTGCCATTTTCGCCCGCGATATGGACCTGACGATCAACAACCCGTGCTGGCACAAAATGAAAGCCCCTTGGGTTAAGGCGGAAGCTGACACTTTGAAAAAGTCAGCATAAGACAGGCTGAGCAATGTTCAGCCCGGATAACCGAGCCGGGGTTCACGGATTAGTGGCACGGCAGGAGAAGAGTCATGACGCAAAAAGTTGAAGATATCAAAACCGGTTATGCCCTATTCCGGCAACCGGAATATCAGGAGCTGCTCGCTGGCAAGCGTGGCGCTTTTGAAGAAAGCGTGGATGCCGACAAAGTCAAAGAGGTGTTTGACTGGACGACAACCAAGGAATACCAAGAGCTTAACTTTAACCGTAAGCACATCACCATTGATCCCGCCAAGGCTTGTCAGCCATTGGGTGCGGTACTGTGTGCCCTGGGTTTTGAAAATACCCTGCCATATGTGCATGGGTCCCAGGGGTGTGTGGCTTACTTCAGAACCTATTTCAACCGTCACTTTAAAGAGCCGGTCGCCTGTGTCTCCGACTCTATGACTGAAGACGCTGCGGTATTCGGTGGCCAGAAAAACATGTTCGCTGGTCTCGAAAACGCTTATGCGCTCTATAAGCCTGAAGTGATCGCGGTATCCACCACCTGTATGGCCGAAGTTATCGGTGATGACCTCAATGCGTTCATTGGTAACGCCAAGAAAGAAGGTCATCTGCCTGAAAGCGTGCCAACGCCGTTTGCCCATACACCAAGCTTTGTGGGCAGCCATGTCACCGGGTGGGATGGGATGTTTGAAGGTTTTCTACGCTATTTCACTCTCAATGAGATGGCTGACAAGACTGTAGGCAGCAACGGCAAAATCAACATTGTGCCGGGCTTTGAAACCTACCTTGGCAACTATCGCGTCATCCATCGCATGCTGAAAGAGATGGATGTGGACTACTCCTTCCTGTGTGACCCCTCAGAAGTACTGGATACTCCAGCCGATGGCGAATATCGCATGTATGCCGGTGGTACCCCAATTGCTGACCTGAAAGATGCTCCCAACGCCATCAGCACGCTGTTGCTGCAACCCGATCAGCTGTCAAAAACCAAAAAGTTTGTCACTGATACCTGGAAGCAGGAGGTACCAGACTTGCAGATCCCAATGGGTCTGGAATGGACTGACAACTTTGTGATGAAAGTGTCTGAGCTGACCGGTAAGCCAATTCCTGCGTCTATCACTAAGGAACGTGGCCGTCTGGTGGACATGATGACTGACTCTCACACATGGCTGCACGGCGTGACTATCTCGCTGTTTGGTGACCCAGACTACCTGACCGGTATGTGTAAGTTCCTCACCGAGCTGGGCTGCGAAGTGAAACACGTACTGTGTCATAACGGCAGCAAGCGCTGGCGTAAGCAGCTGGAAGCGATGCTGGCTGAAACCCCTTACGGCAAAGACGCTCAGGTGTTTACCGGTAAGGATCTGTGGCACTTCCGTTCGCTGATGTTTACCGAGAAGCCAGATCTGATGATCGGCAACTCTTACGGTAAGTTCATCGAGCGTGATACCAAAGCCAAGGGCGCTGAGTTTGAAGTACCGTTGGTACGTATCGGCTTCCCGATCTTTGACCGTCACCACCTGCATCGTCAGTCCACACTGGGCTACGAAGGGGCCATGTACATCCTCACTACGCTGGTGAACGAAGTGCTGGCCAAGCTGGACCGCGACACCATGGAACTGGGCAAAACTGATTTTGCCTTTGACCTGGTGCGTTAAGCAAAACGCCGGTGACAGCGATGTCACCGGCAATATTTTTGGCGACTGCTTGAGGGAAAAACCATGGCGAACGTGATGATTCAGTACAACGAGCAGGGCGCGCTGTGTCTGTACCTGCCGAAAAAGGATTTGGAAGAAGCGATCACTCACTTTGAATTTGACACTGCCGAGCAGTGGGGGGGGGAAGTGCATTTGGCGGGTGGAGCTATTTACTATATCGATCCGATACCAGCTCCGGAAAGGTTACCGATTACCGTGCGCGCAAAACGGCTACAGGCCGCGTAAAGGAGGGGCGGGTGATGATGCAACAACCTTTGATTTCAGATGAAGCCGCCTTGCGCATTGCCCTGGCGGTACGGAGCTTGCCGGAAGTGGGCTTAGGCTCGCTGCTGGATCTGCTGCTGCAGCATCTGGGCGAACCCCTGTCCGCAGAAAAACTGGCGGGTATTTCACCTAAATCGTTTCGGGTGATGGTGTCTTCGCTCAGCGAGACGCCGACCCGCCGCGATGTGTCGTCGGCACTGGCAATCCTCACCAATAATGAGGTGGAGGAACTGGATGCGCCGCAACTGTGCCTGTTACCGCCGTTAGTCGGCCCCAAGCTCACGGTGGCGATTACCTCCAATCAGGGCGAAATGATCAATGGTCATTATGGTTCCTGTATGCGGGTGCTGGTGTATGAAGTGAATGCCTATGCTCATCAGCTGCTGGATGTGCACAATATTGATGGCGGCCTGCAGGGCGAGGCCCGCGCCGAATATATGCTGAATAAGCTGAAGGGCTGTCAGCTGCTGTTTACCTTGTCCATCGGTGGGCCGGCGGCGGCAAAAGTCACTCGTGCCAATATCCATCCTGTCAAGAACACGGTACCGGTGCCAGCGGCAGAGGCATTAACAGAACTGAGTCAGGTGATTAGTCACAACCCACCCCCTTGGATCTGCAAACTGCTGGGGATCACCTCCAGTCAGAATGCGCTGCAGTTCGAGGAGGATTGAGATGACACTTGATCGCGAAATAGAAACTATTGGCTCACGGATTGCGCGTGAGTCCACGATTGACGAGGCGCTGCTGGCCCGGTTGCGGGCTGCTTACCCCCAGTGGCGCTTCACCTTATGCAGTGAAGATGACACCGGAGAACGCGAGCCCTATCTGACTTTCGATGGTTTCGATCTGCATCTGGTACGCCTGTCAGCGACAGGTTGTGCCAGTCTCACCCCGTGGCCGGAACAGAGTTCTGGCATCCTTGTGGCGCTTCATGAGTCGTGAAGTGTTTTTAACGTAGTATCTTGCATTGGCTGCAAGTTTTAGCCTTTGTCGCAAACGTGACAAAGGCTTTTTTTGTTGGTTTGACGACAAGCTGACAATTAAAACAAAACAATGAGTTAGCTATTGGCTCTGTATTTGCACTACCACTCCCAGACACCGGTCTGTCCGACAATCGGCTCAGACAATGGCAGTAATCACTGAGGGAGGCGCCATGAAACTATCCGAGATCCGGCTGCTACAGGATGAGCCAGCCTGTGAACACAACAGTGGCAAAAAGAGTGGCTGTTCCCGTCCCAAGCCCGGTGCTACAGCTGGTGGCTGCTGTTTCGACGGCGCGCAAATCAGTCTGTTGCCGATTGCCGATGTCGGTCACATCGTTCATGGTCCTATCGCCTGCGCTGGTAACAGCTGGAACAACCGTGGTACCCGCGCCATCGGCTCCAACCTGTTTCGCTTAGGGTTTACCACTGACCTCAATGAACAAGACGTGATTATGGGGCGCGCCGAAAAACGTCTGTTACACGCCATCAAGCAGCTGATTGAACAACATCAGCCACCGGCAGTGTTTGTGTATATGACCTGTGTGCCAGCGATGGAGGGCAATGATATTGCCGCTATCTGCAAACTGGCGCAGCAACGCTGGGGTATTCCGGTGGTGCCGGTAGATGCTGCCGGGTTCTATGGCAACAAAAACTTCGGTAACCGTATCGCGGGCAGTGTGATGATCAAGCATGTGGTCGGCACCGCCGAGCCGCCAGCCAAACCCTTGATGAAACACGACCCCAGTCGCCAGGTGCACGACATTGTCTTGATTGGTGAATACAACATTGCTGGTGAATTCTGGCATGTGTCGCCATTGTTTGAAGAATTGGGGTTGCGGGTACTGTGCTGTATGGCGGGCGATACCCAGTTTCACCAAATTCAGACCATGCACCGCGCCGATGCCGCGATGGTGGTGTGTTCGCGGGCGCAGATCAACGTTGCGCGGCTGCTGCAAGAACAATGGGGCGTCCCGTGGTTTGAAGGTAGCTTCTACGGCATATCCGACACCTCGGCTGCGCTGCGTCACTTTGCCGCATTACTGCATGATGACAAACTCAATGCCCATGTTGAACAAGTGATTGCCCGCGAAGAAGACCGGGTGCGCGCCGCGCTACGGCCATATCGTGAGCAACTCGAAGGCAAAAAGGCGCTGCTCTACACCGGCGGCGTTAAGTCCTGGTCTGTGATTTCCGCACTCAATGAACTCGGCATTGAAGTGGTGGCTACCGGCACTAAAAAATCCACCCAGGCCGATAAGCAGCGCATCACTGAGATCATGGGCGAAAACGCGCTGATGTTGGACGAAGGTGGTGCCCGCTTATTGCTCAACACCTGCCGTCAGCATAATGCTGACTTGATGATTGCCGGTGGCCGCAACATGTATACCGCGCTGAAAGGCCGCTTGCCGTTTCTCGACATCAATCAGGAACGGCACCACGCCTATGCAGGCTACGAGGGGATGATCACTCTGGCGGCAGAGTTGGTGCGGACGCTCAATAGCCCAATCTGGGGGGCCGTGCGCAGTCATGCGCCCTGGGAACAAAATGCCGGTGCTGAGCCTGTTGCAGCACTTTACGGTCAATAAGCGGAGGCAGTCATGGCGACCATCATTAAACAGAACACGCCGCTGGTGACCCAGCCGCTGAAAACCAGTCCCGCCACCGGGGCGACCCTGGCCAGCATGGGACTGAAGAAAACCATTCCGCTGCTGCACGGCTCTCAGGGCTGTGGTGCTTTCGCTAAAGTGTATCTGATCCAGCATCTGCGTGAACCCATTCCATTGCAGAACACCGCCATCGATCAGGTCGCCGCAGTGATGGGTGGTGATGAAAACCTGTTTGAAGCGCTGAAAACCCTTTGCGAAAAAGAAGCGCCGCAGTTAATCACGGTGATGACCACCGGCCTCACCGAAATGCAGGGCACCGATACGTATCGGGTGATCCACGATTTTCGCCGCCAATATCCACAGTATGCCGCGACGCGCATCATCAATATGAGCACGCCGGACTTCAGCGGCTCGATGCAAACCGGCTTTGCTAGTTGCGTCGATGCGGTGGTGCGGCAGACGGTGCAGCCACCCAGTGGCAGACAGAAACAACGTAAACAGGTCAATGTGCTGTGCTCTATCGGCATGACCGCTGCTGATATCGAAACCTTACAAGGTTATCTCGAGGCTTTCGCGCTGGATGCCATCATGGTGCCGGATCTGTCGTTGTCGCTCGATGGGCATCTGGATGACAGCGACTATTCTGCCTGTTCCACTGGCGGCACCTCGATTCTGGAAATCGAACTGATGGCTGACAGCTGTGCCACGCTGGTGTTGGGGCGTTCATTGTTACCCACCGCGACTTGGCTCAAGCAACGCTTCGATATCCCGCTGATCAGTCTGGATATGGGCATGGATATCGCCCAGATGGATGCACTGGTGCTGGCATTGTCACAGTTGAGTGGTAAGCCGGTGCCAGACTGGATTGGCCGCGCCCGTCGCCGGTTGCAGGATGCCATGCTTGATTGCCACTTTGTGCTAAGTAATGAACAGATCGCGGTGGCACTGGAACCGGACCTCGCCATCGGATATGGCAAGCTGCTGGCCAGCATGGGCATTCGAGTGCCACGTATTGTCACCACGGTAGACGCGCCGGGGTTAGCCGAACTCAGCGCTGCCGAAGTGGTGATTGGCGATCTGGCCTCATTGAATCCTGTGGTCGCGCAGGTCTCCACCATTATCAGCAACAGCCACGCGGCGGGCATGTTTGAACCACAAGTACCGGTGCTGCGGGCCGGTTATCCGTGCCACGACCAGTTCGGCAATATGGACATACGTCAGTTCGGTTACGAAGGTTGTCGTGAGCGGCTGTTTGCCCTCGCCAATCTGCAACTGCGCCACCATCACGATGAAGTGGCACCGCATATCAGTGCCTATCGCTTCGGCGCTGACGAGGTTCAGCCTAAGGAGCGCGCATCATGAGTGCTGATTTCCCAAAATCCAACAGTGAACGCAAGCTGTATGTGGAACCGCTGCCGGATGCTGAGTTTCGGCTCAAAGTAGCGTTTTCCACCTTAGATCGCCGCCACGTCGATCAGCATTTTGGCAGTGCTCGCAGTGTGCTGATTTATGGCATCGGTCGCGAACAGTGGGCGATCCTCGAAGCCATCGAATATCCCGAAGACGACAGTCGCACCCATGACCGGCTCCCAGCACGGATCCGCGATCTGAGCAACTGCTCGGCCATTTTCTGCAACGCCTGCGGTGCCTCCGCCATCCGCCAGTTGCTGGATAAAGGGATCCATCCGGTCAAGGTGATGGAAGGCAGTGAGATTCATCAGTTACTGGACGATATTCGTCAGGAACTCAACGGTACACCGATGGGCTGGCTGGCCCGTTCACTGAAACAACTGGATGAACAACCACAGGAACACTGCAGCGATCGACTGCAAGCATTAATGGATGAAGAGTGGTAAGCGTGTTAATCAATGACAATAAGAGGAAGGCGTGATGAGCAATATCGTGGGGACTACCCGTGGCGGTAAAACCTGGGAACCGCAATTTATCCAGGCAGTAGATCAGGATAACTGCATCGGCTGTGGCCGCTGCTTTAAGGTCTGTTCCCGGAATGTGTTCGATCTGGTGGAACGTGAGCCGGATGAAGACGATTACGGCGAAGAGGTGATGATGGTGATGGAAATCGCCGACGCTGGCGATTGCATCGGTTGCCAGTCCTGCGCCAAGGTATGTCCGAAAGTCTGTCAGAGCTTCGCGGCAGTTGCCGCATAGGCAATTGGGGCATCTGATCGCGCCAGTTGCTTGCCGCCGGTGATTTTTTAGCAGCAACTGGCGTTACCGCGCTAGTTTGATGATTATCCGTTGGTTGCAGCGCGCTTCTACACAGAGGTCCGAGTGCCACGCAGTCAACGCCTTGCTATCTTGCCCCGAGCCTCGATGGCGCCAGTGACTACGCAACCAGTGAATCTACGACGAAAGGAACTGGGTTCCGCAGTACATCATCAATTGATACCGGATTAGTCAGTAATTACTCACGATCAGCATGGCCAAGTAGGGCACCAGATTAAATACCAATATCAGCACCTTATAGAATCCCAGAAAGCCATATATCACCGCCGAAATCTGTCGTGGCTCCAGACCGAATAACTGACCGTGTAATTTGAACAGCAAAGGTTTAAAGGCGGCGGCTAACACTGCTGACAGACTCAGCAAGCCGATATTAATTAGCGCCATCCATTGGAATAACGCAGTAATCTGTTCAAGTGACATGCTTGCGTGTCCCAATCTTGGTGGCCCGTATCGCTATTATAGTTCGGGAAATGCAGAAGCTTTTCTACTCACTTTGTCCAGACCACAAACTTCAAAACTTACTTATATTCTGCATCTCGTTCACAAATTTTTAATAAATCGCCCCTTAGGCTATTAGCCCTTAGTCTATAGGTGATGAACATCGCGGTTTGAATGTCTATAAATGAGTTCACTACGCTTGCACGAAATGTGGAAGTGGTAGTTTGTAATTCAAGGTATTAATGCGTTTGGGCATTTGTATCGGTTATCTCGTCTAGCAGTGAAAGCGGACGAATTTTGGCACAAACCCGTGGGGGGAATGTTGCCGTCGGCAGTTAGCCGGTTTGGTACAAATGTACTTATTTGATGGCAAATTTCTCATGTTATTAGCACGTTCACATGCTAATTCCTGGAGGATATATGACACTTAGTAAAATTTTGGTTTCGCTTTCACCATTAGCAGCAGCACTGGTTCTGGCCGGTTGCGGTGATACAGCGCAAACTCAAAGTAAGTTTTCAGCAATAGAAATCTGTAAAGCCTCGATGGCAACCGCGTTACAACACGATCTTTCCACCATCAGTCTGGTGGATAAAAACGGTAAGTTGGTGTACGTGTCTTACACTGATCCCGCGAATGCTTCACAAAATATTTACCGTTGTCGGCTTGATGGTGACCATGTGCTCTGGGCTCCGACTAAAGGGCAGTGGCAGAACCAAACCGAAGGCAAAATCTCCTTCGTCGCAAACTATAATCAACTCACCATTACCGAAACTGCCGCGGACGGCAAACAAGTTACTAACGAATATAAGTTGTCCCAGCTAAAAAGCTCATAAGCGCACCGATATCATTTCCTAGGAGGCTTCGCGTTGGCGAGGCCTTCTTTTTTGTCATTGTGTCAGCATTATTTTCCCGACCTAAATGACAGCATTGCTGCGTAGCATAACCAATGGTGTGTGATTGACCTGTGGCTTGGTGATGTGGAATTAGGCTTTTACTATCAGTCAGTTGCGAGTGCTAAATCAGCCTTTTCACTGTGTTATCGCCGGTACAGCAATGGCGGTTTATAAAACGTTTAACTTTGCCAAAGCGCGTAATCTTTTCGACGCGGAGTGTTGAATGGGACTCTGATCCGCAAGTCCTGACCACTCTGGCCGAATATAGCCATTGCTAGAAATGTAATGGCTATGCTGTAACTCTTCCGAACATTAACAAAAAAACATGTTTCTTTAATTTATTTTTTAGTCATATAGGCAGAGACTGAAGATTCTCTGTTTTAGCATTGAGGTTGCTACCGGCCACCAACAACTACAAAGCGCCTCATTGTTGTCTCTTATGGAGGATATATGGCCACTCGAACTACTTTACTCACTTTTTCTCCGGTATTGCTGGCAGCCTTACTCTCGGGTTGTCATCAGGGCAATGGGAAATTCACCGACGCAGAAATTTGCCGAGCCTCAGTGGCAACTGCGCTCAATAAAGACCCGTCCATTTTCAACGTGGATGACGTTAACGGCAAACTGGTTTACGTGTCATACCATGAACAGGATGACTGGAAGCACGATATTTACCGCTGCAAAATTGAAGGCTCGAAAGCGATCTGGGCGACTGAAAAAGGTCCCTGGAAAACGCAAAGCTCAGATGCTCAAATCACCTTTGCGGCCAATGACGATAAGCTGACCATTGTGGATACCACAGCCAACGGCCAGCACATCGATAAGCATTACAAGTTTGATCAGCTTAAAGTTGACACGCCCAGCAAGCCGGGACTGAAAGGCTAATTCCTCACGCTTACCCCGCATTGCCTGACGGCTACAGCGCTTAACGATCAAGCCACTATTGCTCAGCCTTAACGGTGAGTTATCCCTGACCAATATTGGCTTTTTGCGTTAATGCCCTGGTGCATAATAACCTTGTGGTGACTGAGAAAAATGCTTCTGCATTCGCGGAGTTCTGTTCAGCATCATTACTCCTATCTCTTCGTACCAACGCCTGCCAACGAAGCTGTCTCCGATTCTCTTCGGCCATCGTCATTTACCGGCGGCCATTCACTTTGTCGCGAGTGTGACAATTCGCCAAGCTACAAAATTGTCGCCTTTGGTACAAACGGCCGACAAATGTCAGTTTTAACAGACAATTTACATTTGGCTTGCGTGCAAAAGTTGACGAATATCGCAATTTTTCAACAGGTTAAATGTTGCACACTGCTGGTGTGACATTTGCAATCCCTAATACACAACCGTGGTTTCAGAGCTTCTCCTGGGGGTTTGGTGTCACTCACCAGCCCCATCGAAGGAGATAAAGCAAGGAGTGTATATGTGGGATTATTCCGAAAAAGTGAAGCAGCATTTTTTCAATCCGAAAAATGCCAAACTGCTCAGTGATGCCAATGCCAGAGGCGATGTCGGCTCCATCAGTTGCGGTGATGCGCTGAGTCTGAGTCTGAAGATCAATCCCGAGACTGAGGTTATTGAAGATGCCGGTTTCCAAACCTTTGGCTGCGGTAGCGCCATTGCCTCATCTTCGGCTCTCACTGAAATCATTATTGGCAAAACCTTGGAGCAGGCACTCAAGGTGACTAACCAGGATATTGCGGACTATCTAGATGGCCTGCCACCGGAAAAAATGCACTGCTCGGTAATGGGTATGGAAGCCTTACATGCTGCCGCGGCGAATTATCGCGGGGAAAGTCTGGAAGATGACCATGAAGAAGGTGAGCTAATCTGCAAATGCTTCGCGGTCGATGACCTGATGATCAAACGAGTGGTGAAAGCCAATGGCCTTACCACCGTGGAAGAAGTGATCAACTACACCAAGGCTGGCGGCGCATGCACTTCCTGTCACGAAAAAATTGAGTGGGTACTGGATGCCTGTCTGGCCGAAATGGCGGGCGACGCGTCAGCCAAACCGTTGCAGGTCGCGGTGCAGGCCCCTGCGGTAGTAGAAGACATTCCTATGGCATTTGATGCCGCGCTGGCTGAAAAAATCACCGTGATTGAACAGGTGATTGCCGAAGTGCGGCCGGCAGTACAGGCCGATGGTGGCGATATTCGCTTGGTGGATGTGGAAGACAATCTGGTGTTTGTCACCATGTCTGGCGCTTGCACCGGTTGTGGATTGTCGGGGCTGACACTGGCAAATGTGGAAGTGAAGATCTCGAAAGCCTTAGGCGAGCCTTACACCGTTTTTCCGGTACAGGAGACCACACCGGTTGCGAAAAAGGACGCCACTTATGACTGTTGAAGCATTCATCCGCAAACCGGACACCGCTATTGAGATGGTGTATCTGGACAATAACGCCACCACCAAACTGGACCCCAAAGTGCTGGAGGCGATGTGGCCGTTTTTAGCCGACTACTATGGTAACCCGTCGTCGATCCACCAGTTGGGGGCCAAAGTTGGTCACGCGCTGGAAGCGGCTCGCGAAAAAGTGCAGACGTTGATTGGTGCAGAATACAGCACCGAAGTGGTCTTTACTTCCTGTGCCACCGAAGCCACCAGTACCGCAATTTTGTCGGCAGTAGAAGCGATGTCGGAACGGCGGGAAATCATCACCTCGGTAGTGGAACATCCGGCCACCATACAGTTGTGTCAGCATCTGGAGCGTAAAGGCTACAAGGTGCACTGGATTGGGGTGGACCGTAAAGGGCGGCTCGATGTGGAAGCCTATCGCCGGGCGCTGAGTGAGCAAGTGGCGATTGTGTCGATCATGTGGGCCAATAATGAAACCGGCACCTTGTTCCCAATAGAAATGCTGGCAAAACTGGCGAAAGAAGTCGGGGCGCAGTTCCATGTCGATGCGGTGCAGGTCGCCGGGAAATACCCAATCAATGTGCAGAATACCGACATCGATATGCTGTCGATCTCCGGTCATAAATTCCATGCGCCGAAGGGCGTCGGCGCTTTATACCTGCGCCGCGGCACCCGTTTCCGGCCATTGCTGCGGGGGGGGCATCAGGAACGTGGCCGTCGTGCCGGGACTGAAAATGCCGCGTCTATTATCGGCATGGGCGTTGCTGCCGAACTGGCCTATCAAGCATTGCCGCAAGAGATGACCCGTTTGGCGATGCTGCGTGACCGTCTGGAGCAGGGGATCCTCGCCCGTATTCCCAGCACTTTTGTTACCGGCAATCCGCAGCAACGAGTACCCAATACCAGCAATATTGCCATCGAATATATTGAAGGAGAGGCACTGCTGCTGATGTTGAATCAGGTGGGTATTGCAGCCTCCTCCGGCTCTGCCTGTACCTCAGGTTCGCTGGAACCTTCGCATGTGATGAAAGCGATGCAGATCCCGTTCACTGCCGCCCACGGGACCTTGCGCTTCTCGTTGTCACGCTTCTCCAGCGACGATGATGTGGATTATGTGTTGGCGCAGTTGCCGCCAATTGTGGAACGGCTGCGGATGTTATCCCCCTATTGGGACAACGCCAATAACTGCGGCTCCGCCGAGATGTTTACACCGGCTTATGCCTGAGGTGTCTATGAGTAGTATCAAGCCGCCAAACGTAATTGTTAACGATACCACCCTGCGTGACGGTGAACAGTCACCTGGGGTAGCGTTTACCACCGATGAGAAGGTGCAGTTGGCGCGGTTGCTCGAAGCCGCTGGGGTGCCAGAGCTGGAAGTGGGTATTCCGGCGATGGGCGCGCAGGAACAGGAAGCAATTGCAGCCATCACCGCATCACTGACCCAGACCAAAACCATGGCCTGGTGCCGTATGAGCGAACTGGATATCAGTCAGGCACTGAATCTGGGGCTGGATTGGGTTGATTTGTCGATCCCGGTGTCACGGCAACAGATCCGCCACAAGCTGAATATCAACCCAGAACAGGTGCTGGCCCGTTGTGATCGTTACGTTAAACAGGCTCTGGATCTGGGGTTTCAGGTGTGTGTCGGTATGGAAGATGCTTCTCGCGCTGATGCCGATATGTTGCACTCGGTTGCTGCAGTAGCACAGGCTGCCGGGGCCAGCAGAATACGTTTTGCCGATACATTAGGGATCCTCGAACCATTTCGTACTCGCGAGATGATCGCTAGCCTCAGACAACACACCGATTTGCAGATCGAAATGCATGCTCACAATGATTTGGGGTTAGCGACCGCTAACACACTGGCAGCGATAGATGCCGGGGCCACCTCCGTCAATACCACGGTCAACGGTCTCGGGGAGCGGGCGGGAAATGCGCCGCTGGAGGAGGTGGCCGTGGCACTTCAAGTGTTGAATAAAGGCCATACCGGGATTGCACTGCCACAGTTACCCGCGTTATGTCAGTACGCTTTGGTGGCTTCTGGTCGTTTGGTGTCACCACAGAAAGCGATTGTCGGTGACGCAGTATTTACCCACGAGTCTGGCATTCATATCGACGGCCTACTGAAAGACGTCAACAACTATCAGGGATTTGCGCCGGCGTTAGTGGGCCGCGAGCACACCTTAGTGCTGGGTAAGCATTCTGGCATTAGCGCCATTTTAGAGGTGTATCACCGTCTGGGAATCGAACTGAGCGATCAGCAGTGCGAACAGTTGCGCAGCCAGTTACGCCAGTGGTCGGAAAGCCGTAAATGCTCACCGCGCGAAGCCGACTTACGGGCGCTGGCGCAGCCATTTATTCATGCTCTTTATGCAGATGCCTAACGAAGGAGATCTTCATGGAAACCATTCAGGTAGAAAATATCACCGTAGAACCGGAAGCCTCCTGGCATAACCGTCGCGGCCCGGCAGCGACAGTATTGCCAGAGACTTTGCAGACAGCAGAGGATTTTCTGGACTACTTTAACGTTAAGTACGACCCGGAATTAGTCACCACCAAACGGGTGCAGATTTTGCGGCTGTATCACGCCATTCTCGAACGTTACGATCCGCCCTTGACCAAGGAACACCATCGTAAAGCGGTACGTATTGCTTACGGTTCGTTAGCGATGGGGCAAGAGCTGGCATTTGCCGATATGGGTTGTGGCGATTGCAGTGGCTGTAGTGTCTGACAGGAATTAGCGTATGGCAACTCCGGCAATGTTTGATACCGTCGAAGACAGTGAACACAGTCGTTTCGATAACGGCAGTGAAGTAAGGGTCGTTCGCGATGTGCGTAACGATGGCAGCTTCTATGGATTGGAAAAGGGTGAGCTGCTGGTAGCAGAAGGCGCCGTGGGCATGGTGCGCAGCTTTGGCTGGTTTTTGCAGGATCAGATCATCTATGAGGTGTTCTTTCCTCATAATGGCCGGCAAATTGGTCTGCGTGATGTGGAAGTGATCGATGCGGCATTGCCTTGGCAACCTTGTCGTTTCCGCTCACTGGATATTGCGCAACTGGCGTTATCCCTGAGTATTGAAGGTGCGGTGGTAGCGCACAAAGGGGCGTTGGTGCAAGTGCAATGGCCGCACCGGGATCTCGACAGCGGCACCCTCAGCTATGACATTTTGCTGGCTAACGACATTGAAGTGACAGTGCCAGACCGGGCGTTGTTGGAACCGGATACAACCGTAGAGGATTTACGATGGAGACGCAAAAGCAGCGCTATCTGACCGCCAAAGTCGCCACTGAGCGTTTCAACCTTAATCCGGAATTTCTGTCAGCCACTCAGCAGACAGAAGTGCAGTTGCAGGTAAAGCAACTCGGGCGATTACAACAGGCGATTCTTGGTGCGAAAGAAGCCGCTGGTGTGGTGTTAGCGCCACAACAACTGGATGCCGCAGTCGCTGAGTGTGCCGCACGTTTTGAATCCGCAGAAGCGTTTGCGGTTTCATTGGCAAAGCAGGGACTCTCTGAGCCGGGATTCCGTGCAGCATTATATGACGAGTTATTGTGTGAAGTGATCCTGGATAAAATTGCCGCCGATGTGCCGCCGTTATCACGTAAGCAAGCTTATGAATACTACCTGACGCATCAGCAACAATTCAGCCGCGGTCGCTTGTGGTATCTGAAACAGATTTTGATCACGATAAACAACGACTACGCAGAAAACCAGCCCGATAATGCGCGCAGTCGCATCCGACATGTGCGCGAACTGGCGGATAGTAAAGATTTTGCCGCACTGGCGCTGCAGTATTCCGAATGTCCTAGTGCGATGGAGCAGGGACTGCTGGGATGGTGTGAGGAAAGCAAACTGTTTCCGGAGATCGCTGCAGCGCTGCCTGCATTACAACCCGGCGAAGTGAGTGCGCCCATTGAGACGGAACTGGGGTTTCATCTGGTGCTGTATACCGAGATGAAACCCGCCAAAGTAGCCTCTTTTCATGAAGCGTTTCCACTACTGGCGCAACGCCATAATGAACGCGCCAAAAAGTACCTGCAGAAGCAGTGGCTCAACACTCTGATGGCATAGGCATACTCAAGCGCTGACCTCATATAACCGCTGTGGCTTTTGTCAATCTGGCTAATGCTACCGTTGGTGTGATTTGTCTCGCTTGATATCGCTAGTCGCTACAAATAAATCTCCAGTAGCGATTCCTTTTTATTGAATATTTCACCTTAACAACGAAAATTTACGACATATCAAATCGTTATTTTTTTGACTTACAATTGTTATAAAAAAGTTACATGTGTCTTTCTGCGGTGCTTCATTTCTTCGTCTAGTCTTATCAAGTCTGTATTGAGCTGTAGGCATACAGTGCACCTTTGTGGATTTGTTGGCTTAGCTCCAGCCACGGAAGGCAGCACATTTACTTGAATGTGTTTATCAAGGAATTATCTATGCGAAGTCAAAAGAATCTAGTGATTGGTTCTGTAAGCATGTTGTTCACCTGTTTTGTGCTACTTCCACCAGCAGTGATCGCAGCGACACAAGAGGTGACCGTGCAGCAGGGTAGCCATAAAGACGATTTGCCTAACCCGTTAGAGCAGAATCGTCGTGCATTACGGCAACAGGCATTGGAACAACAACTGTCTAACAAACAAAAAGCCAAAAAAGTCCATCAGGTTGCCAAAGGGCAATTTGTGGAACTCATGCGCGAAGGCGAAGACACAATCTGGACGGTTATCGCTGAGTTCGGCGAAGCAGATTCGCCATACACAATTCTTAAGAGCGGCCAGCCTGGTCCACTGCATAACCAGATCCCCGAACCGGACCGCAGTGTTAACAACTCCACCATCTGGGCCCCGGATTTCAGTCAGACGCATTATCAGGAGTTATTGTTCTCTGATGCTGCTGATGCCATCTCCATGCGCAATTTTTATAAAGAGTTATCAGCTAATCGCTATGCTGTGAATGGTGATGTCACCAACTGGGTACAGGTGCCTTATAACGCAGCACATTACGGTCGAGACTGGTGTGGCGGTACGGTATGTTACACCACTTGGTGGTTTGTTCGGGATAGCGTAACTGCCTGGTATAACAACCAGTTAGCGGCAGGAAAAACCGTTGAAGAGATAGATGAATACCTCAGTCAGTTTGATGTTTGGGATCGTTATGATCACGATGGCGATGGAAACTTTAATGAGCCTGATGGCTATATCGACCATTTTCAGGTGGTACATGCCGGCGAGGGACAGGAAACTGGCGGCGGTGCATTGGGTTCCGATGCTATCTGGAGTCATCGCTGGTATGTGCAGCTAACACCGATCGGTGCTGATGGACCAACACTGGATGATGGCAGTCAAGTACCTTATGGCGGTGTGCGTATTGGCCAGTCAAAATACTGGATTGGCGATTACACCATTGAGCCGGAAAATGGCGCGGTCGGAGTGTTCGCACACGAGTTCGGCCACGATTTAGGCTTGCCTGATCTGTACGATACTGCAGGTGGTCAAAACTCGACTGGCTTCTGGACCCTGATGTCCTCTGGCTCATACGGGAGTAACGGCCAGCCGGAAAATGGTATCGGTACGGAGCCGATGCATATGGGCGCCTGGGAAAAATTGCAGCTGGGTTGGCTCAATTATGAGGTGGCCGCATCCGGAGACAAATCCGAACACAAACTTGGTCCAGCTACCGCGAATACCAAGCAGGCTCAGGCTCTGTTTATCATCTTGCCTGATAAAACGGTGGTGACCGCTGTAGGTACACCCTATGCGGGTGACTATTTCTGGTATAGCGGACAGGGCAATCTTATCGACAATGCTATGTCTAAGGTGTTTGATTTGCCGGCCGGAGCGACTCTATCCGCTCAGGTCAAATACAGCATTGAACTGGACTGGGATTATGCATACTTAGTTGTTTCTACTGATGGCGGGGCCAGTTGGCAAAATGTGGCAACCAGCGAGTCGACTAACACTAACCCGCATGGCAATAATCTGGGTAATGGTATTACCGGTAACAGCGGTGGTGCTTGGGTAACCTTGTCAGCCGATTTGTCCGCCTATTCCGGTGAGGTGCTCATTGGTTTTCGTTATGTGACTGACGAAGCGGTGATGGAGTCCGGACTGCAAGTTGATAATATCATGGTGACCGGTGCACCGCTGGAAGATGCTGAAGCCGATGATGGCTGGAGCTACCGTGGTTTTGTGCGAACAAATGGTACTTTATCGACAGGCGGATTCTTTAATGCCTATGTTGCTGAGTACCGTAATTATCGTGGGTATGATAATAGTCTGCGAGATGGCCCCTATAACTTTGGCTTTATGGATAATCCACAACTTTATGATTGGGTTGAACACTATCCATATCAGGATGGTTTGCTAATCAGCTACTGGGATGCTTCGGCCAGTGACAACAATACCAGTGTTCATCCGGGGTCAGGGTTGATCCTGCCGATTGATGCGCATCCTGAGGTGATGTATCGCGCCGATGGTCAGCCGTGGAATCTGCGGGCACAATCATACGATTCAACATTTGGTTTAGATGACACGGATGCGCTGGAACTGCACTATCGTAGTCAGCCCTCCTGGCATCCGAGTCTGCCAGCTGTCAGTATTTTTGACGATATGCAGCAGTACTGGAATCCGGCATTACCGAATGCTGGCGTGATCAATCCGAATACCGGTACGGTTATCCGGGTGAAAAGTATCAGTGCCCAAGGCGAATTTATGCAGGTAGAGGTGACAACGTCCAAGTAATGCACTGAGCAATCGCATATCGCATCTGAAATTTAAAATCCGGCGTTCAATAGATCGCCGGATTTTTTGCTTTTACAAAATTGGTGATTACTCACCGTATTACAATGTTTTTTCGCCGATGATCTGGATCAGACAATGACGGACCAGATGATGGAGGTATCAGTTGGACGATATTTTGAACGGACAGCGGCAACATTGGGATAACAGTTTCAACAATAACGGCGATATGTTCGGCTGTGCTGCCAGCGCTCCGGCACAGTGGGCGGCAGCAAGGTTGCAGCAAGAGGGGAAACCGCAATTATTAGAACTTGGGGCTGGTCAAGGGCGTGACACGTTATTCTTTGCCGCTAATGGTTTTGATGTGTCGGTGCTGGATTACTCAACCGCTGGTGTCGCGGCTATTAATAGCAAAGCGCAGCAAGCTGGGCTGGCACGGCAGATTTCTGCTGTCTGTCATGATGTGCGCCAACCCTTACCTTTGGCCGACAACAGCGTTGATGCATGCTTTTCCCATATGTTGTTTTGTATGGCACTGACGACTGCTGAACTGCAACAGTTGTCTCGCGAAGTCTTGCGTGTGCTGCGCCCAGGTGGTTTGCATATTTACACCGTGCGTCATACTGGGGATGCTGACTATGGTAAAGGCATCCATCGAGGGGATGATCTTTA
This sequence comes from Shewanella yunxiaonensis, assembly GCF_018223345.1. NCBI lineage: Bacteria > Pseudomonadati > Pseudomonadota > Gammaproteobacteria > Alteromonadales > Shewanellaceae > Shewanella > Shewanella yunxiaonensis. Next base: position 3,096,732 of record NZ_CP073587.1, on the reverse strand, counting down.
TGAAAACAATGGGTTTATTGTGCACTTTTTCAGTCGAGACAAGGTGGCATTATTGGCCCAGGGATATCAACAACCTGAGCTGGCAGAGTTTGAAGAGGGGCGCTTACCCAGACGTTTATTTCGGGTAACTCAACGTAAACCCTGATCAGAGGCTTAGCCGTTTGCCACCGTTGAGATAGGTGGTACAGGCTACCCGTAACAACGAGGTAAAGTTGCCAATTTCGCCACGTTTAGCCAGCACTTCTCGATGGATACGCGTCAGGAACTCGGCCACCGAGATACACGCCTCTTCGGCAATATCTTCGATGACTTTCCAAAATACGGCTTCCAGCCGAATGCTGGTCACGACACCATCAATGCGCACAGAACGGGCTTTCAGTTCAAACAGTTCGGCTTCGGTGCCGGAATAGATTTCGCACATATTACGCCCCCAGTTGGCAGGTGATCCCAGCCTAATCCGGGGGCGGTAAAAGTCATTAGATCTTTAGTCTAATTCAGCAGCTTGTTAAATTGCGCCAGCCAGGCAGGATGCGCTGGCCAGGCCGGTGCGGTGACAAACAGCCCATCCGTGACGGCATCATCCACCTCGATATCCGCATATTGAGCTCCGGCCAGAGCAACTTCTGGAGCACAGGCGGGATAAGCAGAAATTTTCTTATCTTTTATCACCTTGGCGGCCGCCAGCAACTGAGCGCCGTGACAGATAGCTGCAATAGGCTTTTTCTGTTCGGCAAACGCCTGTACCAGCGTGATGACCTGTGGATTGAGTCGTAGATATTCAGGAGCGCGCCCGCCGGGAAGCAACAAGGCGTCAAACTCTTCGGCACAAACACCCGCAAAATCGGCATTTAAGGTGAAGAGGTGACCCGGTTTTTCGGTGTAGGTTTGGTCACCCTCAAAATCGTGGATGGCTGTTTTGATTTTATCGCCAGCCTCTTTATCCGGGCAGACAACACTGACCTTATGGCCTACCATGCCAAGTGCCTGAAATGGCACCATAAGTTCATAATCTTCAACAAAATCACCAGCAATAATCAATACCTTAGCCATGTCGTTCTCTCCTTGCGTTTGCAGTTGGATCAACTTACCAAGTTATTTGGCATCCGTGGTAATAAGAGATTACTACAGATGCCCAGTGTCTGCGGATATTTGTAAGGCCAGGTATTACATTCTGATTGGCTGAGTAGTCAGTAGCTCCAATGGTGCTGATAAGCGATGTAGCAAAAATGACAACCCTTTCTGTTGTCGCTTGCTTCAGAATACATGGAGCCTCCGCGGCGATAACCAATAACTTTTGCGTTCCAGAACTTGAAAATGCGCAAATAATGCCCAGATTTATAATGTTACAGCCAGTCTTCACGATGACTGAAGTTGACTGCGTTTTATTCACTTCAAACAGGTTTGGAGCATTATGGCGTTCACAGATTATTATCAGATCCTTGGCGTCGACAGGGATGCCTCAGATAAAGATATCAAGCGGGCATACCATCGATTAGCCCGTAAATATCACCCCGATGTCAGTAAAGAAACTGATGCCGAAGCGCGCTTCAAAGAGGTAAAGGAAGCCTACGATGTGCTGCACGATGCTGAAAAACGGGCGGCATACGATCAGTATGGCGCGGATTGGCAAGCGGCTCAGCAGGCGGGATCTCAGGGATTCCACCAATACCAGTACCAGGGCGGTGCCGGGCCACAGGCTCAGGGCTTCGACTTTGACGATATCTTCCAGTCAATGTTTGGCGGCCGTGGATTTAATCAGGGTCCCCGCCAGTCGCGGGCGCATTTTGACTATCCAGGCGAAGATATTCGCGCGCGGATCCAGATCGATCTGGAAGACAGTTACCGCGGTACAACGCGCACCATTACGCTGGGAAGCGATGGTGGTGCGCAGCCCCGGACATTGAATGTACGTATCCCGCGAGGTGTGGTGCCAGGGCAACATATCCGATTGGCGGGACAGGGTAATCCGGGCATCGGCAGCGGTGCTAACGGTGATTTGCTGCTGGAAGTTTCGTTCCGACAGCATCCGTTATACCGGGTCGAAGGCCGCGATGTTTACCTGACCTTGCCCGTTGCTCCGTGGGAAGCTGCATTAGGTGCGACGGTAACCGTACCGTTGCCGGAAGGCAGTATTGATCTGAAAATTCCTGCCAACTCTTCTGGTGGTCGGCGCTTGCGGCTCAAAGGCAAGGGCATCCCCGGAAAACAGCCGGGCGACTTTTATGTGGAATTAAGTGTGGCGTTACCGGCAGCCAATAGTGCGGCAGCCAAACAGGCTTATAACGCCTTCAAAGACGCATTGAACTTTGATCCTCGGGCCAATTGGGGAGGCAGAGCATGAGTAAGGATTTGCTGACACTATATGCAGCAGACGTGCTGGATGAACATTATAAATTGACGTTGGCACAACTCTGCCGAACCTGTCATTTGGCACCTGAACAGGTGTTTGAGCTGGTGGAGTATGGCATTGTCGAGCCGCACGGTAACCGCCCGACACACTGGCGCTTCAGCGGCATCGCGCTCACCCGTATTCATCGTGCGCGACGGTTGGAACAGGACTTAGGCTTAAACACTGCCGGTGTTGCGTTAGTGCTTGATCTGTTGGATGAACTGCAACAATTACGTGCTCGTATTCGCCGCCTGGAGGGGGCGGATGATTGATCGGGTGCGGTGGCAGCAACATGCCCGACGCAATTTCTGGCATTCAGCATTGCTGTTGTCGGGCATGGCTGGTTTTTTGGCATTATTAGGCTGGTTGTTTGCCGGTAGCAGCGGTTTACTGCTGTTACTGATGGCCGGTGTCATGCTGTGGCTATTTCGCAGTTCCGTTTCACCTTGGATGGTGATGCGGCTGTACAATGCCAGGCCGCTGTCGCCCCAGCAGTTTCCCGCACTATGGCAATTAGTGCAGCAGTTGGCGCAAACTGCCGGGTTACCGGTAATGCCACAACTGTTTCTATTACCCAATCCCCTGATAAATGCCTTTGCGGTGGGGAGTCAGCAACGGCCATTGATTGCCATTACTGATGCAGCGTTGCGGCAGTTGCAATGGCGCGAATTAGCCGGAGTGCTGGCTCATGAACTCAGCCATGTACGCAGTAATGATCTGCAAGTGATGAGCCTGGCCGATATGTTCAGCCGTGGTACTTCGCTGCTGTCAATGATGGGACAATTGCTGCTATTGCTGAATCTGCCGCTCATCATGTTTGGCTGGGCGACCATTAACTGGTGGGCGATTTTGTTATTACTGGCAGCGCCAACTATCAGCACACTAGCGCAGTTAGCGCTGTCGCGGACGCGTGAGTATGAGGCGGATTTGAACGCGGTGCGAATGACCAGTGATCCGCAAGGATTGGCCAGTGCGCTGAGTAAAATTGAACGCCAGCAACAGGGCTGGCTCCGACGTATGATCATGCCTGGTGCCACCCTGCCGGTACCTTCCCTGTTACGCACCCATCCAGAAACCAAGGAGCGAGTTGAACGTTTACTGGCGTTGCAGCAACGTTGGCCGTACCAGACGGGTACGGACAATGTTGATAATCCATTCCACCATTGATAGCAGGGTAAGAGCATGAATGCTTAAATATCACCCAACGTCTTTAAACCTGCTGTTAGTACCTGCTCCAGATAATCAGTGCTACCGTGTGCACGCTTCTGTTTGCGTGGAATACTGATTTTTCGAGTTGTTTCCGCTTGGAGCATATTCAATGCTATCTTCCTTGCTCCGGACAATACCTCCGCCGCATTGCCTCTATATATTTGGCATTGGTCTTCCTTCATCGACGCGTCCAGCACCCAATGCAGGCTATTTTCAACCGCCCAGTGGCTGCGTACCGCATTGGCAAAACGGGCCTTGCTCAGTTTGGCTGAACTGATGTAATAACGGTACTCAAGGGATTCATTACCGCTTTTCGTTCGACGATAGCTCAGCGCAACACCGATACTTTTAAGCCCTTTCCATTCTGGGAAGGCGTCGGCTAAGCTGCCTGCGTCCATAACACAATAGGCTCTGGCTTCGTTACGTCCGTGCTGCTTCTCTAAGCAAAGCACTTCTTCGTTAATCTCGCTGGAAAGAACTTTACGAACGGCATCGTGCAGCGCTTTTTGATTACCTTTTACGGCAAGCAAATAATCACCACCGCGCTCAATAATTTGTTCAGCGATATCTGTCTGACATCCCATAGCATCTATCGATATCAGACAACCTTTAATATCCAACAGCGCCAGTAATGCGGGAATGGCGGTAATTTCATTGGACTTACTTTCGGTTTTAACTTGCCCAAGCACGACATTATTTTCTGTTGCGAAGGCATTTACCATGTGGATGGCTGACAGTCTATTCTGGCGATTATATGAACCACATAGCCGTTTACCATCTATCGCAATAAGCTGACCTTCAGATAACTCCACAACAGACTTCATCCAGTCGATAAAGCAATGCTGAAACTGATCGCTATCTATTCTCGATACGACTCGAGCAATAGTGTCATGAACAGGTAACCCATTCTTAAACAGGCCTTTTTCGATAAACCAGTTAAAGTGCAGATCGCCAAAATCTTCGATATCTTCCCAGCCTTGTGCTCCAGCTATTGAGGCACAAACCACGAGGAATAAAATATCAGTGAATAGGTGCTCGACTTTGGCTGACTGACGAGGGTCTTCTAAGGTACTAAAGAACTGTTGAAATGCACCGGAGTTCATAGGGCTCTCCACAAAAGAGAGTATAAGATCACAGCCAGTATGAACCGTCCAGCCCTTTGGGAGAATGTCAGTCTAATAGCTCAAATTATGTTCGTGATCTTGCCCTGCCATTGATAGTGATATACCCATAACGACCATTGCCGTCGTTGTCAGGTGCAATTACTCGTACCTCGGCGATGGAGTAAATGCTCTGAAGACAGTTCCTTTCATTTAGCAATCATGCCGCTTGACGATATTTGTAACAAAATTGATACAAATCAATTGTTCATTTTATAAACAAATTGAACTTCTGCCATTGCACTATGTTAAGCATTATTGCTCACAGCAGAGGAAAAGATGATGACTTATTGGCATGGGTTAATGGTGTCGGCATGTGTGTTGCTGGCAGCATGTGGCGGCAGTGATAACACGACGACAGATACTCAACAATCAACCGGCACCTTGTCGGTGGCAATCTCCGACTCACCTATGACCGGGGTTACTGCTGTGGGCCTACAGCTTGGCGAACTGGTGATGACCGATGGTAATGGTATTGAACATCGCTACGCTCTGGGTGAGATGAATTTTAATCTGATGAATTATCAGGGGGCGGACAGTATTACCGTGGTCAATGGTTTACCGCTGAGTGAGGGACAATATCAGAATGTCTACATGACGGTGATACAGGGCGATGGTAATAACGGCTGCTATGTGGAGGATGGGCAGGGACGTCATGCGTTACAAGTGCAGGATGGCAAACTGCCACTGATGAATTTCAATATCAGTGCTAACCATCAATACAGCTACACGCTCGAAGTTGGCCTCTATATGGGACTGGATCGGGACTACGATTACAACTACAACCTGAGTTACGACTATAGCTGGTCAGTTGATAATCTCTATATGGGGCATTTGATCGGTGAGATGGACCCACAGTGGATTGCCGATTGTGAAACGACTTATGCGGCGTTGGCACCCGCGGGGGGCGAGTTTACCCATTTGGCATATCTCTATCCTGATACCGTGACCAGCCTCAGCCAAATGGCCGACGTGTACGATGCGCCAGCCACTGGCATGGTGGCTCCTATTGCCGTGGCACCGCTAAAGCAGGATGACGACGGTAACTGGTATTTTGGATTAGGGTATCTGCCGGAGGCCACTTATCGTATTGGCTACACCTGTCTGGGGCATCTGGATTATCCAGCATCTGATGACATTACTGACGGCCCATTCGTTATTTTCGCGGATGCCGGCGCTGTGACCATTGATGGTGGCCCGAGTGGCGGTCAGGCAACTATTCACGTATGTGGTATGGGCAATGGAGGGCACCACGGTGGTTAATGCGTTTAACCGGTAAAAAACACAGCTGCGGCTATGTTTTTTAATCGGGTTAGAAATTACTGTCGGTGTACACCATCAACTGGTGAACGCAATGCAGTGCCAATGTCAGTTTGGGAAGTTTGGTCTGTTGTTTAAGCACGGTGAGAAATGCTTCTGCATCTTCCAGTCCCACAGGCCGTGGCACATTGGCAAAATCGCTGTCGGCAACGGTAAGACACAGTATGCCTTGGCGGTTAAATTCTAGGTTCGTCTGACGCAGTTTCTGGCCTAATTGCTGTAACTGCTCCACGACTGTGGGTTTAAAAAACTTTGATGCGATCATCTCTGAGCCAGCCAACACTTTGAACTGCTTGCGAAAGTCTAATGATGCTGGCTCCCATTTCACGCCCGTTTGTCCGCTGTTACTGTAACCCAAAATGTTGAGATCCTGAGTAAAGCCAAAGGATAAAATCACCCCATACCGATGGTAATGGCGGTATGTGGTATGGGTGTGTTTGCGGCCTTTGCTGTCGGTTGTGGTGGTGGTGTGCTTGTCCACATAATGAAAATCGAACAGCTGGTAATCAAATTGATGTTCTGTTCCCTGGTAGTGGCCTTGGCATAACCAGTCTATGCTGCGCTTGTGATTGCCACGATTAAACTCATAAAAACTGCGCGCAAACTCGCGGGCTTTAGCTTCAGGTTGGCACGGAATTTCCTGAAGCTGATTATCCAGCAACAGGTTTTTGCGCCATATCGCATCGGCGAGCCCTTGCAGTCGCTGATAACGAGACAGCAATTGCCAGACACCAATACCGGTCAATAATAGAAATGGGGACCACGGGCCTAATGGCAAGCGATACAGTGGTGAGAGCAGCCAATTTAAACCATTGAGCAATGAATCTGGCAGTCCAGTCAGCTTGCTGCTATCCAACAACCACAGAATGGCTAACACAACGAGTCCGGCTACAGTCATCAGCCAGGGCCAACGATTGTTGTAGCGGATGGGGCCTTTGAAACTCAATGCGGGCTTTAACAGATCATAAAGGCTGTGCTCGTCGTTAACACCTGGCAGCGACTGCTTCATGGCCCGTAATAACTGGTCGACTCGTTTATTGTTAGAAATCGCCATAGTAACGCTATTGATATCCTTTCAATGGGCTAAAGGTGAGCTTACCGGCTCGGCGTCATCAGAAATTAGGCTTGTATTCAAAACCTGCGGCGGCTTCGCTGTCATCAAAGGTATCCAGCCGATGTTTATGAGTAAACGTGCTGTTGACCAGATTGTTGGGAAACACCTCAATACCGTTGTTGAACAACTCAACATTGCGATTGAAGATGCGTACCGCTGCGCCAATATTTTCTTGCTGTTCGGTAATTTCTCGCATCAATTTGCTGAAGAGTTCGCTGGCTTTCAGTTCGGGGTAGGCTTCGACGGCAATGTTCAATCCTTTAACCACTTCGCTCATGTGACTTTCGGCTTTGGCGAGTCCTTTAGTGTCAATGGTGTCGGCCGACAGAGCTGCCAATGCACTGCGTAATGCAGTGACTTTTTCCAGCAGTCCTTTTTCATATTCACTGTATTGTGCTGCGACCTGCTCCAGCGACGGCAAAATCTTATTCTTTTGACGCTCCTGGGCGATGACGTCACTCCAGGCTCTCTGGGTAGCGTTATAACGACCAATAATGCTGTTGTGGATAACGATGATAGCCAACACTACTGCGGCTACTACGATGATTAGCATGATCAAAGCACTCATTTTTTGTCCTTAAAAATGTGCATGTCGCAACTGTTAGGTACTGTAGCAGATTGCATTCACATTGTTGAATCATCGGTAGCTAACATCGTGGATGCCATTAACGTCCTGCTATCTATAGCGGCTTGGGATGTTAAGCTTAATTGGTTATTGCTAGTCCCAATAGAGGCTTAGGATGCTGGTCAATTTTGCCTTCTGGTAAATGCGCGACCGATACCATAAAATGCGCGCCGCACAAAGAGGGGAATTTACCGTTCATGTTACTGGTTATCGACAACTACGACTCTTTCACTTACAACTTGGTGCAATATTTTCAGCAACTGGGAACTTCACCTGTGGTACATCGCAATGATGCGTTGACGGTGGCAGAAGTGTTGGCGTTGCAGCCAGAGCGATTGGTGATCTCTCCTGGCCCCTGTACCCCGGATGACGCGGGTATTTCGTTGGCGTTAATTGAACAACTAGCCGGGAAAATTCCGATATTGGGTGTGTGCTTGGGCCATCAGGCGATTGCTCAGGCTTTTGGTGCCAAAGTCATTCGTGCACAACGAGTGATGCACGGTAAAACCTCGTTGATTTCGCATCGCGGTGAGCGGTTGTTTCACGGGTTACAGAACCCCTTGAATGTGACCCGTTACCATTCACTGTTGGTGGAAGCCTTGCCTGAAGATTTCGTGCTGGATGCGTGGTTCGATGACCCGCAGTTTGGCCGAGAAATCATGGCCATCAGCCAACCCGCGCTAGCGCTATTTGGCGTGCAGTTTCATCCCGAATCGATCATGAGTCAGCAGGGCCATGAATTGCTGGCCAATTTCTTGAAAGCATCAATACCTGCCGCCAGCGCCACTCGCTAACAAGCCTTTACAAGTTTCCCGGCGTCCAATCCGCACTCGCTGTACGCAATGTGATATAACAGGCGTCGTTGACAAGTCCTGTTCCGGGCTCTGGCACCGGAGAATCACACAATAAAAAGGAATGCGAATGAAAACCCTCATGCGTCACATAGGGCTCAGCGCCTTGACTCTGGCGGTACTTAGCGGCTGCGCGGCCACACAAAATACCACCGCTCAGCAAACCACGATGACTCACACGGCGGTCACTCAGCCGTTAGTCGCTCCCCCTACCGCAGATAAACCTCTGACGATAGAACAGATCATGGCCGATCCCGATTGGATGGGGGTGAGTGCCGACGGGGCTTACTGGAGCGATGATGGCAAGTCGGTATTGTTTTTCCGTCAGCCCAGCGCTTCGCCACTCCGTAACTATTATCGTCTTAGTGTCGCGGATGGCGTGACTAACGAGCTGCAGCTCAACGAGTTGCACTTGGCCTCCCAACGTGAAGGGGTGTTCAATCAGGACAAAACTCGTAAAGCCTATGTTTATCAGAACAACCTGTTTGTTAAGCAGCTCAGCAGCGGCAAGATTGAACAGCTAACCCGTCAAAACGATAGTATCGATGGGGTGCGGTTCCTGAATGATGGTGATCTGGTGTATTGGCAGGGCAGCAAGGTGTACCGCATCCATCAGGACTCTGGAATGGTGGAACAGCTGGCAGATATTCAGTTTGCCAAAGCGCCTGAAGCGGTGAAAGAGCCGGACACTTTCCTGGCAAAGCAGAATCAGCGCTTGATTAAGTTTGTGGCAAAGCAGCATGACAATGCCAAAGCGCTGGAACAGTACAAAGATCAGTTACAACAACAAGATCCCACCATGGCGGCGAAGCCATTTTATTTGGGGGAAAAAGATGCACTGATTGAACTCAGTGTGTCACCCGATGCTCGCTATCTGTTCCTGGTGTTGCAAGATAAAACCTACAAAGGGCGCACGGATGCCGATGTGATGCCGAACTATCTGGATCCTGAAGGCCATGTAGGTTTAGTCCCGGTGCGTGCCCGAGTCGCCGAAGATAAGTTACCAGGGCAGCGTTTTGTGGTGTTGGATCTGCAGTCACACCAACAGCAAGATGTGACCCTGGAAGGCTTGAGCGGATATGACGAAGATGTGCTGGCAGCGGTAAAAGCTGAAAATGCCAAAGCGCAAGGCACTACCTACAAGAGTGAGAAAAAAGTTCGTAATATCCGCTTGATTGAAGATTGGGGGTGGGATCAGAGCCCCATTCAATGGCAGTCTACAAAAGACACCGTGGCGGTGATGCTGGAAGCTACCGATAACAAGGATCGCTGGATTGCCACGGTGGATCTCAATAAAGGTAAGTTCCAGACCCAGCACCGTTTACACGATGATGCCTGGATCAACTATGACCATAATCAATATGGCTGGTTACCGGGCAGTGACACCCTGTATTACTTGTCAGAGCAGAGTGGTTATTCACAGCTGTATCTGAAACCGTTAACCGGTAAAGAAAAAGCGCTGACCAGTGGTAAATTTGTGGTGAGTGATATCACCCTTAGTCCCGATAGCCAGTACATCTATTACAAAGCCAACAAGGGACACCCAGGTAAGTACAATATTTACCGGGTGGATCTGCAAAATGGTAAAGATGAACAACTGACGCACTGGACCGGTACTCTTGACTATCAACTGAATCCCCAAGGCGACACTTTGCTGTTGACTGCGTCAGCATTGACTCAGCCCAATGAGCTGTATCTGCAGCCGATTGGCGGTGAGCTGAAACAACTGACGCACTACACCAGTAAGGCCTTCGCCGATTATCCGTGGCAGGCACCGCAGATCATTGAAGTGCCATCGTCACATGGCGCTGGAAAGGTCTATGCAAGACTGTATCTGCCGCAAGGTTTTGATGCCAAGCGCGCCGATAAATACCCGGCAGTCATTTTTAACCATGGCGCTGGCTATTTGCAGGAAGTACATTACGGCTTCTCTGATTACTACCATGAATTCATGTTTAATAATCTGTTGACTCAGCATGGTTATGTTGTGCTGGACATGGATTACCGGGGTTCTAAGGGGTATGGCCGTGACTGGCGTACCGCAATCTATCGCAATATGGGGCATCCGGAAGTCGAAGACCTGAAAGATGGCGTTGCCTGGATGGCTAAAAATGCCAACATTGATACTCAACGGGTAGGCACTTATGGCGGTTCTTACGGTGGCTTCCTGACGTTCATGTCACTGTTTACCGCGCCGGATCTGTTCCAGTGTGGTGCGGCATTGCGCCCGGTCGCAGATTGGGCTCATTACAATGCCCCTTACACCTCGAATATTCTCAATACCCCAGACGATGACCCGATTGCCTACCGTCGTAGTTCGCCGATTGAACACGCACAAGGCCTGAAAAATCATCTGTTGATTTTGGGGGGGATTGAAGATGATAACGTGTTCTTCCAGGACAGTGTGCGCATGGTGCAGCACCTTATCGAGTTAGAAAATCCTCACTTTGATATGGCTTACTATCCGGTTGAACATCACGGCTTCCGCCAGCCTTCCAGTTGGCTGGATGAGTATCGCCGTATTCTGCGACTGTTTGAGACCGATTTAAAAAAATAGTCACCTCAGCAGGACGGCAATTGAAAACAGGCTCAGTTAGAGCCTGTTTTTTTATGATTCGCGGAGAGTTAACTCAATATCCTTGATGTTTAGTATGATTAATCCAGATAAAATGAACGAATAATTCAGATTTTTACTGGCAAATGCCAAGAGGAAAACAGCACAGGTGGTAGCGTCGGTTTCAGGCGGACTCAAGCCCGCGCCAGTGGCAGCACTGGAACAGAAGTTCCTGCAACAATTAATTCTGGGAACTCAAGCGAACACTCCGGTCTGGGATGATCCAGAACCAGAGTTAGAAGCCATTGCTTTTAAGCTGGAAATCGAGCGCGAAGCGGCAATGGAGCGCATTGCAAAAAAGCAGCAGACCAAACAATTGGCGCAACAGATTAATAGTCAGTTGCATATGAGTCTGAAAACGGAACTGGCAAACCAACTGGCGTCTCTCGACATTATTCAGCGCCACAGCCCGGTATCAGATAAGCATCTCTTGTTATTGGAGATGCTGCATTCACCACAACTGGATTTAAACCGACTACGTCCTGCCGTTGCCAGTCAAGCCTGGTTGGTACGCGATCTGACTAACATGGTCAATAGTCCGGTTTTTGGTGCCAGAAGACCGCAAAATAAAGACTTGCAGGTGTCTGATTTGAAACTGGTGCTTGGGTATATCGGCATGGATAACCTGAGACTGTTGATCCCATTTTATATCTGCCGTCACTGGTTGCCGCTGGGACATACCGGGTTGTTATGGATCAATCGTAAACTCTGGCGTTACGCCCAGATCCAAGGCGTTGCCACCCGCGTCCTAGCGGCATTACATGAACAGGATGGCGCCTTATTATATGCACTGTCGTTGATGCGCCAGCTTGGGGCTTCTGTGGTATTAGGGATGGGCGCTTCAATCTTTGAACAACTGCGTGGCAACTGGCTCAAAGAAGCCAGTAAAGCACGGGATAAAGAGTTGTATGACGCCGTCGCTGTCAGCGAATTCCCGGCACTGGAGATTTTTCAGCAGGTGCAAGAGCATGCGATGCGGCTTAACTGGCAGCTGCCGCAGGCGTTAGGATTTGCCGATAGTGCATTGATAACCTGGTTGCAGGAGTTGGAAGACAAACAGGGCTTTGAGCAGATGCCGTTGTTGGCTCAACTGGTCGCCAAAGCCAGCTGCTATGCACAGAGTTTACTACTTGATGAAAGTCATCAACTGAGTTTTCGGGACAAGCAGCTCCTTAACAGTTACTACGCTATGAGTGAGCAGGAGCTTATCCGTTTACAAGGCCAGAATTATCGTAAATTGAGCTTATTCTGAGCGACCAAGATTGATTGGCACGCCAAGTTGACGCCTGACCTGATTGGCGCTTTAAAATATTTGGTATTTTCTCCTAGTGTGTCTTCTACCTAACAGCAACTACTGCTATTATTTTGTTTAACTATTCATTTAAAGTGAATAGTTAAACATTTGTGGTTCGGTTGCTTTTTTTTGTGACTAATTATGCCTGGAAATATCGGCTAATCGCCTTTTTACTTCCTGAAATCAGATCTTTATGCACTTACCCTTCGAAGAGTTAAGCGCCGGCCCTGATCAATCTGGTATTTTGATCACAATTTAGCTATTAATGTCACATATCTAAAACACCGATCCGCAGTAATACTAGACGACAAAGAGAGATTAACTGCGAAGGGACAGCGGTTATAGCGCTGTCTGAAATCATAAAGGATATTCAGGAATGAGTGTGAAAATGAATCTGACCCGTGCTCAGTTTGATGAAGTTATGGTGCCTAATTATGCACCGTCTCCGATAATCCCGGTACGTGGCCAGGGCAGTCGGGTCTGGGACCAGGAAGGTAAAGAGTATGTCGACTTTGCTGGTGGTATTGCGGTGACCTGTCTGGGACATTGTCATCCCGCATTGGTCAATGCATTAAAAGAGCAGGGTGAGAAACTGTGGCACCTGTCTAACGTTATGACCAATGAACCGGCATTGGCATTGGCGACCAAATTGGTGAATGCTACCTTTGCTGAAAAGGTCTATTTCGCTAACTCAGGAGCAGAAGCAAACGAAGCCGCACTGAAACTGGCTCGCCGTTATGCGGTTGACAACTATGGCCCAGAGAAAGACGAGATCATTGCTTTTGATAAAGCATTCCATGGCCGTACTTTCTTTACTGTGAGTGTTGGCGGCCAGGCGGCCTATTCTGATGGTTTTGGTCCTAAGCCACAGGCGATTACCCACATTCCTTATAACGATATTGAAGCACTGGAAGCAACCGTTTCCGAGAAGACCTGCGCAATTATGCTGGAACCGCTGCAAGGCGAAGGTGGCATTATTAGCGGTGACCCGGCGTTTTTACGTAAGGTGCGTGAACTGGCGGATAAATACAATGCACTGGTGGTGTTTGATGAAGTGCAGAGTGGTATGGGCCGCACCGGTGATCTGTATGCCTATATGGGGACCGATATCGTGCCGGATATTCTGACCACAGCGAAAGCGCTGGGTGGCGGTATCCCAATTGCAGCAATGCTGACTACCAGCGAAATTGCTGCACACTTCAAAGTGGGGACTCATGGTTCCACTTATGGTGGTAACCCGCTGGCTTGTGCTATCGGTAATGCAGTAATGGATATTGTGAATACCCCGGAAGTGCTCGACGGTGTGAAATATCGTGAACAGCTGCTGCGTGATGGGTTGAACAGTATTAATGATAAATACCATGTGTTCTCACAGGTACGTGGTAAAGGGTTGTTGATTGGTGGCGTGCTGAATGAAAAATATCAGGGCCGCAGCCGCGATTTCCTGCTGGCCGCTATCGATAACGGTCTGATGGTGCTGGTTGCCGGTGCCAACGTTCTGCGTTTTGCTCCCTCACTGATCATCCCAGAGGCAGACATTGCCGAAGGCATCGCCCGCCTGGAAAAAGCAGTTGCTCAGATAGTTGAAGCCTGAAGCGTTCAGGAAGTTCTTTGCCCCTGACCTTTATGCTTATTCCCCGTTTCCGGTGTGTTGATACACCGGAAACTCGGTGGGGACACAGGAGAGTTAACCATGTTGATAATCCGGCCTATTTGCCAGTCTGATTTTGCCGCCCTGCGTTATATTGCCGAAGCGTCTGGCCACGGCTTTACGTCGTTACCGGTCAATGATGAAGTCCTCACTGCCAAGATTAATCGCGCGGAAGCCTCATTTAATAAACCGGTTAGCAAGCCTTATGACGAAAGTTATCTGTTCGTCATGGAAGATACCGATACCGGCGAGGTGGTGGGTACCTGTGGTATTGAAGGTGCTGTTGGCATGGAGGATGCTTTTTATCACTATCGTCTCGGCACGGAAGTTTATCATTCGGCGCAAATTGGTGTCCGCAATGAAGTCGAAACACTAACCCTGTGTCATGACTACACGGGTGCTGCAGAAATGTGCACACTGTTTCTGCGTAAGGATTATCGTAAAAGCACCAACGGTCGCCTGCTTTCTCGTTGTCGTTTTCTGTTCCTGGCACAGCATCCATCACGTTTTGGTGAAACTGTGATTGCCGAAATGCGTGGTGTCAGCGATGCCTCGGGCAATTCCCCCTTCTACGGCTGGTTACAACAGCATTTTCTCGGTATCGATTTTATCGAAGCTGATTATCTTTCCGGACTCGGGCAAAAAGCGTTTATGGCCGAGATGATGCCGCGCAGTCCGGTGTATGTTTGCATGTTGCCTGAAGCGGCGCAGCGAGTGATCGGTGAAGTGCATACCAATACGCGTCCGGCGCTGAGCTTGTTGCAGGCTGAGGGGTTCCGCTGTCGCGGTTATGTCGACATTTTCGATGGCGGTCCCACCGTTGAGTGCACCCTGCAAGAGATCCGCGCGGTGCGCGATAGCCGCTTGTTAACGGTATTGGTCGGCCCCATGGATGACAACGGTGACACATATATTGTTGCCAACACTCAGGTGGCAGATTTCCGCGCCACTGCTGTAAGACTCAATGTCACTGCCGAAAGTAACCATATCACCTTGTCACCTGCCTTCGCCCAGGCACTGCGGGTACAGGCAGGACAACAAGTCCGGATATTACCTATTTAGGAGAAACCCCATGACACAGTTTATCAACGGTAACTGGAGAGATGGTGATGGTCATCCGATGGCCTCATTCAATCCAGCCAACGGCGAACAGCTCTGGCAAGGCAATGCAGCGACGTCAGCGCAAGTCGATGCGGCGGTCGCGGCCGCCAGATCTGCCCAATTTGACTGGTTCATGCTGGGGTTTGAAGGACGATTAAAACAAGTTGAAGCGTACCGCACCCAGTTAGAAGTTCATCGCGAATTGCTGGCGGAGACTATCGCCCAGGAAACCGGTAAACCGCGATGGGAAACCGCCACGGAAGTGACGGCGATGATCGGTAAAATTGCGCTATCAGCCAAAGCCTATCAGCAACGTACTGGCACCAGTGAGAACGCGTTACCGGTGGCGCGAGCGGTACTGCGGCATAAGCCGCACGGTGTAGTCGCGGTGTTTGGTCCCTATAACTTTCCCGCGCATCTGCCTAACGGTCATATCGTGCCGGCCTTACTTGCCGGTAATACAGTAATTTTTAAGCCTTCTGAACTGACTCCGAAAGTCGCCGAGCTGATGGTGAAGTTATGGCAGCAGTCTGGTGTGGCTGCTGGCGTTATCAATCTGGTTCAAGGTGAGGTTGAGACTGGCAAAGCGCTGGCCGGACACGAGGGTATTGATGGACTATTCTTTACCGGCAGTAGTCGTACCGGACATTTATTGCATCAGCAATTTGGTGGTCATCCAGGCAAGATTTTGGCATTAGAGATGGGCGGTAATAACCCGCTGATCGTCAAAGATGTTGCCGATATCAAAGCGGCCGTGCACGAGATCATCCAGTCGGCTTATATTTCATCTGGTCAACGCTGTACCTGTGCCAGACGATTGTTTGTGCAGCAGGGGGCTCAGGGTGACGCGTTAATCGATATGCTGATTAAGGCGGTGAAAGCGATAAAAGTCGGTCCGTGGAATGCAGAGCCACAACCCTTTATGGGCGCGATGGTGTCGGAAACAGCGGCACTAGGCATGTTGGCCGCACAGCAGCATTTGCAGCAATTGGGGGGGCAGTCGTTGGTAGTGATGCAGCAGTTACAGGTCGGCACCGGGCTGGTGTCTCCAGGGCTGATGGATGTTACCTCGGTAGCAGAACTGCCAGACGAAGAATACTTTGGCCCACTATTGCAATTGATCCGTTATCAGCAGTTTGATGAGGCTATCGTAATGGCAAATAGCACCCGTTATGGTCTGTCTGCGGGGCTGCTGGCTGACAGTCGGGCTGATTTTGACTATTTCTTTGCCCGTAGCCGTGCAGGCATCGTTAACTGGAACAAGCAGATCACCGGGGCGGCAGGTTCAGCCCCCTTTGGCGGTATAGGCGCTTCGGGCAACCATCGCCCCAGTGCGTTTTACGCCGCGGACTATTGTGCTTACCCGGTAGCGTCAATGGAAGCGGATACGCTCAGCTTACCCGCAACACTCAGCCCAGGATTGACGCTGTAAATTTGCTAGGGAAGCCATTTGCTGCTTCCCTTCTTTATATGCCGTCGTGGGGAGCTGTGTAGCGGCGGTTGGTTAACCTCAGGAGGATATATGCATCAGGACGTCGACAGCCTGTTTGCTGCCATGTGGCAGGATTACATCTCCATGACACCCTCAGCAGCTAAGGTGCATCAACTGCTGGGACAAGGTAATGCGATCATCAACGATCATATAGCACTGCGAACTTTCAATCTGCCGAAAGTGGGACTGGAGGTGCTCGCCGCACATTTCATTGAGCTAGGTTATCAAGCGTGTGGTGACTATCGATTTGAACAGAAAAAGTTGCGTGCCAAGCACTTTGAACATCCCGATGAAACACAACCGAAAGTGTTTATCTCTGAACTGTTAGTTGAAGAATTTAGCCCCTGGTTACAACAGACGGTGGCTCAATTGGTGGCACAGATCCCGGATGAGGCGACCAGCGCCGATGATTTTCTCTATTCAGGTCGCCATTGGGCGATGGACTACGCCACCTATTCACGGTTACTGGAAGAAAGTGAATATGCGGCGTGGGTGGCGGCTTTTGGCTATCGCGCCAATCATTTTACCGTATCGGTGAATCATTTGGCCGGATTCTCGACGCTGGAGGCGGTCAATGAGGCGTTAAAGGCTGCCGGTTTTGTCCTCAATAGTGCCGGTGGCGAGATTAAAGGCTCGGCGGCGGTATTATTGGAACAATCCTCGACGATGGCAGACCGCATCCCGGTGGCGTTTGGCGATCGTACCGTGGAAATTCCCAGCTGCTTCTATGAATTTGCGCGGCGTTATCCAAAAGCGGATGGCAAATTGTACACCGGCTTTGTGGCCGCATCGGCGGATAAAATTTTTGAAAGCACTAACGCCAAAAGTGAGTCTTAAAACGTGCCAAGGCCTTCCATGAGGAAGGCCTTTTTGTCTGCCACCACGAGGTTAATCAACCTTGTATAGTTGCAGAAAACTGTCGACTGCGGTTGCAACCAGCTGCGTCAATGTTGCATTGTCGGGCTTGTCGACAGCCCCTAACGAATAGGGCATCAGGATTTCAGCTTCCAGTAACGCTTTAAACTGCATGGCGGCTAGCCAGGGTTCGGCCCGACGTATTTCCGCTTTATCCATACGTTTTGCCAAAAACTCACTGACGTTGAGCCAGCCCCGTTGTGGCCCTTGTGCATAAAACTGCTTACCCAGATCACTGCGACCCACTTCAGCTCGCACCATGCGATCAATCGCCATAATTTCAGGGGTCAGGATCGAATTGAGATAGTTGTGCCCAAATTCCAGCATCATGGTGCGCATATCTTTGGTCTGACTGAGCGATTGAAACGCGTCAGCAATCTGTTCAGTTGCTGACGATTCCATCACCGCATGAAAGATTTCTTCTTTAGAATTGAAGTAGTTATAGAGTGTGGCTTTAGATCCGCCCAGTTGTTGTGAAATGTAAGACATTGAGGTCTGTTCAAATCCCTGACTGAAAAAAGCCTCCTTCGCGATATCAATAATCGCCTGCCGTTTCTCCTCAGTCTTAACCCGCATTTTGACTCCACGCTGCTCTGTTTGCGCCCACGAGTTTCGCTTGACTATCGTGGGATGTCAAGAGTATAACTGTACCGTACGGTATTGTTATGGAGATTAAAGTGAAACCCAGGCAACACAATCTGACTGTGGTCACGATCAAGACATCTTTTTTGGCCACAGCAGTCTTGCTGTCATTGGGCGGCTGCGCCGTTCATGATGCATCGCAGCAAGTTGCCAAGATGGCGCAGTCGGCAAAACTCGCATTCGGTAACACCTTGGGCCAGCAGTCGTTACGCGATTGGCCTAAAGACAGTTGGTGGCAGGCTTATCAAGATCCACAGCTTGATCAGTTGATGCAGGAAGCATTAGCGACAGCTCCGTCGCTGGCGCTGGCAAAGGCAAGACTGGCAAGTGCCCAAGGTATGTTGCAGCAGATGGGCGCTAGCGAGAGACCACAGGTGAGTGCCGCAGCATCGCTGTCGGAAACGAAAGTCAGCTACCGCTATCAAGCATCTTCACCACCTCAGGGCTGGAATGATTACGGTACCATTGGGCTGAATTTCAGCTATGACATCGATTTCTGGGATCGGAACAAAAGCATGGTCGCGGCAGCAACCTCCGATCTCGCCGCGACAGCAGCGGAAACGGCTGCTGCGCGCTTAATACTGACCACCTCAGTAGCCAATGCTTATGCGGAACTTGCCCGGCTATACCTCAATGAAGATACCGCGGCCGCCGCCATGAGTGTGCGCCGACAAACCGTTGCGCTGCTAAAGCAACGCTTTGACAATGGCCTGGAAAATCAGGGGGCAGTCAGTCAGGCACAGGCCGTTGCCGCCAGTTCGGAAGCGGAGTTGTTGTCGATCCGGGAATCTGTGTCACTACAGAAATATGCCATCGCCGCGTTGCTGGGCCAAGGGCCGGACAGAGCCTTAAGCATTTCTCGGCCAACCATCCATCTGACTCAAACCTTTGGCCTGCCAGCTCATGCGGGTGTCGGCTTGCTCGGACATCGGCCAGACATTACCGCCGCGCGTTGGCGCGCTGAAGCGGCAGCAAATCGGGTCGGGGTTGCCAAAGCGCAGTTTTATCCCGATATCAATCTGTCGGCCTTTATCGGTTTGCAGGCGTTTGGCATCAATAAGTTGTTTGATGCTGGCAATGATGCTGGCAGCGTTGGACCGGCACTGTATCTGCCCATTTTCAGTGGCGGGCGTTTAGAGGGGCAACTGACTTCAGCAGAGGCAAATTACCACCAGGCAGTGGCCTCATATCAGCAGACTTTGGCGGATGCCTTACATGATGTGGCGGATGTGTTGACTAGCAGTCAGGCGTTACGCGCCCAGATTGGCAAAACTCGTGAAGCAGTGGCCGCGGCAGCCACAGCACATCAAATCGCCAGCGACCGCTACAAAGGTGGTTTAGCCACCTATCTGGAAGTGTTGTCAGCAGAGGACAGATTACTGAGTAGCCAGCGCGCGCTGGTTAATCTGCAATCTCGGGCATTTTCGCTGGACCTGGCGCTGATCCATGCGTTGGGTGGTGGCTATCAGTCAATTCAATCTTGAGAATTAATTCATGACTTTAACTAAGACAGAGCAGCCTTTTGATGCTGCCCGGGCATCAGCGTCGCGTAAAAAGGGTTTTGTGGGCTTGGCTGTTGCGATGATTTTTGCGGCTGTCATCGGCGGTAGCTACTGGTATTTTGTGGCGTCACATTATGTTTCAACTGACAACGCCTATACCGCGACGGAAATTGCGGCTGTGACGCCTGCGGTTAGCGGTATTGTGGCAGAAGTAAAAGTGCTGGACACCGAAATGGTGCAAAAGGGTGATGTGTTAGTGGTACTGGATGACACAGACGCCCGGCTGGCATATGACCGTGCCAAAGCGAATTACGCGTTGGCAAAACGTCAAGTGAGCAGCTATGTCGCTAATGACGAAGGGTTGCAGGCGTTGGTGAAAGCCCGGGAGGCGGATGAACAACGTGCTAAGGCTGAGTTAGTGGTGTCCAAAGCGGATTATGCCCGTGCGCAACTGGAATTACAGCGCCGTGAAAATCTGGTGACATCTGGTGCGGTGTCGGGAGAGGAACTCACCAACGCTAAAACTGCTTTTGCGCAGGCAGAGGCTAATCTCAATGCCGCCAAAGCTGCCGAAGCACAGGCAGTTGCCAATCGCTTATCGTCAATTGGTAACAAGAAAGCCAATGCTGCGTTGATCATCGATACCACAGTAGATACTAATCCGCAGGTGCTGCAAGCCAAGGCGCAGTTACAGCAGGCAGAAGTGGATTTGCGACGTACGGTTATTCGTGCCCCCGTTGCTGGGGTGATTGCCAAACGCCAGGTGCAGATTGGGGAACGCGTGCAAATCGGAACACCACTGATGACTGTGGTTCCCGTACAAAATATGCATGTAGACGCGAATTTCAAAGAAGTCGAATTACGCCAGGTGAAGATTGGTCAACCGGTAGAAGTCACCGCAGATATCTATGGTGATAAAGTAATTTACCATGGGGTTGTCACCGGTTTATCCGGCGGTACAGGCTCCGCTTTTTCTGCTATCCCGGCGCAAAATGCCACTGGTAACTGGATTAAAGTGGTACAGCGCTTACCCGTGCGTATTGGTCTTGATCCTAGCGAGTTAGCGGCACATCCGTTACAGGTCGGATTGTCGATGGAAGTGACGATCAATACTGCGGCGCAACCCAATATCAATGCGATTACTGCGGTAGCGGATCGGCAGTTACCGATTAATGGTCGGGGTTAACGCTGATGAGTCAAACAGTAACTGCAGAGCCACAGCCCCTCTCTGGGGGGGCGTTGGTCGGCGGCGTGATCTGTCTGGCCATGGCTAATTTTCTGGCCATTCTGGACACGACTATCGCAAACGTATCCGTTTCCAGCATTGCCGGCAGTCTGGGCACATCTACCAGTCAGGGCACGTATGTCATTACCTCTTATGCGGTAGCGGAGGCGATTTCGGTCCCACTGACCGGCTGGCTGGCATCCCGTTTTGGTTCAGTTAAGGTGTTTGTTACCTGTCTGATCATGTTTGGCGTGTTTTCGCTGTTGTGCGGGCTTGCCAGCAGCATGAGTATGTTGGTGACCTTCCGCGTGTTTTTGGGATTATCCGGTGGACCATTGATGCCGTTGTCGCAAACCTTGATGATCCGTATCTTTCCCAAAGATAAAAGCCATGCCGCGATTGGCATCTGGAGTATGACCACCTTGGTGGCGCCCATCATGGGACCGATCCTTGGCGGCGTGTTATGTGACCAGTTCTCCTGGCCGTATATTTTTTACTTCAAAGTGCCATTTGCGATTGTTGCCGGCATTTGTTGTTGGCAATTGATTAAAGGTTTTGAAACCAAGACCAAAAAGGCCGCTATCGACAAAGTCGGTCTGGGGTTACTGGTCGTGTGGGTGGCCTCTTTGCAAATCATGCTCGATGAAGGCAAGGATCATGATTGGTTTGCTTCCAGTCGCATTGTGATCCTGGGGATAATCGCGGTGATTGGCTTTATTGCCTTTTTGATTTGGGAACTGACAGAACGCAATCCGGTGGTGGATCTCAAGGTGTTTCGCCATCGCGGTTTTGCCGCCAGTATGCTGACACTAAGTCTGGCGTTTGGGGCGTTTTTTGCGATAACCGTGGTAACGCCGCTCTGGTTACAGATCTATATGGGCTACACCGCCACCATCTCCGGCTATTCTACGGCAATGATGGGGATTATCGCGGTGTTCTTGGCACCGCTGATAGCCAGTGCTTCCAGCAAATTTGACCCGCGGCCGTTTGTCTTTGTTGGCGTGATGTGGCTGGGATTGTGGACGTATCTGCGCGCCTTTAACAACATGGATATGACCTTCTGGCAGATCAGTATGCCGATGTTTTTCCAAGGGATTGGTATGCCGCTGTTCTTTGTGCCATTGACCGCCATTGCCCTGGGGTGCGTCAAGATGCAGGAGATGGACTCTGCCGCCGGACTGATGAATTTTATTCGAACGCTCTCCGGGGCGGTGGCCACGTCGATGGTTAATACTTCATGGGAGAATGAGACCACTTATGTGCATTCAGAACTGTCGGGTCTGACGGATAAAGCCGGAGTAGCTGCGCACGCAATGCAGGCCAGCGGAATGACGCAGGAGCAGAGTCTTGGCTCGCTTAACTGGTTGTTGCAACAGCAAAGCTCCATGGTAGCCACCAATCAAATCTTCCTCTGGGTCGCGGTCATATTCACTGTGGGAGCCTTTGCTATTTGGCTGGCACCGCGGCCAGTACGTTCAATCGGTGGGGGTGGCACACATTAGGTAGGCGGTGCTGCCTAATGCTTAGGCATTTGGATCAGCACTTTCAGCCCACCTAATGAAGGGCTGCGTTCAAAGGATATCTGCAACTGATATTGTTCGCAGATATCCTTGACTATCGACAGTCCTAAGCCATGGCCGGCTACATCTTCATCAAGACGTTTGCCGCGGTGAGTGAGATTATCCAACTCATCATCAGGGACCCCGGGACCATCATCTTCAATACTTATCTGGATTTCGCCTTGTTGCAGCCAGATACGTACCAATACCATTTCTGCGGCCCACTTGTAGGCGTTGTCCAAAAGGTTGCCAAACAACTCCATACCGTCTTCGCGATGGATTGGCAGGCGTGGTACTTGTTCGCTGATATCAAATTTATGATCCACCTGCTTCTGGTGATGTACCTTGTTCATGGTCAGACACAGGCTTTCCAGATCTCTGGGGATCACCATTTGTGCCGCCGGTAACATATCGCCGGTGATGCGGGCGGCTGCCAACTTGCGTTCGATCATTTTATGGATCTGATCCAACTGCTGCTCCAATGCGGCAGCGGTTTCTGGATCTTTCAGTCCCAGAACTTCTACTTGCTGGCGCATCACCGCTAATGGTGTTTTTAATCCATGACTGAGATTGCCAAGGTTATTGCGACTGCGCTGGATCTGATTACTGGTGTATTCCAGCAGTTCGTTATAAGTCTCCGCCAGCGGTTTGATCTCAGCTGGTACGCTTTCCAGCGACAGTGACGAGCTATGGCCTTCGCGCAAACGTGACAGAGCATGTTTGACTTTATTCACTGGTTTAAAGGATTGGCGCAGAATGATAAAGATCCCCAGCAGCATCACCAGCAACATGGTGACATTTACGGTCAGTTTGGCACCGTAAACTTCGGTGAAGACCTTACGGCCAATACTCAGATCCTGAGCGACGGTTAATGTGGGGTTGTTATCGCCGGGAGAAATTGGTGGTAATCCTTTAGAGAACAGCTGAATATCGTGATGCTGTGGCCCTTTCGATTGCCAGACGCGGGTTTCACCCGGTGCCAGCGGCGTGATGTCGAGGTGCTTGTCCCACAATGAGCGAGAGCGCACTTCGATGTCGCCGATATTGAGCTGATAGTAACGGCCAGAGTAGGCTGGATTGTAGAAGCCTGACAACTGACTACTGTCGATTAGAATGTCATCATTGCTAATGTGGCTGGCAAGTACTATCTGTTCCAGGTCTTCGTGCAGTCGATCAATAATGGAATCATGAAACGCCTGTCGTAACATCGTCTCGATAAAACCAAGCCCGACCAAAGAGCTGAGCAGTACCAGTACTGTCAGCCACAAGCTCAGCTTGGTTTTTATCGATATCATGACTGCTGGCTACCGTGAAAGATATAGCCCTGTCCACGGCGGGTTTCAATGGCATTTTTTCCAAGTTTTTTACGCAGATGCGTCACATAAACTTCGACGACGTTACTCTCTTTCTCATCGTCAAATTGATACAGCTTGTCACTCAATTGTGCTTTTGAGAGCAGCTTTTTGGGTGACATTAAAAAGATCCGCAGCAAGCGAAATTCCATGGCAGTTAATTCAAAACAGTGATCGTTAACCGTTACCGTCTGTTCAGTCTCATCAAGGACTACACCGCCAAAACTTAACTGCTTGCTCGGCGTGGTCGCATGCCCATGTGTCCGGTGAATCACGGCTTGCAACCGCGCTAACAACTCTTGGGTATGGAAGGGTTTGCCAAGATAATCGTCGGCACCCGCATTAAAACCTTCAACCTTTTCATGCCACTGGCTACGGGCGGTGAGCATAATCACCGGGGTGGTGATGCCGCGTTGGCGCCAGCGTTGCAGCAGTTCCAAACCATTGCCGTCGGGCAATCCAATGTCGAGAATGACACAGTCATAAGGACTTTCTTTGATCAGATAATCGGCATCCAGCGCCTTGGCAGCAACATCGGTGACATAGCCAGCCAATTTCAGCTGTTTCAGCAGCTCTGTTACCAACAGATCATTGTCTTCAACGAGGAGCAGTTTCATAAGGATGGCACTCTTCTGGTAATGGTTGACCATCATGTTCGCTGGTACTGGCATTCAGATCCAGTTGCAGCAAAGTATCCTGGTCATTTTTTATAAGTAAATCATAACGCCATTTGCCATCTCGCTGGTAGAGATGCGCATCAACCAATTGGCCATAACAGAACGGTTTAATGTTTGACAGCGTGGTGTCGAGGGAGAGAATTTCGCCGGATTTGACCAAAGCCTTGGCAATATTGTGATCTGCTTGGAGATGTAAATTGGCCACATTTGCGTGGGCAATCACAGGCATTAGACCTGCCCAGCACAGTTGACTCAGCCGACTCATCAACACTCCTGAAAACAAAAAAGTGACCAAAATTTACACCTTGGCCACTTTAATAAATCAGGATTAAATCAAGCTGAATCAGTAATTAACGGGTACCGTATACCACAATAGTTTTACCGTGTGCCTGGATCAAATTCTGCTCTTCTAACATTTTCAGAATACGACCCACAGTTTCACGGGAACAGCCAACAATCTGACCGATTTCCTGACGAGTAATCTTGATCTGCATACCATCTGGGTGGGTCATCGCATCTGGCTGCTTGGCAAGATGCAACAATGTCTGGGCAATACGGCCCGCCACGTCCAAAAATGCTAAATTCCCCACTTTCTGGCTGGTATTCTGCAGACGATGGGCCATCTGCGCTGCAAGTTTCATCAGGATTTCTGGATTAACCTGAATCAACTGCTTAAATTTCTTATAGGAAATCTCAGCAATCTCACATGCCTGTTTCGCACGAACCCAAGCAGTACGTTCTGCCTGCTCTTCGAACAACCCCAGCTCTCCGATAAAGTCGCCCTGGTTCAGATAAGACAAGATCATCTCTTTGCCTTCGTCGTCTTTAATCAAAACTGCGACGGAACCCTTCACGATGTAATAGAGGGTATCAGAACCTTCACCGGCGTGGATCAACGTGCTCTTGGCTGGATATTTATGAATGTGACAGTGGGATAAAAACCATTCCAATGTTGGATCCGGTTTTGGCTTACCAATCAGAGCCATGCCTTTGTTCCTCAATTGTTTAGTGTAAAGTTAGAGTATGCTAAATAAGGATCTTGAGTCAATTGACCCAAAAAATCCTTCGATCACTACTTGGCGCTGAATCCGTTTGCGCTGCAAAAATTAATAACTGCTTAATAATTACAACATTCTGATACTTTAGTGATATAAGTCAATAAATACCTGTGTTTACTCTTTCTCCGTATCCCAGTCTTGCAGTGCAAATCACAACTTCCTTAAGGATTTGACCGAACGCTAATATATCGATGATATCCGGTTTATCTTTTCATCAGTAATTACTGCTTATTGCTCGACTTTGCGGGGCAATTCTGGCTAACTTTGAGCTTAGTTTTATCTATGCAGGATACGGTCGTGAGATATCCACGCGTTTTAATCACCCTATTTTCCGGCTTGGCGATGATCGTGCCGGCTGATACTTGGGCATTTGCAGTTCCGCAACCACAGCAGGAACTTATTGCCAGTAAAGTGGCTTATGTGCAACTCAGTGCCGAGGAAGGGTCCGCTGAAGCGCAGTACCTTTTAGGGCTGATGTATGTCTCTGGGCGTTTTGTTAACGCCGATAAAGTTCTCGGGGTCTCATGGCTGAAAAAATCTGCGGATAACGGCAGTGCCAATGCGCAGAAGACACTAGCCGATCTGGCATTTGAAGGTAAATTGATCAAACGCGATCTGTCACTGGCAGAACATTGGTATTTGAAACTTGCAGACAAGGATCGCTGGGCACAATTTCGTCTGGGATTTATCTATGCTGCGGGGGGGGATGGTGTCAGTCGTCACTGCGGTAAAGCGGTAAAATATTTCACTGCAGCCGGTGATAATGTCTCGATGGGTAATGCCGCCTGGATTTTAGCTACCTGTCCGGAAAAGCAATTTCGTGATGGTGAAAAGGCCGTGCAGTTGGCGACTGATCTGCTGAAAACGAATGAACAGGATCCCACTAATTTGGATAACCTTGCCGCAGCCTATGCGGAATTGGGGAATTTTAATGAAGCGGTCAAGGCACAGCGGCAAGCTATTGCAGCGTTACAGGCAGATAAAGGGAAGATCCGCGATAAAGAGGATGAGTTTAAATCCCGGCTGCGGGACTACTTGCAGCACAAACCGTATCGTGAAATTTTGCCATTAGATTAAACGCAAAAAAAAAGCCCACAATGGGCAAAGTATGAGAGAGAAAAAAGAGTCATCCACACAATTGGATCGGGTTGCCGACATATCCAGATAGAAACAAACAGATTGTAGAGGGGAATCAATTCCCATCTGAGTGTCGGCGATCAGAACTTCAGCTGAAATCCCGATGGCCGCTAATATAGCGACAGGGGCTTAAAGCAAACTTAATCAAATCGCGAAGATAGCGGTTATTCCAGCTCTTGTTCCAAGGTGGCGATGCGGCGGTCCATCAGTTCCTTGATCAATGGTGTCAGGATCAGTTCCATCGCTAATGACATCTTGCCACCCGGTACGACCAGTGTATTGACCCGTGACATAAATGAACCCTGGATCATTCTGAGGTAGTAGGGAAAATCCACCTTATCCATGCCGCGAAAGCGGATCACCACAAAGCTTTCATCCAGGCTGGGAATATCTTTGGCACTAAAGGGGTTGGAGGTATCTACCGTCGGCACGCGCTGGAAGTTGATGTGGGTGCGCGAAAACTGTGGCGTCATATGGTTAATATAGTCTTCCATCGACCGCACAATGGAGTTCATCACTTTTTCTTTGGTGTGGCCGCGCTCACTGGTGTCGCGGATAATCTTCTGAATCCATTCCAGGTTGACAATCGGTACCATGCCGATCAGCAGATCGACATGTTGTGCCACATTATTTTCCGGCGTTACCACCGCGCCATGCAACCCTTCGTAATAAAGCATGTCAGTGTTATCAGGTAGCGGCTGCCATTGAGTAAAGGTCCCCGGCATCTGATTGTACGGTACTGCTTCATCAAAGGTATGCAGGTAGGAACGGGTTTCTCCCTGGCCGGTGGCGGAGTAATCAGAGAAACATTTTTCCAGGCGGTCAAAGTCGTTGGCTTCCGGACCGAAGTAGCTGATATTGCGATTTTCCGCTTTGGCTTTGCGGATCATCACTTCCATTTCGGCACGCGTGTAGTGGTGAAAGCTATCGCCCTCTACCATGGCGGCATTGATCCCCAACTGCCGGAAGATATGACTAAAAGCGGTGGTCGTGGTGGTGGTTCCTGCACCAGAGGAGCCGGTCACTGCGATAATGGGATGTTTTGCTGACATGATTGCTACCTGTGTCTGAAGCTGTCGCTGCCTGAACGACTTCATTAAATGTTATGACAGTGTAACAGGCAGGCAGTTACTTATACGGCACTGAGCCGGTCTGGTCAATCTTCACTGAGAGGTGTCCGCTGAATAATCTGTTCCCTGGAACGGATAGCAACAGATTCATCATCCTCACTATATTCCACTATTAATTCGCCTTTTTTAAGCGCCTGACGACATTTTTCTGTGGCGGCTTGGATCGCCTTGTCGTTGAGCTCATTGAAACTCCCATCTTCCACTTGTGACAGCAGATATTCACGGATCAGATTATCCACAGTGCTGGTGGGCAGGCGTAACAAGGACTCATAGGGGATCAACATTATCCTTCTCCAACAGATATTGCAGTACTCGCCGTTCCAGAAAGAATTTAGGGCGCCAAGGCGTTCCACCTTCGATAAATCCCACATGACCACCGTGATGATACAGCTCGTATTGTACACACGCCGGTAAGCTGCTGGTATTAGGGATCACCGACTGACTCATAAACGGATCATCTGCCGCATGTATAAACAGCGTTGGCCGCCCGATTTTGTGTAGCAGGGGCAGGGCGCTGGCGCGTGCATAATACTCAGCAGCACCGCTAAAGCCATGCATCGGGCCGGTGAGTCGGTCATCGAATTGATAGAAAGTGTTGAGCTGCTTTATGGTCTTGGCATCCGGTAATGCGGGGACTGGGCTATGGGCGATTTTCGCCAGCATCTTTTGCTGCAGCTGTTGCAACAGATAGCGCTGATAGACTCTGGAAAAACCCTGTTCCAGTTTGCGGGAACACCCCGCCAGTTCCAAAGGCGCAGACACGACTGCTGCCCGACTTAGCAGACTGTTGCTCCCCTGTTCTCCCTGATATTTGGCTAACACATTGCCACCGAGACTGTAACCTACTGCCAGCAGTGGTGATTGCGGATAACGGTGTCTGAGCAGGCGAAACGTATGGTCGATGTCGGCAGTATCACCACTGTGGTAACTGCGTGGCAACCGGTTGGGTTCGCCGGAACAGCCGCGATGATGATGCACCACCACCGCTAATCCTCGCTGGGCGCACTGCTGTACCATTCGCCGGGCGTAGTGCGAACTGGCGCTGCCTTCCAAACCATGAATTAACACCAGCACGGGGTGACCAACTTCGGGAGCGGCCCACCAGTCCAGATCGATAAAATCACCGTCATCCAGCTCTAGCCGTTCTCGCTGCAACGGCAGCTGCGGCACTTTTGTCAGCACCGGCAATATGGTTTGAATATGTGGATTCCGGCTCCACCACGGTGGCGAAAATAACGGTTGCATAGTGACTCGGCAGTTACGGCATCACCGCTAGTGTATCACAGCTGTCAGTGATGTGAGTGAGTGCGGGATAAGCACTAAGCTCAAGCTGAAACTGTGCTAAATAGTCTCGCCGATTAGTGGGGGTGTTGTTAGTTGGTTGCAGGGGAATGTGGCGTAATGTCAACGATATCAACTGCTGACTCTTGCGTTCCAGCAGTAGCTCAACGCGCAACATCTGTTGATACTCGTCTTGCTCAATGAAGTCTTTTGCCAACTTGCGCAGTTGCCGATAAGGCGAAAGCATCCGACTTTGCCACGCTAAAACCTGCTGCTGCAGTGGTTGCCAACAGTCAGATGGCAGCTGTAATTGTTGTTTGTCTAGCGCCAGCGCTAACAATAACAGGTTGATGATAATGCCGTGCTGATCCTGCAGTTGTATTGCGGTGGCTTCAATGGCCGGATAATACTGTTCACACGCCCGCCACCAAGATGGCGTCAAAATATCGGGTGTTGACATGATGCTCCTTGCTCCGCCTCAACATTCCCTGTGGCGGCTCACGCAGAGGTTGCCGCTAGTTCAATACTATCGATCTGTTCCTGTAACTCGAGCCAGCTCAATTCACTTTGTTCCAGTTTCTGGTTGAGGGTGGTGCGCTCGGCCAAGACCTCAGTCAGTCGGGCCTTATGCTGTTCTGCATATAATTCGGTATCTGCCAGCAGGTTTTCCAGCTCCGCCAGACGTTCAGTCACCTTTTGCTGTTCATCTTCGAGCTTGCCTTGTTGCTTTTTCAGCGGCGACAGCTTTTGTCGTAACTCTGCTTCCTGGCGTTTCTGCTGCTTCTTATCCTGTTGCGGTTTGCCATCAGTTTGCGGCTGTGGTTTTGCCGCTTTCGCCGCATCCAGTAGCCATTGATGATAATCTTCCAGATCACCGGCAAAGTGCTCGACTTTACCGCTATCCACTAAATAATAATCATCACAGGTCAGGCGCAGTAGATGCCGGTCGTGAGAAACGATAACCATCGCACCTTCAAAATCCTGTAAAGCAACCGTCAGCGCGTGGCGCATCTCCAGATCCAGGTGGTTGGTGGGTTCGTCTAACAGCAACAGGTTAGGGCGTTGCCATACCAGTAACGCCAATACCAACCGTGCTTTCTCACCACCAGAGAATGGCCGCACCGGTGATAGTGCCATATCCCCCTGAAAACCGAAGCCGCCGAGAAAATCTCGCAGTTCCTGTTCGCGTTGCTCCGGTGCCAGCCGTTGCAGGTGTTGCAATGGGGTATCGTCCAGGCGCAGATATTCCACCTGATGCTGTGCAAAGTAACCGATATTGAGGCCGGGATTCGGTTGATATTTACCGCGTTGCGGTTCAAGTTGTCCGGCAAGCAGTTTAATGAAGGTCGATTTACCGGCACCATTGCGTCCCAGTAAACCGATTCGGGCACCTGGGACCAGATTGAGATGCACCGAATTGAGGATCGTGGTATCGCCATAGCCGACGGCCACGTTTTCCATCATCACCAACGGGTTGGGCAGTGCCGAAGGTGGGCGGAACTCCATCTGGAACGGATTATCCACTGCCGCTGGCAACAACTCGGTCATCTTTTCCAGTGCCTTGAGGCGGCTTTGTGCTTGCCGCGCCTTGCTGGCCTTGTAACGGAAACGGTCAACGTAAGACTGCATATGTGAGCGTTCGCGCTGCTGTTTTTCATAGGCGACTTGTTGCTGCGCCATGCGTTCGGCACGTATGGCTTCAAATGCGGTGTAGTTGCCACGGTAGAAATTCAGCTTCTGATTTTCAACATGGATGATCTCTTCCACGATCGCATCGACGAAATCACGGTCATGGCTGATCAGCACCAGCGTGCCCTGATAGCTCTTAAGCCAGCCTTCCAGCCAGAACATGGTGTCCAGATCTAGGTGGTTGGTGGGTTCGTCCAACAGCAACAATTCTGAGCGGCACAGCAGTGCCTGCGCCAGGTTGAGGCGCATGCGCCAGCCACCGGAAAAACTCTTCACTGGCTGGCTTTGCTGTGATTCGCCAAACCCCAGTCCCGCCAGCAAACTGCCCGCACGGGCGCGAATGCTGTAGGCGCCAATCGCATCGAGCTTGCCGTGCAGGTCGGCGATAGCATTGCCATCATTGCGCTGTTCTGCCAGTTTTAACTGACTTTCCAGCTCGCGAAATTCGCGGTCACCATCCAGTACATATTCCAGAGCCGCCATGTCGAGCGCCGGAGTTTCTTGGGCAACGGTAGCGATGCGCCATTGAGCCGGTACGCTGATATCGCCTTTATCGAGGTGCAGTTTGCCCATGATCAGTGCCAATAATGAGGACTTGCCGGTGCCGTTGGCGCCGACCAACCCCACTTTGTGGCCGGGGTAAAGGGTGACGGAAGCATCATCCAGCAGTACCTTACTGCCGCGGATGAGTTGCGCGTGGGATATGGTGATCATGGGTTAACGCAATAGTGATAAAAGTGAAAACGCCGATCATAGCCCACAAGCTGCGACTTCCGCTATAGCACTGATGCGCCATTCTTACGTTGACACCACAGAATGTGGCAAAATAGCCATTATGTTATCTGCAGTTGAATAGAAAATGAGCAAATCCAGAAAACGTTTTGTTGCCGGCGCCCGTTGCCCTAAATGTCAGGCGCTTGATAGCATCGTCCTCTATAAGGATAACGGCGTGGAAACTGTCGAATGTATCGAATGCGGTTACCATGAACAGCAAACGGAAGCCAAAGTGGCCGATAAGGCACAAGGCCAGGTCATCGGTCTGTTTAAGCCAGAATAACCTCGGTCACGCGGCTACCGCCCTGGCGTTGCCAACATCAGGGCTTTCCTTTACTTTAGGGGCCTCACTGACGAGCTAAGATAAAGCGGCCAGAAGCTGCCTGCGTGAACGGTATTGCCTCGCGCCACCGTTCTCTCTGTATAACAAGGACAAATATGCCAAGCCTGATCCGAATTCTGTTGATCGATACCCACCTGCCGGGCGTAGTGGAACTGCGTCTCGATGGCCATACCAATATCTGCGGTACGAACGCCTCCGGTAAAACCACCTTGCAGCGGTTAGTGCCGGTGTTTTACGGCGAATATCCTAGTCGAGTGGTGCCGTCGACCCGCGACAGCTTCGAGCGCTGGTATCTGCCGCGCGAGTCAAGCTACATCATTTATGAATATCAGAAAGCCGATGGTTTGCTATATCAGGCTGTGCTGGCTTCGGCTGGTGATGGTAAAGGGGTTAACTACCGCTTTATCGGCAAAGGTTTTGAATTAGCGGATTACATCAAGTCACAGAATGGCGACACCATTATCTGCTACACCATGGCGGAACTCGGCCGCGAGATGAAACGCCTTGCTGTCGAATGCACCAATCTGCTCAACACCCGTGAATATCGCGCCATTATCCAGAATGATCGCAGCTTGCTGAATACCGGCAGCAACCGCAGTGAACTGCGTAATTATGCGCGGCAGTTTTCGCTGTGCGAGGCCGACCATTCATTACGTCACATAGAAAAACTGGCCAAGGCGGTGCACTCGAAAGAGGGCAAGATGGAAACCGTCAAGTCAATGATTGCGGCCATTCTGGAAGAAGACGGGGTGAATCCACCAACCTCCAGCATTAATCCGCAACGGGTTGAAGCCTGGATCCGTGAAAGCCAGCTGATTGCCGGTTTTGAAAAAATCCGCCCCGAATTCGACAAGCTGGACCAGGAGTTCAATGAACTGCAGGCTGCGGAATTGCGCTTAGCTAGCCTGTCACTGGGTTATCGTCACGACGAAGTGCTGGAAAGTCAGCGGCAAGAGCAGCAACACACCTTATCGCAGGAGTGTAATTTCCGCCTGAAAACCTTAGATGACCAGTGGAAAGAGCAGCGCGATGAGATCAACCAGGAGTTGTCGGCCGCCAAAGGCGATGCCAACAAGCTGGAAGATGAACTCGACAGTATTGAAAACCAGCAAAATGCCTACTTGGATGCCGACATCGAACAGGCCAAGGCGCATCTGGAACAACTGCCGTTATGGCGTGCCGATCTGGAAAGTCTGAGCGAACGTCACAAACTGCTGACCGAAAAACATCAGGATGTTGAAGCTGCTTATAACGCCCGGCGCAGCAAAATTGGTGAGCAGCTCAACCGCGAGCTGGAAAAACTGCATCAGCAACAGGATGAACAGCGGGAACAGCTAGATAAGCAAAAACAACTTGCCAGTGACGACACCACTAAACTCGACAATGAATGGCGCGAACGCATTGATGCGGGCAAAGCCAAGTTTCAGGAACAGCAATACCAACTGAAGTTAGCGGCAGCTGAGCAGCAACTGTTGGTGAATAACGTCAGCTATACCGAAGCGGAAAAGCTGGCGCTGGCGGTGTTTGATGAACGTATTGAACGCGCCGATACCGAACAGGAAGCGGCTAACGTTAAGGTCGAACGCCTCAGTAGTGAAGAGCGCAAACTTAAAGCGCAGCGTGAGCAGGCGACAGAAGCGTTGCGACTGGCCTCACTGCGGGTCAATGAGCGCCAAGGTGAACTGGATGAGATCCGGCAAATGCTGTTCCCACAGTCACATACCTTGCTGGAGTTCCTGCGGCGTGAGTTGCCCGGTTGGGAGCAACATCTGGGCAAAGTAGTGAATCCGGAACTGCTGCATCGCAGCGATCTGCACCCCGGCTATCTGGGCGAAAGCGACAACTTTTATGGGTTAACGCTGGATTTGCCAGCACTGGATCTTCCGGCTTATGCCGCCAGTGAGCCGGAACTGCGGGCGCGACTGGCGCAGGCCGAAGATGCGCTGCAACATGCCGAGGCACTGAAGCAAGCCGCAGAAGAGCAATTAGTCGCCGCCAACAGTGCGCTGGATAGTCTCGGTCGTGAGCTGACCATGGCGCGCACTAGCTACAAGAATTTGCGGGAAGATTTGCGGCGTTTGATGGAGGAGCGGCGTAATGCCCAAACCGCCATCAATCAGGCGCTGGCAGCGCGTAAAGCCGAAGCCGGTAAACGGCTGACGCAGCTCGACTATGAGATGAAACAACTGCACAACCAGCACCTTGAGTGGGTTGATGAACAAAAATCGCTGGCGCTGGAAGCGCGCATGGAAAATCAGGTGTACTGGCAGGATGTCACCGGTGCGATTGAGCAGCAGTTACAGACGATCCGCGACAGTATTTTACAGCGCCGTGAACGTGCCAAACAGGAACAGCAAGCGTGCGACAGCTGGTATCGCAATGAACTGAAATCCCGCGGCATCAATGAAGATGAAATCGTGGCGCTAAAACGGCAGATGCGCGAACTGGACGGTCAGATTGCCAGTGCTGAACAGCGCCGTAGCGAGGTGTTGCGCTACGAAGACTGGTATCAACATACCTGGTTACAACGTAAGCCTAAGCTGGTGAGCGAATTGGCGAAAGTCAAACAGGCCGTATCAACGCTAGATCAGCAGCTGAAAAGCCGCGCCAGCGAAGTGAAACAACAACGACAGCAGTTGGAAACTAGTCTGCGTCAGTCCAATGCCGCACAGGTGGAAGCCTCGGAAAATCTCAGTAAATTGCGTGGCCTGCTGCGTAAGCTGAGTGAACTGAAGCTGCCCAAAAATAATGAAGAAACGCCGGGCAGCATCAGCGAGCGTCTGCGTCAGGGCGAAGAGTTATTACTGAAACGCGATTATCTGTTGGGTTCGGTAAAGCAGTATGTGGATCATTTCGATCAAGTGATTGCCGCCAAGTCCGGCTCTAGTCTGGCTGAAACCTGGGAACGGGCCCGTGAAGATTCCAGCTATGTTACTGACAAAGGGATCCGGCTGTTGGATTACCACAAGCTGGTGCCCGCACTGGAGCAACTGCTGAACGTGATGGTGCCGCAATCGGTCACCGCCTTACGGGAACAGGGGCGTATTTTCGGTGTGGATCTCACCGCATTTTACGATGTGCTGGCCGATATCGACCGCCGTATTGCCTCGCAGAGTGCGCGTATTACCCGTGAAGTGGGTGAGGAGCTGTTCCTGGAAGGGGTTTCTGATTCGGCGGTGAAGATCCGCTCCCGTATCAGCGAGCTGGAATTCTGGCCGGAACTGGAAACCTTCGTCAAAGCGTTCCGTGCCTGGAAAGCCGATGGTTTTAGCAAGTTACCCGATGAACACTACACCGACAGTATGCGCCGGGCGCTGGATATCATCGGCCGCTCCGCACTGACTGGTGGCATTGCCAAGTTGCTGGAGATTGAATTGCGCCTGAAAGAAGGTAACTCCGACCTGATTATTCGCACCGATCGCCAGCTCAACGAATCTTCCAGTCACGGCATGGCATATCTAATTCTGTGTAAATTCCTGCTGGCGTTTACCCGTTTGTTGCGTGGTAAGGCGGATGTCACTATCCACTGGCCGATTGATGAACTGGGCACTTTGCATCACAGCAACGTGAAGAAGATTTTCGATGCCTGTGAAAACAACAATATCTGTGTGCTGGGCGCATTCCCGAATCCGGAATCGGAAGTGCTCAACCTGTTCGTTAACCGTTACATCATTAATAAGCAGACCAAGCGCTTACAGCTGGTGAAACCGAAGCTGGACCCGATTGCCCAAAAACTCAGTGAACGTCTGGCGAAGGAGGCGGTGTAAATGAGCGAAATCATAGCCAATGGTGAACTGATTGAGCGCCTGCTGCGGGGCGAATTTATCTGCCGTACCAGCTTTGAAGACGGCTGGCGTGCCTTAAAAAATCCGGCCACCCGTGACCGAGTAGAAGCCTATCTGAATCAGATTAACCGCACCGTGGCTCAGGCCGCTGACGGCGAGGTGTTCTTTTGTGGCTACGTTAATCTTGGCGACAATGAACGCAAAATTATTTCGGCGCAGTTTCGTGAGATCTGCCAGTCGTTGATCCCCTTAGTGGAATGGCTGGTGCTGGTGCAGGAAGCCAGCGGCCAGGATGCGCCACTGACAGAAGGTGCCCCGGTGCGGTTAACTGAGTTACAGACCCGGATTGAAGATACGCCGGCGTTTCGTGAACAACTGGCTAAACTCAGCCAATATCGTTTATTTGGTTCCAGCTCCAACAGTGTTGACGGGCAGATTAAACTGGTATTCAAACGGCTGGTGGAACTGGGCTATCTGTTGCGACCGAACCCGGAAAAGCAGATTTATCTCGCCACCGGCAAACTGGATTACTTGTATGAAGTGATCCGTTTTATTGATGAAACTGAGAGCCTGAGCCTGGAGGCGCAGGCAGAAACCGCCAGTCAGAGGGACCTGCTATGAGCAGCAATCTGCATCAGGCTGGCGTCAAGTTACTGCGCTTGCTCGGTCGCCATGCCGAACTGGTGATGGACACCTATCTGGGTGGCAGCATCGACGAAGAGAAGCTGGAACCGGCAGCCGTTAAAAAGCTCACAGAAAGTGGCATCTTATGGCGTCCGGAACCCGGCGAACAGCTGCGCTTGTCGCGCAACGTGCGCGCATTGCTGGAAGATGGGCTGAAAGATGAACGTAACCGCCAAATCAACGCTAACGTTGGCTCGGCACTGGCGACGATTAAAACGCTGGCGAGTCACTATCGTGAGGCGCGTGCCAGTGTCGATTACAGCGCTGCCGAAGCCTATCTGGCGGATTTGTCTGAACAGGTATACAGCTTTACCGAAAGTCTGCGTTACTCCATCCGGGTGCTATGGGGTCGCATCAATAACGAATTTGGCTATGTCGGCTCGATCAGCGCCAAAATCCGTGAGAACGAACTGGCCCAGAGCCAGGTGACCGAGTTGCTGAACGGGCTGGAGATGTTTGAGTTCCGTGAACTGGGTGAGCTGGCCGGGGATATCCGTGAATTGCGGCGTTTGCTGGTCACCAGCTTACAGGAAACCCTCAGCTCCTGTGCCCAGGAACTCAGTGTGGTGCAAGGGCGGTTGCTGGAGCTATTGGGACGTTTTCGTAAAATTCAGGGGCGTACCCGTCTGCTCAAGGGCTGGTTGCTATATACCGATCTGCATCCGGATTATGAAGTGGCCGACCATGTGGCCCACAAACAGATCTCACCGCTGTTTAATCAGGCACAGTCGTTGTTGGCACCGGCGGCGGTGGATGTGCATAACGCGCAACATGAACCGCAGTTGCTGGAGTTGGTAGCCACCATCAAAGCGATCAGCCGCGACGCTTTGCCGCAACATTCAGTGCAAGAAGCACAGCCAGTGGCTGTGGTTGCCGCTGAAGCCTTTGATATTCCTGATAATCCACTGAAACAGGCCGTTGACGAATATTTCTGTGCCGTGATCGATTCCGGTCGTAACCAATCGGCATTGCAATATTTGCAGTCGCATCAATTACCCTGGGATGCTGAAAGCTGGCTGTTCCAGGTGATTGGCGGTTTTGAAGGCCTGAGTGACGAGCATAAGCAGTTTTTTGACCTAGAACCCCTGGGCGAAGCTCATCCAGTTTATTCCGGTAATTTTATTATCCGGGATGTAGAAGTGGGATTGCGCTGACAGTCGTTCAGCACTGACAAGGTTAAAATATCGTGGTAATCAGCTCGGCTGAGCTGAACACCACTGACGATCGCGATTATTAACCAAGCGCTAATATTTCGCTCTTGATGTGACAAATTAGCGGTGTATCGTATGCACCCTAAATGCTGTTTTATGAATCACCCAATGTTAGAAGGCTCTAGTTTGCTTGGTTGCGACGTAATGAAGGCGCAGTGCTCTGCGGTCGCACAGCTTGGCGGTAGCTTCTTGATGTGATGTATAAAGGAACTCAATAATGCAAAGACGAGATTTTTTAAAGAATGCTGCCCTGTTATCAGCTGCAGGTATTGTCAGTCCGCTGCTGGCAACCTCAGTAGAGGCTAAACCCGCGATTACTGCAACTGAAGGCCGTCGCCGTTTTACCGTGACTCAGAATTATGATGTGAAAGCCCCGCAAGGTTCTGCAGGTGTCGTGAAACTGTGGATCCCATTACCCGCGGATATGACCTTCCAGCATGTGTGCAGTCTCCAATTTGAAGGCAACTATCAAGACGCCTACATCACTACGGGTAACGCTTATGGCGCTAAAACGCTGTTTGCCACCTGGCCCAATGCCAACGGTCAGTTGACACTGAAACTGGAATTTGTGATTGAAACTCAGGACTGGGAACCCCGTAAAAATGGTGAGCTGGACAATTATCGCGTACCGGAAGTGATCCAGTATCCGGCAGAGGTAAAACCTTTCCTGTTGTCAACCCCCCACATTCCGGTAGATGGTCTGGTGAAACAAACCGCAGATAACATTGTGGCGAACGAAACCAATCCATTGCACAAAGCCCATAAGATTTATCAGTGGGTTACCGACCACATGTTCCGTAATCCGGATGTCATCGGTTGTGGTACTGGTGATGTGGCAACGATTCTCAAATCTGGCGATCTGGGGGGCAAATGTACTGATATCAGTTCAGTGTTTGTTGCTTTGGCTCGCGCTGCGGGAATTCCAGCGAAAGAAGTGTTTGGTATCCGTGTCGGCCAGGCAATTAAAATGGGCAAATATTCCCATAAAGCCTTTGGTAGCGCCGATGAACATGGTGTGGCTAACATCAGCGGTGGTCAGCATTGCCGGGCGATGTTCTATCTGGCGGGCTTTGGCTGGTTGCCTGCCGATCCAGGTGATGTCACTAAGATGCGCCTGGTCGAGAAAAAGGATAAGCAGGACCCAGCCTCACAGGCGGTCAATGACTATCTTTTTGGTAACTGGGAAATGAACTGGATCGCCTTTAACTATGGGCGTGATTTTGATCTGTATCCCGTGGCAGAACAGACACCGCTTAACGATTTCGCTTATCCCTATGCTGAAGTCGATGGCGATCCGGTGAATTTCTACGATCCGAAAGTATTTGCTTATGATTACAAGTCAACAGAGCAGCGCTGAGACGCAAACTAGCGCACGTGGTTTTGTTGCAACGCTAGTGACTGCGGTAGTTGCCGCAGTCGCTTCGAGTCTTTGCTGTATTGGCCCGTTACTCTATTTGGTGTTTGGTGTTTCTGCTGCCAGTCTGTCAGGTGCAGAACAGTTGACCTGGCTGCATTATCCAATGCTGTTATTGTCTACGGCACTGATTGCGATGGGGTTCTGGCGTTTGTATTTTTCGCGCCGACCTTTGTGTACTGGCACTTTTAGCCGTACCAAAATGTTGATCCTGTATTGGATTGCCGTGCCTCTGGTACTGGCCTTTCAGCTGTATCCCTATGTATTGCCTTGGATTCTGGAGAGGTTTGAATGAAACGCTTGATGCTGATGTTCTTGTTGCTTGCCAGCCCTGCGGTTTGGGCGGCGAACGAAACAGTTGTCATTGACGTAGACGCCATGACCTGTCCGTTGTGTGTCACCGTGGTCAATAAAGTGCTGCGGCAAACTGACGGCGTGATTAAAGCCAAGTCATCACTGAAAACCCGCCAGGCGGTAGTGCTTGTGCCTGAAGGGTTTGATACCAATAAATTGCTGCAAGCGATTGATAAAACTGGCTATAAAGGTGTTATCAATAAAGTTGAAAAGCGGTCTTAGCCAGTAACAATTTTAACGAGGCGATGTGAAGGCATCGCCTTTTTTATGGGGTACTTGCAGTGATGTGGCTAGGCGTGTTTCAGTAGCTGGGCGCACAATTTCACAAAATCGGACGAGGTGATAATCCCCAGCACTTTGCGGTTGCTGTCGATGACCGGCAAACAGCCCAGTTTGTTACCCACGAAGTAATCCACCACTTCCGTCAGTGGGGTGGTACTGGTCAATGGGGTAAAGTCGGTTTCCATCAACTCCGCCAACGGGGTATAGCGTTCGCGCCGTTCCAATGCTCCGGAACCATACCGATTAAGTAAGCCGATGACGGTGGCCACCATCTTTTTGTGAGTCAGCAACCCCACTAAGGTGCCATCAACTTCTGAAATCACCGGCAAGTGGCGTACACCGCGGCTTTGCATTAACTGGTGAGCATCTTTAATAGAGGCCCCATCACGGATACACACCACATCGGCGGTCATTATGTCCTGTACTTTCATAGCGGTTTCCTTATCGCAGAGACTGCGCAGCGTCGCGTGTTGCTGGAGCTTTAATCATATGTCAGAGACACCGCGAAATGAATAATAAGCGCTTTTATAAAAAAATTTCCGACAATACCCCGGCTGAACTTATTCGGTGGGCTGTGGGCTGACTGGACAAATAGGTCTGACAGCATAAGATCCACTGAGAGACTTTTTTCCGGCTGTTGCACTATGTCTGATGATTTTACTATCGCGACCCTCAATCTTTATAATTTTGCTGCGCCACCACTGGCTTATCACCAATTTGACAATATTTACAGCCAGTCACAGTGGCACCAGAAATGCGACTGGACACGGCGCTGGCTGCGGTCGGCCCGCCCTCAGTTGCTGGGGATGCAGGAAGTCTTCAGTCCAACGGCGTTGCAGTCACTGTGTGCCGAGTGTGATTTACCCTATTTTGTGACCGTTGCTGAACCACAAGTCACCGGTTACGTGGCCCATCAAAGTGTGGTGGCACTGGCGAGTGCTTTCCCGCTGACAGACGTGAGTCAGGTAGATATCGATCGGCAGTTGATTGCTGCACTGGGAATCACCGACGAATTTGTCCCTAGCCGCAGTTTTCTGCGAGCTACCACTCTGCTTCCTGGCATTGGTACAACTGATATTTACGTAGTGCATTTTAAATCGCCTCGGGCATTGTTGACGGCGCAAGACAGCCATCTCGAAGGGGTACCAGCATTGCTGGCGGGAAGTGCGCTGGGGCGCTGGGCATCCATTGTCAAACGCGGGACTGAGGCAGCGCTGCTGTATCAGGCCATGTTGCAGCGGCGCAGAGACAGTGGTCATGCCATGGTGCTGATGGGGGATTTTAATGCCACCATCGATAGTAGCGAAATGCGTGCCTTGATGACCGATAGCAGTCGATTGTTTGCCACCGATTTACGCGCCGCGGGGTTGTCTGGGTTGGACGAGTTACAATTGCAACAACGTATTGGTCGTTATCGTTTATACGACGCTTGGGCGCTATGGCAGCAATACCAGCAGTTGACGCAAGCGCGACCGGTGAGCCATTTCCATGGTGCCAGTGGCAGTGCAGTGGATCATCTTCTGCTAAGTCAGGAATTCAACGGGGCTAGCCAACATAGCTTGGGACAGGTCTCCGAATACCGGGTGTATGACGATCATTTAATCCGGCCTGATTATCAGCAGGATGTTATGGCGAGCGATCACACTCCAGTGGCTGCCACCGTCAGCTTGCGTCAACCTTAATCACTGTCAGCCTCTGCCGGAATTTGCCGAATTAAGGTATGATGCGCGCCATCTGGCGGCCGCATTGATATAACCCTTATCAATAGCCGTGCCGCATTGTATTCACAGCCAAAGGGCAACGCATAGTGGACAGGATCAAACTTAAACCGGGACGCGAGAAATCGCTTGATCGCCATCATCCCTGGATTTTCTCCAGTGGTATTCACAACATCAAAGGCAAGCCGCTAATGGGGGCTACCGTTGACGTGGTGGCGCATGATGGCCGTTGGCTCGGCCGCGGTGCCTGGTCGCCGGAATCACAGATCCAGGTGCGTATCTGGAGCTTTGATCGGGATGAAGAGATCGACCGTGCGTTTTTCCTACGGCGGATCCAGCGTGCACAGCTGGGCCGTGATGCATTGATCGCTAGCCATGGACTGACCGGCTATCGCTTGATTGCGGCGGAATCTGATGGCTTGCCAGGCATTACCATAGATCGTTATGCCAATGTTTTGGTGTGTCAGCTGTTATCTGCTGGTGCTGATTACTGGCGTGAGACCCTGGTCTCTGTGCTGGCGGAACTCTATCCTGACTGCGCTATCTATGAGCGCTCTGATGTGGATTCCCGTAAAAAAGAGGGATTAGCGCCCACCACTGGATTACTGCATGGCACCTTGCCAATGATGCCGGTCATTATCGAAGAGAATGGTGTCAAG
Organism: Shewanella yunxiaonensis; assembly: GCF_018223345.1. Lineage (NCBI taxonomy): Bacteria > Pseudomonadati > Pseudomonadota > Gammaproteobacteria > Alteromonadales > Shewanellaceae > Shewanella > Shewanella yunxiaonensis. The sequence goes on along the minus strand of NZ_CP073587.1, from coordinate 3,054,521 downwards.
ATTGCGGTCGATGTCATTACCGGCCATAAAACCGGATTTTATCTGGACCAACGGGATAACCGTGCAGTGGCAGCGCGTTATGTCAAAGGTAAGTCGGTGCTCAACTGTTTCTGCTATACCGGCACCTTCGGGGTTTATGCTGCTAAAGGTGGTGCTGCTACGATCGAAAACGTCGATGTCTCGGCTCTGGCACTGGAAACGGCAAAAGCCAATATGGCGCTCAATGAGCTTGATGACAGCCAGGTAACGTATACCGAAGCGGATGTGTTCAAGCTGTTGCGACAATACCGGGATGAAGGTCGGAAGTTTGATGTGATCGTGCTGGATCCGCCCAAATTTGCTGACAATAAAGCACAACTGCCTGGCGCCTGCCGAGGCTATAAAGATATTAATATGTTGGCAATGCAGCTGCTGGTCCCCGGCGGCACTTTGCTGACATTCTCTTGTTCAGGTCTGATGCCTGCCGATCTCTTCCAGAAAATTGTGGCAGACGCCGCGCTAGACGCTAAACGTGAGGCCCAGTTTATTGAACGTCTGAGTCAGGCGGGCGACCACCCGATTGCCGCTGCTTTCCCGGAAGGTTTTTATCTTAAGGGCCTGGTCGCAACCGTTTGGTAACCCCCCACACAGTAAAGTAGAGGCAGCTATGTAGCTGCCTTTTTTCTTTTCATTCACAAGCTCAACAAGACTCACGGGCAGTTTTACTGGGATTTTAACAAGCTGACAGTGGCTGACGTGGTGGCAAGGTATGATGTTTCCAGTTTTTCAAACATGAGAATCATACATGAAAATTCATTATCTGGTGCTGGCGGGTACTTTGGGATTGGTCGCTTCAGCGCAAGCTGAAATGCCGTCAGGTCAGCCATCGCAACCCAAATCATTCTCCGAGCTGGATAGCAACGGCGATGGCGTGTTAAGTCGTGACGAAGTCAGCAGTGACCCATTTCTATCTCAGCGTTTTGATGAGCTGGATAAAGATGGCAGTGGTACCTTGAGTCAAGATGAAGTGAAAATGCCGGGGCAGGATGGTCATAGTGGCGCTCATGGGCAAGGTGGTCATGGACAACCACCCTCATTTGCCAGTCTTGACACAAATGGTGATGGCGTGATTTCCAAAAGCGAAGCGGCTAATGACCCGTTTTTGTCGCAGATGTTTGACAAACTGGATAAGGACAGTAGCGGTACTCTTACGGAAGATGAGTTGCGGATGCCTCCGCCAAGACGCGATTAGCGTTACCCCTGTTTATTTGTAAACCCGAGTTATTTGATATACCTGAGATATTCCTCGTGAATTTTGCGGCGCTGATTAGCGCCGTTTTTTTTTAAATTTTAATTAATGTTTACCTGAAACTAACAGCGCTAGCGCTTAATTAAAAATGTCATCGCGCCGAACCGTGAAAATTACTCATCTGGAATTATTTGATAAAGGTCACATACCATTTTATAAGCGCATGAAAAACTAAACGAATACTATTAAGTGGCTGTTATTTATAGATATTAAATATGTTGTTAAAGGTTCTATAAGTTACAAAAGTGCTTCTTAGTTTCGATTGAATCTACCCCCACTTTCCTATTTTTAGCCGTTGTTATACTCACCTCGAATTTAATCAGGACAGCAATTTAACTGGGAACTACCTGAATAAACATCGGCAATACGGCTAATTGAACAGCCGCTTTGACGCACAGATTTTTAATTCCTGCTGGAGGGGTGATTTTGAAAACTATAACCACTGATGTGGCGGTTGTCGGAGCGGGTGGTGCCGGTCTTCGTGCAGCAATTGCCGCGGCAGAAGCCAACCCTGAACTGAATATCGCACTGATATCTAAAGTTTACCCAATGCGTTCTCACACTGTCGCAGCTGAAGGCGGTTCTGCCGCAGTTATCAAAGAAGAAGACAGTCTTGATAACCACTTCAATGACACAGTGTCTGGTGGCGACTGGTTGTGTGAACAGGACGTGGTGGAGTATTTCGTCGAAAATGCTACCCGCGAAATGACCCAATTGGAACTGTGGGGCTGCCCATGGAGCCGTAAACCTAACGGTGAAGTAAACGTTCGCCGTTTCGGTGGGATGAAAATCGAGCGTACCTGGTTCGCTGCCGATAAAACCGGTTTCCATATGCTGCACACCCTGTTCCAGACCTCTATGAAGTACCAGAGTATCGTCCGTTATGACGAATACTTCGTGCTGGATCTGGTCGTTGTTAACAATGAAGTGCAAGGGGTCATCGCCCTGTCTATCGCCGAAGGCGAACTGGTGTGCTTCAAAGCGAAATCTGTGATCCTGGCAACCGGTGGTGCGGGTCGTGTTTATCACTTCAATACCAACGGCGGCATCGTGACTGGTGACGGTATGGCCATTGCTTATCGTCACGGCGTAGCGCTGCGGGATATGGAGTTTGTGCAATACCACCCGACAGGTCTGCCAGGCACCGGTATTCTGATGACCGAAGGTTGCCGCGGTGAAGGCGGTATCATGGTCAACAAGAATGGCTACCGTTACTTGCAGGATTACGGCCTCGGCCCGGAAACACCTGTCGGTCATCCGAAAAACAAATATATGGAACTGGGTCCTCGTGACAAGGTTTCTCAGGCGTTCTGGCATGAACAGCAGAAAGGCAACACCATCAAGCATCCGCTGGGTGATGTAGTCCACCTGGATCTGCGTCATCTGGGCGCTGATTACCTCAAAGAACGTCTGCCCTTCATCTGTGAACTGGCCAAGGCCTATGTGAACGTTGACCCGGTTAAAGAACCTATCCCAATTCGTCCTACTGCGCACTACACCATGGGCGGTCTGGAAACTGATGGCAAAACTGAAACTAGCATCAAAGGTCTGTTTGCCGTAGGGGAGTGTTCCTCCGTGGGTCTGCACGGTGCGAACCGTCTGGGTTCTAACTCACTGGCTGAGCTGGTGGTCTTTGGTCGTCTGGCGGGTGAAACTGCCGCACAGCGCGCCGCCGAGTTCCAGGGCTGGGATTTCCATGCCATTGAACAACAGGCTGAAGCGGCTGAAGCGCGTGTTAACGCCTTGCTCGAGCAGAAAGGTACTGAAAACTGGTCAGATATCCGCACTGAAATGTGTAAGAGCATGGAAGCGGGCTGTGGTATCTACCGCGATGAAGCCGGTATGCAAGCCACCGTCGACAAGCTGGCCGAGCTGCATGAACGCTATAAGTGCATTCAGGTGACAGACAAGAGCAAGGTGTTCAACACCGATCTGCTGTACGCCATTGAAGTTGGCTTTGGTCTGGATGTCGCAACGGCGATGGCCCATTCCGCTATTCAACGTCGTGAATCTCGCGGTGCGCATCAGCGTCTCGACGCCGGTTGCACTGAACGTAATGACCAGGATTTCCTGAAACATTCACTGGCGTTCTACCAGGACAGCAAAGTGCCCGCCATTAAATATGGCGATGTGAAAATCACCAAGTCTCAACCTAAAGCACGCCTGTATGGTGATGCCGCTAAACAACAGGAGAAAGCGTAATGGATAAGCTGCAGACAGTTAACGTCCTTCGCTACGATCCAGCGAAAGATGAAGAGCCATACCTGGAAACCTTCAAGGTACCGGCCAACGATACCACTTCCGTACAGGATGCGCTGGCTTACATCAAAGACAATCTGGATAAATCCTTGTCTTACCGCTGGTCTTGCCGCATGGCGATCTGTGGTTCTTGCGGTGTGATGGTCAACAATGTGCCGAAACTGGCCTGTAAGACCTTCCTGCGTGATTATCCAGAAGGTTTGACGTTGGAACCACTGGCAAACTTTGCTATCGAGAAAGATCTGGTGGTTGATAAATCCCCGTTCCTCGAACGTCTGGAAGCGATTAAGCCTTACATTATTGGCAATGATCGTAAGCCAGAAGACGGCCCTAACCTGCAAACACCTGCGCAGATGGCTAAGTACAAGCAGTTTGCGGGTTGTATCAACTGTGGCCTGTGTTATGCCGCTTGTCCTCAATTTGGTCTGAACCCAGAGTTTATCGGCCCTGCTGCCTTGACGCTGGCTCGCCGTTATAACCTGGACAGCCGTGACCACGGTAAAGCTGAGCGTATGAAGCTGATAAACGGTAAAGACGGTGCCTGGGGTTGTACCTTTGTGGGCTATTGTTCCGAAGTTTGTCCAAAACACGTTGACCCGGCCGCAGCCGTAAACCAGAGCAAGGTAGAGTCCTCTAAGGACTTCCTGATTGCCATGCTGAGACCACAGGAGGCTTAACATGCAAAACCGTAAACCTTATGTCCGGCCGATCCATCGCACCTGGTTTGCCGAAAATAACTTTTTCAGCTGGTATATGGTGCGTGAACTGACCATTGTGCCTCTGATTATCTTTACGCTGAGCCTGACTTATGGCTTGTATGCGCTGGTATCAGGCCGTGAAGCTTTTGACGCCTGGATTGCATTCTGTGCTAACCCGGTAATGTTGGTGATCAACGTGCTGGCAATGTTGGGGGCTTTATATCATGCCAAGACTTTCTTCAGCATGATGCCAAAGGTCATGCCCATCAAAGTGGGCGACAAGAAAGTCTCCGATGGTACTGTCGTTGCGGTGCAATGGGTGTTGGTGCTGGTGGTTTCTGCAGCCATTCTGGCTCTGGTATAAGAGGAACAAGATTATGATGAATTATGCTCCTAAACGTTCTGATGAACCGATCTGGTGGGGCCTGTTTGGCGCTGGTGGTACTTGGTTTGCGATCCTGACCCCAGTAACGGTATTGCTGATGGGCATTTTGTTGCCACTGCATGGCCTGGGTATTGTCGACCTGAGTTATGACAGTTTAGTCAGCTTTGTGAGTTCTCCTGTTGGCGCGATTTTTACGGTACTGACATTGTCATTGCCTATGTGGCATGCAATGCACCGTGTACATCATGGCTTGCATGATTTGCAAGTTCATGTCGGTGCAGTAGGTAAATATGCCTGTTATGTCGTGGCTGCCCTGGTAACTCTTTTGGCGGTAGTTTGGGTGTTAATGCTAGCGTAATTACTTTCCCAAGCTGATGAGGGTGCCAAGGCGGCGAGATGATACATTTCGCCACCGCGGCACCCTTGTTTGTTTATAAAACCTGGCACATCAATTATGCTTACACCGATAGCTGCTATACGGCTAGTTTCAGACCCAACAGGATGATTTATGGCTGTAATCCCGCGTTTTCATGTTCGCAAACCGATGAATTTCAAGAAGCACTTCATCACCAGTATGTTGCTGGCGATGGCGTGGATCATCACCATCATGGCCATCATGGTGTTCCAGCTGTTGAAGTCGACTCATGACGAGAGTTTACAGCAGCGCGGTTTGGAAATGGCGAGCATTCTGGCGCGGGACCCGGTGGTGATCGAGGCGGTAGAACGTGCTAACCGTGAGTCGGGTGTTTCGATTCGTTCCTATATTGAAAATCTGCGGGCAGAAACGGAAGTGTCCTTTATCGTGGTGGTTAACAAGGACGCGATTCGCCTGAGTCATCCGGTGGCTGAAAAAGTCGGCAAAAAATTTGTCGGTGATGATATCCAGCCAGTGCTCAAACAAGGGATTAAACACAGTACCTACGCCGTTGGTTCGCTAGGAATGGCGATTCGCAGTTTTGCACCGGTAAAAGTGAACGGCGAAGTGATTGGTGCCGTATGTGTCGGCATTCTTAAAGGTGAAGTCAGTCATCTGTTTATCGAGCGTCATGCCCATCTGCTGCTATTAGTGTTGCTGGTGCTGGTGGTCACGGTAGTGTTGATCATTGTGGTGCTGTCTAAATTGAAACGCACCATGCAGGATCTGGAACCGGAATTAGTGGTCAATCGTTTGATGGAACATGACCGCATTTTCAACGCTATCCGCGATCCGATTGTTTCGGTCGATAATGCGTTTTTGATTACGGCTATCAATGACATGGCTACCAAAATTCTGGCCATGGGCGGCATGGGAAAACAGGATTATATCGGTCAGCCGCTATCGCGTTTCTCTTCGGCGTTAGACAAAATTGCCCGCGCGGGTCATGGACAGGCTTATTCCGGCAATTTACGTCTGGGCAAACTGGATTACCGGGTGTGTATCTATCCACTACAAGCGGCTCAGGAACAGCACGGCTATGTGATCTTTTTCCTGGCCGACATGGAGCTCAACGATCTCCGCAAAGAGCTGATTTATTACAAAAACTATGCCGAACTTTTGCGTAGTAAAACACATGAATATTCGAATAAACTCAATGTATTATCTGGTATGTTGCAACTTAAACATTATGATGAGGCCATAGAGTTTATTGATCGCGAGAGCAAAGGCCATCAGCATATTATTGGCAATTTGGTGCGCTCCATTCAGAACAGTCTGGTGGCATCGCTGCTGCTTGCCAAATACAACAAAGCCGCAGAGATGGGCATTAAATATGAACTCGACGAGGATAATATCCTGCAAGATTACAGTAAGTTAGTGTCAGAAAAGTTGGCAACCATACTGGGTAATCTGATTGATAATGCGATTCTGGCCGCCTGGAATAATCGGCAAAATGTCACCCCATTGGTACATGTTTATGTCAGCGATCGCAGCCAACATGTTATTCTAGAAGTACAGGATACTGGTGCCGGCATCGCATCGGAACTCGCTGATAATATTCTCGATTATGGTGTTACCAGCAAAAAAGAGCAGGAACAGACGGGAGTGGGGCTGTATCTGGTCAATGAATTGGTGAAACAGTTCCGGGGCAGTATTGACTGGGAACGCACTGAAGATAACACCACTCTATTCTCCATCTATCTAGATAAGAGCGAAATCAAGCGCTATGAATCAGAAAGTCACTACCATGATTATTGAGGATGATCCTAGGGCTAGTTACGCCCTGGAATCGACCATTAACCAGCACTCGGACTTTGAGGTGGTAGCTGTAAGCGAAACCTATGCCGACGCGCTGATGCATTACGAATTGTACAAGCCACAATTGGTATTTGTGGATATCACTTTGCCCGATGGTAACGGTATTGATGTGATCCAGAAGCTGCGTCACGATGGTGCCAACTGTTATTTTATCATGACCACTGCTGAACGTGATGCCACCACGGTGGAACAGGCCGTACAACTGGGGATCAGTGATTATCTGGTAAAACCGCTGCGGATGTCACGGGTACGGCAGGCGCTGGATGACTACAAATTATACCGGCAAAAACTGGCAACCCATGAAACGGTAGATCAGGGGGCAATTGATCAGATCCTGGGTAAGCGTAGTCCGACACCTGTGCGGCGCACACCCAAAGGCATTGATGCGACCACCCTCGATACGCTGAAAAAGATCCTCAAAGATGAAAAGCTGACCGATTTTTCGGTGGACGATATGAGCGAGCGTATGAATGTCAGCCGTATCACTGTGCGCCGTTATCTGGAATATCTGGAATCGGAAGGCGTGGTGAAAATGGTCCTCAATTACAAGACCGGCGGTCGCCCGCGGCGACTGTATCAACTGACCGATATTAATCTGCTGGATTAATCATCTGTTAAAATAACGCATAGAGCCCCGCATTACTGCGGGGTTTTTGTTGCCCCGCATTAACCGCCGTGAATGGGGGGCTATCCGGTTAGGCAAGCCGCGCGCTTGCCATACACTGTTCTGTAATTTAAGCCTCAATGCTGACAAACTTCCGCTAATACTGCCCAACATCGCGACATTCGTCTGGTGCCAAACTCCGTGGTGGTAGCAGCGGATAATGCAACCGCCTTACGCTGTTACGTTATACTTTATCAGGCATATATCGATGCGAATTCAGATTGGTTTTGGGTGTCACTATTGCTGCCATGCCACGTACGTTATCAAGCGATCGTATTCACGACCTGGAGCACTCCGCTCAAGGTTTAAACGACGCTGAAGTCTCACAGCGACAGGCCCGCTATGGCCGGAATCTGATTGCCGAGCGCCATCAAGGCAGTTGGCGCGCATTGATTATGGATACCCTGAAAGATCCGATGCTGTGGTTCTTACTGGTGACCAGTATCCTGTTTGCATTCACTCAGCAATATACCGAAGCGGTGATTCTGTTAATGGCTCTTATTCCATTTCTAGGAATGGATGCCTACCTGCATCGCCGCACGCAGGCGTCAACGGAGAGTCTCGGTCGGCGTCTGGCATCACAAGCACGAGTGCTGCGCAACGGCAAGGAACAGTCTCTCAATACCATTGAACTGGTGCCTGGCGATATTGTGCTGTTGGCCCCGGGCGACACCATTCCTGCTGATGGCGTATTTGTCTCAGTGCAGGCTTTTCAGGTGGATGAATCAACCCTCACCGGAGAGGCTTTTCCCATTCGTAAACAGGCGTTGGAAACTTCGTTGCAGTTGCAACCCTCCGCACGGATCGCGGAACAGCATTGGGGGTTTGCTGGCACCAATACGCTGACCGGCAGTGCCCGAATGATGGTGACCCGCACCGGGAAAACGACGGTTTATGGCGAGATTATCCAGTCAGTCATCCACGGAAGCCATACGCTTACGCCACTGCAGCAGGCGGTGTCCAGGTTAGTTAAGCGACTGTTGATTATCGCCAGCATTATCTGCGTGCTTCTCGCTATCACTCGACTGTATCAGGGGCATGACATTATCGACGCATTGTTGAGTGGCCTGACTCTGGCTGTGGCCGCGTTACCAGAAGAGTTTCCGGTGGTACTGACCTTCTTTCTTGGGGTTGGGGTCTATCGCCTGGCGCAGCGTCAGGCACTGGTGAAACGTGCGGTGGTTGTGGAGAATATTGGCCGGGTTTCCTGCATCTGTACTGACAAAACCGGAACCTTGACCGAGGGGCGGTTGCAGTTGACCCATCAGTTGACTGCAACTGGTGTAGATGGGCAGCGGCTGCTGACGATTGCGGCCTATGCATCGCGCCCGGATACCGGTGATCCAATGGATCAAGCCATCCTTGCCATTGCAACAGCTGTTCCTCACACCATCCTCAATACTTTTCCGTTTACCGAAGACCGTAAACGTGAGACTGCGGTAGTGCTGGAATCGCAGCAACACCTGGTTGCGGTTAAAGGAGCACCAGAGACGATTCTCGCGCAATGTCAGCTTGCCGATGACGAATTGCATTATTGGCAGCAGCAGGTAGACCAGCTGGCAAGTGCCGGTCATAAAGTGATTGCCTGCGCCTGGCGAGAGCTCGATGCTGCAACCGAGTTCGATGTCGAACCGGAACAGCAGTTTCGTATTGCCGGATTACTGGCTTTTGAAGACCCATTACGTGAAGGGGTAAGGTCGGCGGTAGATACCTGCCAGCGGGCTGGCATTCGCGTGATTATGGTAACCGGCGATCACCCGATTACTGCCACGGCCATTGCCAAGGAAATCGGTCTGCATCAGGGGTACCCTCGAGTGATGGAGGGTGAGACGCTGGCAACTCAGTTAGCGCAAGGTGACACGACAGCGCTTGATGCCGTTGATGTTATTGCGCGAGCTATTCCGGCACAAAAGCTTGCGTTGGTGCGCAGCCTCAAACAGCGGGGGGAGATCGTGGCGGTAACGGGGGATGGCATCAATGATGTACCGGCAATCCAGTCTGCAGATATCGGCATCGCTATGGGCGCGCGTGGTACACGCAGCGCCCACGAGGCCGCCGCCATTATTTTGCTGGATGACAACTTTCGCAGTATCGTGCAGGCGATTGCTGAGGGGCGCCAGCTTTTCAGCAATTTGCGACTCAGTTTTGAGTACTTGTTATTGATCCATATTCCGTTGGTAGTCACCGCTGCACTTATCCCGTTCCTTGACTATCCAATGTTGTACTTACCCATTCATATCGTGTGGCTGGAGATGCTGATTCATCCGACGGCGTTGTTGGTATTTCAAAATAGTGCGGTCACGGCAGATTTACGCCAAACGCGACCCGATGCTCCGGCACAATTTTTCTCCTGGCGCCAATGGCTGCTCATTGTTATCAGCGGCATGCTGGTTACGCTACTCATTACATTTGCCTATATTCGCAGCTTCGGCGTATTGCAGGATGTGGCGCATGCCAGAGCCATGGCATTGGTGGTATTAACCAGCGCCAGTACGGGGATCACGATAGCGCTGAGTCGATTGCGTACAGTTACCGCGAAGGTGATTGTGCTGCTGAATATGCTTAGCAGTGTGTTACTCATCCAGTTACCTCCACTTGCTGCGCTGTTACATTTGTCGCCATTACATCTGGATGATTGGTTAATTGCATTAGCCGGTGGGTTAATGGCGGCACTTTTGCCATTTATCAAAGAGTTAAAAACGCCTAGTTAAGGTAGTAACGGCCAAGTTGTCAGCTGCAAGACAGTGGTTTTAGTGTGAAGTGACAGCGCAATTTTTCATCTCTTCTCGCGGCTATCTATACTTAAAAAGTAGTTCAGCGATGTACAAAAAAACGTCAGTTTGGCTGCCGGCATGGTGATAAAAGCGGTAACAACATTTCCAAGAGGCACACCCTCAACGGCAGATGATGTCAGGCGTCCACTGGCGTCGCAGTGTGTCTCTAACGCTATTGTGAGAGGTAACTTCTGATGACTAATAAAGCAGGGTTATGGATAGATCACAAACAAGCACTTATTGTATTTCTTGCTAATGACGATGTGTCCACACAAACGATCGAATCAAATCTCGATATGCATCTTAGAGGTGTTCGCGGGTCTCGTTCAGCCACACCTTATGGTCCTCAGGATGTTATCGCGGAAGACAAAATGGAACGTAAATACCAACAGCATTTAAGCCATTACTACGATGAGGTATGCAAAGCAATCCAGGAGGTCGATTCAGTATTTGTCATGGGACCCGGCGAAGCGAAAGGTGAATTTAAAACCTACCTGCAGAAAAAAGGGCAGAAATCTGCCGCTGAGGTCGCGATGGAGACTGCTGACAAGATGACCGCCCCGCAAGTGGTCGCTAAGGTAAAGCAACACTTTTCCCATTAACTCAAATATGCAGTAACTGTCTCCTCAGACGCCTGACCACAAGCGCCTGAGGAGCAACATCTATCGCTAGCTGAAGCCGCTCGTTTATTAAGCCCATAGCATAAGTTACTTTGCCAAATGCTATCAGCTGCCGCTTGGGTTCAGCTAAGGACTATCCGAGGAAATCTCAATATCTGACAATCACACTGTTGCAAGGGCGTAGTCAATCGTGGCATTACGGTAGACGAGTAACACTTTGTTTGTCAGCTATTTATTGGCTGATGTTTAATCGATTGCGCGATAACCTCACCGGCTCAGTTGTTATATGATGACGCAAGCTATTGATGCTGTTAACTTTATACTTTTTATCTGGCGAACATTTTGCGTGGGTAACTCGGCACAGGTTAAGCCACAACACTACCTTAAACTAATGTGGTTAGCATTCACGCCTAAGTAGGGATCTATCACGATGATTGCGTTGTTTTTTAAATGTTTACTTGGCGCGTTGGCGGTATTGCTGATCGCCTTGCTTTCAAAAAGCAAAAACTTTTTTATTTCAGGATTGGTGCCGCTGTTTCCGACCTTTGCCTTGATTGCGCACTACATTGTGGGTTCGGCAAGAACCATGGCCGATCTGAGAGTCACCGCGTTATTCGGCCTGTATTCATTGATCCCGTATGCCGCTTATTTGGTCGCGGTATACCAATTCAGTTATAAATTCAGTTTGACCGGAACACTGTCGTTGGCAACGCTAGTTTGGCTAATTTTTGCCTTTATCTTATTGATTTTCTGGACAAGGTTTTATCCCGCGCTGAGCTAATGACTGTGATTTTTGTCAGTAAGGTCGGGATAGCGGATGCCGCTTTGGCGGCGAGGAAAAGGCGGTGGCAACTGGCGGGTTGCACTAATGTCTATGCGTCGGCATTAACGATAAAAAAGATGGCTTGAATTCCATTACAAGCCATCTTTATTGCTAATCGCCGATTACAAGGAACACAAAAAATTACGGCGGATGAAGACCTTATTAGGCATTCATTTCAGCAATTTTGATTTTCCAGATTTCTGGACCGGTTTGATGGACGTTGTTACCTTCACTGTCCACGGCTACGGTGACTGGCATATCTTCGACATCAAATTCGTAGATAGCTTCCATACCCAGGTCAGCAAAAGCGACGGTACGTGCAGCTTTGATAGCTTTCGCTACTAGATATGCAGCACCACCGACGGCCATCAGATATACGGCTTTGTTTTTCTTGATAGACGCTACAGTTGCTGGACCACGTTCAGCTTTACCGATCATGCCCATCAGGCCAGCCTGTTCCAGCATCATGTCAGAGAACTTGTCCATGCGGGTGGAGGTTGTTGGGCCAGCTGGGCCAACCACTTCATCACCAACGGCATCAACCGGGCCAACGTAGTAAATAAAGCGATTCTGGAAATCTACCGGGAAAGATTCACCTTTTGCCAGCATGTCCTGAATACGTTTATGAGCAGCATCACGACCAGTGAGGATTTTGCCTGACAGCAGCACGGTTTCACCGGCTTTCCATTCAGCAACATCTTCTTTTTTCAGTTCGTTAACGTTAACACGGCGTACGTTGTTACCCACTTCCCAAGTCACTTCTGGCCAGTCTTCCAGTTTTGGCGGGGTCAGTGTGGCAGGGCCGTTGCCGTCCAGGGTGAAATGCACGTGACGAGTGGCGGCACAGTTAGGAATGATGCACACGGGCTTGGAAGCGGCGTGAGTTGGTGCAGTCTTGATTTTCACGTCGACGACGGTAGTAACACCGCCCAGACCCTGAGCACCGATACCGAGTTTGTTCACGCGATCGAAGATATCCAGACGCAGTTTTTCTTCAGCAGTTTCTGCACCTTTCGCCTGCAGTTCCTGAATATCAACCGGTTCCATCAGGGCTTCTTTGGCCATCAGTGCTGCTTTTTCGGCAGTACCACCGATACCAATACCCAGCATACCTGGAGGACACCAGCCGGCACCCATCAGCGGTACGGTTTTTTCTACCCACGCCGCGATATCATCAGATGGGTTCAGCATCACCATCTTAGTTTTGTTTTCGGAACCACCGCCTTTGGCAGCGATCATGATGTCAACTTTATCGCCCGCAACCATTTCCACATGCACTACCGCTGGTGCGTTAGTTTTGGTGTTTTTACGGGCTCCTGCTGGATCAGCAACGACAGACTGACGCAGTGGGTTAACGGTGCTGTTATAAGCACGTTTGGTGCCTTCATCGACCATCTCCTGGACGGTCATATCGCTGTCCCACTGGACATTCATACCGATCTTCACGAAACAGGTCACAATACCGGTATCCTGACAGATTGGACGATGGCCTTCGGCCGCCATACGGGAGTTGATCAGGATCTGCGCAATTGCATCTTTAGCAGCCTGGCTCTTTTCCGCGTAGTAGGCTTTCTCCATAGCTTTGACGAAATCCAGCGGATGGTAGTAAGAGATATATTGCAGTGCGTCTTCGATACTATCGATGAAGTCCGCTTTTTTGATAATAGTCATGGCGTTCCCTTTGCTGTTATCAATGAAATACGGGCGTTAGCTCTTTAGTAACGCCCGCTTGTGATTAATAAAGACCGATTACTTTCCACCAGATACCACCAACAACGGCCCAGATGACCAGTTGCAGCAGTCCCATGATGAAGCCCAGACCCCACCATTTCGGCAGAGACACGTGACCAGCACCGAACAGAATCGGGGCAGGGCCAGTACCGTAGTGAGTGACGCCGCCCATCAGGTTGGAGATTACCCCGAAGATGATGGCAGCCATCAGACCAGGCGCACCCATCTGCACTGCGACTGCCAGGAATACTGAATACAGTGCGGCAACATGTGCAGTAGATGAAGCGAAAGCATAGTGGATGTAGTAGTAAATCAGTGCCAGAGCCAGCAGTGCTACCGGCCAATCCAGACCTGTCAGGTGAGCGGCAATGCTGCCACCAAACCATTTGATTAGCCCCAGTTTATTGAGGAAGGTGGCCATCATTACCAGCGCTGAGAACCAAGTCAGAGTGTTCCACGCACCTTTTTCTTTCAGTACGTCATCCCAGGTTAATACGTTGGCATTTACCAGCAGTGCTAAACCGATCATGGCGGCAGTGGTACCATGCAGGCCAAATGATGGGCCGGCGATCCACAGTCCAATCAACGCGATGAAAGTTCCCAGTGTGACCCACTCAGAAGTTTTCATTTTGCCCATATCGGCCAGCGCTTTGGCGGCGATCTGTGGCGCTTGTGGCGTTGCGGTGATCGATGGTTTGTTCAGCATATACGCGAACAGTGGCATCAGGATCAGACCAACAAGACCGGGAACGATGGCTGCTAACGCCCACTGACCCCAGCTGATGTCAATACCCATATCGGCTGCGAGTTTTGCTGCCAATGGGTTAGCCGCCATGCCTGTCAGGAACATCGCACCAGTAATGGTGGTGCCATGGAACACGGTAGTCATCAGGAAGCTACCCAGTTTACCAGAGGTACCCTCTTCGGCTTTTGAACCGTAAGCATCTGCGACAGAGTTTGCCAGTGGGAATACGATACCACCGGTACGTGCGGTATTAGATGGAATGGCAGGTGCCAGAATAAAATCTGTCATCAGCAGACCATAGGACAGGGTCAAGGTTCGTTTCCCCATCAGGCGCATAAAGATATAGCCGATGCGGGCCCCAAGTCCGCTCTTAATGAACGCTCTTGAAATAAAGAACGCCATTACAATCAGCCAAATAGTCGTGTTAGAGAAGCCAGTCATCGCTTCTTTGATGGACAAGGTTCCGGTGACGGCGGTTGCGGTGATGCCACAGATTGCCACTGCACCCATTGGGATAGGCTCTAGGATCAGACCCAGTACAGTAGCAACGAAGATCGCCAGCAGATGCCAGGCTTTGGGATCAACACTAGCAGGTGCAGGAGTCAGCCAAATGCCGACAGCAACTGCCAGGATTACCAGCCATGAGATGATTTTTTTATTCATGGTAAGCACCAATTTTAATTAATAGAAATAATTGCGTTTAACTTGGTTTAATTAACTTTTACCAGGTATGACAACCTGAGCTGCGAAGTAACATTAACTGAATCAGTAATTAAAATTGGGGAGGGAAATTCATATGTAACTTTGTTTGCTTTTTGCTTTTTTCGTAGTTTTGTAACTTATAATTGCTTATGAAAGATAAAGTATTTGATTGTAACTCTATTATATTAAACGATATTTTAATTATCTGTTGAATTTATTGATAAAGTTTGTCGATAGCGCTTATATGATGATATCGATATTCGCTATCCAACCAATTTTTATATTTATAAAAATCTTTAATTAATATTAATCTTCTCCAATATAAGTGAATTATTAAATTGTGACAATGATCCAGTTAACTGAATATTTGAGATCACCATACAGAATTATACCCTGTGATTTATATTATCTATTTAAATTAATTGTATGTGAATCTATTGCGACATGCTGAGTAAGCGTTGAATCGATGTTACAGAATTTGCCCGCGCTTTCTCCACCGGGGCTTTGAATGCCAAGGGGTCAGATAATTCAATTTTATCGAACAATTTGAGCATTAATTGTCGCTTTTCGTTCTATTGCTAAGCCGCTAAGCTGATACCTAACAACAGTTATCAGGAGTCGTACCATGAAAGTCATTCAACAGCTGCGTGCAATGCCTACCCGTGATGGCGATGGTGTGAATATCATGCGCATCGCCGATTTTCAGCGACTGGCGCTGGATCCCTATTTGATGCTGGACGAGATCCGTTCAGATGATGCCAAAGATTACATCGGTGGCTTTCCGCCACATCCGCATCGGGGGATGGAAACGTTTACCTATATCCGTAAAGGAGGATTTGAGCACCGGGATCAACTGGGTAATGTGCGGGCGATCCGCGCTGGTAAAGTGCAATGGATGAGTACCGGCCGTGGTGTGATCCATTCGGAGATGCCGTTGGCCGATGCAGACAATGGTCTGCATGGCTTCCAGATATGGCTCAATATGCCTGCCAAAGACAAGATGCGTCATCCACAGTATCAGGATTCTGGCACCAGTGACCATCCCACATTGAGTGATGGTCATGGGCAGCTATACTTGCTGGCCGGACATTGGCAGTTTGGTAATGAGGCCGCGGATGCCCCACTGATGGGACTGGCCGCCGATGCGGCCATTGCCGATATGACCTTACCTGCAGGTAAGCAATCTCAAATCGAGTTATCGCAGTATAAACTGGTGGCTTTGTATCTGTATCAGGGACAGTTGCTGTTACCCAGTGGCAGCCACATTAACGCTGGCAGTATGTTGTTGCTGGATCCGCAGTATCCACTGCAGTTACAGGCGGGTACTGCAGACTGCGGAATGCTGCTTCTGGCGGGAAATCCTATCGGCGAAAAGGTGGTGCAGATGGGGCCGTTTGTGATGAATACCCAAGCGGAGATTATGCAGGCGATTAACGATTACCAAAGTGGTCAGTTTGGTGAGATAGTTTAAGCAACCGCGATAGAAAAGACCGGCAATTGCCGGTCTTTTCTGACTGATTAGCTTTGCAGTATGTGTAACGGCAGACTTAGCATAGTGTCACCACTGCCTGCCAGATGCCAGATCACGCCAACTAATGCCACGACAGTGAGCAGATACCAGCTGGTCGCAACTACCTGACCGTAGCGATCCAGCGGGATCAGATGGCTATTGAGTCGTTGCTTCCATTCCATAATGATTTCCAGTCCACCAATTGCCAGCAGGAAACCCAACAGGGTTAACCCGAGGCGGTAACTGAGATAGATCCCCAGTACCATGCCGGCACAGCAGACGATCAGTCCAATAAAACGGTTTTGTGAAAAGCTGATGCTTTTGATGGTATGGCCACCATCCAATGGCAATACCGGGAGCAGGTTAAACAGGTTCAGCAATGCATTGAACCCTGCCAGCGCCGCAAAAAATGGATTATGGGTGACGTGATAAGTCACCAGCGCCAGCAATGACAACAATAAGCCGAAAAATGGCCCCATTAACGAAATCACCACATCCTGCCAACGCGTATTAATTTTATCGTCGGTCAAGGCCAAGCCGCCCATGAATGGGATGAGATAGATCCCCTTGGTTTTCATACCAAAATGCTTCATGGCGCGGATATGACCATATTCGTGAAACATCAGGCAGAACACCAGGGCCAACGCAAACTGGAACGAAAACAACCAGGAATAGGCCGCGACACTGGCTCCGGCCAACACCACTTTAATTACCTTGGCACTTTTAAATAGTTTAAATGCTAGCGATAGCAGACCCAAGGTGCCGGGTTTACTGGCGGTCGCCTGTTGTGGCGGGGCCTGATGTTCCATATCCTTGGCGGTGCGGCGTCCCTCAAGACTGACGTTATCATCAATCAACAACCGGTAGTCCAGCATAAACGGTTGCCAGCGGACATCGGCTTCCAGACGGATTTCCAGTGGCTGAATCTGACCGGTTTGGGTTAATTGAAACACATGCACTTTTAACCCTTCATTGTCAGTGCCTGCCGCCTTTTGTGAGACTAATTGATTATCCCAGTAAAGTTGTTGCCAGCCAGCCAGTGAACCTTCAAGGCGCAGCGGCTTGCCAAGACATTCAATATTCAGTAATTCCACGTGACGTTCCGTCGTGCGAGTAAGTTGAGGGCGATTATGCCCATTGAGCGAAGAGAACTAAAGAGCCTATGTCAGAGATTTGACGAATTGCATCGCATCAGTGATCGAGGTGAGCTGTAATTTACTGATACAACAGTTGCCTTCAACTAATGCGTGACGTTGCACTAACTTCTGTAATTGGTCGAGGGAAATGTTGCTGGCAGGGGTGAGGATATTCAGTGGCTGGGTCACGGTTGGCATCAGTATCCAAGTGAGACCATCACTATCGATTAATCTGTCTCCAGGATTCAGCAGATAAGCTGCACTTTGCCATAGTTGCTGCCAGTCTTGCTGGCTGTCGATATATAGCAGTTCATCTGCGCCACTTTGTTGCACTAGTGCTGGCCAGCGCGGCATTTGCGCCGCGACTGTACTGGTATCAACCATGATTGTTGTAGTCAAAATTGATTTCGGCGCCTTCATTTTCAACGACGCAAGGACCATATTCCCGCTGGGTTTTCTGCTGTGCATTACCCACATGAATTTCTACATTGGCGTACATGCGACGCTTCACCTCTATGTGGTTTCGATGATAGTAACTATCGCTGTCGCTACGCAGCAACTCAGCCTCAGTTTCTTCCTGAGTCAGCTCGGCTTCAATGCTGTGCTTCTGATCCAGCATCATTTTAACTTGCTCTACCATCACGGAGTCATTCTGCCATTCCGCTTTGGGGGGCAGCTTACGCAGGCGAGATTCCATATCCAGCTTGGCAACTACTAACTGGCGGATACTGTCGTCTAACTCTTTCAGCCGATGTTTCACGTCATCAAGTTTCATGGCGCAATAGAGTTCAGTTTTAGTATCGGCCGTTGCGCCAATGGTGACGGCTTGAATACCTTGTTCTGCCTTTACCCAACCACCGACGAGATCGCCGCGACGGCCACTGCTGTCGCTGACGATAAGCTTGGCATCGGTGATGGTGTGACTGTGCAACAGCTGCTTGGTTACCAACACATCACCCAGGCTTTCCAGATGAGAATATTGCACAAACTGGGCGGTAATCTGGCCTTTAGCATGCAAGTGGGTCGAGAGTTCATTACCCCCCAGCTGGCGGCCAAGTACCCCTTTGCTGACGGTGATATCCCCGTCAGCTTCTAACCTGGCCGATTCGACAAAACCCATCACGGTAATGTCACCAGAACTGCGCACCTGCATACCTTCACAGACATCACCGCTGATCAGCACACTGCCTTTAAAATCGACGTTACCATAGCTGACATCGACGTTTTTGATCTGCAGTACATCGTCAACCTGCATACCATCGCGGATTTCTACTGGCTGACCAGCGTTAGTGGCTAATAACACATTCGGATTATCGGCAGAGATTTCAGTACCATTGCCAGCTTTTAGCTCCAGGTCTTTACCGGCTTTCGCTGGGATCACCTCGCCATTGACGTTGTAGCCGTTAATGCCCGCTGTGGCGGGCGTTTTTACCATGAGCAGATCTTTGGGCCGCACCATAACAACGGAGCCCAGATTGCGCATATCTACCGTGCCATCTTCCCGTTCCTGCGGCTGTAGTAATCGTTCTCTGGCCAGCGGGACTTTACGTTCGAGTTTGGCATGGGTGCCGTTGACGACGGGTTTACCGACCGCGATAACCCCACTGGTACTTTCCCCGGGTTTTAAGGTCGCAGCGGTATGCAGTAACACTTCAATCTTTTGCTTAGACAGTCCCATCGCAACATTTTGCTGCTTAAGCTGCTGTAATACATCGGGCAGCGTGATGGCTTTGCCTCCCCACGGTGCAACGATGGTCATCATCGCCTGCATTTTATCTTTGGCGACTTCAATCGATATTTGACCATCGCGACGTTCTGCTACGCGAAACAGCAGTTCGTGGTTACCTTCTTCTTTTCCCGATAGATTGTTGACGTCTTTCACGGCGATTTTTATCGCCTGTTCAAGCGGCATCATGGCAGAGAATTCAGGCAGTTTGAGGACTTGTCGCAATGCGTCCTCGGTGATAGGACCATGCGTTTGAGGAATAATCTTTAATTCAGCGAACTGACTGTCGCTGCTTACGTGGAGCAGATCTGGCGCCAGCATGATGTTATCCGGGGTAAGTTCGTTATAGTTTTAGGTGATCCGAACCGAGTATAACAATAGTTTTTCGGTTGACGAACCCTTTTGATAACAAACCGCTAACGTGACTGGAATTCTGTCGATGAGGTCTCAATCTGACGACTTTTTGCTCAACGCCGGTTGCGGTAAACCTTGTATTTGTTGTTTTCTGCAATCACCTTAACCTCGCCAAAGTATTCCGCAATGGTGTCAGCATAGGGCAGGTGACGGTTGGCAACGATTTGCCACAAACCTCCGGCTTGCAGATGCTGGAAGCTGTCGGCGACAAAAGTTGTGGCGATATCCGTGGTACTGTTAAGACCATCGTGAAACGGCGGATTGGAAATAATGGCGTCAAATTCGCCGCTGACTTGGGCCAGTCCATCCGAAGGGTAAACTTTGCCGCTGAAACCGTTGGCGTCAAGCGTTTGCTGACATGACAGCAACGCCATCGCGTTGATATCGACGCATTCCAACTGTAACTGCGGGTTGAGTTGTAACAAAACGCTGGCAATGACTCCGGCGCCACAACCAAAGTCGAGCACGCGGCCATGCAACGGCGGCAGATGTTGCAGCAATAATTCTGTGCCTTGGTCTAACTGCTTTTCGCTGAATACCCCGGCGACGTTGCAGATGGTCAGCTCACCATTGGTTGTTGAAAGCGTATAACGGCTGGTGAACTGGTTAAGGTCGACGGTTGCCACTGTGCTGTTACGCTCTGCAGAATACAACAGACAATGGCGGGCGTTATCCCGTTTAACCGCTGGCGCAAACCACGATGTCGTCTGTTTTTCAAGCGAGCGGATACCGCCTTTATTTTCACCAATCACCAGCAGTTGTCCGCCATTACCCAAATACTGCGCGGCCAATACCAGCAGATATGCCATCAGTGCTTTCGCTTTGGGATAGTAGATAACAACCGTATCAAATTGCTGTGGCTTGGGCAGTTGATGGCCAAAATGCCCGACAACGCCAGCAAGGCTTCCCGCCTGCAGTGCGAGATAATGGTTGTAGTCCAGCGCCAGCGCTGTGACCGCATCACAATGTGTGAGTAACTCGACTGCGCACAGATCGTTCTCATGGTTAAGCAACAGTACGTTGCCTTGCAGATAATCGCTGTTGCGTAGCAATAATTGTGACGGTGAACTGAGCACTGGTCGTGTCCAATAGAATTTAAAGGCAGCTATTATAGCCAAAGGCGGAGAGCTAAGGGAATGTGAGTGTAAAAGAGCAGCCATGCAGCTGCTCTTTTCGGGGGAAAATCAGTTAGCCATTGCCGGGGGTCGCGGCCGGCACTGTCGCCGCAGTCGATTTTTTGGGTTTTGGCAACAGGCTGGCGAGCTTATTGGCGATATCGGTATTATCCTGATTGCCGATGAACAGCTCGGCGCCTGGGCCAGACGCAAACACCTGCACATCCACGCCAGTATGACCACCGGTAGTCCAACCGGTATTTGAACGCAGATCAATCTCATGTTTGAGTGCTTGTGCCAGCACATCTTTTCCTTGCATGCGGGCATGATCAAAGCGCGCTTGCAGGTCATCAGTTAAGGCGAAGCCCAAACCGTCAGCCAGTGGCTGTTGCCAGTTATCGTTGGCGATTGCGGTGGCAGCGAGAGTCTCAGGACTGGCTTTTACCGCCTGAATCACCTCAGGATCCCACGCATATTTCCCATCGCGCCCGATAGACAGACCGCCAGTGTTATGGTCGGCAGTTACCACCATCAGGGTATCAGGATGGTTTCGGACAAATTGCTCAACCGCTTCAACCGCATGCGCAAATTCGTCCATTTCGCCCATAGCCGCAACGATATCATTATCGTGACCAGCCCAGTCAATTTGACTGCCTTCAATCATCAACACAAAGCCTTGCGTGTTTTGTGACATCAGCTCCAGTGCTTTATTGGTCATGGCGGTGAGACGATGGGCATCAGGTTCATCCACTACCCATGGGAGTTGCACGTCCGCAAACAGGCCAAGCACTTTAGGTTGGGTAACAGTGGCTAATTGATTGAAATCATTTAACACCTGATATCCCTTGGTTTTAAAGGCATCCAGCATGGCCGGGGTAAAGTATTTCTGTCCCCCCCCAAGGATCACATCCGCATCAGTATTGATATAACTGCTGGCAATTTCATCGTAGTTCTTTCGACTTTCATTGTGGGTAAGAAAGGCCGCCGGGGTGGCATGGTTCACCTGGCAGGTAACCGCCACACCAGTACTGAGACCGCGCTTCTTCGCTTTCTCCATAATGGTTTCCAGTGGCTGCTTCTGCAGATCAACGGAAATCGCCCCATTATATGACTTACTACCTGTTGCCAGTGCGGTAGCCGCAGCAGCAGAATCAGTCACATAACCACTGACTCTGGCGGGATAGGTGCTTGCCATACCGACCAGCAATCTGTCGAATACAGTCTGCTCTACTTCTTCGGTATCTGGATTATCTTTGAAGTAACGATAGGCCGTAGTGTAGGACGGGCCCATACCATCACCAATCATGATGATCATATTTTTCGGTCGTGAAGGCGTCTGGCTCGGTGCCAGCATATCCTCGGCCATCGTGGCAAAGGGTAATAACAGTGCCAGCGCCAACACTGACAGTTGCTTAAACTTCATCATAGATCCTTGCTGTTAGTGGCTGACACGCCGTTCAATGGCATCCATTAACATGCCGGTGATATCTACATCAAATGCCGCTTCAATTTCTCTGACACAAGTTGGGCTGGTGACGTTGATTTCGGTGAGCTTATCGCCAATCACATCCAGACCGACGAAAATCAGGCCGCGTTTCTTAAGTTCCGGACCAATGGCTTTGGCAATTTTCCAATCACTATCTGACAATGGCTGAGCAACCCCCGCACCGCCTGCGGCCAGATTGCCGCGGGTTTCCCCTTTTTGTGGAATTCGAGCAAGACAGAACGGCACCGGTTCACCATCAATCACCAGAATGCGCTTGTCACCTTTGGTAATTTCCGGAATATACACCTGCGCCATCGCGTAATTGTGGCCATAGTGCGTGAGGGTTTCGATGATCACTCCGACGTTTGGGTCATCTTGTTTGACGCGGAAAATGGACGTGCCACCCATGCCATCCAGCGGTTTGAGAATGATATCGCTGTGTTGGCGATGAAACTCGCGGATGCGTTTTGCGTCACGGGTCACCAGCGTGATGGGGGTGAATTCACTGAACCAAGCCGTAAACAGCTTTTCGTTGGCATCCCGCAAGCTTTGTGGTTTGTTAACGATCAGTACGCCGGCTTCTTCAGCCCGTTCCAACATATAAGTGGCATAGATATATTCGGTATCAAATGGCGGGTCCTTGCGCATCAGAATGACATCGAGCTCACTTAACGGCAGTTCCTGACGGTCGCCTAATGTGTACCAGTTGTGGGGATCCTGACGTACTTCTACGGTGCGCATACTGGCAACCGGTATCCCGGATTCCATCGCGAGATCCTGCATTTCCATGTAATACAACTGATAGCCGCGCTTCTGTGCTGCCAGAAGCATAGCGAAACTGGTGTCTTTCTTGATATTGATGTCCTTGATAGGGTCCATCAGGATGCCAAGCTTGATCATGTTACTTTCCTTTAAAGCGGGATTAACCCAAATCACCGAAGTGCAGTTGCAGTGCGGTGATAGCTGTCAGTGCTGCTGTTTCTGTACGCAGCACTCTGGGCCCCAGTAGCACTTCGGTAAAGTTGTGTTGTTCAGTCATGCTTATCTCTTGATCAGATAAGCCACCTTCGGGACCGATCAACAATCTGATTTTATGGTTGGTTAAGGGCAGTTTATTAATACCGTGACTGGCCCGCGGATGCAGGTTCAGTTTCAGTGCGCCATCTTTCTCTGCACACCAGTCCAACAATTCCATTGCCGGGCGGACTTGCGGAATGACACTGCGGCCACACTGTTCACAGGCACTGATTACAATTTTCTGCCATTGCTGGATTTTCTTGTCCAACCTTTCGCCATTTAGTTTGACGCCGCAACGCGCTGAAAACAATGGGGTGATGGTATTGACGCCTAATTCAACCGATTTCTGCAAGGTAAAATCCATACGATCCCCGCGGGAAATCACCTGACCAAGATGCAGATCCAAGGGCGATTCCGATGAATTAGCCTGCTGTGATAGTACATCCACAATGACCGACTTTTTATCAGCTTGCTGGATCCGGGCTGGGTAATCCATACCGTCGCCATTAAATAGGCAGACCTCTTCGCCGGGATTCATCCGTAATACGCGACCGATATGGGCTGCCGCTTCCTCTTCCAGCGGTAAAGCATGACCGGGGGAAATAGCACCGCTGTGGTAAATTCTCGGGACTCTCATAACGATTTCCTGCTGGGGTTACTGGGCTATTTTGCCGGAATTTCCTCGGCGTAAACAGACTGATTGGACATAGATGTTGTGATTTCCCTGAACTTTTGCAATGGCTTCATCACGCTGGCATTCATTGTTACTCACCGGGTAACTGCGATTCCACACGTTAAACAGCTTTTGTTGCGCCGATGCTAACGGTAACTGATAGGTGTCGTGCATATACAGATAGGCTCGGGCAATAGCGCCGCGGGCACGTTCAGGCGGCTGGACCTTCTTGCCTTTAAAATCGACCACCATCCCGCACTGACCATATTGGCCTGCTTGTGCATTCCACTGACTGAAACGGTAATTAGAGCGATCGCCGTTGACTTCGCCAATCGCCGGTACCAGATTGTGCAGATCGGACTCCATCAGGTTAAAGCGTTGGCTGGTGTTTTCGCAGTATTTGCGACCCCCCTGTTGCCAGCATTGCAACTGGTGACCAAATTCCCATGCCGGAACAATATGCTCCCATTCAATGCGAGACGCTCGAGCCGGTTGTTTGCGTGGTTGAAAACCACAGGAGTGCCAGTCCGGTTGCCAGCGCTTCTGGCTGCTGTCGATACGACATCCACAGTAAAAAGTATTGTTGACGGCGAGGCCTTGATAAAGTTTGGTTGCCTGCTGTTTGGCTTCGCGAAAATTTTCTGCGCGTTGCGCCAGTGCTGGTTGCCACCAAAGCAATAGCAACACCGACGCCATCAGTTGCCTGAGGCGTAAAGAACTCAATTTGTTCCCCTGAAAATACAACTTATGCCAGGGGTACTCGTCGCAGCCACTGGCTTGTAATAGTGCCGCTGATACTAAAAGAAGCTTGTTTTATTATCAAATACTGCCGTGTCATTCGGTGGGTTGTAACCATTGACCGCAACTGCGACAACAGTATTGCACCTGACCCCGCAGCACTTTATTGTGGCGGCGAATGCTGAGTTCAACTTCTCCGCAAGCACAACGGTAAGCCTTCCCTTTAGATGTGACCGAACGAGTATCAAAACTGTGGGTAGCATTACCTGGTAGTTGATAGAGGGTTTGCATCAGTTGCCGCCATTCTTTGCCATGGGGACGAACTCGTCCATACAGTTGGTGACACAGCAGATGGCAGATTTCATGGGGTACCACTTCGCTCAGGAAAGCGTCAGCATTTTCCTTAAGTAATACCGGGTTAAAGCGCAATTTATTCAGTTGCAGATGGGCCGTTCCCGCCGCTTTCCCTCGCAATTTAAAGGTAATTTCTGGGCGTGGGAAATGCTGTTTGAGCTGCTGTTCTGCTTGTTGGTAACGGGCTTCAACCGTTTGTAGCAGTTGTTGTTCAAGCGATGTTAAGGTGGAAACGGTGGGTGATGACACCTTGGGTGTTGCGTGATTAAAAAAAGAATGCCACATATTCCGCGTGTAAAAGTTATCAGGATATAGCGGGGCCTTAGCCCCGCAGATCAATTACAGTGTTGCTGCGGCAGCTTCCAGCATTGCTTTAAACTGCGCAACAATTTTTTGTTCAGTTGCGGCATCATAGCCAGCAACGCGCGGTGTGTGAATATGTCCGGTCGGAATATTGCTACCTAACTGATCTCGAAGCAGAATTGCACGGTAGGAAATTTCGTTAGAAAGATAGCCACCGCCTGAACCTTCAACCGCAGTGCTGTTCTGCAATTCTGCCAGACTGCCAGCTTCAAACGTGCCGCGTTGCAGAGTAGTTACAGTGCGATTGTCATTGATTTTCCAGTCGCCGCTAACCGATTGAATCGCGGTGACAGGTAAGGAAAACTCCACAAAATCTGGCCCGTTTAAGGTTTTACCGTCTAATTTAGGTGCCAGCGGATGTTCTTTATCGGCACCGGTCATTACGTTGCGGTTGTCTGGTGCTTTGGCCGAGCGATTACGGCCGGGGAATCGTTCAATATCAAAATCGCTGCGGCCCATGCTGACGGTCACCACCATATCGACTTGATGGTCGCGATATACCGGCGTCAGCAAAGATTCGATGATACCTTCATCAAAATCAGCAAAACGTACCGGGATCATGACAGTTTCTACCTGTACTTGTTTGCCATTCACCTTAAACCGATAACCATCCAGTGCTAATGCAACCATACCTGATGGATTGCTTTGTTCAATATGGCGGTCAAGGAAAAAGGGGTCAAATCCGGTCAACAGGATTTTTATCTGAACGTCATCGGCAAAGTTGATGTCACTGAATCCTCGAGAGGATTTTTCGACCGCCTTTACCAAAATATCTTTCTGCCAACCAGCAATGTTGAAGGCGGGACGATCTTTGGTGAGTAACGAACGCATCTTCAGTCTGCTCCAGTACAAGGAGCGATCATCATAATGTCCAGCAGTGACATCTCTCACCGCTTGTTGCCATAGACGTTGTCCTTGATGCGCAACCATCTGCGTGACTTTCAGTTCATCTTTTTGCTGATGATACTTATCTGCCAGGTCATTCACGAAAGCATGATAACGGCTCACGACCTCTGGCATGGCTTGTTCGGCTTTAGGGATTCGGTCCTCTTCAACACCGGCTACCGCTGGTAAGGACAACAATAACGCGGTGAGCAGACCGGCGATGTGGCTGGGCTTCAACATGGCATTTCCTTTGAACGATATTGTTATAAGTCAGTGATCCAATCATTGCGGTTAAGTATGCACCAGTCAGGGGGCTGCGCCAACAAAACATCGGAATTTTCCAATTTGAATAATGAGTTACATCATTAACGATTGTAGTGACTCTTGACTGTTAAACCGTTTGGTAAAGAAATCCAGAAACACGCTGATGTTAGTCGCCAGCTGACGGCGACTGGAGTACACACCATAGACCTTAAAAGGTTCAATGGGCCACTCCTGCAGGATTGGAACAAGAGCTCCACGCGCTAACTCATTCTTACACACCGCATGAGACACCATGGCGATACCGAAGTCATCAAGCGCTAGTTGCTTTACCATGGTGGCGCTGTTAACCCGCGCTTTACGCCGAAAGCTGGCCATGGATTTACGACTCCCTTTGCCTAATGGCCAGATAGGGGCAGAACGCAAGGTTCCCATTAAAATGCCATCGTGTTGTGCCAGATCTTTCGGTGTTGCAGGTGTGCCATGTGCTTTCAGGTAACCCGGGCTTGCGACCAAAATAGGTTGGCGCTCAAACAGCAGCCTTGCCACTAAATCGGATGATTGCAACGGTCCATATTTAATCGCGATATCGTAGCCTTCACCCACCAGTCCAACATCGGCATCAGTAAATTGCACATCCAGTTCCACTGCAGGGTAAAGCCGCATAAAGCCACTACACAGGTTCGCAATCACTTCCTGGCTAAAAGAAACCGGAATCGCAATCCGTAACAGACCAGAAACATCGTTATGGGTGTTTTCAACCGTGGCTTGGGCAGCTTCTACTTCGTTACAAATCGTCTGACAATGTTGGTAAAATAATGCGCCAACCTGCGTTAGACTGATAGAACGGGTATTACGCTGCAGTAGTCGTACGCCAAGCTCTTGTTCCAGCTGGGCAATTTTACGGCTAATAGTGGATTTAGGCAGGCCAGTATCTCTTGCTGCTTGAGAGAATCCTTCTGCTCTGACCACTGCAGCAAATAGTAGCATCCCATTCAAATCTGTCATATTTTTCCGACTGTCTCAAAAATGGAACAAAGCGTCTAAGGCAGTTTAATGGCAATGAAGTAGATAACAAAGTTATATTTATTGGCTGTACGTATAATTTAGAGGCTTAGCAGAGGATCTTTTTGATGACCACCAATAAGCAGCCCGAAAACTCGACTCAAGCTCTAACGCCAGATCCATTGTTTCTTCATGCAGAACACCTGGCCAAGGACTTCTCTCTATTTCCCGAGCATAGTAAAAAAAGTCTGTCTGATGAAATCAACGGACTGTTGGATGACGAAGACATCCAAAGCAATCTTAAATCGTTGGCGCTGTTGGATGTGGACGGCTATGTTGCCAAAGTCATCCAACCAACCTTGGACAAAAATCGTCCTGGAGCCAAACGCATTATCGCCGATCTGAAAGGCAAGATGATCGTCGAAAAACACAACGGCCCTTTTTATTCTGCTGAAGTTGAATTGAACTTCGGTGGTCGTAACCGTCGTGTCGGATTTATTGCTCAAGAACGCACGACCTCTAATGGTGCCTGGATGCCTGAGCACCATTTAATGTGTTGTGAAGCAATTCGCCACTTTGCCGAACTGTCATTGCCAATCGTTTACTTTATCGATACCCCAGGGGCCGATGCCGGTGAAGTCGCTAACAGTCACAACCAAGCGCATTCCATCTCTCGTGCCATCGCTGAAAGCGCTAACGTGGACGTGCCAACAGTCGGTATCGTTATCGGCGCGGGATATTCCGGTGGTGCGATTCCTCTAGCCGCAGCTAACATCCTGCTGTCGGTACGTGACGGTATCTTTAATACTATTCAGCCTCAGGGGCTGCAGAGTATTGCACGTAAATACAACCTTTCATGGCAGGAATGCGCTAAGTCAGTCGGTGTTTCTCCGGAAGAGCTTTATACCGGGGGATGTATTGACGGTATTATTGATTTCTCACCATCTGATCGCGATGAACGCCAGCACAATCTCCGCCGCGCCATTATCAGTGGTATTGAAGCGGTAGAACGAGCGGCGGTTGCTTTCGTGAAAGAATCTGAAGATCTGCGTGAGCATTACAAGCGCAGTCTTAATCGTTTTCTTTATCCTTCCAAAAATCTGCAGGCTCTTGAAGATGCAGTGCATATGTCACTGGCGAGCAGCCCGACGATGCATCTTAACTTGTTTGGCAGTGCCTATCGCTATTTGCGTTACCTGACTGCTCGCAGCCGTATCCACTCCATTTCAATGGAGCAGTATGGCCGTCTGTCTAAGGTCAGTGTTCCGGAAGGTGATCTGCGCGCACGTATCCAGAAAGAGCAGGAAAAGGTGTTCCAGTCTTGGTTATCCAATCCTGACAAGCTGGTTTATGACGAAGAACTGGCGAAACTCTGGAACAACTTTATTGCCAAGCGCGACGAAGTTGCAACTGAACGTAATATGCTGACCCGCTTGATTTTGGGTGAGCCGAAAGAAAACTACAAAAAGGCTCGTAAAGCGCTGTTGTTCAACATTGGCTGGAGCCTGTATCACCGTTGGAAGAGTAACGCTGCCAACAACTTCAAAGGCTTGATCCATTATTTGGAAACCCTGCCCGGCGAAGTCACCCAAACGCCGTGGCCAGAATTGAATCAGCTGACATTGCTGGATGTTGTGGTCAATGAAGAGTTGCGTGAAGACTTTATCTGGCAGTGTTACAACATTCTGATCTTCAACGCGCTTTACGATAATGTGGTTGGTAATCTGGCCTCTATCGCAAAAGAAGCGATGATGAACAAGAGTTTGTCCCGTTCTTCAGTCGATGGTTTGCTGCACAAGTCGATTGACCGTGCAATCTCGACTCAAGATACCGCCAACGATAAGAGCAAATTCTATAAGTGGCTGAAGTACTTTATGTCTCAGGCCAACCGTGCAGAATTGCTGACCAAAACCGAACAGTGGAAGAGTGTGGGTTTCCCGCAACTTAACAACAGTCTGTTCGTGATCCTGACGTACTTCTTTGAACGTCTGCTGCCGGAATATTTCGACAGTGAAGAAGACAATACCCAGTACACTGGTGCAATTAACCCGGTACGTATTGGTCGCCGCAAAGATTTCTGGAACCGTCTCACCATGGGCTATCAGGATCTGTTGATCCAGAAAGTGCTGCGTGAGGAAAAGAAAGCCGGCAAGATGACCTGGGGCAATATTATTGACCAGTTCTTCTCCAAGTTTGATGAGCTGAATGGCGATAAGATGACTGCCAATTCATTGAACTTCCCTGGTTTCCGTCTTTCCATTGAAGATGCGCTGGATAAAGGTATTCGTCCTTGCGGATTGATTACCGGCATGGCCAATTTCAATCACAATGGCAAGAAAATCCGGGTCGGGGTAGCCGTATCTAATACCGCGTTCCAGGCCGGGGCTTTTGATATGGCCAGCGCTGAGAAATTCTCTGCGTTGCTGATTGAATGTGCCAAACGCCATATGCCGGTGATTTGTTTTATCAGTTCAGGTGGTATGCAGACTAAAGAAGGTGCTTCAGCGCTGTTCTCGATGGCTGTGGTTAACGACCGTCTGACCCGTTTCATCCGTGATAACGAACTGCCGGTGTTGATGTTTGGCTTCGGTGACTGTACCGGTGGTGCTCAGGCATCGTTCGTGACTCATCCATTGGTACAGACCTATTACATGTCTGGTACCAATATGCCGTTTGCTGGGCAGATGGTGGTTCCGGCTTATCTGCCGTCGACTTCAACACTGTCAAACTATTTGTCTAAAGTGCCGGGTGCGATGAATGGTCTGGTGCTTAATCCATTTAGTAATACGCTGGATGAGCAACTGCAGAGCATTGATCCTTTGATGCCGATGCCAACAGAAAGCATTGAAGACGTGATTTCTGGTGCATTGTCTTCATTGGTAGCTACTTCGCATGAAACCACTGCCGATGAAATTGTGCAGGATGATCCACGTGCGCTGATGAAGCCGATCAATAAGGTCTTGATCCATGCTCGTGGTTGTACCGCTGTGAAATTGATCCGTAAGGCACATGACAACAACATCAATGTGGTGCTGGTGGCTTCCGATCCGGATATGACAGCGGTGCCTGCAGAGATGCTGACTGCAAACGATAAGTTGGTTTGTCTTGGCGGTAACACTTCGGATGAATCATATCTCAACGCCTACTCAGTGTTGCGCGTTGCTGATTACGAGAAAGTGGATGCGTTGCACCCGGGTATCGGGTTCCTCTCAGAAAGTCCACAATTTGCGGCGTTGTGTGTGAACAACGGCGTCAACTTCGTTGGTCCTAGTGTTAACTCCATGACCACCATGGGTAATAAGTCCAACGCTATTAAGACCTCTCAGTCACAAAATGTGCCGGTAGTACCAGGGTCTCACGGTATTCTGACCAATGCTGAGCAGGCGGTGAACGTTGCCAACGAAATCGGTTACCCTGTGCTGTTGAAAGCGGTACAAGGCGGTGGTGGTAAAGGTATTCAGGTTGTGCGGCGTCCAGAGGACATGATTGGCCTGTTCCAGAAAACGTCTACTGAGGCAGCAGCAGCTTTCGGTAACGGCGACCTGTATCTGGAAAAATACGTTACTTCTCTGCGTCATATTGAAGTGCAGTTGCTACGTGATAAGTTTGGCAACACCAAAGTGTTGGGTATTCGTGACTGCTCAGTTCAGCGCAACAACCAGAAGGTGATTGAAGAATCTGGTTCTACCATGTTGCCTGATGAACTGAAGCAAAAAGTGATGAAGTACACTGAGGCTTTAGGTAATGCCACTGATTACACCGGCGCGGGTACCGTAGAGTACATCTACAACCTGGACGCGAACGAAGTGTATTTCATGGAAATGAATACCCGTTTACAGGTAGAGCATCCAGTTACTGAAGTGACCTCTGGTATCGATATCGTTAGTGCGCAATTTGATATTGCCGCTGGGCGTTCAATTGAAAAACTGCAGCCAAAAGAATTGGGGTACGCTGTTGAAGTGCGTGTGACTGCTGAAAAAGCGGCACTGGATAGCCATGGTGTATTGCAGTTGGTGCCAAACCCAGGGCTGATCACCGAATGCGTTATGCCTCAGCGTGATAACGTTGAAGTGATCTCAATTGCTGCCGAAGGTAAGGAAGTTTCTCCGTACTACGATAGCCTGATTGCGCAGATCATTATTCATGGTGAAGACCGTGAAGATACTATCAATAAGATGCTGGACTATCTGGATAGTGTCGTGATTAAAGGTATTGCGACTAACATTCCATTACTGAAACGCATTTTGAGCGACCGCACTTTCCGTGATGGTGTTTACGACACTAACTATCTGCCCCGCTTGATGGCTGAACTGGATATTCCGGCGCTGATTGCTGAGATGGAAGCGGCTGCAGAAACGCAGGGCGTTGATACTGAATCCTTGCGTGTTGGTGAGTCTAATGAGCTGAAAGTGTTGGCACAAGGTGCCGGTATTTTCTACACCTCTCCAGCACCTGGTGAAGCAGACTTTGTGAAAGAAGGTGACATTGTGACTGTGGAACAGACACTGGCACTGACCGAAGCAATGAAGATGTTCTCTCAAATGACGCTGGCAGGCTTTAACCGCAAGGGTGCTGTGCTGTATCCGGAAGATAAGAAGTATCGCATTGAGCGTATTCTCAACGGTAACGGGCAGCAGGTATCTCAAGGCGATCTGCTGTTTGTGGTGTCACCTGTAGAAGAGTAAATCTTAACTTGCTTAAAAAAGCCCGCAGATGCGGGCTTTTTTATTGATGATGGAACTCGGTGTTGATGATGCGACAGGATTCTGTTTAGTGAGCATCTGTTAGTCCTGATTACAGCGCTTTTAACATAAAATGTCACAAAAGTTTCTATTATTTGCGCGAATATAAGATTTGGCCGTAAGGACATCCGTATTTCTGTGTCTTCATTTTAAATATAACCAATTGAAATTAAATGTATTTTTAAAGTAATCTGTGTAAACAAAGGGTTACTCTTGAAGGTGCTGGCGAAATTTGAAACTCCTCATTGCAGGATACAGGGATTTCGGTGTTATAATACGCGCCTTAATTTATGGGGTTCCGTCTGTCGCAGCAACGAAGTGGCATACTCCGTCTCCTATTCACTAACTCATAATGAAGTTGAATCATGACTGACTTATCGAAATACAGAAACATTGGTATTTTCGCTCACGTTGACGCGGGCAAGACTACCACCACCGAGCGTATCCTGAAACTCACTGGTAAGATCCATAAAATAGGTGAAGTACATGATGGCGCTTCAACCATGGACTTCATGGAGCAGGAAGCTGAACGTGGTATTACCATTCAGTCAGCTGCGACCACCTGCTTCTGGAAAGACCACCGTTTTAACATCATCGACACTCCTGGGCACGTTGACTTCACTGTTGAAGTTTATCGTTCTCTGAAAGTATTGGACGGTGGTGTTGGCGTATTCTGCGGTAGCGGCGGTGTAGAACCTCAGTCCGAAACCAACTGGCGTTATGCTAACGAATCAGAAGTTGCTCGTCTGATCTTCGTAAACAAACTGGACCGTATGGGTGCAGACTTCCTGCGTGTAGTTGGTCAGATCAAACGTGTACTGGCGGCTACTCCATTGGTAATGACTCTGCCTATCGGTCGTGAAGACGAATTCACTGGTGTGGTAGACGTACTGACCCGCAAAGCCTATGTATGGGATGATTCAGGTCTGCCAGAAAACTACACTGTGACAGACGTGCCTGCTGACATGGTTGATCTGGTTGAAGAGTACCGTGAACAGATGATCGAAACTGCCGTTGAGCAGGATGATGATCTGATGGAAGCTTACATGGAAGGTGAAGAACCTTCTATCGACGATATCAAGCGTTGTATCCGTAAAGGTACAATCAATCTGTCGTTCTTCCCCACATTCTGTGGTTCTGCATTCAAGAATAAAGGTATGCAGCTGTTGTTGGACGCGGTAGTTGATTATCTGCCTTCTCCAACTGAAGTTGTGCCTCAGCCACTGACTGACCCAGAAACTGGTGAAGAAACTGGCGAAGTTGCTACTGTTTCTGTGGATGAACCACTGCGCGCTTTGGCATTCAAGATCATGGATGACCGTTTCGGTGCCTTGACCTTCGTTCGTATCTATTCAGGTGTGATGAAGAAAGGCGATACCATCCTGAACAGCGCGACTGGCAAGACCGAACGTATCGGCCGTATGGTGATGATGCATGCTAACGACCGTAGCGAAATCGATTCTGCTCAGGCCGGTGACATTATCGCTGTCGTGGGTATGAAGAACGTTCAGACCGGTCATACTCTGTGTGATCCTAAGCACGAATGTACTCTGGAACCTATGATCTTCCCAGATCCAGTGATCTCTATCGCGGTAACTCCGAAGGACAAAGGTGCTTCTGAGAAACTGGGTATCGCACTGGGTAAAATGGTGGCTGAAGATCCATCATTCCAGGTGGAAACTGACCAGGAAACTGGCGACACCATCCTGAAAGGGATGGGTGAATTGCACCTGGACATCAAAGTCGACATTCTGAAACGTACTCACGGTGTTGAACTGAGCGTAGGTGCGCCACAGGTGGCTTATCGTGAAACTATCACTAAAGCCGTTGAAGATAGCTACACTCACAAGAAACAGTCTGGTGGTTCTGGTCAGTACGGTAAGATTGATTACCGCATCAAACCAGGTGAAGCCAACACTGGCTTCAAGTTTGTGTCTTCAGTAGTGGGCGGTAACGTACCTCGTGAATTCTGGCCAGCTGTTGAATCTGGTTTCGAATCTATGATGAAAGAAGGCCCTCTAGCAGGCTTCCCTGTACTGGACGTAGAAGTTGAACTGATTGATGGTGCTTACCACGCAGTTGACTCATCAGCTATCGCGTTTGAAATTGCTGCGAAGGCTGCGTTCCGTCAGACTATGCCAAAAGCGGGTCCACAGCTGCTGGAACCTATCATGAAGGTTGACGTGTTCACTCCAGACGCTAACGTCGGTGATGTGATTGGTGACCTGAACCGTCGTCGCGGCATGATCAAGGATCAGGAAGCTGGCCTGACTGGCGTACGCGTTAAGGCTGACGTGCCATTGGCTGAAATGTTCGGTTATATCGGTACTCTGCGTACAATGACTTCAGGTCGTGGTCAGTTCTCTATGGAGTTCTCACACTACGCTGCATGTCCTGCCAACGTTGCAGAAAAAGTTATTGCTGAAACCAAAGCTAAAAAAGCTGCTAAATAAGCTTGCTTAGTGAAGAAAAAACCCGCCATCTGGCGGGTTTTTTTATGACAAAAATAAATGATAAAAAAGCCAGCTAATCGCTGGCTTCATAAAAATCTAGTTCAGATGGAATAATTAAGCTTCCAGATGACCACAGAAACGATAACCTTCCCCATGGATAGTAGCGATGATTTCCGGAGTATCCTGATGGCTTTCAAAGTGCTTACGGATACGGCGGATAGTTACGTCCACAGTACGGTCGTGTTGTTTCAGTTCACGTCCGGTCATTTTCATCAGCAGTTCTGCACGAGTCAGAATTTTGCCAGGGTTTTCCACAAAGTGGAGCATGGCACGAAATTCGCTACGCGGCAGCTTATAAGATTCACCCTCTGGGCTGACCAGCGAACGGCTGTTAATGTCCAAACTCCAGCCATTGAAGTTATAGCTATCAACCGCAGATTTTTCTTCCGGCTCAGTGCCCGCTGTGGTAACACGTGTCAACAGGTTACGCGCGCGAATGGTTAATTCTCGTGGATTGAATGGTTTGGTGATGTAATCATCTGCACCGATTTCCAACCCCAGGATTTTATCCACTTCGTTGTCACGGCCAGTGAGGAAAATCAAACCGATATTATTGATTTCACGCAGTTCCCGTGCGAGCAATAACCCATTTTTACCGGGCAGGTTGATATCCATAACGACCAAGTTAATCTTGTTATCCTGTAAGGCCTTGTGCATTTCTGCGCCATCATTGGCTTCAGTAACAACGTATCCTTCAGCTTCGAAAATACTTCTCAGCGTGTTACGGGTAACTGCTTCATCTTCTACGATAAGAATGTGCGGGTTCTGCATATCATGTACCTAATAAATCAGATTGTTCTAACCACGAGCGGAGCTCATGTTCAATTGCTTTCTATGAATCCTGATGACTTCATTCCAGTACTGGTGAAACCAAATTACATTGTCGGCACTGCATGATTAGTTGAATTTTGGCATACGGTTGTTACCAGTACGCGAATTGTATTAACTGAGATATCCAGAGATGAAATTAGTTCCTGATTTCCATAGATATCCAGTTTATTTTCCTTCGGATGCTTAAGCGCACCACAAAGGGCTTTGGTCAGACATCGTGACCGCTATGTCCAGCGGCCAGCACAAACATGACCGATTTGTGATGAGTATTAACATTGTACTCTTATTGTGCATTTGTTAACAAATGAAATGTTAACAAATGCTGTTGGTATTCAGCCGAGAGTCAGCAAAATTTCGTAAAGTAACATCAATTTTATGACACAGTGTTTCAGAGACTAGGTGAGTGCCTCAGCTTTTGTTAAACTGGCGCCGGTTACTTCAGGGGCTACTGATTGATGAATGACGGATTAGAACAACTTTGGCAACACTACCTGGATTGCTGCTTTCTGCTTACACAGCCATTGTCCTCTGCTTTACCCTTTGCCATCATTACCGCACATAACCCGCAAGGGCAAGAGTTAGAACCCTGTCAAAATCGACTTTTAGATCGTGCCTTACAACGCGATATTGAGCAGTTATTGGTGCCATACCGGGTAATCATTGGTACTGCGCCAGATCACAGCCATATGGAGAAAAGTTGGGTGCTGTTTGTCAGTCGCGAGCAAGCAAGTGAATTAGCCAGTAAGTATCAACAGAATGCATATTACTATGTGCAGGAAGATGTCCTTTATCTGGTGTCGTGTCGGGACAGTCGACAAACAGAAACGATGGGGCCGTTCAGTCAGCGGGTTCACATCGTCTCAGAGTTGCCTGAATTTTGTGACTGAATTTTACTAATCTTCGCTGAAAGTTGGCAGCGAAGAAATTATCGTTGACTTAGTGCGTCTATTGTTGGTAATGTCGGCGTCCCCGCTTTAATCGCGGGGGAAACAGAAGAGGAGCGTTAACTAGGTAGTGAACTCGAGGAGGCCAATCTCCGATAACGGTTCATGAGGGAGATTAACGCCGAGGCTACAGGATCATCTGGCGGATCCTCTGGTCGGTTGTTCAGGCTGAATCCTGATGACTGTCACCTTTTAATGGTGGAGAGCTTCTGGTGAGGATCATTTTTCCCTTTCTCAGGGTGCCTTTGTATCAGCACCAGGCTCTTCGAACGAATTTTGTTCGGGGCTGATTATGAATTCAATGTTATTTCTCCTGTTATCTCCTTGTCCTAGGGAGGTAAGGTAATGTCTCTCGTTGTTGCTAAATTTGGTGGTACATCTGTCGCGGATTATTTTGCGATGGGACGCTGCGCCGATATCGTACTGGCTAATCCTGCCACCCGCTTAGTTGTCGTGAGTGCCTCTAGTGGGGTCACTAATCTGTTGGTGGAATTAGCACAACCTGGTGTAACTGAACCACAGCGGTTAGCGGTACTAAAGAAAATTGCCGCCATTCAATATGCGATTGTGGATAAATTACCGCGCAATGATGATGTTGCCGCCGACGTTGACGCGCTACTCACTCGGGTAGATGTACTGAGTCAGCAGTTGCTAAAAAATACCGATAAAGCAATCATCGATGATCTGCTGTCGTTAGGAGAGCGGTGTTCATCTGTATTGTTTGCTGCTGTATTACGGGAAAAGGGGGCGAAGGCCAGTGCGTTTGATGTGCGCCAGGTAATGCGTACCGATAGCAACTTCGGCAGAGCAGAACCGCAGATTACGGAGATCCGTCAATTAGCGCAAGCGCAATTGCTGCCGCAGCTTAGTGAGCAGTTACTTGTGACTCAAGGCTTTATCGGTGCTGATGCAAATAACTGTACCACTACCTTGGGGCGTGGTGGCAGCGATTACTCGGCCGCATTGCTGGCTGAAGCATTAGATGCTAACGCTGTTGAAATCTGGACCGATGTCGCCGGTATTTATACTACCGATCCGCGTTTAGCACCTAACGCCAGACCTATCCCAGAGATCAGTTTCAATGAAGCCGCTGAGATGGCAACATTTGGTGCGAAGGTGTTGCATCCGGCAACAATTTTGCCTGCGGTAAGACAGCAAATTCAAGTTTTCGTCGGCTCCAGTAAAGAACCTGAAAAAGGGGGAACCTGGATCCGTCATCAGGTGGAAAATCCACCGGTGTACCGCGCGGTAGCCTTGCGACGTGATCAAACATTGTTGAATCTGCATAGTTTGCAGATGCTGCATGCTCAAGGTTTTTTGGCGGAAACTTTTGCAACGCTGGCGCGCCATAAGATATCGGTAGATTTGATCACTACCTCAGAAGTGAACGTATCACTGACACTGGATAAAACCGGTTCTGAGTCCAGTGGCCAGGGATTATTGACGGAAGCGCTGCTGCAGGAGCTATCACAACACTGCCGTGTGCGGGTTGAGGATAAATTGGCACTGGTGGCGATTATTGGTAACCGTATTGCGACTACTGCGGGTATCTGTCAGCAGGTATTTGGCGTGTTAGCATCGCACAATGTCCGAATGATATGCCAGGGCGCCAGTCCTCATAACCTATGTGTATTGGTGCATGAGGCAGAAGCAGCGGATGTTGTTGCGGCATTGCACCGTTCGCTATTTGAAAACGTCGAGCAAGTCTGATGCAGCCTGAGCGGTTATCGGTAGGTGAACTGGCCGCGGGACAACCGCTGACAGTACCGGTATATCGGTTTATTGGCACTGATGCCTCAGCCCCATCCGTGTATATTCAGGCGAATGTGCATGGTGCCGAAGTGCAGGGTAACGCGGTTATCCTGCAGTTGCTGCGTTATTGGCAAGCGCACCCACCGAAAGGCAATGTCACGCTGGTACCTTTAGCAAATCCGCTAGGGATTAACCAGAAAAGTGGTGAATTTACCCTCGGACGCTTTGATCCCATCAGTGGTGAGAACTGGAATCGACAATATCTGGATAATCAGTTGCCGCTGGCGCAGTGGGTTAGCGAACATTATCACCTTGCAGACGCTGAGTTGGTCAGCGCCTATCGCCAGGTGCTACAGACTAACCTGCAGCGGCGTCTGCAAAGTCCTTGGGGGGTGACGACCGGACAACGGCTGGCTTACACGTTACAGCTGATGGCGAGTGAGGCTGATATTGTGCTAGACCTGCATACGGGGCCGAAATCTTGTCAGCATCTGTATTGTCCGGCATATCAGCAACAGGCTGCGAAAGAGTTTTCAATTCCGTTTACCCTGTTTATTCCCAATCTTTTTGGCGGAGCCATGGATGAAGCGATCTTCTGTCCCTGGTGGCGGTTAACCGATTACCTGGCGTCTCAACAGCGAAAGTTGGCGGTGCCTGTGGCCGCATTTACGCTGGAGCTGGGTAACCAGGAGTTGAGCGATATGGCGCAGGCACACCAGGATGCACAGAATATTCTGGCATTCTTGCACTGCCGTGGTGTTGTGGCCGAAGCCATTGCACCTCTGGAAATGAAACGTTACGGTTGTTATTTGCACAACTATCGTAAATTTCACGCACCAAGAGCCGGACTAGTGCAATACCTTGCAGCTCCGGGCGCTTTGGTTAAGGCTGGTGAGCCATTGGTGCGGTTGTTAAGACTGGATTTAGCGATTGATGAACAGGAGCAGTTATTGACCGCACCTGAAGATGGCGCAGCAATTTTACATTTTGCCTCGGCAGCAGTGCAGCAAGGCACTGAGCTATACAAAATAATGACGCAGCTGTTCGAGGTCGATTGAGCCAACAACAAAAGGCCGTATTAACGACCTTTTGTTTTTTGAGATCAGTTTGTTACGGTTTTACTGCGCGTACAATCGGATTTTGCAGACTGATTAATGTTTCAGTCGATTGAATTTCATCAATCGACTGTATGCGATTGATTAACACGTGCTGCAGCGCTTCGATAGATTGGCACATCACCTTCACAAAGATGCTGTAATTACCGGTGGTATAATACGCTTCCACAACTTCTTCCAAGGCATTGAGCTTGGAAATCGCCGCAGGGTAGTCACCTGCACTCTTCAGGTTAATCCCGATAAAACAGCACACGTCGTAACCCAAGGCTTTTGGGTTTACGGTGATCTGGGCCCCAATGATAATGCCAGCCTGCTTCATCTTTTCCACCCGAACGTGGATGGTACCGGCACTTACGTTGAAACGTTTAGCCAGTTCTGCGAAGGGCGTGCGTGCATCCTGCATCAGCGCCTCAAGGATTTGGTTATCCAGTTGGTCTCTTTGAAATGATGTATCCACAATCACTTGCCTTTAGTTTTTTTTATCAAGCATAAATTTACGTTTTTTATTGTTCATTTACCAGAGAACATCGCAATTTTATGCCAAATGTCCTGTAAAGAAATAATTCAACGGCTACTGTCCAGCCATTGGCAGGCAGAACGGCACTGGTGAATTAAATGTCATGACTTCGCCAGAATATGGGTGTTTAAAACTTAGCTGTGCCGCATGGAGGAGCAACCTTGGCGCTAACGCTTTGGTGTCGGCATCCGCATAAAAGCCGTCACCCAGAATCGGGTGCCCCAACGACATCATATGCACACGCAGTTGATGCGACCTGCCGGTTATCGGTGTCAGTTTTACCAGAGTCGAACGTTGACCGTAAGAAATCACTTCATAATGTGTGACCGAAGGTTTACCTATTTCATAATCGACTTTTTGGCGAGGGCGGTTCGGCCAGTCACAGATCAGTGGCAGATCAACCGTACCATTATGTTCGAGTCGGCCAGCAATACGGGCATAGTAGATTTTATGTGTTTCACGATCCTGAAACTGTCGTTTCAGCTCACGTTCTGCGTTGCGTCGTAATGCCAGAACAATAAGCCCCGAGGTCGCCATATCGAGGCGATGTACCACCTGCGCTTGTGGGTGTAGCTGCAATACGCGGCTAAACACACTGTCATAATGTTCGGCTGCCCGTCCAGGAACGGAAAGTAACCCTGAAGGCTTATTGATCACTATGATATCTCGGTCCTGATAAAGAATATCAAGCCAAGGGAGTCGGGGTGGATTATAGGTAAAATCGCTCATCTGGCAGGCCTCCTGCGAACGGACCGCAAATTTACCTGTGAGCGTCAGAGGATGCAAGTCCCGGCGTGATTAACACCTGGCTTTAGCCATCAGGCAAAGCTATTACCCGCCAGATGCATAATACAAAAGGTCCATACGACGAACGCTAATGTCCCATGCACAAAGGC
Organism: Shewanella yunxiaonensis; assembly: GCF_018223345.1. Taxonomy (NCBI): domain Bacteria; kingdom Pseudomonadati; phylum Pseudomonadota; class Gammaproteobacteria; order Alteromonadales; family Shewanellaceae; genus Shewanella; species Shewanella yunxiaonensis. Next base: position 3,013,606 of record NZ_CP073587.1, on the reverse strand, counting down.
ATAAAATGCCTGGTCCAGTCGTTTCAGACCCCCGGCATCCCAAATGAGATAGAGATGTAGTCCCAGCACCAGCGGAAATAGCAGGAGCAATATCACCAACGCAAATTGGCTGGTATCTCCAAAAATTGCGTGTCCCAGCAGCGACCAGCACACCATTAACGCGGTGATTATCGGCGGCATCGCCAACCGGTATTGCTCCGGGTAGGGAAAAAACATGTGCTGCGTCCTTTAATGTCGTTGCCATTAGCTCTGAGCCAGATTGACAGCAATCAGTTGTGCTTTTTGCTGTGGCTCTCCCTCACTACAGAGCTTTCCCTCAAAGTAATGCAATGTTTGCAATTTGGCAAATGTGTGAAGTAACTCAAAATCCTGGAGCAGGAAATCCGGGTTACTTGGTTTACCAAATTCGGCTTGTCGTTTATTAAAGGTTTCGTAAAACAGCAGGCCATTTTCATCAAGTCGGTCTGCTATCCAGTTCATTAACGGTCGATGTAAATAGTTAACTACTAGCACAACATCAAAGACCGTCAGTGCTGGAGGGGCGTTTCCTTCTAAATCTGCCTGAACAAAATGACAATGAGGGAAGGCGGTTTGTAGATTGTCAAAAGCCGCAGCGTTACGGTCGACGAAAGTAACTTCCGCTCCATGCTCTGCAAACCAAGCACCATTGCGACCAGAACCACAGGCTAAATCTAGGACTTTTAAGCTATTTAATGGTTTAGTATTTGCCCAATTATATGTCGTGATTAATTTAATAGGCGTCATCCTTTAATTTCATCCTTACCATGTATTTGTCTACCATGAATAATTGAGTAGTGCCTTAATGAAGAAGGGCCATGTGTCACAACTACGGATAATAAGATAATCATGGTTACCAGCGCTGGTTTATATTCAGGCAGTATGATGAAACACATCAATATGACTAATTTTGCAATAGTCAATACGCCTTTCATCTGTATCAGCCAGGTCCAGTCACGAAGTACCTCCCAAGCCATCAGCAATACACCTGATACCATGGTCATAATCCAATAAATACGCCAATGTTCATCTGGCACCTGCAATAGGATGCCGCCACCAGCACCCGCAACGCCTAGGATATGCAGTGCCCGCAGCGTGGTTTTAGCCATCCGTTGAATACGGAAGAAGCGTTCTGAAGGTGGATTAGTCATACTCATCTGCTGCTCAGCTCCTGTGCGGCGTATTTTCTGCTTTAATCATAAAGCATTTGCTAAATAATTTTAAGTTTAAATTAATAAATCATGAATCCTTTAATATTAATAACGCACTTTTAAATATTAATTGAAAATTAATATTAAATGGTGGTGTGTGAACTTTAGTTTCAAAACTATTGTGCTGAATTTTTTGTGATTGAGTTAAATATCCGTTTAATTACCAAATGATATTTTTTAATTGGGAGATATGCCAAATGGTGATATATCGTTCAAATATTAAAAAATCCTGTTTGGCGTGACTATTATTACAGCGTTAAAGATCATTTTGGAGGAACATTTTATGTTCTCTGTCTTATTTAAACGAACCAGCCTAGTGTTGGCATTGTCTGGATTTATCGCGGGATCGGCATATGCAGCACCAGAGGTTCTGGCAGATTTTCACCAGCAGATGGGGGACTGTACAACCTGTCACGTTTCCCAAAAAGGCCCCACTGATGACAATCTTACTCATGAAAATCAACAGTGCGTTAGTTGCCATGGTTCACTAAACGACTTGGCTGCACAGGATGCAGAAAAGAAATTAAAGGTTTCTCCTCATAAGTCTCACCTGATTGGTGATATCGCTTGTACTACTTGTCATAAAGGCCACGAGAAGTCAGTGGCGTACTGCGATGCCTGCCATAGCTTTGGTTTCGACATGCCATTCGGTGGCAAGTGGGAACGTAAATTTGTTCCTGTTGATGTGAATAAAGAAGCCCAGGATAAGGCTATTGCCGCAGGTCCTCGTGACACAACCGACGTGGTGATTGTCGGATCTGGTGGTGCCGGTCTGGCTGCTGCTGTTTCGGCGCATGAAAATGGCGTTAAAGTTATTTTGCTTGAAAAAGAACCCATAGCGGGTGGTAATACCAAATTGGCTGCCGGTGGTATGAATGCTGCGGAAACCAAGTTTCAGGCGAAGTTAGGCATTCAGGATAAAGTGTCCATCATGATTGATGACACCATGAAAGGTGGTCATAACGTTAACGATCCTGCACTGGTCAAAGTGTTGGCGGAAGATTCTTCAGATTCTATCGATTGGTTGACCTCACTCGGTGCGGATATGAGTGACGTAGGTCGTATGGGGGGCGCCAGTGTTAACCGTGCTCACCGTCCAACCGGTGGTGCCGGTGTTGGTGCTCATGTGGCACAAGTTCTCTATACCGCCGCAGTTAAGAGTGGCGCCGATATGCGTTTTAACAGCCGAGTGGTGCGGATACTGGAAGATGCGGCTGGCAATGCCACTGGCGTATTGGTTGAAGGCAAATATACCGGTTATTACGTTATCAAGGCTAAAGCCGTGATTATGGCCACTGGTGGATTTGCCAAGAACAACGAACGCGTTGCCAAGTACGACCCGGCCCTGAAAGGCTTTGCTGCGACTAACCATCCAGGCGCTACTGGCGATGGTCTGGATGTCGCGATGGCCGCAGGTGCTGCAACTCGCGATCTGAAATATATCCAAGCACATCCAACCTGGTCTCCTGTTGGTGGTGTGATGGTAACTGAAGCGGTACGTGGTAACGGCGCCATTCTGGTCAACCGCGAGGGTGATCGGTTTGTCAATGAAATCACTACACGCGATAAAGCTTCTGCAGCGATCCTGAAGCAAACTGGTGAAAGTGCCTTCTTAGTGTTTGATGATTCAGTACGTAAGAGTCTGAAAAAAATTGAGAATTACATTCATCTAGGCATTGTTAATCAAGGCAATACCCTGGCAGATCTGGCGGCGCAGCTGAAAATGCCTGCGGCCGAGCTTGAAAAAACTGTTGCCGCATACAATAGCTACGTGAAATCAGGCAAAGATACTCAGTTTGAACGTCCTAACCTGCCGCGTGAATTGGCGACTGCTCCTTATTATGCGATTGAAGTAAAACCTGCTGTTCACCACAGCATGGGTGGTTTGAAGATTGACACTCAGGCTGAAGTACTGAACAAAGATGGTAAAACCATCAAGGGCTTGTTTGCTGCAGGTGAGGCAACTGGCGGTGTTCATGGTGCTAACCGCCTCGGCGGTAATGCTATCTCTGATATCGTGACCTTTGGTCGCATTGCCGGAGCTTCTGCTGCCAAATACGTAAAAGGCAATTAAGCCCCAGCGGTAACAAACTGCATCAGGCAGTAACTGTCAGACATCAAAGCGGACCATAGTGTCCGCTTTTTTATGCCCGGGCGGCGGCCACAATGTCTCAAGACAGGCGTGTGTTTTTCCAATACACTCAAACAATCATTATTTTTGAGGGCATACCGATGAGAATTGGTTTTTTCAGTGCTAAGCGATACGACATTCAGCATTTCTCTGCCATGAATGAACAAATGGGATTAGGCGCTCAAATAGAGTTTTTCGATTATCGTTTGTGTCAACAAACGGTCAAGCTAGCGCTGGGGTTTGAAGTCATTTGTGCCTTTGTTAATGACGATCTGTGTGAACACACACTCGCCGAGTTATATGCCAGTGGCACGCGGGTAATCGCCATGCGTTGTGCTGGTTTTAACAACGTTGATCTCGATGCCGCCAAACGGCTGGGAATGAAAGTGGTGAATGTTCCGGCTTATTCCCCGGAGTCTGTGGCTGAACATACCGTGGCGTTGATGCTGACGCTCAATCGTAAAATTCATAAGGCCTATCAGCGTACCCGTGATGCGAATTTCTCGCTGGAAGGGCTGGTCGGCTTCAACATGTATGGCAAAACTGTTGGCGTGATTGGTACGGGCAAAATAGGCGTCGCCACCATTCGTATTCTGCGAGGCTTCGGTTGTAAGGTGCTCGCTTATGATCCCTATCCAAATCCAATTGTGGTGGAACTGGGTGCCAGTTACACCGACCTCGATACCATGTTCAGTCAAAGCGATATCATCAGTCTGCATTGTCCGCTGACGAAGGAAAACCATCACTTACTGAACGCGACAAGTTTCACCAAAATGAAACCCGGCATGATGGTGATTAATACTAGCCGTGGCGGCTTGCTTAATGCCGTTGATGCGATGGAAGCGCTGAAACTGGGGCAGATTGGGGCACTGGGAATGGATGTTTACGAGAATGAAAAAGAGCTGTTCTTCGAAGACAAATCCAATGAAGTGATCCACGACGATGTCTTTCGTCGTTTGTCTGCCTGTCACAATGTGATTTTTACCGGTCACCAGGCATTTTTGACCAGAGAAGCACTGGATAACATTGCTGAGACGACCCTCAACAACATTAAACAAGTGCTCGGGAATCAACCCTGTGGCAACGAATTGTTTTAACGGCAGGCCACGAGCCGCCAAGCCTCATGCCTGGCGGTGCTCTTCATCTGCGGCTGGAGTTTCAGTGTCCTTGGCAACAGCCGTCTGATACTGCAGTTTTAATACCGCTTTTTGTAATACCAGGCTGTTGGGGTAGGTGATGGTGTCGCCATTATCGCGTTTGATCAATAAATGAAACAATGCGACTTCCTGCAAGATGCCACTAATGTCTTCATCGGCATCGACAATCCGGATACGTTCACCGACCTTATAGGGAAATACAAAGAAAATCAGAATTCCTGCCGTTAAGTTGCTCAGAATTGACCACTGGGCAAACAGTGCTACCCCCAGTACAGCAAAGGCTGATGAGACAAACAGTGAAACATCCTGGTATCCCAGCCCCAGGGAAATTGCCATCAGTGACAACGTCAGAAAGAACAGCAGTATGGTAATGAATTTACTGACCAGACTGACGCGGGCGGTGTTGATATGTTTAAGCTGGCCGTATTCACGTACGCCTTTCACCACGCGTCGTTGAATGAATGCAAAAGCGCTGAGATACAAAATGACGATGAGGATGTGGGTCATCATAGGCTTCGACTCCTCCTGGGTTAACCTGTATGCTGTGTCTCCATGTTAACGGCTTTGGCCCCCAGGTTTAAAGTCCGCGTTGTCGAGTCCTTTGTTTATGCGTGAATATCGCACACTAGCTACAGCCAAAGATCAATGGGGTAGCATTTTCGTTTTAGAAGATGCCGAACAGCGGATACTGGCATTTGGCGAACATGATGAACAAAGCAAGCTTTTAAAAGCCACGCCGCATATTCCCAAACATACTTACCTGCGTGCGATGTTATTAGCGCTGCTGTTCGGCCAACCGCGTAGCGTAATGGTACTGGGACTTGGCGGCGGCGTGTTAATTCATGCACTGCGCCAGTTTGACGCGGCGATTCGCATTACCGCGATAGAATTGCGTCCGGCGGTGATCGAACTCTGTAAACGCTATTTTCGGCTGCCGTTGTCAAAAAAGCTGACTTTGATAGAAGCGGATGCCTTGCACTATCTCGCACAATCACAGCATAAGCGGGTAGATATGCTATTTTGCGATCTGTTTGACAGTGAAGGGATTGCTGCCGGTGCGCTTTCGACGGCTTTTTTGCAGCGGTGTCAGCAACAATTAAAAGCTGACGGCGTGCTTATTTTAAACTGCTGGAAAGAACACAGCCGTGATGCTGAATTGCTGGCCAAGCTTCAGGCGCTATTTCCGTCGGTATACGCCTGTTTAACCGGCAGTGGTAACTGGGTTGTGTTTGCTACCGCTAAGGCATTACCCGCGGGGCAGGTCGAGTTGAAGCGCCAGGCCATGGCCTTATCGCAAAAGCTGGGATTCGATTTACAGTTATCACTTAATCGATTTGCCGAATGGCAAAATGTGCATTTCTAAAAAACCGATTATAACGATAGTTTTTATCTGTTTTATTCTTTACTTCCCGCTGACTATTATGGCTCTCAACAAAAGGACAGCGACGGACGTTGTCCTCTGTATCCAACCAAAAATATGGGAGCTTTCACATGGTTCAGTCACTGAATACTGCTGTTAAACCTTTTACCGCTACTGCATTCCACAATGGTGAATTTGTTGAAGTCACCGAACAGAGTCTGATCGGCAAGTGGTCTGTTGTGTTCTTCTACCCTGCAGACTTCACCTTCGTATGCCCAACTGAGCTGGGTGATCTAGCCGATCACTACGACCAGTTGCAAAAGCTAGGTGTTGAAGTTTACTCAGTGTCCACTGATACTCACTTCACTCACAAAGCTTGGCATGACAGCTCTGAAACTATCGCCAAGATCAAATACTTCATGGTGGGCGACCAGACTGGCACTATCAGCAACAACTTCGGTGTGATGCGTGAAGGTCAAGGCCTGGCAGACCGTGCCACTTTTGTGATTGACCCTGAAGGCGTTATTCAAGCCATCGAAGTTACCGCTGAAGGGATTGGTCGTGATGCTGAAGACCTGTTGCGTAAGATCAAAGCCGCTCAGTATGTTGCTGCTCACCCAGGTGAAGTTTGCCCTGCTAAATGGCGTGAAGGTGAAGCCACTCTGGCACCATCTCTGGACCTGGTAGGCAAAATTTAAGACTGCGTCCCTTCCGGCTCGACCGTTACGGCGGCGAGCCGGACCCTTTAATGCTATTTCTTTTCACAGGACACGTTCATGTTAGACGCTAATTTGAAAAAACAACTGGACAGCTATCTGCAGTATATCAAGCAGCCGATTGAGCTTAGCGTGTCCAGTGACGATAGTGATAAATCTCGCGAAGTCGCAGAACTGGCTCAGGAATTGGCGGCAATGTCTGACAAAATCTCGCTGACACCGGTGAACAATGCGCGTACGCCAAGCATGGCGGTGGCGCCCAAAGGACAATCCCCACGGGTCAATTTTGCCGGAGTGCCGATGGGGCATGAATTTACTTCGCTGGTGTTGGCGCTGCTACAGGCGGGTGGTCACCCCTCTAAAGCAGCACCGGAACTGTTAGCGCAGATCCGCAACTTGCCAGGTGAATATCACTTCGAAACTTATATTTCGCTGTCATGTCATAACTGTCCCGATGTGGTACAGGCATTGAACCTGATGGCAAGCCTTAATCCAAACATCACGCACGTGATGATCGATGGCGCGTTGTTTCAGGAAGAAGTCAATCAACGTGGCGTCATGGCCGTACCTGCAGTGTTCCTCAATGGTGAACATTTTGGTCAGGGCCGTATGACGCTGGAAGAGATTGTCAGCAAAGTTGACAGCGGTGCCTCTGAACAAAAAGCGGCGGCGCTGAATGACAAACCGGTTTATGACGTGCTGGTCGTGGGCGGTGGTCCTGCAGGGGCCGCTGCGGCAATTTATGCCGCGCGTAAAGGTATTCGTACCGGTCTGGTTGCCGAACGTTTTGGTGGTCAGGTGATGGACACTGTCGGCATCGAGAACTTTATCTCAGTGCCGTATACCGAAGGTCCAAAACTGTCTGCTGCACTGGAACAGCATGTGAAAGAATACGGCGTGGATATCATTACCGGGCAGCGTGCTGCCAATGTCAGTCGTTACAGTAATATTGCCGTTGCTTTGGAAAGCGGTGCCACCCTGAAGAGTAAAAGTGTGATCCTGGCGACAGGTGCGCGCTGGCGTGAATTGGGCGTACCGGGTGAAGCTGAATATCGCACTAAGGGTGTGGCTTACTGTCCGCATTGTGACGGCCCGTTTTTCAAAGGTAAAAAAGTCGCCGTGATTGGTGGCGGTAACTCCGGCATCGAAGCTGCTATCGACCTGGCCGGTATTGTGGAACATGTCACTGTACTGGAATTCGCTGACACGCTGCGGGCCGATGATGTGCTGGTGAAAAAAGCCAAATCACTGCGTAATGTCGATATCATCACCAGTGCCCAGACCACCGAAGTTATTGGGGATGGCAGTAAGGTGACCGGTTTGGCTTACAAAGATCGCAACAGTGGTGAACAGAAGCAGCTGGCTTTGGCGGGTATCTTTGTGCAGATTGGTCTGGTACCCAATACTGGGTTCCTAAAAGAAAGTGAGATTGAACTGACCCGCTTCGGTGAAGTGATTGTCGACACCAAGGGCGCTACCTCTATGCCAGGTGTATTTGCCGCAGGTGACGCAACTACAGTGCCCTACAAGCAGATCATCATTTCCATGGGAACCGGCGCGACTGCCGCATTGAGTGCCTTTGATTATTTGATCCGTCAGTCAAGTGATGAAAAAGCGGCTTAATTGCAGGTGCTAATTCCAATAAAAAACCGGCTATGCCGGTTTTTTATTGCCAATCACACCATAGATATGTGTACCCAGTCGGCATCTTCTGACCTCAGGCTGTGGTATTGATAATCGTACCAAGGTTACCCGCAGTTGCTGGAGCATCAGCCTGATCGGCCGGAGTTGTGGCATTGATGAGTTGCAAGGCTATATTGCCTTCAGCTTGCATCTGCTGCTTGGACAGTTGAGCCACTTTTACGGCAACCGCTGTCTGCACATTTCCTATCGCAGTCGGTTGCACATTGAGATTAACGGCCATGATGGGCTCCTATTGTTATCAGAAGATACATTAACTTTAATGCCATTATCCCAATAAACAAACCCGGCATGGTGCCGGGTTTATTTACGCATATCAGGCCATTTTGGTTTTATGGCGTCGCTCGCGCAGTTTGCGTGCTGTGACAATAATCGCGGTGACGACAATTGCACCGAGGATTAAGCTAATCGCTACTGTGACACTCTGCAGTGCTGTGGGGTCAACTGCCAGCGTACCGCCCAATCCCAGCATCATAATGCCTGACATCAGTTTCAGTGTCTGACCTTCTTTCTCGGTCAACTTGCGTTTGCCCAGCGTCATACTGAAGGCAACCACAATGGCAATCAGCGGGATGACATACACCACGTTGTAGAATACCAGATACATGTAGCGTTCCATGGTCGGGAACTTATGCATCGACAGCACACTGGTATAAATCATTGGAAATCCAGCCGTGCACAAGAGTTCATAGGCATTGGCCAGAATTGCCAGGATTGTGGTGCCGATAATCATGGTCGTCAGACTGGAGGCACTGGAGAGTTTGCCCATGCGTTTGATCAGACTGGTGCGGTTTTCGGCCGTCATTGACAGACTCACTTCGCCCTTAGTGAAGAAATACTCCTTCACGTTGATCGAGCCCGCCACCAGTGCCAGCAAACCGGCTACCAGAATAATCATGCTGCCATCGCTGGCTCCTAACAATTCAAAGACATTAAGCCAGGCGCTCATGAACAGCAGATAGATAAAACCGGAGAAAAATACAAAGATGCCGCCGACCAGTAACATCCGACCGCGGCTCTTGGCGTTTACCATGATGGACAGTAAAAACAGCAGCACGAAGAAAGCACATGGGTTAAACGCGTCCACCCCGGCCAGCACCAGTGTCAGAATGGGCATAGACATGGTATCGGGCGTCACAACTCCTAACAGCGGTAATTCCACCGGCTGAATATCTGAGGTCGCGACAGGGGTAGCAGTATCACATGCGCCATTACCAGCATCACTGCCACATGTTGCAAACGGCGAGTCGCTATCAGCAGTTACTGCTGGTGCGGTTGCCGCATTTTCATCCGGCATTTCATCGGCAGCTAAGGTGCCACCCTGTTCCAGGTAGCAGGTTTTAAGACGATTCAGTAAAAATTCACCGGTGACTTCGCGACTGGAATAACCGATAACGGTTTTGCCACAGACGGCCATAAATGGCACGGAGCGGGCCTGTGTCTTGGTGGCGTCAGCTAATTGCTGCCACATCTCCTGCGTGCCACTGTCACCTACCATGTAGGTATGTAGTTCAATCCAGGGATATTTTTTAGGCAGAGAATCGATAAAGGGATGAGCCTCTTTACAATGAGGACAGGTTTTCGACCAAACAAAATACAGCGGAATTTTAAGCTGTCCCTGCGCATCAACTTTGTGCCATTCAATAGTATTTTCCGTGGCGGCTGCGTTATTTAGTACCAGACCAAAACTCAGCAACAGGCAAACCAGCAGTGTTCTGAACATAAAATACCTGCTCATATGATAAAGATATTGAAGGATCTGCTTCACCCATCCAGGGTAAAACTTGTCAATATTCAATGTACAACAGCTGCGCTGCAGACTTAACGACGGTGCGGTAAATCTGTTATCCGCATCCAAAAAGTCGTCAAAGTGAGATACTTGAGAAGTCGTTAATTTTTAGGGTGTTGATATTTAGTCTGCTACATAGCGCTCATTCGGCTAACTCGCATTGCACAACGATATCCGCTGAAATGAACCTCAATACCAAAGCGCTCAGGTATAGTTCAGAAATCTTTCGACGGATATATTAACGGCGGCAGATAAGGCGCAGATGCTGACGGCACTGGCGCAGTCATGACAGCAAGCAGCAGAAAACTTGAGGCCGTGACTTATTGTTTCTTTGCGTTGCTATTGTCTGCCATGGTGGATGTCGGACACCACAGAATGTCTACATTCCGCTGTTCTTCCGGTGCAGCAGTACGGATTCGAGTAATGATGGGTAACGGCAGATTGGCGACCGACAGGTAACTTTTGACCCGATCGATACGACGATTGGCCAACCATAAATTATATTGTTGCTGCTTTTTATCACCGGGAGACGGGAATAGATTAAATTCCAACAATAGGTAGCCGTCCTGCTTATTGCTAACAATTTTTTTAATATGATCCAGTCCTTTGGAGTCTTTGGCTGAAAAAAAAGAACTGTTGTTGGCATAGGTTACCTGACCAAGTTTTTGTTCATCGTTGCAGCTAGCCATCACTGAGCCAGACACAAAACAGCCGATAACAGTACTTAGAACCCAACTACGCATTATCCCCTCCCTGTGGATGGCCAGAACTATTTACGGTGTTTTACATTATCGCATCTGACTACCAAAGACAATTGTTTAACAGCGATAAATGTGAATATTTATATTAAAAAACAGTGTGTTAGACAATATTTTGGCACTTTATCGAGGTTGCCGGCTTCCCGGCGACAGTGACTGATAGGTCAAAATTTTGACCGTTAGCTGCCGCTACAATTCCATTTTATTGCAAACAAAAATTGGCAACGCAGATAAGGTATTGTCAGTAAAGCATTAGACCGATTTGGCGAGGCTTTTGTGGCGGGATCGATATTTGCGGCGGATACAAGTATATTGTGTACAATTCGATGTCAATTCGGGAGCGCTTGGATTGTGAGTGACAAATTGCCGGAAAATCCACTCTGTCTGGAGAACCAAATCTGTTTCTCTTTGTACCGAGCCGCCAACGCTATGGTGCGGGCTTATCGTCCTTACCTGGAGCAACTGCAACTGACATACCCGCAATATCTGGTAATGATGGTGCTGTGGGAAAATAATGGGATCAGTGTAAAACTGTTGGGGGAGCAGCTCCATCTGGATTCTGGCACGTTGACGCCATTGCTTAAACGCCTGGAAGCTAAAGGGTTGGTTTGCCGAGGCCGCAGCCAACAGGATGAGCGGATGCGCGTGTTGGCGTTGACTGAGGCTGGCCGGGCATTGCGAGAATTGGCGATGAATATCCCGTTACAGATGTTTTGCCGCACGGGACTAGCGCCGGAACAGTTCACTGATCTCAAACAGTTATGCGATCGCCTCTGGTCGCAACTGTCGGAATAACTGCGATGAAAGCCGTCGATCTTGTGATCATTGGTGCCGGTATCAATGGCGCTGGCATTGCGCAGCGTGCCGCAGCGGCCGGATATTCGGTTGTCCTGCTGGAAAAATCTGCGATTGCCAGTGGTACCTCCTCACAGTCCAGCAAGCTTATCCATGGGGGCCTGCGTTATCTGGAAACCGGACAGATCCACCTCGTTTATGAAGCACTTAAAGCTCGCCGAGAGTTGTTGCAGTTAGCGCCATCATTAGTCCATCCAGTTAAATTCTACATCCCGGTGTATCGGGACAGCCGTCGTGGGGCACTGACGATTCGTGCGGGATTAAGCCTTTACGGGTTGTTGAGTCAGCCCGATCCGCTGGGGCGTTTTCAGTCAATAGCCGCATCAGAATGGGCACAATTCCCGGGCCTAAAATTGGCAGGCATGACGCACTTGTTCCAATATTGGGACGCGCAAACTGACGACAAAAAACTCACTGAAGCCGTTGTGAATAGTGCGATAGCGCTCGGTGCTGAGGTGTTGCAAAAGGCCGAATGTGTCGACATCCAGCATGACGCCAAAGGATGTACCGTGCATTACCATCAGCAAGGACAGCGACATCAGCTTTACTGTCATATGTTGATTAACACTGCCGGTGCCTGGGTGAATGAGATCCTCTCAAACGTTCACCCCCCCCTGGCATTTCCGGCGATCGAATGGGTGCAGGGCAGTCATCTGCTATTAGATATTCCGGCACCGCCAGGAATATTGTATCTGGAGTCCTGTTTTGACGAGCGGGTGGTGTTTGTCATGCCTTGGAACGGCCAGACGCTGTTAGGCACCACAGAAACCCACTGCGATTCACCTCAGCCGCAGTTAACCCAAGAAGAAACCTATTATCTGTTGGGGATCTACCAACACTACTTTCCGTTAGCGGGAACGGTAGCGTCGTTGGAACAAAAGATCGTGGGCAGCTACAGCGGTATGCGCGTATTACCGGCGGGAAGTAGCAGTGCTTTTTCCCGTACGCGTGAAGTGCAGTTACTGTCTCAGCCATCACATCCGCATATTTTGTCACTCTATGGCGGCAAGCTCACGACTTTCCGTAGCACTGCCGCGCAGGTGCTGATACATATCGCGGAGCACTTGGGCGAACGGACCGCTATTGCGGATGTTGACTCCCTTATCCTGAGGTGATTTTTCACGTCAAAACCGCTAAAGTGTGCCAGCCCGGAGAGCCCTCAAGCTCACTCTTAATTTTCAGTCTCGGAATGTGTCGTGATTTGTCATCATTTTGCTGCCGGCAGTTGTCAATCTTGCCGTCATATTCAACAACCGCTAACAGAACAATTAGCTGCCAAACAGTCGTTGTTACAACAGCTGTTGGCACCGTTTGCCGCTCATGAGTGGCTACCTCCTGTCAGCGGGCCGCAAACCGGTTTCCGTAACAAGGCTAAAATGGTGGTGCTTGGGGCTGCCCATCAACCGATATTGGGCATCCCTGGACCGGATGGTGAACCGGTCAGTTTGTGTGATTGCCCGCTATATCCTACCGATATGCAGCAGTTGCTTCAGCAGTTGCAGCAGTTTGTCCAGCAAGCAGGCATTCCGCCTTATCGAATCGATAAAGCTCGCGGAGAATTGAAGTTTATCTTGCTGACCCGGGCGCAGGTGAGCGGTGAATTCATGTTACGTTTTGTCTTGCGCTCATCTGAGGCTATCCCGCGGATTGAACGACAGTTGCCGGGATTATTACAGGCATTTCCCTCAATAAAAGTGGTGACGGTTAACCTGCAGCCGGTGCACATGGCGCGTTTGGAAGGGGAAGAAGAAATCTGGCTTGCCGGGGAACCGCGTCTGCGTGAGGTGTTTAATGAGGTGCCACTGTATATTCGCCCTAAAAGCTTCTTTCAGACCAATCCCGTTGTTGCGGCACAGCTTTATCAATCGGCGAGAGAATGGTTGCGGCCGATAGCACCCTCGTCGGTGTGGGATCTGTTTTGTGGCGTGGGTGGTTTTGGCTTGCATTGTGCCAATGGTGACATCCAACTAACCGGTATCGAAATTGAGGCTGAAGCAATCGCCTGTGCCCGTTTGTCAGCTCAGCAACTGGGGCTGGAAAATGTGAACTTTCAGGCTCTGGACTCCACCGATTTTGCGGCGGGAAAAAATGCCACTGAGGTGCCAGATGTCATTATTGTTAATCCGCCACGGCGGGGGATTGGCAACGCCTTATGTCAGCAACTTAGTGACTTTGCACCCGCTTATATTCTGTATTCTAGTTGTAACCCGCAAACACTTGCACAGGATTTGGCCGCGATCGACGGGTATTGTCTGCAACGGGTGCAGCTGTTTGATATGTTTCCCCATACCGACCATTTTGAAGTGTTAGCTTTATTGCGTCGTAATGCCTGATGTAAAGGGGCTTGGCAATATATCAACCGCAGCTCAAGGTATTTGGTTATTAATGTTTAAGTGGATGTGACGAGGAGCAGCAGATATCCAGTAAAGCTGCCATTGTGCATTTTTGATGATCATACCAATGAAAAATGTCTTTATTTAAATTGTCAAAAATAGAATATTTACTCGAAAATTATCCACGTTAATCACCTGTAAATTTGGTAAACCTCGTCACATTAATTAAGTAAAATCAGCATCTTTTTACCAAAGTCTTAACAACATATTTTTCTAATACGTTATACTTCAACCACTCCATCCGGGACCGGGGATTTTGCAGTGATGAATCTAGGTGTACGCAATAAGGTGTTGTTGTTGGCTCTGTTACCGATGCTAATCGGTGGAACTGCTGTTGCCATATTTTCTTATATAATGGAATCTGCCTCATTGGACGAAAATGTGCAGGAATTCCGCGGCAAGCTTATCAATGAGCGACGCCAAGAATTGATACATGTAACGGAAGTTGCAAAGGAGATCGTGGCCTACCAGCGTGAACATAATGGCGATGTGAATGCTGCCCTACGTAACGTGCGTTTTGGCAGTGCCGGTTATTTCTATATCTACGATGGTCAAGGGAAAAACCTGTTCCACGCACTGTTGCCGAAACTGGAAGGCACTGAGCAGATCAATATGACCGATCCCAAAGGGATCAAAATCGTACAGGGTTTGCTTAAATCTGCGCGCAGCGGTGATGGCTTTTTAACCTTTTATTACCAGAAACCGGGAACGACCGGTTTAGTCGATAAGATAGGTTATGCGGCTACGGTTCCGGGAACTGACTGGATAATTGGTACTGGGGCTTACATCGACGATATTGATGCCACAGTGGCGAGTTATCACGACGATGCTCAGGCGATGATCCTCAACAAAATCTGGGTGATCATCTCAGCAATTGTGCTGATTGTCGTTGTCAGTGCTTTTCTCATCTTCTGGATGTCCGGCAAGATGGTCGATCCGATTCTCAACATGCTGCGCAATCTCGATGATATTGCTAAAGGCGAAGGGGATCTCACCAAACGTCTGAACGTTACCGGTAACGATGAAATTGCTCAACTGGGTAAGGCCTTTAACCAATTCATTGGTAAGCTGCAAGGCATTATGCAAGATGTGGCCAGTACCACGCGCGAATTGAATGATGCCGCGCATCATATTCACGAGCAAAGCAAGTCCATCGCCTCACAGCTGTTTAACCACAATCAGGAAACCGATCAGGTCGTGACTGCTATCACTGAGATGTCTTCCACTGCGCAGGAAGTCGCCGGCAATACTAATCAGGTAGCAGAGGCAACGCATGATGCTACTGAGGAAGTTGCCAAGGCACAGCAGTGCGTCGATACCTCGCTGACCGAAGTGTCATCGCTGATGCACGAAATCAACAATGCGGCGGCCCACATTAAGTCGCTCAATGATCAGTCGCAAAAGATCAACAGTGTGTTATCGGTGATAGGCGGTATCGCGGAACAGACTAACCTGCTGGCATTGAATGCGGCAATTGAAGCGGCTCGCGCTGGTGAACAGGGTCGAGGCTTTGCGGTCGTCGCGGATGAAGTACGTAACCTTGCCAGCCGCACTCAGGCGAGCACGCTGGAAATCAATGAAATGCTGAGCGAACTGCATACATTGGTCGGACAGGCGGTTGCTGCCATGGAACAAAGTCAGCAGAACTGTAAGCGCAGTGTGGAATCCTCGCGGTTTATCTCTGAAAGTCTGGGGGCGGTGACCTCCTCGGTTACTGCCATTAATGACATGAGTACCCAGATTGCTACTGCGGCGACTGAGCAGAGTTCTGTCACCGAAGAGATCAACCACAATATCTATAAGATCCAAGAGATTGTGTCTGAGTTGATGCAGTCGAGTGAAGAGGCGGCACAGATGAGTGAGAAAGTGTCTGGTAGCGGCGAGCGCTTAGACAAACTGGTTGGTCAATTCCGCGTGTGACCTTGCTTTAACGATAAGAAACGGCGCTGCGGGCGCCGTTTTTTGATCGGTGGTGTTCTTGCCCGAGTGAGACAGTGGGATTTTTTTCAGCAATATTGGCTGTCACCATAGGTTTCAGCCGTGGCTTAGGTTAAAATGCGCGGCTTGCATACAGTGTTATCGATCAAATTACGCAAAGTAGAGTCTACATGTTTGAAGTAAATCCGGTAAAAAATAAAATCAAGGAGCTGGCGGAACGTACCGATCTCCTTAGGGGGTATCTTTGACTATGACGCCAAGAAAGAGCGTCTAGAAGAAGTCGTCCGCGAGCTGGAAAGCTCCGATGTCTGGAATGACCCTGAACGGGCACAGGCATTAGGTAAAGAGCGCGTGTCTTTGGAAAAGGTGGTTGAAACCATCGATGACATGGACCAAGGGCTCGAAGATGTCGAAGAGCTGTTGGCGCTGGCTGTTGAAGAGGATGATGAAGACACCTTCAACGAGACTGGTCACGAGCTGGGAAAACTGGAAAAGGAACTGGAAGAATTGGAGTTCCGCCGTATGTTTTCTGGCGACAGCGATGCTTCCGATTGTTACCTAGATATTCAGTCCGGCTCCGGTGGTACCGAAGCTCAGGATTGGGCCAACATGGTATTGCGTATGTACCTGCGTTGGGGTGAAGAACATCAATTTAACCCTGAGTTGATTGAAGTCTCTGATGGTGAAGTCGCGGGTATCAAGAGCGCCACCATCAAGTTCAGTGGTGAATATGCCTATGGTTGGCTGCGCACTGAAACCGGGGTGCATCGTCTGGTACGTAAGTCACCGTTCGACTCCGGTGGCCGCCGTCATACCTCCTTCTGTTCGGTGTTTGTCTATCCGGAAATCGACGACTCGATTGATATTGAGATTAATCCGGCAGACCTGCGTATCGACGTGTATCGCGCCTCTGGTGCTGGTGGTCAGCACGTAAACCGGACTGAATCCGCCGTGCGTATTACTCACGTGCCAACCAACACAGTAACTCAGTGTCAGAATGACCGTTCCCAGCATAAGAACAAGGAAACGGCCATGAAACAGCTGAAAGCGAAATTGTATGAACTTGAGCTGAAAAAGCAGAATGCTGAAAAGCAGGCTGCCGAAGAGCTGAAGTCAGATATCGGCTGGGGCAGTCAGATCCGTTCCTATGTGCTGGATGATTCCCGCATCAAGGATCTGCGTACCGGCGTGGAAACCCGTAACACCCAAGCGGTGCTGGACGGTGATTTAGATAGATTTATTGAAGCCAGCCTTAAATCCGGGCTGTAAGTAGAGAAGAAACTGAAATGACTGAACAACTGGATGAAAACAAGCTGATTGCAGAGCGCCGTGCGAAACTGGAACACTATCGCGAAACCGGCCCGGCCAATGGTCACCCTAATACTTTCCGTCGCAGCCACAAGGCGGGTGAACTGGAACAGCAGTTTGGTGATAAGAGCAAGGAAGAGCTGGAAGCCCTCGGTTTTCACACTGCCATTGCCGGTCGTGTTATGGCTAAGCGTGGCCCATTTATGGTGTTGCAGGACGTTTCCGGTCGCATCCAGGTTTACGCTGAAAAAGCAGTTCAGGCTGATCTGAAAGAGAAATATCAGGGGCTGGACATCGGTGACATCATCGGTGTGAAAGGGGAACTGCATCGCTCGAACAAAGGCGATCTGTTCGTCAATATGGAAGAGTATCAGTTGCTGACCAAGGCGCTGCGCCCATTACCGGAGAAATTCCATGGTCTGACCGATCAGGAAACCCGTTATCGCCAGCGTTATGTTGATCTTATCGTTAACGAAGAGTCCCGTAACACTTTCAAAATGCGCTCTAAAGTAGTCGGTGCAATCCGCAGCTTTATGGAAAGCAAGCAGTTTATGGAAGTGGAAACTCCGATGATGCATGTGATCCCAGGTGGTGCTTCTGCGCGCCCATTCATCACCCATCACAATGCGCTGGATATCGATATGTATCTGCGTATCGCACCGGAATTATACCTGAAGCGTCTGGTGGTCGGTGGTTTTGAGCGAGTGTTCGAAATCAACCGTAACTTCCGTAACGAAGGTTTGTCACCACGTCATAATCCAGAATTCACCATGATGGAATTCTATATGGCGTACGCTGATTACCGTGATCTGATGGATTTCACCGAAGAGATGCTGTCATCCATTGCCAGCAAACTGCTGGGTGATACCAAAGTGGCTTACGGTGAACACACCATCGATTTCGGTGGCCCCTACGCACGCATGAGCATGCTTGAAGCCATTCAGCACTATAACCCAGATAACGCTACCATTCAGGCAATGACTTATGAAAACGTCAAAGACCTGGCCTTTATGCGACAGCTGGCGAAAGATGTAGGCGTGGAACTGGAATCTTTCTGGACCTGTGGTCAATTGCTGGAAGAGATCTTTGGTGAAACGGCCGAACCTAAGCTGATGCAACCAACCTTCATCACTGGTTACCCAGCAGATATTTCACCGCTGGCGCGCCGCAGCGATGACAACGATTTCATCACTGACCGTTTTGAATTTTTCATCGGTGGTCGCGAAGTGGCTAACGGCTTTAGCGAGCTGAACGATGCAGAAGATCAGGACAGACGTTTTAAAGCGCAGGTAGAAGCCAAAGATGCCGGTGACGATGAAGCGATGTTCTATGACGGTGATTATATCCGCGCACTGGAACACGGTTTGCCACCAACAGCAGGTCAGGGCATTGGTATTGACCGTCTGGTGATGTTGTTCACCAACAGCCACACCATTCGCGATGTGATCCTGTTCCCGGCAATGCGCCCTGAAGTGTAAGCTGACGGAACTGCAAGAAAAAACCGGCGGAAGCCGGTTTTTTTATCGATGCTGCTATTCTTCATGTTCATTACAAATCCGATTGCGGCCTAAATTCTTGGCCATATATAAGCCTTTATCCGCGCGCTGAATAATGATGTCAGCTCTGTCATCCATCGGCAGAAATTCACTGATCCCGCCACTGATGCTGGTACATATTTGCGGTAAGTCCATTTCCAGCAGGGCATGTTGAATTTTCCGGCGTAGACGATCAGCTAAACACCAGGCTTGGTGTAAGGTGGTTTGCGGCATTAATACGGCAAATTCATCACCGCCATAACGCGCGGCTAAATCGTCTTCGCGTATCGTCTGTATACAAACCCGGCCAACTATTTCTATCACTGCATCTCCGATAGGATGACCACAGGCATCATTAAGCTGCTTAAAAAAATCCAGGTCGAAGACTAACAGACTGCAAGGTGTATGGTGACGGTGAAACAGACTAAATTGGCGTTGCAGATGACTGCGCAGTTTACGGCGATTGTATAGGTGAGACAGTTCATCTGTTTCACTGAGATATTTCAGTCGCTGTTGCAACTGGTGTCGGGCAGTAATGTTACTGGCTACCCACAATACGGCATCTTCACCTTCAAACTGAAAATTTAAGGGGTGGATTCGACCTTCGAACCAGATCGGGTCTTTCGGGCCTTCTTCCAGACCTAACACATCAGCGCCTGCCAGCGGATACTCCACAATCAGCATGTTACCTGACGTTAGCACCGTCGCTATCTGCTGCATAAACCAATTGGCTTTCTCAGGGATCAGCACCTCCGCAATAAAGCTACCGACCAAACTGCTACCGTCATGGTAGTAACGATTATCGGTGCCGCCGAAGATATGCGCGTATTTACCGCTACGGGTGAGAATAAAAGCCGGATCAGGTAAGGCCGCCAGAATCGCTTGTGTTTGCTCCAACGAAAACATCACGTCTCCCACCTGAAGATTATCAATATCAGTCTACTCTACTCACACCCTTTTTGTGTACGAAATGTTAAATAGTGGAGGGTGACTATACTTTAGATCTCGGTGAGGTAAGTGACCGAGGATTTAATTGGAGGCTGGTTTATGAAAACTTCAGCTGTAATGATAAGTGCTCTGCTGCTAATGGCACCGTATGTGGCGGTCGCTGAGATGAATGAACAGCAGCATAAATTACTCGAGGATGCTTTAAGCGCGGCTCCCCCCACTATTAGAGATAAAGTCACCGTGGTCGATTGGGATAACAACATGTTGCAACGCGGTACCAATGAGTACACTTGTTTCCCAACGCCTCCGCAACTGCAAGGAACTGCTCCTATGTGTATGGATGGCCCATGGATGGAGTGGGCCAAAGCCTGGATGAATAAGCAGCCATTTCAGGCAAAAAGTGTCGGGATCTCCTACATGTTGGCCGGTGATGGTGGCGCCAGCAATATTGACCCGTACGCAGACAAGCCGACCGCTGAAAATCAATGGATTGTGGAGGGACCTCACCTGATGATTATTGTGCCAGATCCACAAATGCTGGATGCTCTGCCAACGGATCCTGCGGCGGGCGGGCCTTATGTGATGTGGAAAGGAACCCCTTATGCACATATCATGGTGCCGGTAGGCCAACGCAAGTAGTGTGGATATTCTCTTAGTCAAAGCCCGGCACTGTTCGGGTTTTTTTATGGCAATGCCAGCGCGTTAGCTGAACAGATTGAGCTGTGGTTTGTGGCTGTCAGCCAAGCGGAATGGCGTGAGTGCCGTTGCCCCTTGCGCCTGACGATAATCGGATAAACGTTGCCACAATCTGGCCGCAAGTTGTGGCGCCGCAATGTTATCCGGGGTATGCACGAACAGATACGGCTGATAACCGCCATTTAGCCAGTCAGCAAGTTTGGCTAACCAGGGGGTAAACATCTGTTCACTGGTATCCAGATCTAACTGACCGATAAAACGAATGACTGGTTGGGCTGCTGTAGCAATGGCGTGTACCGGCACTCTGGGCTTTTTACGTTGTGCATCGCGAATGACTTCATTATCTGCTGTGGCAGCAAATACCGGGCGGCTGTCCATGATAATCCGGTTAATCTGCTGTTGATGCAACAGACGATTAAGTTGACGCTCTGCATCTCCCTTGGCGAAAAATGCCGGATGACGTACTTCAACCCCCAAGGTCAGTCCGCGGGGTAATAAGGGCAAAAATGCTTGCAGTTGTGGCAATGCTTCCGGTCCGAAGGTCGCAGGTAACTGTATTTGCCACATGCCGGTGGTTGCCATCAGCGGAGTCATCGCATCAAAAAAGGTGGTTACCTCATCGCGACAATCGCGCAGCTGCCGTTGATGGGTGATCAACTGCGGCAGTTTAAAGGTAAAACGAAAGGATTCGGGGACCGCTGCCGCCCATTGTGCTGCCACGGCTTTCAGCGGTGTGGCATAAAAACTGGTATTGCCTTCAACACTGCTGAACACTTGCGCATAACGCGCCAGCCGTTCGGGGCTAGGACAACTGCTACCATAAACCGAGGATTGCCAGTGGGGATGTGACCACATTGCCATCCCCAAGCGCAGTGGCATTGCTGCTGTCATAGCGGATCAGTAGCTAATTGTTCATGGATCAGCTCAACCATCGCTTGTGCGGCAAAGGACAGTGGATGCCCTTTACGCCAGAATAACGACAACTCCCAGATCAGATCGTCCGTAGATAATGGTACTCGCGTCACCCCCGCAACCGCATGCCGTTCGGCAATAAACTGCGGCATAATCATCACCCCGGTACCGGCGGCAACTAGCGTGATGCCAAAATCTGGATGGCTGACCTTAGTGGCTATTTTGGGAATGAAGCCGGCTTTGATACAGCCGCTATACACTAAATCATGTAACGCATATTCCTCATCAAACAGGATCTGCGGCGTATCATTCAGTTGCTTCAAGGTTAACTTGGATAGGTTGGCCAGAGAATGCTGTTTGGGAACCACCACTACCATCGGATTTCGACGAATACAGAAGCCTTCAAACTCCTCGCCAACAGGGATAATCCCGGTCGCCAGCTCTACTTCGCGTTTTTTCAGGGCAATCGTCTGTTCAATACCACCGCGTACAAATAGCTGCATCCCAATTTTCGGGTACAGGCTGCGGTAGCGGGCGATTACTGGCGAAAAAATTTCGGCACTGCCCAATGGCGCCAGTCCCAGATGCAGTTCTCCGGCAGAGAGACTACGTTGGGCTTCCAGCTCGCGGTGCATCTCCTGCCTCACTTTCAACAGCTCCATGCCATAACGATAGACCGTTTCGCCAGACGCGGTGGGTTTCAACTGGCTCCCCCGCTTGCCGCGTTCCAGCAGCACTAAATCCAGCTCTTCTTCCAGCTGGTTAATCGCCTTGGAAAGGGCGGGCTGCGTGATATGAATAGCCTCCGCCGCTTTGGCAAAGCCGCAGTGATCGATGATTTCAATGAAATAACGAATAACTTTGAGATCCATATGATAACCCGGTGGAATGCTATCTATTATTAATATTCATTTTTTTTATCTAAAATACCACCCTAAAATACAACTCAATAAAATATTTTTTGGTGGTGTGATGCAAACTTTTACTCGCCCGTCTCATAGTCACCGCAGTCGTCTAATGCTAGCCCAAAGCAAGCATTATAGCGCGGCGCTATTGCAGATAGGGTTTATCTGCTTGTTGGCTTGGGGGGCGCATGCCGTAGCCGCGGCAATTCACTCGCCTATTCCAGGCAGTGTGATTGGGTTGTTTGTGGTATTGCTGGCCCTAGCATTAAAAATTATTCCGGAAAAAGCGCTGCAACTTGGCGCTGCCTGGTTCATCGGTGATCTGTTGTTGTTTTTTATTCCACCAATGATCTCAGTACTGAAATATGAAAATCTGGTAGAGCACTACGGCTTGAACATTCTGTTCACGCTGGTGGTTGGCACCGCTAGTGTCTTGCTAAGTACCGGTTTTGTTGTAGACAGAGTATTTCGTTTTGAGCGCAAATTAAACCTTAAACGGCAAATGGCGCATCAAAAAGCGCGAGGACATATCAGTTTATGAGCCAGTCGACATTGTTGGCACTGTTAAGTCTGGCTGTGACAGTCGCCAGTTATTATGCAGCCAAGGCTCTGTATCGTCGTCATAAAACCTGGTGGTTGTTGCCGAGTATTATGGCGCCGGTGGTGGTGATCGTGATGGTGATATTGTTATCCATCCCATTGCCAACCTATTTTGAATATACCCACTGGTTGGTGACCTTGTTGGCACCCGCGACTGTGGCGTTTGCATTGCCTATCTATCGTGAGCGGCACTTGATCCGTAAGTACCCCATCACGATCAGTTTTGGGGTGCTGGCGGGCGTGATTTTTGGTCTGACATCAACTTGGTTATTAGTACAGGTGGTGCCATTACCAGCAGAGCTGAGTCACAGCGTGTTGGTACGTTCTGTGTCTACACCATTTGCAATGCAGGCCACCACATCTTTCGGTGGTGTGCCAGAATTAACAGCAATGTTGGTGATGCTGACCGGGATTATCGGCATGGTGATTGGTGAACCTTTGTTCCGTTTGGCCCATATCCATACATCTTTGGGTAAAGGGGTGGCATTAGGCGCATCCGCTCACGGCTCTGGTACTGCTAAGGCCACAGAAATGGGCCAGCAGGAAGGTGTGGTTGCCAGTCTGACCATGATATTTGCCGGGATCACTATGGTGATTGGTGCACCGTTGTTTGCAATGATCTTTTCGTAAAGTATTTGGTCGCAGTGATGCCGCTGTGACTGCCAGTTTGATTACAGCCTTTCGAGGTTTTGTAATCATCGCCTGAAACCCCATTCAGGCAAAATTTTCCTGAGTCTCTCAGGTCTTCATGTTGCGTTTACGCCGGTGGTTCCCCCCACCGGCTTTTTTTATCTGAAATTCGGTGAATTTCAGTCATTGAGATGGTTTTATCGCTGCGCGATTGCAAGCAGCGGTTGCGAAAGTCGTGGAACTGCTCGTTCCACACTAGAGGACAAGGGGGCTAGACGGCTTCGCCATTACCAAGCTGAGCTTGGCAAAGTCGTGAGCTGTCGCGCTCACACTGCGAGCAAGATTGGTCTGCGCCTATGTAGCTGGCGCAGTTAGGATTTATCACTGCGTAATTGCAACCTGTGGTTGCGAAAGTCGTGGAACTGCTCGTTCCACACCAGAGGATAAGAGGGCTAGACGGCTTCGCCCCCTTATCAATCCCCCTGCCGCCCCACGGCGCAAAACGCTACGGGCTTATGGTTGGTCATTTTCACAAATCGCCGCCAACTCGGACTCCATTCCTCGGCGCGGCTTCTTCGGCATCCATGCCTCGATTGCTCAATGGCTGCCCAACGCACCTGCGCTGCGCCAAGGGGAATTGGTGTCGCCAGTTCGTTTAGCGTTTGAACGTTGCACTGTTCGAGCTTGATAAGATTGATGGCTGGCGCCATTACCAAGCTGTGCTTGGCAAAGTCGTGGAGTTGCTCACTCCACACCTGAGCCAAAGGGCGATGCTCGTCCATCGCCCTTTGGAAACCCGACGACGCCCCTCGTTGCTGACAGCTCCTCGGCTTTATGCTGAAAATGGCTACACTCAGGATTCGCATCCATGCTCAACCTTCGAGGCTCGATATCCTTATCTCGCCTACGCCATTTATCAGCAACATCCTCGGCAGCACCGAAGGGGAAATGGCGCTGTCTTCATTTTCGAAATAACACATTTTTGCCCCGTTCGTTGTTACAAACGTGGCTATCTGTCTCAAATGGACCTAACCTATTGACCAAATTTTAGTTATCCCACAGAGTGTCTATTGAACGAGGTCCATTCCATGGAATGATACAGAGTGTCTACAGAACTCAGACCTTACCAAGTCAGCTAATCAATGAAGTATAAGATGAACAAAGCCATTAATATTCTTGTGGTGCTTTTAGCAGTGCTGGCCGGTGCTTGTTTGGCTTTATCTCCAATTTTTAGCATCGCAAGAGATAGCGTATTAATAGGAATTTCACCCTTTGTCGTATGTTTTATTGCTTCCTTTATGTACTCTTTGCTTTTACATAGACAACTCTTAAATGCCTCGGTTGTCCCATGTATTTATACTTTTAGATTTGGTGGGGCTATGGGAATTGGATTGGTTATATCACAGTCAATTTCATTTGGGCATGGATTCACGTTCTCAATATATCACTTGGTAGCCCTGACTGCTTCCATCATGAGTTTTCTATTACCAAAATTCGTTTTTCGAACAGTCAAACTCATCCGTGAAAGGTAAAAATCTTAGGAAGATGTTGCCCCAAACTTTGTTACCAGCTCACCCGAGCTAGTGACAAAGTCGCGTCAAGTTGACCAAATTTTAGTAATGCTAAAAAGTGACGGCTATAACGGTGGCGATTCAATGGCTAATACAGTCTCAATTCGATAACTTTTAAACACAAGTCATGTTGCAGATTTTACCCCAAGTTTAGAGGGAATGTTTACTTATGTATCTGCGGACAATAGCGGACGTCGGACGCTAAAATCGGACATTTTAAATATTAAAATTCTATATAAAACAATAAAATAAAACTTGGCACATAACTTGGTTACTCCGAAGTAAGCAACCGGAGAATTTTGTTATGAGCATGGCAATGATACAAGACACCAGCGGTCAAGATGTGCAACTGCGACCGAATACTCACCGTAAAATGTGGTATTGGTTAGCAGCGGCGGTTGTCGCGTTGTTATTAGTGTTTTTTCTGATCAGCCAATGGCGCCAAGTCGCCAATACCGATATGACGGTCAGCCGCAGTGCGATTCGCATCGCGACTGTAGAACGCGGCGATGTACAACGGGATTTAAGCGTGCAAGGTAAGGTCGTTGCCGCTAATAGCCCAACCTTGTATAGCACTGCCCAAGGTATTGTGACCTACCAAGTCAAAGCTGGCGACAAAGTAGCTAAAGGCCAGCTGTTGGCCGTCGTCGACAGTCCACAAACCACTTCTGAACTCAAGCAACAGCAGGCGTCATTAGCGCAACTGCAAGGCCAACAGGCTCAGCAACAGATCACCGCTAAACGTGATTTATTGCAAAAACAGCAAGCGTTAGACTTAGCTCAAGTGGATCTGATCGCGGCCAAACGCGAACTGGCTCGCAACCAAGAAGCGCGTCGCAACGAAATTATCAGTGACCGTGATTTTCAGCGCAGTAAGGATGAACTGGCGCGTGCTGAACTCGTCGCGACTCAAAGTCAAACCTCATTGGCATTAGCCAAGCAGTCAGCCAGTTATGAAGCGCAGATTTTGCAACAGCAGATCCGTGCCCAAGAGTTGCTGGTGGCAGAGCTGCAACGTCAATCCGATACCTTAAATGTCACTTCACCAGTGGATGGCATGGTTGGCAGTTTGTCTCAAGCGCAAAAAGCGGCAGTGCCTGCTTATCAATCATTGCTGACGGTGGTCGACCTGTCGGGCTATGAGGTGGAAGTCATGGTGCCGGAAAGTTACGCCGATGACTTAACACTAAATATGCCAGTGGAAATCAGCAGTAATGGCACTGTTTATCCGGGTGAAATTGCCGCGATTAGCCCCGAAATCACCAATAACCAAGTGGTGGCCCGTTTACGTTTTACTGGCGCTGTGCCTGAACAAATTCGCCAAAATCAACGTCTGTCGGGTCGCATTTTGCTGGAGAATCGTCTCAACGTATTGCGCTTGCCTCGTGGCAACTTTGTTGACTCAGACAGTGGCCGCAGCGCCTTTGTGGTGCAAGGGGATACCGCAACAAGAGTGCCGCTGTCGTTGGGGGCAAATGGATTTAGTTATGTCGAAGTCAGTACCGGCCTACAGGCTGGACAACAAGTGATTATTTCAGATACCAGCCGTTTTAAAGACGCCAATTCGCTATTGCTTACCAATTAATATCAAGGAAATTCCCGACGCTAAGGCACAAGGAGTGTGCCGCATTTTTTGAATTTATTGATGCTGCCAAGGCGGCAACAGACAGAACTTTAGAAGGAAATCGATATGCTAAAAATGGAACATATCGCGAAAGTGTTTCGCACTGATACTGTGGCGACCCATGCCTTGCGTGATTTTAGTTTGCATGTGAAAGCCGGTGAATTTGTCTCGGTGACCGGTCCATCTGGCGCCGGTAAAACTACCTTTCTCAATATTGCCGGTTTGCTTGAGCCGTTTGATGGTGGCAGCTATCAGCTCGATGGTATCAGTGTTCATGGGCTGTCAGATAGTCAACGCTCCAAACTACGCAACGAAAAGATCGGATTTATTTTCCAGGGATTTAATCTCATTCCGGATCTTAATATTTTCGATAACGTCGATGTGCCGTTGCGCTATCGCGGTTTTGGCCGCGCGGAGCGCAAACATCGGATTGAAGATGCGTTGGCCAAAGTTGGACTATCAGCGCGAGCCAAACATCTGCCGTCACAACTCAGTGGTGGACAGCAACAGCGGGCTGCGATTGCACGTGCTCTGGCGGGCGAACCTGCGTTTTTGCTGGCGGATGAACCGACCGGTAACTTAGATACCATGATGGCGCGCCAAGTCATGGAGTTACTTGAACAGATCAACACTCAGGGCACCACCATTGTGATGGTCACCCACGATCCTGAACTGGCACGCCGCGCACAACGCAATATTCAGATAGTCGATGGTGAAGTAGCGGATTTAACGCTACGCCAAGCAGTGTAAGGAGCGCACTATGTTTGCCTACTATATGCATCTGGCTTGGCGCTCGGTAAAGCGTACGCCAGTGATTTCCAGTTTGATGATTTTGACGCTTGCGGTCGGGGTGGCGGTATCCATGACCATGGTGACCTTGCAGCACGTGATGTCAGCGAATGGGTTGGCAGAGCAAAATGATCGTGTTTATGCGCTGCAATTAGCTAATGGCTCTAAAAATCAGGGGGATGACGCCGGATTAAAAAACGGCATGGCGGATCTACTGTCCTACCGAACAGCACGGGCATTGTTAGCGTCCGATGCCGCGCCGCATGTGGTGGCTATGCACCGCTGGGCGGCAGCAGTGTCGTTAGCGGATAACAGTATTAAACCCACCAAAGAGATGGTCCGTGTCACGTCACGGGATTTCTTCGCCTTGTTTGGCGTGCCATTTATCTACGGCAAAGTGTGGGACAAGCAAGCCGATGATGATGCCCGTTATCAAGTGGTCATTGATAGCACCATGAATAACCGGCTGTTTAATGGCGAAAATTCAGTGGGGCGAGATGTTCAGCTAAACGGCCGACCTTATCAAGTGGTCGGTGTGGTTGACGACTTTACACCTAATCCCTCTGTGCAAGACCTTACACAAGGTGCATTTGGTGGTAATGCTAATATCTATCTGCCATTTGGTTTGCACCGGGCATTGCAGATGTTGCCCTATGGCAATATGCGTTATTCATCAAGCAAAGACGCAGTTCCAACAGGCAGTACTGAGGCATTAACCCCAGAACAGCAGTATGAGCGCATTCTGCAAGAGCGGTTTCTCTGGTTGCAGATTTGGGTTGAATTACCGGATGAGCAAACCAAAGCCAACTTTGTGACCTACCTGAAAAGTTACTTTGACGAGCAACGTAACAACGGTTTTTATGAACGCGATTTTGACTATGCCTTGTCGTCCCCATCTGAGTGGTTGGCACTGAATGATGTAGTGAGTAACGATACGCGGGTGATGACCTGGATGGCGCTGACATTTTTACTGGTATGCATCATCAACTCCATCGCTTTACTGTTGGCTAAACTGCTGCGCCAATCGTCAGAGGCGGGCGTGCGCCGTGCACTGGGAGCTAGCCGCAGCGCAATTTTCAGCCAAAACCTAATAGAGAGCGGCTTGATTGGTTTATTAGGCGGCGTATTGGGTATTGGCCTCAGCCAATTAGGCTTGAGCTTTGTACGCATGTTGGTCAGTGCTGACGAGGCGCGGGTGGTGTATAGCGATGGTTTTACCATAACGCTAACGGTCTTGTTAGCCATTATTGCCAGCATATTGGCTGGCTGCTATCCCGCATGGCGTATCAGCCAAACCTCACTCGCCCAAGCACTAAAATCGCAGTAGGAGTACAACATCATGTTTGAATTTGGTCCCATTCTGCGTACGTTATGGCGCAGCAAAACTGGCGCATTACTGATCATTGTGCAGGCAGCACTCACACTTGGCATTATCTCCAATGCGGCGTTTGTGGTGCATGAGCGGAAAACCTATATCGAGCAGCCAACGGGGTTGGATGAGCAGAATATCTTTGTGTTATCGGTGGCGGCATTGTCTGATGCTGAGTACAACTATCAGGATGTGGTGCGGGATCTGCAGCAGATCCGCCAGTTGCCTGGCGTGGTGGACGCTACCTTCTCAATGTCATCGCCATTGTCTAACTCTGGTAGCTCAAGCGATTTGAGCAGTGAAGAAGATCCGGAGCATCCGGTGTCCGCGATGACAGATATTGTGTCTAGCGACAGCCACGCCCTTAACGCGCTAGGGCTAAAACTGCTTGCCGGACGCTTTTTCAATGATGCAGAAATTGTCACCGGTTCGCCGTTAGGTAACAATGGTACCGTCATGGCTGGAATCGTTATCACTCGCAGCCTTGCGGATAAACTTTACGGCAAAGGCGTCGACCCGCTGGGTAAGCTACTGCAAGATGCACCAGTGATTGGTGTCGTTGAGTCGGCCATGGTGAGTTACGTGGCGCCGGATTATGTTGCGGGTGTGGCATTTCTTCCGCGCTTTATTTCCACCTATCCGCCGGAATATATCATCCGCTGTGAGCCAGGTGCCTTGTCTCAGCTGATGGTAAAAGTGCCAGAGTTGCTGCAACGGCTCGATCCTAACCGCATGATTCGCAATGTGAAGCCATTGACTGAGGTGAAAGATGGCACCTATCGCCGCGCTAAATCTACCGTAAAAATGCTGGTGGCAACCATGGTGTTAGTGGCGAGCGTTACAGGCTTAGGCATTGTGGGACTGACCTTACTTTGGGGCAATCGCCGCCGGCGACAAATTGGTATTCGTCGGGCACTCGGTGCTAGCCGCAGTGACATCATCCGCTACTTCCTCACGGAAAATTTGTTGATTACCGCCGTCGGTGGAATGGTGGGTATTGTGCTCTCTATCGCAGTTAACCAGTTGATGGTGCAGCAGTATCAGATGAAGGCGTTACCAATATCTTACATTTTGGTAACCGCGGTAGCGGTGTTAATCTTAGGTTTGGCTGCGGCGATGATCCCCGCATGGCGCAGTAGCTTAGTTTCACCGGCGTTGGCGACCCGCAGCGTATAACCTTGAACAACAAAAGGGCAGTATGGACACCATTTTAATCATTGATGATAACAGCGCAGTGCGTGATGCGCTGTCGCTGCTGTTGAGCGTCAACGGCTTTAATGCTGATGTTGCGGCCACGCCTACTGCTGGACTCAAACGGTTGGCACAGGGGGACGTAGTACTGGTGATTCAGGACATGAATTTTAGTCGTGACCAAACAAATGGCAGCGAAGGTAAACAGCTATTTTACGCCATTCGTAAAGACTCCCCTGATTTACCGATTATTCTGCTTACGGCCTGGACAGAACTGGAAACTGCCGTTGAGCTGGTCAAAGCCGGAGCGGCTGATTATTTAGGGAAGCCTTGGGATGATGCTAAATTGCTCTCTACCGTGACTAACTTGTTGGAATTAGCGGAGCTTTCTGGTCAGCAAAAACAACAGCAACGAGACCTATTACAGCGGCGTCAACAAGTCGCTCAAAAATATGATTTGACAGGGCTTATCTATCAATCGGATATCATGCAGCGGTTAGTAGAAATGGCACTTCAAGTCGCCAGAGCCGATGTGCCAATCTTGATCACCGGACCTAATGGTGCGGGAAAGGAAAAGATCGCCGAATTAATTCAACGGAATTCCAGCGTGAATAAAGGTGCTTTTATTCGTGTGAATGCTGGCGCGTTGCCGTCGGATTTAATTGAAGCTGAATTATTTGGTGCTGAATCTGGTGCATACACAGGGCTTAATAAAACACGTATAGGAAGGTTTGAAACTGCTGATGGTGGCACGTTGTTCTTGGATGAGATTGGAAATCTATCATTAGCCGGTCAAATGAAATTGCTGCGGGTGCTGCAAACTGGCGAATTTGAAAGGTTGGGTTCATCGGTGACTCGGCGCTGCGAAGTGCGATTGATTTCTGCAACTAACAGTGATTTGCCTGCGGCGATTATAGCCGGTAGTTTTCGAGAAGACCTGTATTATCGTCTCAACGTTATTGAACTCCAATTACCTGCTCTAAATCAGCGTCGTGAAGATATATTGCCGTTGGCAAGACATTTTCTGGCTGGTCGTGAGTTATCGTTGGATGCCGCACGCGCACTGGAGTATTACGATTGGCCCGGTAATGTCAGAGAATTACAAAATACGCTTACTCGAGCGTCTTTGTTGGCTCCTGATGCTCGTATTGCTGTGGCGGATTTAGGTCTGCCTAAGGCCCCTGGTGCTGCACCACGTCCGGTATATGAACCTGACGCACAACAAATTAGAGACATGCTCGCACAGACTAGCTCATTGGCTGAAGCTGCGCGGCAACTCGGCTTATCGCGTCAAGCGTTGTACCGTCGCATGGATAAATATGGAATAACCTACTCGTGAGTATGTGGCTGAGCTTTGAAGGCAAGCTTGCTACTGTATTAGTTCTGTCGCTAATAGCAGGCTGTGGCTGTATGGCGTTATTGCTCTTCTGGCAGTTGCCGTTATTGCTAAGTCTAGTTACCGGAGGATTGGTTGGTGGGTTGTTTGGCTTAGTGGTCGGACGTAGCGTTACTCAACGCCTTAATCATGGGTTACAGTCGCTTCACACCGGTCTGCTTAATTTCCAGGATAATGATTTTTCGGTCTCTCTCAGTGTCACCGGTCACGATGAAATAAGCCAGTTAGCAAAATGTTTTAATCAGGCGTCAGACGCTATGCGTCGGCAGCGGACCCACATTTTTCAACGTGAATTACTCTTAGACACGGTACTGCAAAATACCACATTGGCGATTGTGTTAACTGATGGACAAGGCTTTGTCTTGTTTAGCAATCTGGCGGCAAGACATTTACTGGCAAAAGGCCAACTGTTGGAAGGGAGAAACTTAACGGATATTGCAGCGAGTAGTGGCGACATTTCGAGCATCCTTTCTCAACCTCAAGATGGTGTATTTTCAATTGAGAGGTCAGGGGAACAACAGATCTGGCATTTAAGTTGTGCAGAAATGCGTATGAATGGATTACAGCATCATCTGTATCAGTTCAAACCTTTAACGCAGGAACTTACTCGTGCCGAGATCCAGACTTGGAAAAAAGTAATACGTGTGATCAGCCATGAGTTGAATAACTCACTTGCGCCCATTAGTTCTATGGCACATTCCGGACAACTATTGATAGAGACTACAATCGATAGAGATATGTTGCGCAGGATATTCGACACAATCAGTGAACGTAGCGCTCATCTCAATACATTTTTACAGGAATATGCTGACTTCGCTCGATTGCCAATGCCTCAACTCACGCCGTTTAATTGGCTGGAATTACTCAACACTCTTCAAGGTTTGCAACCGTTTACGATTATTGAATCATTACCGCAAAATCCGGGATGGGGCGACATGCGGCAGTTGGCGCAAGTGTTGCTCAATCTATTAAAAAATTCTTCGGAAGCGGGTTCTGATGCGCAGGATATTCGATTATCACTCAGGATTACTCGGCATCGGCAATGGGTAACGGTAACAGATCGCGGTAGTGGTATGAGCCCGGAAGCTCTCAGCCAGGCTTTGTTACCATTTTATTCCACTAAGGTAGGTGGTACCGGACTTGGACTAGCATTGTGTAGGGAAATTATTGAAAACCATGGGGGGCAATTAGCGATCACTAACCTTGATGAAGGGGGGCTTCAAGTTCGATTCTGGCTACCTTGTAATGACAGTGGCAGCGAAGGCTAAATTATTCACTCCTTGGAAAGTGTCACTGAGAATTCAGTTTCGTAGAGTTCTAAGTAGTTCTTCAGTCATAACGTTTATTACAAGTTGACTGAACTAGTAATTGAACTACCAGAACTAACAAACTTCTGCCTCATTCCTTCTTTCAGCGTGTACTAGAGAAACAGAAAATGGAATTTAGTGGGGCGAGTGGAACTGGCACATGAAGTTAATATGTGGAAGGCATTATGTTTCATTACCTTTGTGATTGTCTCTGTGGTAATCCACTTCACATTCCTTTTATTTTTGTTAACAACTTTCTCTGTGAGCTGAGTATTTAGTAATGATACATCAGCGAATTCTGGCGAAATTCACCCCTCGAAATACTCAGAAAGAGCTCTTTACAAAGAGGATGTTAGCTCGACAGCCAGCTGTCGGGTACTGGCCATGAGACAGTTCGGATTTCACCTTGCCAGTCTTCAATGGTAAGCCATAAGCGGTCGCCACTGCTGATACTGCCATTGGTTAAGGCATGCACGTGCTGACCGTAGCGAGAGCCATGCAGTATACCTAAATCGCCATCATGCAGTTGTGCCACCGACAGCGCATTGGGGCCAATATTCATAAAGGCTTGGCGGATATCTGTGATATCACCTTTTTGAAACAGCACCATAAAGTCTTTGATATATTCGCCGTCGTGGCGATATGGCGCATTTAAATCGAGTGGCATAGGCGCTAGCGTAAACTCGCCAACAGTCTGTACTGGCAACGCATCAGGAAAGGTTGGATGCAAAGACTCATAGAAAAAATAAGCCGGCAAAATAAGCAGCAGGCCACTGATTTTAAATTTATTACGATTCCAAAAGCTGTTAGTCAGACGGGCCATCAGAAACTCTCCTTCAACTCAGCCGCAGGCTTTGCCACCGTTTTTTCGGCACGAATTTGCACTAACTTGTGGCGCCACATTAAAAAGCCAGTGATGGACATCCCTGTGAGTAAGGCGCCAAAGAAGAACCAAATAATTTTGGTCCAGATACCGCCAATAGTGCCGTAATGCAACGGGTCGACAATATGCATAACGCTTTGGACAGTGTTCATTTGTGAGGGTGACATTGTATGCACCACATCACCGCTCCAGGGATTCACAGACACTTGGTATGAATACTGGTCAAAGAAAATGTCCTTGCCGCTGCCATAGAGATGGAAGTTATCGCGATTATGTTCTGGCATCATGACATAGGTAGGTTTGAAGTCATGAAATTGCTGATTAGCAGCCTTCAGTGCTTGTGCCAAATCGACCTTAAATGCTTGCTGCTGTGCAGGCAGCGAAGATACCGCCGTTAATGGCGCATGGTCTTCCACTTCAATATCGTTGTGCATCAAAATCCCTTGCACCAGATACCACAGCCCGGTGAGGCTCATCAGTAAAATAAACCAGATAGACCACACACCCGCCAAACGGTGCAGATCATTAAGCAAGGTCTTTTTCCCTTGGTTGAAGCGCAGCTTTGGTGCAGTAAACGCTTTCCAAAACTGCTTATAAATCATTAAGCCACTGATAAGTGACCCCAGCATCACAAAGCCCATTGAGCTAACTAGGTAATAACCAATGCTGTAACCTTGTTGCCAAGGAAATAGCAGCCAACCATGCAGTGAACGCATAAAACCAATAAAGGTGATACCACTGTTAATTTCTTGAATGTCACCGCTGTATTGGTTGACGTAGGCCTGTGCAAACGGTTGGTCGTGATCGCTAAATAGCACCACGTTAACGAGATAGTCTTCGTAGGTCAGTACAGTGGATACGTCGGCACTTGGGTGCGCTTTTTTGAAAATATCGACGACTTCAGCATTTGATTTTGCAGGCAAATCATGCGGGTTACTGGCACGCGCATTCGGATTAGTGAGCCAAGTGAGCTCATGGCTTAACACTGCAATGGTGCCGCTTAAGCAGATAAAGCAGAACAGCACCCAAATTGGTAATGAACACCAACCATGAAATGCATACCAGAATCGATTCGAAATTTTACGCATATTACACACCCTTTCACTTGCGATGTTGATGCTAATGTAAATGAGAAACGTTATCAATAATAACAAGTAATAGGAACAGTGGCCGTCAGCCGACCGCTGTTTAATGTAGTGACTTAAAAATGGTAGTCGAGGCTCAGTTTATACTCGCGTGGTGCTCCGTAATAACCAATTTCCCAAAGGCTGGTGATATATTTCTCGTTGGTAATATTGTCGATGTTCAATTTTATGCTCGTATTTTCAAAGACATCCCACGCAGCAAACACATTGAGTTTCGCGTAACTTCCTTGAGTGACTTTATAGCCGGTGTAACTTTCAATGCGGGAGATTTCACTTTGCCATTTGCCTGACATGCCAAGTGTAACTTCAGGCATTGCCGTAAGCGTATGTTCCAATGAGAAGTTGACGACAGTGTTTGGTACCCATGCATGGCTTTTAGCACCATTTTCATCTTCGATTTCGGTATGTGTTACGCCGAAGTTGATGACGGTGTTCTCGTCAATTTTCCCAGTGACGTCAAGCTCGGCACCTTCAGAATAAACATCTTCACCAACGTAGTAGTACTGCGCGGTTTCCATATTGAGGCCCGCATAAACACCTAAGCCAAGTTGTTTGGCTTTAAATAGGGCAAAATTGGCAGCGAGTTTGTTATCAAACCAATCCGTTTTCAAACCAGCCTCGTAGTTTTCGCCTTTGGTAGGCGCTAAAAAGTCACCATTTACATCGTAGTAGTCCTGCGGCTCATAAATATCTGAGTAACTGGTATACAGCATAATGCTAGGGGTGATGTGGTAGCTAATGCCTGCATACGGACTGACTTCGGATTCATCGAGTTTGGTCAGTAATGAAGAAGAACTTCGTTCAAATTCAATAAAGTTCATGCCTAAGGTAACGGCCACAGCATCGAAATTTAGCTGCGTCGCGACGAAGTAGCGAGTCAATGTATCTTCAGTGATGCTGTCCAGTAGTTTGTCACCCCAAGTTGGCTCTTGGATCGCATTCATCGCATAAGGGAAAGCTGGGAGATCACCAAATGCTGGTTCCAAATAATCTACTTCATAGTAGTATTCATCGTCAGTGCTTTTGGCGCGAGAAACACCCGCGAGTAACTGATGGTCATAACCAAACAGGCTGAAATAGCCACTGACTTTCGCTTCAAAAATATCGGCCTGACCTTCGCTAGGATACTGACCTGGCCAGCCAACTAAACCTTCACCTGATTCGGTAAGACCTGTGTAGGTATAAGCAAATAGTAGGCGCGCATCGGCATCGCTTTCACGGTAGTTATAACTTAATGCCAATTGCCAATCTGGTGACAAGACATAGTTATATTCGATGAAGGCGTTGGTATTTTCGGTATTCCAGAAAGTCCAATCTTGGGCAGTTGAGGCACTGACATCAAACTCAGCCATGGAACCATCGTCGTTAACTAATGTTAGGCCGCCCCACATGGCGCCATCAGTGTTGTCCTTCTGATGGGAGATCCCAATAGCGATGCTGCTATTGTCTGATAACTGACCATCAATAGTGCCATAGAGATAACTACGATCGGAAGAATAACCTTTTAGGTAAGAATTGCCTTGTTCGGTAGCAACCACTGCTCGTGCCGCCCATGACTTATCATCAGTAAGTGGAGTCGAATAATCCGCTTGCAGTCGATAATTGGCGTAAGAGCCCACACTTACACCGACCTCACCTTGTGTTTCGTTAGTTGGGCGTTTACGAATGTAGTTGATGGTTCCCGAACTATTACCAACGCCCGTAAGTAAACCGTTAGCACCACGGATAACTTCAATTCGTTCATAACCATAGGTGTCGACTTGTCCCTGAACAATCCCCCAGCTATTGGGCAATCCCACACCATCAATTTGGGTACTTTTGATTTCGAAGCCGCGAGATAGGTAATTGGTTCGGTTGGTTTCCCAGCGCTCAACACTGACACCGGTCACCAGATCTAACGCATCATTAATATTGTCAGCACCAAACAAAGACATTGTTTGGTTATTTATTACGCTAATTGACTGCGGTGTATCTTGAATATCCAGTACCAACCCGGTAGCACCTGAACTGGCGCGATTCTCACGGGTACCGGTAATGCTGATGTGTTCAATATCGGCGTCGGCTTCTTCGGCCGCGTTAGTAACAAAACTAAGGGCCGTTGTACTTAACAAAATACTGGCTGTAATGGCATTGAGTTTGAACATTATTTTGTGATCCCCCATCAAAGATTTGCATGGTCACGAATTGTAATGAGAATAGTTATCATACGCAATTATTGATTATTTAGGAGAAAGGAATTTAGTGATAAATGTGAGGAATGTAAGATTTTACTGGAGATAGGCTTAACGTGAGCATGAACATGCATCATTGGCAGAGCAGTAGAGTGACTTGCATCTCTTTGGGCTGTAGCTAAACTTTGCGCTTGTTGAGCGGCATGGAACGCTTTGCATTGAATTTTCTACTTAGGCCCATTCACGTTTGGTTTCCCTAGTTCAATACCAGACTTAACTCAACGCCTTCAATTTGAGGCGGCTGAAATGCTGCTCCCCCGTGTTCACAATCGGGCGGAATATGCACTTGTAATCAGTGCACTCTAAAAGGCCGCAAACCATACATTTAATAATCCGAATTAGCAGCAAATCCTCGCCATTCGTAACAAGGAAATGTCCAATAGCAATTCAATCTACCAATTCAACCGTCAGGTGAGGAGTTAACCGGACTGAATCTCACTCATCAATGTCTCTGCATTACCCCGTCCTAGCGCATGATAAACCTTGTGCAATTTCTTCCTGTTGTAAAAACTGTCGAAATTATTATCAAAGCTTTGTAATCTGGCAATTCGAATAAGAACTAAGAAAACAATGAGTTGATAATGACGAAGTTATCAGTGAAGTGTGGAATGCTGGGTACATTATCCGGTTTACTTCTGGTTGGGTGCGCTGGCGTCACTCCTGCATCCACCCAAACTACAGCTGAATCAAGAATCGCGGCGCAAGTTGGCGTTCGGCCTTTTTATCTGGTGGATGATATGGCTGCCAGCGAGCTTAAACGTCAGCTGGAACAATGTAGTACTGGACCGTTTTATCGCAGTAACTTTGTCATTTCGCACCGTGGCGCTCCATTACAATTTCCGGAACACACCAAAGAAGGTTATCTCGCTGGTGCACGAATGGGGGCGGGCACTTTAGAGTGCGATGTCACCTTCACCAAAGATAAAGCGCTGGTGTGTCGTCACAGTCAGTGCGATCTCGCCAATACCACCGACATTCTGTTGCACTCCGATATCGCCATGCAGTGTTCGCAGCCATTTACGCCGGCTAACAGCAAAACAGGCGCTCCCGCTGCTGCCGTTTGCTGTACGTCAGACATCACATTGGCGCAGTTTAAACAGTTGAAAGGCAAGATGGACGGTTTTAACCCCAAGGCACAAACCGCAGAAGAGTATGTTCAGGGAACGCCATCATGGCGTACTGATCTTTACGCGCAGACCGGCACCTTGATGACTTTGCAGGACTCCATCGTACTTTTTAAAAAATTGGGTGTAAAACAATCGCCAGAATTGAAAAAGCCGATGGTGCCGATGCCTTTTGATGGTATGACGCAGCAGGATTACGCGCAAAAATTGGTGGATGCCTACCGCGTCGCCGGCATTCCAACTCAACAGTTGTTGCCACAGTCATTCAATCTGGATGATCTGTTGTACTGGCTAAAACAGGATCCGGATTTTGGAAAACAGGCCATTTTTTTGGATGAGGGGACCAACAGTCCTGATTTTGACCCGATGCAGCCTCGGACCTGGAAATGGACCATGGCAGAATTGAAACGGCAAGGTGTTACCACCATAGCTCCGGCGATGTGGATGCTGGTTACGTTGAATGACGCCAAAAAAATTGTACCTAGTCGTTATGCGATAGAAGCGAAAAAGGCAGGTTTGAAAATTATTGCCTGGAGCTTTGAACGTTCGGGTCCATTAGCGAATGGCGGCGGTTGGTATTATCAGACCATCAGCAACGCGATTAACCATGATGGTGACATGATGGTGCTGCTTGATGTTTTGGCAAAGCAAGTCGGCGTAAGTGCAATTTTTGCTGACTGGCCCGGGACGGTGACCTATTACGCCAACTGCATGGGGCTATAGCGCTTAAGGTGACGCACTACAGCCATTGTTTTAACCGCTGTATAACTCAACGGCTATGAGACTTTTCTACTTTTATGGACGTAATGTGTGGGTCAGCATTAAAAGAAAAGCGATATTCAAATTCGGCATCGGCTTGGTCAACTTCATATGCTGTGAAGTAACCGGCACTGTGTAATGGCGCTTCGGCAGCAAATTGCTTTAAAGCCTTTTCCAGAGAGCCTCGGTCGCTGGCGCGCATATAGCCCCAACAGATACGGTCATCACAGCCGATTTGATAATCGCTCAACTGATTGCTGACAGGGGAATGAGTCAGATAAGCATTGAGCTGGCTTTCAAAAGTGCCGGTTTCAAGGCTCTTATTGTTAGCATTAGCATAGCTGGCGGTGAGCTCATGGAAATCTTCAGATGCCAATACCATTTGGAGTTGTTTAGCATCAATCACCCCAGCAGTTTCAATACTCATCATTTCAGGTTGTGGTTCGGGTTGAGAAGCAACAGTCAATTGTAGGCTATGTTGCTGGCCTAACGCTGGTGTGGCTGTGATTGGTGGCAGATTGGCAGTAGTCGCCGACTGGCGGTTTGCAACAGGCGTTGCTGTTGGTGGTTGTATACTTGCGTTGCTGTCGTGCCGTGTATGATTAACGACCAGATAAATCCCCTGAGCCACGACTAAAATCGCCAAAATCCACAATAATATTTTGTTATTCATACCAATTCCTTTTGTTAACATCCGTTAATTCATACAGATTCCATGCTGCACATTCTGTTGTACACATTGAGGTATTGAAACTCAAGCCAAGGTGATTTCACCCTAGGTTTCGCCAGATGTCGCAGATTATGCCCATGCCTATTTAACGCTAATAGACAGTTAGTAAGGCCGTTTTAAAAACAAACAGTAAAAATTCGCTGATGCTTTTCAGAATTACCTCAGTGATTGTTAACCGTTAACCATATGTAACATTTTTGTTTTTGTGAGTTGAAATAACCGGTATATGGTATTCACACTTTTCAGTGCGTTATGGCGTTGCTATCGCAGTTGCGTTGACCCCTAAAATCATAAAAAACGAGAACACTATGAAACCGAATACTTTGTGGCTGGCTCTGGCCGCTACCATACTTTTCCCAGCTGTTGCTGTTGCAGATAACGTCACGCCAATGACGCCTGATGGCGTAGCCAGTTACGAAAAAATTCGTCCAGAAGCCGATTTTATTAAGCGGGTGGCGATGGTACCGATGCGTGATGGGACCAAACTGTACACTGTGATCCTGATGAAAAAGGGCACTAACAATGCGCCCATTTTATTGAGTCGGACGCCTTACAATGCAGAAGCCAGCGCTATGCGAGCCAGCAGTCAGAAGCTCAGCGAGAGCGTACCGGTAATGGACGTGGATTACGTGGAAGACAATTACATCCGCGTTTATCAGGATTTGCGGGGTGTGCATAAGTCAGAAGGTGTTTTCATTGGCAATCGTCCATTGTCTGGCCCATTAAATAGCACCGGTATTGATGAATCTACCGATGCCTATGATGCCATTGATTGGCTAGTGAACAACGTCAAAGAGTCGAATGGTAAGGTGGGCATTATTGGATCTTCATATTTGGGATTCACCACCTTGATGGCAGAGATTAACCCACATCCGGCGTTGAAAGCCGCGGTGCCACAAAGTCCGATGGTTGACGGTTGGATGGGGGATGACTGGTTTCATAATGGCGCATTTCGTAACGCCGTTATCAACTATGCGGTAGTGCAAAGTACCGCGAAAGCGGAAAGTGATGGGACTGCCGTTGGTGCTGCGGATGATTACAGCCGGTTTCTGGAAGCCGGGTCAACCGGTGATTACCTGAAAAAGTGGGGCTTTGACCACTACCCGATGATCCGCAAATTTACTGAAAATCCTGCCTATACCGATTTCTGGTCATTGCAAGCGGTTGACAAGATTATAGCTAAACAGCCGTTAAAAGTGCCCACCATGTTGGTCGTCGGCCAATGGGATCAGGAAGATTCCTACGGTGCGCCAGCCGTTTATAACGCCATTGAGCCTAAGGATAAACACAATGATATGGTGTCGCTGGTCATTGGTCCTTGGCGGCATTCCGGTGTTAATCATTATGGTTACAAACTGGGTGCGCTGACCTTTACTGGCGATACCGCGCACGAGTTTCGCGTGAAGTATATGAAGCCGTTTTTCGACCATTACCTGAAAGGCGCGCCAGACCCTAAGACCCCGCCAGTGCTGACCTACGCGACCGGTGCCAATCAATGGGATGAGTCACCTAAATGGCCAATGGGTAAACCGCAAAAAATCTACATGACAGACAATATGGGCCTGTCATTTACCGCAAACGGTAACGATAAGGCGCATGATGATTATGTGTCTGATCCCGCTAAGCCGGTGCCATTTGTGCCGCGTCCGATAAATCTGAATGATCCTGCTCAGTGGCGCCCCTGGTTAGTGCATGACCAACGCTTTGTTTCCAATCGTCCAGATGTGCTGGTATACACCAGTGATGCGCTGGATAAGCCGGTACATATCATGGGCGCGCCGATGGTGAACCTGTTTGCCGCGACCTCTGGCACTGATGCCGACTGGGTGGTGAAACTGGTGGATGTTTATCCCAATACCACCTCTGAAGGCGCATCTCAGGGATATGTCGGACAGGAGATGACCGGTTTTGAATTGCCGGTGGGGATCGAAATCTTCCGCGGTCGCTATGTTAACGGCTTTGATAAACCCACACCGTTAACCCCGGGCAAAGTTGAGCACTATCATTTTGGCTTGCCGAATGTGGATCATGTATTCCTGCCGGGTCATAAGATCATGGTACAGGTACAGTCAACGCTGTTCCCGCTCTATGACCGTAACCCGCAGACCTTTGTCGACAATATCTTTTATGCCCAGAAGGCCGATTACCAGAAGGCGACGATGAGCGTGTTCCACTCCTCCAACATTGAATTACCTGTGGCGGAGTAAAGCCGTTAAGTACCACCATCGCTTGATGTTAACTGTGGTAAAAAGGCGTTCCTAAGGGGCGCCTTGCTATTTTTAACCCTAAACCATTAGCACATCTTTTGTCGGCGTAACAGGAATATCGGGCAAATGCTGTTACAATAGCCGCAGCAATTACTATTCACTTTATTTAGCGTTCATCAGGATCTACTTTGACCACCATTGCCACCGATTTTGCCTCTTTACCCCTTAATCCCTCACTGATTGCCACCATGGCCGACTTGGGGTTTGCACAAATGACGCCCATTCAGGCGCGCAGTTTGCCCGCCATTTTACAAGGCCGGGATGTGCTGGCGCAGGCGAAAACCGGCTCCGGTAAAACCTGTGCTTTTGGCTTGGGGATCTTACAGCAGTTGGATGTCAGCCGTTTCCGGGTGCAATCGCTAGTGTTGTGTCCTACCCGCGAACTGGCGGACCAAGTGGCGAGTGAACTGCGTAAATTCGCCCGTGGTATTCACAATATTAAGATCCTGACCTTGTGCGGCGGCACCCCAATCGGCCCGCAAATTGGTTCTCTGGAACACGGTGCCCATATTATCGTTGGGACGCCCGGACGGGTGCTGGAGCATCTGCAACAGCGGCGCTTAAATCTCGAGGAAGTAAAACAGTGGGTGCTGGATGAAGCTGACCGTATGTTGGAAATGGGCTTTACTGAAGCCTTAGACCAGATCCGCAGTTACTTGCCCAAACGTCGACAAAATCTGTTGTTCAGTGCCACTTTCCCTGAGGCCATTGTGGCATTAGCCAAGCAAACATTGCAGCAACCGCTGGAAGTTAAGGTCGAAGATGCTACCGATGACCATCAGATCCAGCAGCGGTTTTATCGCATTGCAAATATGGCTGAGCGTAAGCTGGCGGTATACCAATTATTACTACAACATCGGCCGCAAAGTGCGGTGGTGTTTTGCAACACCAAGCAGGAAACTCAGGACGTTGCCGATTTTCTCTTAGGTAAAGGTTTTGATGCCGTGGCACTGCATGGCGACTTGGATCAACGTCAACGTGACCAGGCGCTTGTCGCATTTGCGCTGAAAAGTGCCGTGGTGTTGGTAGCCACCGATGTCGCCGCTCGTGGCTTGGATATCGATGCGCTGGATTTGGTGATCAATTATCAGTTGGCATTTGAGCAAGAAGCGCATGTGCATCGCATTGGGCGTACTGGGCGGGCGGGTGCTAAAGGCATGGCGCTGAGTCTGGTGGCTGCCAATGATGGTATGCGGCTGGCACTGTTAGAAGACCGATATGGTGAGCTGACTTTTGCGGAGTTACCGCAAGTCAGTAATACCACACCGTTAACTGCCACCATGAGCTGTGTTCGTATCGAAGGGGGCAAGAAGCATAAGCTGCGTCCCGGCGATATTCTGGGTGCGCTGACGGCGGGTAACGACATTAGTGGTAACGATGTCGGCAAAATTCAGGTGCATGATATCTGGTCTTATGTGGCGGTCACCCGCAACTTAGCTAAAGCCGCCGCGGCGAAGTTATCCAAAGGCAAACTAAAAGGAAAATCTTTCCGTGCATGGGTATTGTGATACAAGCTGTGTGCTCGCATGTTCACGGATAAATCTGTCATTTTTCGCTGATTTTCCAAAATGTTATTGCTCCGAGAGTTGTGAAGCTCTCGGGGTTCACTTCATGTAACATTTTGTCTTTTGCTGAGTCAGCGCTATCGCGTTAATGTAAGAAAAAGCGGCGTGTTTCACGTCCTTAAAATCTAATAAAAATATCGAGGCAATCAATGAAACTACATCCACTGATGTTGGCACTGGCAGCAACTGCCGTGCTACCAGCAGCATATGCGGCTGACGCTGTGACACCGATGACACCTGATGGTGTTGCCAGCTATCAAAAAATCCGGCCAGAAGCTGACTTTATCAAACGGGTTGAAATGGTGCCGATGCGCGATGGCACTAAATTGTATACCGTGATCCTAATGAAAAAGGGCACCACGAATGCGCCAATCCTGCTGAGCCGTAGTCCCTACGACGCCAAGGGCGATGCGGAACGTACCGGCAGTCAGCATATCAGAGATATCGTGCCGGTGATGGATGTGGAGTTTGTTGAGGATAACTATATCCGCGTCTATCAGGACATCCGCGGGATGCACAATTCCGAAGGGGAATATGTCACAAACCGTCCGTTGGCGGGCCCACAGAATGATACTGGTATCGATGAGTCTACCGACGCTTATGACACCATCGACTGGCTGGTAAATCATGTGCCTGAGTCGAATGGCAAGGTGGGTATTGTGGGTTCTTCATATCTGGGATTCACCACCTTGATGGCAGAGATCCACCCACATCCAGCACTGAAAGCCGCAGTACCGCAAAGCCCGATGGTCGATGGCTGGATGGGCGATGACTGGTTCCACAATGGCGCGTTTCGTAATGTGAATATCGGTTATACCGTCATGCAGGGTACCGCCAAAGCTGAAAGTGGTGGCATTGCGGTGGGTGCCGGTGATGACTACAGTCGTTTTCTGGAGGCTGGCTCAACCGGTG
This sequence comes from Shewanella yunxiaonensis, assembly GCF_018223345.1. NCBI lineage: Bacteria > Pseudomonadati > Pseudomonadota > Gammaproteobacteria > Alteromonadales > Shewanellaceae > Shewanella > Shewanella yunxiaonensis. The sequence continues at coordinate 2,969,182 of NZ_CP073587.1, read as the reverse complement.
ATTACCTGAAAAAGTGGGGCTTTGAAAATTATCCGTTCATTCGCAAGATGACCGAAAATCCTGCTTATACCGATTTCTGGTCACTACAGGCGGTTGATAAGATCATGGCGAAGGAGCCGCTAAAAGTCCCCACCATGTTGGTGGTAGGACAATGGGATCAGGAAGATTCTTATGGTGCGCCAGCGGTTTATAACGCCATTGAGCCTAAGGATAAACATAATAACATGGTGTCGCTGGTCATCGGTCCTTGGCGGCATTCCGGCGTCAACCATTATGGTTACAAACTCGGGGCACTGACCTTTACTGGTGATACCGCACACGAGTTCCGCGTGAAGTATATGAAGCCGTTTTTCGACCATTACCTGAAAGGCGCGCCTGATCCAAAAACGCCGCCAGTGCTGACCTATGCCACCGGTGAAAATCATTGGAATGTGTCACCCAAATGGCCAATGGGTAAAGCAGAAAAGATCTATATGACCGACAACATGGGACTGTCATTCAAACCTGCGGCTAATGAAAATGCCCATGATGATTATGTGTCTGATCCTGCGAAACCGGTACCGTTTATTCCTCGACCGATCAATATGAGTGACTCTCACCAGTGGAAACCTTGGTTGGTGCATGATCAACGCTTTGTTTCTAGTCGTCCAGATGTGCTGGTATACACCAGCGATGTACTCAATAAACCAGTACACATTATGGGCGCACCGATGGTGAATCTGTTTGCCGCCACCTCTGGCACAGATGCTGACTGGGTAGTGAAGTTGGTGGACGTTTATCCCAATACCACCTCTGAAGGTGCATCTCAGGGATATGTCGGACCGGAAATGACCGGTTTTGAACTGCCGATTGGCATTGAGATTTTCCGCGGCCGTTATGTCAAAGGTTTTGACAAGCCTGAAGCGTTAACGCCAGGCAAGGTAGAGCATTATCACTTTGGTTTGCCTAACGTCGACCATGTGTTCCTGCCAGGGCATAAGATCATGGTGCAGGTACAATCAAGCTTGTTCCCGCTGTATGACCGTAACCCACAAACCTATGTTGATAACATCTTCTTTGCCAAGAAAGGCGATTATCAAAAGGCGACGATGAGTGTGTTCCACTCCTCTAACATTGAGCTGCCGATTGCCAAGTAATGGTTTTGGGTCTAGTCCTAAAATAAGTTGACACTTATTTCCACCAAAAAGCCGCTGAGTTTCAGCGGCTTTTTTTGTCTAGCAAGTTTAGTTGGCGCTGGCGGGATGGGGGTTGGGATATTCTTGATTAATATCCAACGGTGCAGCATAGACGCTGTTCCACAGCTGAAGTTGCAGCTGTTGCAGGCGGTTTGCCATCGCCGAATTTTGTAACACCAGCTCCAGATTGCGCGAGTTATTCATATAGCCACCTTCCCAGTTACTGGTGCCTATCCAGGCAATCTTGCCGTCAATTTCCATGGTTTTACTGTGCAAGGTGCGAGCAAAGGGAATGAAGCCCTGCTTGGCTTCCGGAATAGTGACGACTTTAACGTCGATGTTGGGCAGTACCTGTAGGCTTTTAAGATAATCGATGTAAGGCTTGCCGGTATTCCAGGCGGAAATCATCAGGTGAATTTTGACACCGCGCTGAGCCGCTGCCCGGATGGCATCATCGATAACCGCATAATAAGGCGCAGGCTTTTTGTAGCTGTAGGACAGCGGAGCATAGGTCATCACCGTGATATAAACTTCGTGTTCAGCTTTGGCCAGTAGCTTGGGCAGTTCACTCTCGGAGTCACCAACACCGGCTGGATTATAGGCGTTCGGGCTGGCTACCAGATAGGCGCTCTGGGATTCGTCGGCTGCCACTACCTGGTGATTCAATACCGGTACGGCTTTGCCCTCGGCTAATAGTTGCTGTGCTTGCCAGTCAACATTGAAGATGGCTTGCACTTGTGCGGCAATTTTACTATCAGTGATCAGCAGTCCGGTTTCATGAATATGTTTCAGGGCCCGCCAATCGAAGTTCTGGCTGCCAACAAAGGCGCTTTTGCCATCCACCACGATATATTTGGCGTGCACAATGCCGCCGCCGATTTTACCGAAATCAATCAATTGAAAAGTCAGATTGGGGATGCTTTTGATGGCTGCCAGCGTCGGTTCATTGGACATACGTACACCGTGCAAGTCCATTAAGAAACGAATTTTGACACCGCGTTCACCGGCCTGCCGTAAGTGCTTAAGCACCGGCTCCAGGGGCTCGCCCGGCTCACTGGTGACGTAGAACTGAGCGATATCAATCGTATTTTTAGCAGCATCGAATTGCTGACACCAAACCGTAACCGGATCGGCTAAGTCCGAGTTGCTGAGGGTCGTTTCTACCGGTGCAGTTTGGACTAGCTCAAAGCCAGGAATTGAAAAGGCAGCTTGAGCATTGAGGGATAAGCCCAGCAGCGAAATACAGAGCAGACGGAAATGCATTGAGACTCCAAACGGGAAAATTTCGTCACTCATTATAATGACAGCTTTCAGAAAATTAGCGTTGTCTTTGTGACAGAGTATTTCAGAGGCTTTTAAATCAAGGCATTAAAAAATTAGCGGCAGTTTCTGAAGACGCTAGCGCTCGCAACCATGCTGTCAGAAAAAACGGCTAGATCACCCAGTCTGCGTGTTTGCGTTTCTGTTTTTCGGCATACATTGCCTGGTCCGCCTCGGACAGCAGTTGTTTCACCGTGATTTTTTGCCCTGCGTAGATGGCTCTGCCAATACTGAGCGATGGGTGTAGTTGCTTGCCTGCCCAAGTTAAGGCACTGGCTTCTACTTGATAGCGGAGCTTCTGGATAACGTGTGCCGCCATGGCTTCATCGGTAATACCTTCAAGGATTACAATAAATTCATCGCCGCCGATACGGGCGACAATATCGGTAGCTCGGATATGCTCCTTGAGCTGGCGCGCCACATGGCGCAGCAATTCATCACCCGCTTCATGACCAAGTTCATCATTGACACGTTTAAAGTCATTCAGATCCACATTTAATAGCGTGAACAATGCTTTATCATCGCCTTTGGTCACTGTTCTGCCTAACAGATTCATCATAAAACGGCGGTTTGGCAGGTGGGTAAGTTCGTCGTGTAATGCGGCGGTATGGGCATATTTGTAGTTACGATACAGCAAGATGATCGATATATAAGCCAGAATTGCGGTAAGTCCACCCAGGCTGTTGAGTATGCGCTGGGTCAGCATCATATTTCCTATGCTTTTCATATCGACTTTGGCGCCTAATTCCCATTTACCATTAGGCAGGTTGATAGGATATTCAACATCCGGTTGCTTAAAATTATCTGCGTCACCGTAAAAAATCTTGCCAGCATTCGTGAGATTTTCAGCATGTTTTCGTAGCGAAATACTGGCGCCTTTAAAATATTTAATCCCCGATTTATCTAATAGCTTGTCATAGTCGATAACGACACTGACAGTACCCCAATAGTCCAGATTGGTCGGATAATCAGAGAAAATCGGATACCTGGCGATAATGGCAACGCCGCCTTGCACTAACTCCAGCGGCCCGGCGATATAAACTCCCTGAAGCTCCTTGGCGAGTAGCACGGTTTTAAGTTGCTCAGGTTTAGTACGAAAATCAAAGCCAATAGCCGATTCATTACCGGCGACGGGATAGATGTGACTGATGATATTATCTGGTGCCAGACCAACGTTGCGCACATATTGGGCCTTTTGCACTAATTTACCTGCAATCATCGACCAGTTTTTAATGGCGAAGGCGGGATCAAGCGTCACAACGGTGGCGAGACTATCGGCAAGATAGGTATCTTTGAAAATAATCGCTTCAATATTGGAGCGAACCAGTGCCAGATGGCCTTTAATTTCTTCCTTTTTATAGTTGATTTCTTTGGCGACAAAGACCTGCGTGACAGTATTGACAATCAGCACGGATAAGCAAAAAAACACCAGAGTGAAAAGTAAAAAGAACAGCTTTTCTTTTTGACTCATCTGAGAGGACATAGCATACCTGTTAGTCGGGTTACTGCCGGTCGCGACGTTTGGTGACACGCTTATCGGTCGCGACATTAGTGAATGCCGTTACCCGGACATAATGCAGTAACATCCTACCCATTTCCACAACCAATAACTTTAATTGTCTAAATTTATGATGATTTTTCCTATTGTTGTGACAGTTAAGGACAACTGAATGGGTCGGTTAATGATTGCTAATAAAGCTCGGCTGTTCGGTATTTATGATGAATTTGTGGCGCACCAACTAAAATATTACTCAGGTGATAATCGAGCTGTGCGGTAACCCTTAAGATTATCGCCCATCCGCCTGATGAAATAGGGCCGGGCTGCTGTCGTCCGCCATATTTTATTAATGGCATTCAGATATTCGGCATTTAAGGAACATCAATGAACAAAATTAAGCTTGTTCTCATGTTTTGCTGCTTGTTAGTTGCAGGCTGTGCGTCTGTTCCAATGACCGCGACCAATCAAGTCGATGTCAATCCAGCGCCTTCTGACAAAGCACAGGTCGTCTTTATGCGCGATTCCTTTGTTGGCAGTGCAATCAGTTCTTCGGTATACGATGTCAGTGATGGTGAGCCAATGTTTATCGGCATTCTGGATAACGGCACCAAACTGGCGTATCTGGTGAATCCCGGTCAGCATGTGTTTATGGTGGTCTCGGAAGCCGCGGACTTTATGGAAGCACAGCTGGCAGCGGGAAAAACCTATTACAGCATCATCACGCCGCGTATGGGCTTATGGAAAGCCCGCTTTTCGATGTGGCCGGTTAAGGCCGGTGCCTATGCCGAGTACAAACTGGACAGTAAAGATTTTGCTGACTGGAAGCGCAGTACCAAGCTGGTGGAATTGTCCCCGGCGGCTCAAGCTTGGTATGACGCCAATAAAACGAGTGTAAAAGCCAAACAGCAAGAATACTGGTTACAGTGGCAACAGAAATCAGCCGCCGACATTAGTAAACGGACCTTGTCGCCTGAAGATGGTCGTTAAGATGCGTTAACCTATGGAGTGCCATCGGCTGTATATCCGCCGTTAGCGGATGGCGTTCCAAGCATCTTGCCGGTCCGCTAACTTTGGCGGTTTATTGTGCTTGTTGCTGGCACCTTAAATTGCCCCTGTGGTAGCATCAATCCTCTATAAGCATTTCATTAATTTCCCTTATGAGTACTCCCACTACCGCGGATGCGTTGCAGTCACTGCGGGCATATCCCGCCTTTATGCGTTATTGGTGTGCGCGATTAGCATCATCTTTTGGATTTCAGGTGTTATCGGTAGCCGTCGGTTGGCAGGTTTACGATATTACACGCGATCCGTTGGATTTAGGGTTGATTGGCCTGGCGCAGTTTGTGCCATCAGTTTTATTGGCGCTGCCAGCCGGCCATGTTGCTGACCAGTTTCCGCGTCGCAAAATTGTGCTGGTGACACAGACTTGCCAGTGGTTAGCACTATTGCTGCTGGTGATAGGCAGTTGGCAAGGATTCCTGAGTGAGGGACTCATCCTGTCACTGGTGTTTGTTATCGGCGCTTTTAAGGCGTTTGAGTTCCCGGCGTTAAAATCCATGGTGCCATCGTTAGTCCCTGAAAGCTTATTACCAAGAGCACTGGCATTGGATGCGTCAGGAATGCAGATGGCAAGCATTGCCGGACCAGCGTTGGGCGGGTTGTTATATATTGGTGGCCCGGTGTTAACTTATGGTCTTTCGGCATTGCTGTATCTGACGTCGTTATCCGTGCTGCTGAAACTGCAATACCATTATCTGCCATCGGTGCGCCAACCCATGACCTTGAACACGCTGTTTGCAGGCGTGAGTTTTATTCGGGCGCGGCCGGTGATCCTTGGCGTGATTTCACTCGATCTGTTTGCGGTATTGTTAGGTGGTGCCACGGCATTATTGCCGGTTTTTGCCCGCGATATTCTGCATACAGGCCCCTGGGGGCTGGGTTTGCTGCGGGCTGCTCCCGCAGTCGGCGCCTTGTTGATGTCATTCTGGTTAGCTCGGCATACGTTGCAGCGCCGGGTGGGAATGACCATGTTTGGTGCCGTTGCGGGTTTTGGTCTGGCAACATTGGTGTTTGCGTTATCAACTAATATATGGCTGTCGCTAGTGGCATTGGCCGCACTGGGTGCCTTTGACATGGTCAGTATGGTGATCCGTGGCGCGCTAGTGCAATTAGAAACCCCTGATGAGATGCGTGGACGAGTTACCGCGGTTAACTCAATTTTCATTAACACCTCTAACCAACTCGGAGAATTTGAATCTGGGGTGTTAGCGGCATTAGTGGGGGCGGTAGGTGCAACGGTCATTGGGGGGATTGGCACGTTAGTGGTCGTGGCCGCGTGGATGGTGATGTTCCCTCAGGTGCGAAACCGACAACGATTAAAAGAATAGTGGAAAACGGGGGGCAATTATCGCCCCCGTTTTTTATGCTTTGCATATATCTCGTTGGTCTGATGGTGGTGACTTTGAGACGCTATTGAAAAAGGCCGATATGGCAATGTATCGCGCCAAGTCTAAAGGACGCGATACCTATCGTTTCTTCAACGAAGAGATGAACTATGAAGCGACTGAACAACTGAATATCCGTGTGGGTTTACGTAAAGCGCTGGAGTTGAACCAGTTTCAACTGTTTTATCAGCCACAGTTGGAGATGACCACCGGAAAGATAGTGGGAGTCGAAGCGTTAATTCGCTGGTTTCATCCGGAGTTAGGGATGGTGTCTCCTGCCAGCTTTATTCCGGTTGCAGAGGCCTCTGGTTTGATTGTGCCAATTGGTAACTGGGTGTTACAGGAAGCTTGTCGAGAAGCGGCCCGTTGGCGCGATTCGGGCATGAGTAACCCGGTGGTGGCGGTTAACTTGTCCGCATTGCAGTTCGCCCGAGGTAATATCGAGCAGGCGGTTAGTGATGCGGTTGCCAGCGCTGGGATCACCCCGCAAATGCTGGAGTTAGAGCTGACGGAATCCATCATGCTTCATAACACTGAGAGCGTGCTGGCAACGGTAAAGCGGCTCAAGCAAAAAGGCTTTGCTTTCACCATTGATGATTTTGGTACCGGATATTCCAGTCTGCAATATCTCAAAAGCTTTGCGGTTGATAAATTAAAAATTGATCAGTCATTTGTGCGGGATATTACCGAAGACGAAGATGATGCGGCTATCGTAAGGGCTATCGTGCAAGTCGCCAAAGGACTGGGGCTGAAAACCATTGCTGAAGGGGTTGAGACTGCGGAAGCCATGGCGTTATTGGCGCAATACCGGTGTGATGAAGTACAAGGCTATTATCTTGGTCGCCCGATGCCAGCCCGCCAGTTTATGGCCTATTTGCAGCAGTATGGTGAATGCAGAAAAATCAGCGTTACCAGTTAACCCCAAGCCGATTAAGCGGACCGTTTCTGTCTCGATGGTGACAGTATTGGGAAACAGGTTGATGACAAAGTATTGCGTAAATGTTTGGCGTTAGTCATTTGAAAATCCATCATCTTTAGCAGTATCTTGACTGCTTATCCGTTGTTAGTGAGCTTGTTGAAATGCCATTCTATTGTTTACGTGCCGTTTTATTACCGCTGACGTTAGTCGCACTGAGCTTCTCTGTTTTCGGTGAGCCGATTCCGCCACAACTGGATGCGCTGTATCGCCAAGCGGTGACAGCTGATACTGTGCCTGGCATCAGTGTGGCGGTGGCAGATGCCAACGGCGTGCAGTGGGCTCAGGGGTACGGCTTTGCTGATGTGGAAAATCGATTACCGATGCGTGTCGAAGACAAACTGCGGATTGGCAGTGTTGCCAAGGTGATGACCGCTGCCGGATTAATGCGTTTGTATCAGGCGCGAAAAATCAACCTGGATAAACCGGTGACTGACTATGTGACAGCCTGGCCCAACGACAAACCTGTGATTACCCTGCGGCAACTGGCGTCCCATACGGCAGGCGTGCGCCACTACAAGGAAGGCGCGAATGAATTTCTGCTCAACGAGCATTTTCCCTCGGTCAGCGCCAGTCTGGCCTTATTCAAAGATGATCCATTGCTATTCGTCCCGGGAACGGCTTTTAGCTATTCCACTTTGGGCTGGACGCTGATCAGTGCGGCAATGGAAGGGGCTGATGGAAAACGAAATTTTCAGCAGATTATGCAAGATGAAGTGTTTACGCCATTGCGCCTTAATGACACCGCGTTTGATGAGCAATCGCAGATTATTCCCAATCGCGTCCGGCCGTACAGCGTGCGCGATGGTAAGCTGATCAATTCGCCGCAGACTGACCATAGCTACAAATGGGCGGCCGGCGGCATTATTGCCAGTGCCGCAGATGTTGCGCGTTTTGCGGTGGCGCAGATTGATGGTCATTACCTGAAGCCAAAGGTTAGTAAGTTGATGCTGACCAAAGCGCATCTCAACGATGGTAAGCCGGTGAATGTTGGCATTGGCTGGTTTATCGGTTTTGATGATTATCGGCAGCGCAAACAATATAAGAATGATACCCAGGCGTTAGCGCTGATGGACGCGATGCCTCATGCCGTGATGCACTCAGGCGGTAGTATGGGCGGCATTACCATGACTATCTTATGTACTGAACATCATCGCGCGGTCACCGTTGTCAAGAATGTTGATGGTGATAACAGTGCAGATGTCTTTCTGCTGGCGCTGCAAACCCTGAGTTATTATCACCAGCGCGAACATATGGCAACTCGTCGCCCGATGTGAATGGCTTGATGCTGACCGTGAAACTCAATAGCCGGTCAGTTCCAGATAACCCGCGCCCTGTTGACTGCCGCTGATGCTGATGGGGCCTTCCCAGTAGGATACCGATAACGGCATTACTGCGTTGCGATTGAGCGGGGTAATGTCGAGTTCCAGTTGTTCCGTTGGCAATGACAGATGCCAGCTTACCGGATAGCGACCGCTGGTGGTCTGCTGCCAGGCAGTGGCTTGCATGCGAATATCCTTGGCGCTTAGTGAGTGACTACGACCATCTGGAAACATACGTTTACCGCTATAAAACGCCTTGTCACTTTTATCCGTTCCCCTTAGCTGAAACAGCATCAGGGCAGAGCCGTCGTTAAGGTGCAGCGCAAACCAGTCCCAACCCTGTTGTTGGCGACTGAGAAACTCAGAACTCCATTCACGATCTAACCAGGCGATACCACTGACATGTTGCCAACGTCCCTGATGCAGCACTGTACCATCAACATTGATAAACGGCTGACTGTAGTAATAGGACGCGACTTTACCATCAGCACTTTTGCGACTGTAGCCGTGATCACCTTGCAATACCAACGGCGCGTTGGCTGACAGTTGCAGGTTGTAGGCAAATTGGGCATCGGCCACCGAGAGGGTCGCAGGGAGTAGTCCGTGGTTGGGATTGTCTGATCCTGCCTGTGCCTGCCATTGCCAGTCATCCAGTCGCACCGATAACGGCGGTCCTGATACCTGTGCGGGCGCTTGCTCACCGTGAGTGCCTCGACCCCAACGTTCAGCGGTGAGATGCTGTTGCTTAAACGTCAGTGCAGCGTGTGCCATATACAATTGATTGCTGGCCCAGGGCGAGGAACTTGCCGGGGCGGCGGCTGACAGCGCTATGCGAAACTGGGTCCACTGTAATCCTAGTGGCGTTCCATCAGCGGTGTGCAGGTTCGCGGTGAGATACCACCATTCTTGACGAAACTTCGGATGCGCTAAATGATCCTCTGGAAACGCAAAATTCTTGCCTGGCAATACTTGGGCAAAGCCAGTATCAGCTCGGCCTAATATCTGTCCCATCGAGGCTGATTTTTCCGCGGGACTGCAGGCGGTTAACAGTAACAGCGGTAACAGCCCAAACAGGTGATGCCGTTTCATAGTACCTCCTGCTGCAGTGCTGACACCATTGAGCGCCGACTTTGCCAGTAAAGCGGCAGCAACACCGCCAGCAGACAACATCCTAATGACAGGCCAACAACGCGTCCATAAGCCAGCCAGTCCCAGTGTTGCATGATGGTCCAGCCGAAGGCTTGCAACGTCACTTTATGGATCAGCAGATAGCCGAGGATGGCACCTAACGGCAGGGCCATGAGACAGGTGATGAACACCGCCAGCAGGATCTGGGCTAGCAGCATCAGCCACAGCTGCTTTTGCGGTACGCCAAGACTGCGCAAGATTGCCAGCGGTGCTTGCCTTGACTGGGTCAGCATTAATACGGCGCTGAATAACCCGATTGCCGCGACCAGCAATGTCAGGGTATTCAGCACTAAGGTGATACTAAAGGTCTTGTTAAATACCTTCAGGGCTTGTGTGCGAATTTTTTGCTGGCTGTATATCTGTGCCGGGTTGAGTCCCAGCGTATTGCCTATCTGCTCACCGAGATTATCAATGGCTGCCTGCCCCGCAGTGATGCCTCCGATGGCCAGACTATAAGGTTGTGCGGGTAACAGCAGCTGTTGCCATAGCGTTGGTGCTGCCAACGCCTCGCCTCTGGGATTGCCGTAATCGAAATAGACCCCCGCAATTTGGGTCATGTGAGGGTGTTGGCAGCGGTTATCCTGGCATAAACGCACATTATCTCCCGTCTGGACTGCCAGTTTCAGTGCCAATGGCTCACTGATAAAGATGCCTTGGCCCGCCAACACCTGTTGTACCGCCAGGCGTTGCTTTGCCAACTGATCAGGTTGTTTAAACACGGTAGTTTCCGCAATTGAGGTCGGGTCGCGACTCAACAGGTTAATTGACTGCACTTCAGTGCCATTTGCCACATAAAATGGCGCTTGCCACTGATAGTAACGCGGTAATTTAGGCGCATTGGTGTCGAGATATTGCTGTAATGCGGACATCTCATTGTTACCGGGCCTAATATACAAATCGGCATGCAGTCGGGTATTGAGCCAGCTGCGCAGGGTTCGATCGAAGCTACCAACCAGCGTATTCATAGCGATGTTGGCGCATAATGCCAACAGTAACGCCATCATTGCCAGCGCTAGTGGCGCCGTGAGTTCGCGAGTTTCCGCAATCGCATAACGCGGCAACCCGGCTGGCACCCATGGCGTCAACAGGCTGAGGCTGGTTTGCAACACCTGTGGCAGTAACAGCGGCATGGCGATAGTAAGCAGCCCCATTAATGCCAGACTTTGTCCATGTGCGCGGCTGAAAGGGTAGAGTGCTGCTGTCAGCAGCAGTAGTAGCATCCCTAGCGCAAATAGCCGTCGGTGAATGCGCCGATGATGTTCCTGCTGGGCAAAGCGTTGTGTGCCCTGAGCAATACTGCGCTGACACAGTTGTCGGTATAACGGCACACAGGCCAACAGGGCCGCAATCAGTGTCAGTCCTGCGCCCTCTGCCAGCCAGGCCCATTGCCAGTTACCGGGCAACAGGGTGGCACCATAAAGTTGTTCCAGCGTGACGGCTACCATAGGTTGCAGCCAATGGCTGAGTTGCAGTGCCAGTAAAAAACCCACAAACGAACCGATGGCCACCAACAGCAACAACTCGAGCAGCAGAGACAGCATGAGGGCTCGGCGGCTGAGGCCCTGTTGTAATAGTTGTAACAGCAGCCGTTGGCGCTTCATCAGACTGTAGCGCACACCGTTATAGGCGATGAATAAGCCCACCAGAAACGCCAGCATCCCCATGGCATTAAGATTCAGATGAAAACTGCGGGTGAGATCGGTCAGCGCTTTGCCCTGATCCTGTTCGGTAATTTGCAAGCCCGCCAACGGCAGCCCGCTTTGCGCTAACTGCTGCTTTAATTGGGCTGCATCGCCAAATAAGGCGATGTAACTTAAACGCCCGGGCAGTTGCAACAGCGACTGTGCAACCGAAATATCCAGATATAAGCGGTTCCCCAGATTGGCACTGTCAGGTAAAACATCGACCTTTAGCTGCTGACCTGCGAGCGTGAAATACGCGTCGGAAGCGTCATTAACCCCCATCGACTGCGCCTGTGTTTTGCTAGCGAGTATCAAAGGTTCGCCGGCCAGCATTGAGACCAGTGGTAGTTGCGCTTCAAATCTCGGCGCTTGTTGCTGAAAACTGTGTAAGGCTGCGACGATATCACTGCCATCAATCTGCCATTTACGGCCTTGAGCATCTTCGAGCGTGCCACTCACTACCGGCAAAGCATGTAGCCCGAGTTTTTTTAAGCGGAAATAGAGTTGTTCATCAACACTGGCCCCACGGCCAGGGGCACTGATAAACAGCGCCGCTTGCTGAGCTAATGCTTCGCCGGCGTCCTGATAACTGTGAATGGCGTTATCATTGGTGGCTTTGACCCCGATCAGCAACGTTACTGCCAGCACAACACCCAGTAGAATAGCGCCCGCTTGCAGCGGGGCTTGGCGATAGTGCGCTAAATACACCCGCAGCGCTTGCCAGCCCAGACGCCAATCACTCATGGACTTTCCCCTGTTGCAGATGCCAGCGCCGTTGCATATGGGCGGCAGCACTGTCACTGTGCGTCACCATCAGAATCGCCGTGCCAGCATCAGCGGCGAGTTTACACAACAGCTGCATCACTTCCTCAGCGGCTTCAGCATCAAGATTGCCGGTCGGTTCATCCGCTAATAACAATGCCGGACGATGTGCCAGTGCTCGAGCAATGGCAACCCGCTGCTGCTGACCGCCGGACAACTGCTCGATTGGCCGCTGTGCCAGTTCAGTGATGGCGAGTTTCTGTAGCAGGTAATCGCACCAGTCATTCCATTTTTGCCCGAGCAGCGATAGCGGGAACAGAATATTATCGCGGACATTCAGTGGGGTCAGCAGATTGAACTGTTGGAATACCACCCCCAGATGCTGACGGCGGAAACGGCTCCATTGCGGATCATGCCACTTACGGCAATCAGCGCCCTGAAGCTGGAGTTCGCCGGTGTCTGGGTATTCAAAACCGCCAATAATATTCAGCAAAGTGCTCTTGCCACTGCCGCTAGGACCGGTGAGTGCCACGGTTTCTGCCTGCTGGATGATTAAGTCGAGGCAGTCCAACACCAGATGATACTGATCGCCGTCATTAAATCCTTTGCTGATTTGCGATAGTTGAACCAATGACTGCTGGTGGGATTGCGGCATTTTCAGTCCTTGTATTTGCGAAATAGCACCTGATGCAGATCAGTTTATCTGCTGTAGCGCAAACAGTTAAGTGAATCAAGGTACGATAAAAACGTCTTTGGGCTAGCGGCCACTTAAGGCAATAGGCTTTTTAAATGTTGATGGCAGTATGACCCGCCCATCATCGCTTGACTGCATCGGCATCATAGCCGGTGCAAAAAACAGAAGGCACCCAGCGGTGCCCTCTACGTCGATTACTCTTCTAAAGTGTAGGGCAACGGCACTACCGAGAGCTGACTCTGTGGCGCTTCGGCAATACGGAACTTAGCATCACGTTCGGTATCATTTGGCAGAACGGCTGTCAGCCAGAGTTGACCATCAATCTGTACCGCTTCCACAATAGTGCCCTGAGGACGGAAGCCATCCTCCAACGCCAGTTCCAGCGTAGATTCTGCCGTGACTTCAATGTCGGCGGTGCCGTTCAAAATGTACATTGCCCGTTTATTACCACCGCGATATTTCATGCGCGCGACAGTTTCCTGCCCCATGTAACAGCCCTTGGTAAAACTGATGCCATTAAGTGCTTGCAGGTTGCACATTTGCGGCACGAATTGCGCCTGATGTGCTGCAGAAAGTGCAGGATAACCGGCTAATATCTCTAAAGCTTGCCAGGCACTGTGATGATATAAGGCTTCACCTTCTACTAACGTTGAGGCAATTGCGGTCGGTAATACAATTAAGAACCGCTCACCATCATTCAGTACCGCGCCTTGTTCAAGCGCAATCAGTTTGTGGTCAGTGCTGAATGCCGGAAAATGACCTTTAATCCAGTCCGCAGCCGCACTGCCGGCGACACCGAGTATTGTCCAAGTTGCAGCAACATCATTGAGTTCGGCTTTGCTGAATACCGCATATTTGCGAAACTCCGGCAGGTCACTGGCTACAGTGTCTTTGGGCATTAAGAGCATCAGAGCATCGGCAACTGCAAACAAACGAAATGCCGACAGCATTTTACCTTTGGGATCACAATGGGCGCCCCAGCACCAGTCATCGGCGCTAAGCGCATTAACATCGGCAGTAATCTGGCCATGAATAAAACTGCGATTCTGTTCACCCGTGACCTGGATCAGGCCCAGATGGGAGAGCGGTGAAATCAGCAGTTCTGGTAGCTGGGCATCCGGTGCCCAGGTGAGTTGGGGATCAGTAAGACTCATAGGATCATCCTGAGATTAACAACAGCAAAAGTGCTTCGATTGTAACGGATCTATCGCAAATAAACAGGGCGCCAAGAAGGCGCCCTGCGAAACATTTACTTGCTTCACATATCAGTACAGCAAACGGGTACGGATAGTGCCTTCAATGTTTTTCAGTTCTTCCAAGGCTTCAGTTGCCTGATCGGTATGAACTTCCATCACCACGTAACCGATATCGGCGGTAGTTTGCAGATACTGGCCACCAATGTTGATGCCTTTTTCAGAGAATGCCTGGTTGATTTTCAGCAGAATACCAGGACGGTTGCGGTGAATATGCAGCAAACGTGAGGTGCCATGCTGTTGTGGCAGCGACACTTCCGGGAAGTTCACGGCGGTCACGGTAGAGCCGTTGTCTGAGTACTTAGCCAGCTTACCGGCCACTTCAATACCGATATTTTCCTGTGCTTCTTCAGTACTGCCACCCACGTGAGGGGTCAGAATCACATTGTCAAAACCACGCAATGGGGTCTGGAACTCATCGTCATTGGACTTAGGTTCTACCGGGAATACGTCGATCGCAGCACCGGCCAGATGTTTGGATTCCAGCGCTGCAGCCAACGCATCGATATCCACCACAGTGCCGCGAGATGCGTTGATCAGGAAACTTCCTGGACGCATCGCTTCAATTTGCGCAGCACCGAACATCAGTTTGGTTTGTGGGGTTTCTGGAACATGCAAACTCACCACATCCGCCTGTGCTAACAGCTCGTTCATAAAGCGCAGCTGATGGGCGTTACCCAGTGGCAGTTTGTCTTCGATATCGTAGAAAATCACTCGCATACCGAGCGTTTCAGCCAGAATGCCAAGCTGAGTCCCGATGTGACCATAACCGATAACCCCGAGGGTTTTGCCACGAACTTCGTAACTGCCCTTGGCGCTTTTAATCCAGCCACCTTTATGTGCCGAAGCGTTACGTTGTGGGATGCCACGCATCAACATGATAATTTCGCCAATCACCAGCTCTGCAACACTGCGGGTATTGGAGAATGGCGCGTTGAATACTGGAATGCCCAGCAATTCAGCCGCTTTCAGATCAACCTGGTTGGTACCAATACAGAAACAGCCAATACCGACCAGCTTTTCGGCGTGATCCAACACTTCCTTGGTCAGGTGTGTGCGGGAGCGAATACCGACAAAATGGGCATCTTTGATGGCATCAATCAGTTCATCTCCGGACAGGGAACCTTTATGAAATTCGATATTGTTATATCCGGAATTTTTCAGCACATCCAATGCTGATTGATGAACGCCTTCCAACAACAGGATCTTGATTTTATCCTTGTCCAGCGAAACTTTCGCCATGATCTCGGTACCCCTTCTTTCGTGTATCTGCTAGTGAACAAAGTGTAGTGTGTTAAGCTTCCCCAAGCTGTAGGATCACGTTAGCACCTTTTTTTGCACATGTGGAGGTCCGGATGGCTGAAGTGTTTATTTTTGTTCATGAACAATTTGCAAGTTGAGGCGAAAATTGAAAAATCCGCTGATCTGGCTAGTGTTTTATGCAATGGTGCTGTCGTGGTCTGCATGGCAGCCTCATGATGGCTTTACCTGGTGGATGGAAGCCGCTCCGGCACTGCTAGCGGTTCCTATCCTGCTGTGGTGCCGGCGAGTATTTCCCTTAACAAGCTTATTATCAGTGCTGATCCTGCTGCACTGTTGTGTGCTGTTTGTCGGTGCCCATTACACCTATGCCCAGGTGCCATTATTCGACTGGTTATCTGACTGGTTTAGTTGGGGACGCAATAACTATGACAAGTTAGGCCATTTCGCGCAGGGATTTATTCCGGCGATGATTGCCCGCGAGGTGCTGCTGCGTAAACAGGTGTTACCGCGAGGTCGCTGGTGTAATTTTCTGTGCTGCTGTTTTGCTTTGGCGCTGTCGGCATTTTATGAGTTGGTGGAATGGTGGGTGGCGGTGTTAACCAATGATGGCGCTGAAGCATTCCTTGGTACTCAGGGATATGTCTGGGATACACAGTCAGATATGCTGTTTGCGCTGATTGGCGCGATTTGTGCCGTGCTCAGCTTATCCAAGCTGCATGATCGTCAATTAGCCGAATTGGCTATATCTGCCAAGTAATCAGGCGTTACACTGTCCGGCAGTATGACAACAGGAACTATTAAGCTATGAGTATCTGGTTCAGAGAGATCACCCTTGATGACTGTGCCCGTCTGGATCTGGGACAGGGGGGCAAAGGCACGCTAATGCAGACTTTGGGCATCAAAGTGACCGAGATTGGCGATGATTATCTGGTAGCAACCATGCCCGCATCGCCGGCGATTCATAATCCTATCGGTATGGTGCATGGTGGCGCAAATGTGGTGTTGGCCGAAACCGTCGCCAGTTATGCCGCCAATTTTGCGGTGGATTTTGAACACTATTTCTGTGTCGGGCAGGAGATCAATGCCAATCATATTCGGGCTGCGCGTAATGGTGAGCTCAAGGCTATTGCCCGTCCAATCCATTTAGGTAAGCGCACTTCCGTCTGGGAAGTGAAAATCTTTAATAGTGCGGATGAACTCACCTGTATTTCACGGATGACCGCCGCCGTTGTTAAACGCCCCGATACCAAAAACGCGGGCTAACGCCACCATTGCCTACCAGAAAGCAGCCGCAGGCTGCTTTCTTCATTTCAGTGTGTCGAGATTTTTCACCGTCACTGATGGCCGTGACTTCTACAATTATGAACATCGGTTAAGTCGTGCTGTTTCAAATTTAATTCAGTAAATGAATTGTGATAATCAGTTTTAATCGTTTTATTGGTTTTGCTGGGTTCTCTATTATCTTCTCAACGCCGCGATGCCCATTAACGTCGTTTAAGGAGTGCAACATGGCCACAATCGTTGATTTGATCGAACTTTGGTTAAACCAGAAAAAATCGTAAGGAGCACAAGATGACACAGCATTTCATTACCAGCCAGAATGGTGCCCCCGTAGCAGATGATCAGAATTCACTGTCTGCTGGTGAACGCGGCCCACTGTTGTTACAAGATTTTCATTTAATTGAAAAACTGGCTCATTTCAATCGTGAACGTATTCCGGAGCGGGTGGTGCATGCCAAAGGCACCGGTGTTTACGGCACTTTTACCCTGACCAATGATCTGAGCCGTTATACGATTGCCGATCATTTCAATGGTGTTGGTAAACAAACGGAAGTATTCGCGCGTTTCTCGACCGTGGGTGGGGAGATGGGGTCGGCAGATGCCGAGCGTGACCCGCGAGGCTTTGCTGTACGTTTTTATACGGCTCGCGGTAACCACGATATCGTCGGTAACAACACGCCAACCTTCTTTTTACGGGACGGTATTAAATTTCCCGACTTTATTCATACACAAAAACGCAACCCTCAGACCAACCTGAAAGATCCGCAAGCAATGTGGGATTTCTGGGCATTGAACCCAGAGTCAATGCATCAGGTAACGATATTGATGTCTGATCGCGGTATTCCCGCCAACTATCGGCACATGCATGGCTATGGTTCACACACCTTTTCCTTCTGGAATGGTCAGGGTGAGCGTTTCTGGGTGAAATTCCATTTTAAGAGTGAGCAGGGCATTGCCAATCTGACCGAGGCCCAGGCCGCGACTGTAAAGGGTATCGACCCGGATCATGCGCAGCGAGATATGGTGGCCGCAATCACTGATCGTCATTTCCCGCGTTGGAAATTACAGGTGCAGATAATGCCTGAGGCCGATGCGAATCATTACCATATTAATCCATTTGATCTGACCAAAGTTTGGCCGCACAAGGATTACCCGCTGATGGAGGTGGGCATATTGGAACTGAATCGCTTACCGCAAAACTACTTTGCAGAAGTCGAACAAGCGGCATTGGCACCAAGTAATCTGGTGCCTGGCATTGGCGCCTCACCGGACAAAATGCTCCAAGCGCGGTTGTTTGCGTATGCCGATGCCCAACGTTATCGGGTCGGCGCTAACTACAATCAGCTGCCCGTGAACTGCCCGCATGCGGCAGCGGCCAATCATCACCAGCGTGCGGGGGCGATGGCGGGAACTCAGTGCCCGTATCATCATAGCCAAACTGGCGCCGACGCCAGCCCAAACTATGGGCCTAATTCTACAGTGAATGGTTTGATTGATGCCGAGATGTTCAAAGAACCGCCGTTGCGTTTGGAAGGCGAGGCCAGTCGCTACAGTCGTTATGATCAAGACGACTATACCCAGGCAGGCAATCTATATCGGTTATTCAGCGAAGAAGAAAAGGCACGTTTAGTCAGCAACATCTGTGGCACCCTGAGTCAGGTGAGCCATGATGTACAACAACAGATGGTGGAACACTTCACCAAAGCTGATGCTGATTATGGCGAACGGATTCGTCGGCAACTGGAGCTTTAAGCTTCGTTAATTCTAAAAAGCCCGTCAGTGACGGGCTTTTTAGCTCATTAGCCGATCAATGCCAGACTAAGGTGACAATCCCCAGCAGCAAGAATAGCACCGCACAGACTCGGTGGATCAGCTTAACCGGCAGCTTGCTGCCACCAAAGGAGCCTGCGAGCACTACGGGCACATTGGCTAACAATATTCCCAACGTGGTCCCTACTACCACTAATGGCAGATTGTGGAACTTAGCTGCCAGCACCACTGTGGCAATCTGGGTTTTATCACCCATCTCGGCCAGGAAGAACAGCACGAAGGTTGCTAAAAAAGGACCATATCGATAGAAACGGCTATCTTCATCGTCGGCTTTGTCCGGCACTAATATCCATAAGGCGATGGCGAAGAAACTGAATGCAATCAGATAACGAGCGACTTCTGGTGTTAACCACGCGATAGCCCAATGACCCAACCACGCGGCCATAAAGTGGTTGGCCAGTGTTGACAACAGAATACCGCTGATAATGGCCGTTTTGTTTTTAAATCTTGCGGCTAATAGCAATGCCAATAACTGGGTTTTGTCACCAATTTCAGCAACAGAGACAGTAAGAGCAGAAGTGAACAGCGCTTCCAAGATGAGATCCTCAGGGGTGACCTTTAACCGGGCACAACACGCCATTCACCCCTGTTAAATGGTGCGCTGTGCTCAGGTCTTGCCAGGCAAGTCAGGCTTGCTGCATTCACCATGGCATATGGCCAAGTCTGTTGATGAATGCCCCTGTGATTAACAGGTCGGCTACTCCCCCAAGAACTAGAGAGGCGACCATTATATCCAGAACGCTATGCTTAACAACCCTTAAATTCTCGGTAACAAAATCAAAATTGCAGATTGTTTGCATAAATGACAATATTTTTTACGATTTTAAGGCTAAATCAGTTCTTGCTTGCAGCAAATTGCTCTGATAATGTCAAATCTGTGTCGATTTTTCGGAAGCACATCCGTAAATGCTGTTCGCATCTTGCTGACTGTACCCGCTCCCTACAATGGAAAATCCGGCCGCTAAAAAATAACAATTAGTAAAAAAATAACAATTAAAGACAGGACCTATTCCGTGAATCTTAAAATAATTGGATCGATTGCGATCGTCGCCGGTACCGCGATTGGTGCTGGTATGCTGGCCTTACCTATGGCAACTGCCGCAATGGGCCTTATCCCTGCGATATTCCTGATGCTAGTGATATGGGCCATGTCTGCCTTTATCGCGTTATTGATGCTGGAAGTGAACTTGCATTCTGGTGTTGGTGACAACCTGCACACGATAACCGGTAAATCTCTCGGTCGCGCCGGTCAGGTGGTGCAAAGTCTATCGTTTCTCAGCTTGCTGTTTGCACTGACTGCCGCTTACCTCAGTGGTGGTGCTGATCTGTTAAGTAAAAAAGCTGATGCCTGGTTTGGTTTGCAACTGAGCAGTCATTCCTCAGTGTTATTGTTTACGGTATTCCTGGGCGGTTTCGCTGCGCTGGGGGTGCATTGGGTCGATAAGGTGTCTCGGGCACTGTTCTCGGCCATGATCATCGCATTGGTACTGGTACTGGTATTCTTGATGCCGGAAGTGAGTTACAGCAGTTTAGCTGCAAAGGCCGCCACTGACTCGATGACGGGCGTGTGGCTGAGTGCCATACCGGTGATGTTTACCTCATTTGGCTTTCACGTCTGTATTGCAACCTTAGTCGGTTATCTGAAAGGTGATGTCCCTTCATTACGTAAAGTGTTGCTGATTGGTTCAACGTTGCCACTGTTCTGCTATGTGCTGTGGTTATTGGTGACATTTGGCACCGTTGGTGGTGATGCTATTGCTAGTTTCAACGGTTCGCTGGCAAAAATGATCAGCGCATTGCAGGAGATTTCTGCACAACCTGTGATTGGTAAGATTATTGGATTGTTTGCGGATCTGGCGCTGATTACTTCATTCCTCGGTGTAACCTTAAGTCTGTTTGATTTTAATGCGGAACTGATCCGTGCCCGAAATACGTTCAGTGGTCGTTTACAAACCTGGTTGTTGACCTTTATTCCGCCTTTGGTTGTCGCATTATATGCACCAGGATTTATCTCACTGTTAGGCTTCGCCGCAATTCCTCTGGTAGTGATTACGGTGTTCTTGCCGGTACTGATTGTCTTGAAACAACGTACCTGTGACAAGGAAGGTTATCAGGTGGGTGGCGGTAAGCCTGCACTATGGTTGCTTAGCTTGCTTGGTGTGATCATTATTGTGGCGCAGTTATACGCGGCACTCTGAGGATATTTGTAAGGGGATTTTTCCTCAATGACAGCCTTGTAAGCGAGTTTGTCAGACTGCTGTTGTACTGTTGTGTTTTTGTTAAAGTCGGGCCAGGCCCGGCTTTTTTATTGTCTGTGATTTGCCTGGGTAGTGATCAAATTTTCCAAAGGAACTGAAATTAATGAGAAAACTAATTCTCGCTGGCACCGTGATTGCCAGCTTTACTGCACTCGCAGATGAAGGAATGTGGCAGCCCGACCAGTTACCGGCAATGGCAGAGCAATTGAAAGCTAAAGGATTGGAGATTGATCCTAAGTCCATTTCAAAACTGACAGAATTCCCAATGAATGCGGTGATTAGCCTTGGCGGCTGTACTGCGTCTTTTGTGTCGCCCAAAGGCTTGGTCGTGACTAACCACCACTGTGCCTACGGCTCGATTCAATACAATTCCACTCCGGAAAAAAACTTGTTGCAGAATGGCTTTCTGGCTCATTCGCTGAAAGAAGAACTCCCCGCCGCGCCTGGTTCTCGCGTTTATGTTACTGAGGCGGTGACGAATGTGACGGATAAAGTCAATCAGCATACCGCCAAGTTGACTGGGGCCGACTTTTACACTGCGGTTGAGATGGCTGAGAAGAGTCTGGTTGCCGATTGTGAGCAGGCTGCCGGTTACCGCTGTCAGGTATACAGTTTTCATGGTGGGCTGGAATATTATCTGGTGAAACAGCTGGAGATTCGTGATGTGCGGCTGGTGTATAACCCAGCGCTCAGCGTGGGTAAATATGGTGGTGATGTTGATAACTGGATGTGGCCACGTCACACCGGTGATTTTTCCTTCTACCGCGCTTATGTTGGCAAGGATGGCAAACCGGCGGATTACAGCCTGGATAACGTGCCTTATCAGCCAAAGAGTTTCCTGAAAGTTTCGGCTAAAGGCGTTGCTGATGGAGACTTTGTCATGGTGGCCGGTTATCCAGGGCGTACCAATCGTTATCGTACCGCGGAAGAAGTACAGAACCAGTTTGAGTACTACTATCCAGCTGCCAAAGTACTGCGAGAAACACTGATCAACATCATCCGCGATACTGCCGCAGAAGGTAGTGAAGCACGGATCAAGTACGAAAGCATGCTGGCGGGATTGGCAAACTACGCCAAAAACTTTACCTCCATGATAGAGTTTTATGGCAAGTCTTCGATGCTGCATGACAAAAAAGCGCAGGAGCAGCAGCTGCAGCAGTGGTTGGCGGCAGATAAACAACGTGAGCAGCTGTATGGTCAAGTGCTCCATCAACTGGATACGCTGGTGCAGCAGGGACAGCAACATCAACAGCGGGATCTGATCCTCGGTTACCTTGGCTATACCACCATGTTACCGACCGCCGAACGTTTGCTGCGTTTGGCCCATGAAAAACAGTTGCCGGATATGCAACGGGAACCTGGGTTCCAACAGCGTGATATGAATCGTTTCACCTCTGGGCTCGAACGCATTGATCGGCGTTATGCGGCAACAGTGGATAAGGCAATGACTCTGGAACTATTGAAACGCTATGCTGCGTTACCTGCGGCTGACCGTTTACCCGCGCTGGATAAGTTCTTCGGTATTCAGGACAAACTGGATCTGCAACAACTACAACAGCAATTGGACCAAATGTACGCGGCGACAACATTGGCTGATAAGCGTGTCAGATTGGGCTGGATGGACAAGTCCGTGGCTGCGTTTGAACAGTCTAAAGATCCGATGATCCGCTTTGCGGTGGCCATGTATGACACTAATAAGCAACTGCGTGACACCAACAAACAGTTGGACGGGGAACTGATGAAAGTACGGCCACAATATATGGCGGCGATCATCGCCTACTATCAGAGCCAGGGCAAACCTGTATATGCCGATGCTAATTCCAGTTTGCGGGTTACCTACGGTAACGTGAAGGGCTATTCTCCTAAAGATGGTCTGTATGCCACGCCGTTTACCCGCTTGCAGGGAATTACCCAGAAAGACACCGGAATTGAACCGTTTGATGCGCCCAAGGCAGAGCTGAAGCTGATCAAAGACAAAGCCTACGGGGATTTCTATGTCAAGTCATTGGATTCAGTGCCCGTTAACTTCCTGTCAACAGTGGACACCACTGGGGGGAACTCTGGTTCGCCGACACTGAATGGTCGGGCAGAGCTGGTGGGGCTGCTGTTTGACGGGGTATACGAGAGCATTATCGGTGACTGGAATTATGACGATAATATCAACCGCTCAATTCATTTGGATAGCCGCTATATGCTGTGGGTGATGAAGTATCTTGACCATGCCGATAATCTATTGGATGAAATGGTGATCACTCACTGATCACATGCTTCCGCTGCATCGCTCAAGCCCTGGCAAGTCTGATTGCTGGGGCTTGTTACTTTATTACTCCATTACCGTTAACCATTTACCAGCAATCATCGCTTTAGAATATGCGTTAGATGGTGGTTTTTATCTAAGTTTTATTTCAAGTGGTCATACAGCGATATATGGATGAAGCAACTACAGGTATCTAAAAGATATTTTTAATATACATAAAGCAGTTTTTAGCTGACTTTTGTGCCACAAAAGGTAAACAAATGTAACTTGGTTCACAGTTTTTACGAATAAATGTTAAAGTATCGCCGAAATTGACAAATTTAGTGCGATTGGAGAAGTATATGAAATCACTGCTTGGGATGGCAGCGTTGGTTGCCTTTGCCCCTTCCGCTTATGCGGCATCTGACTTTGTGAAAGGTGACGCCACATTTGCCGGTGAGGCCGAGATGGGAGCGACATTAACCACAGGTAACACTGACACCACTTCAATAAAAGGCCGTTTGGCCTTAAAACAGGAACTTGGGAAGTGGGAAAATCAGTATGTACTTGAAGGCCTTTATAAAGAAGACACCAATGTTGTGACTGCTAAACGTTATGTTGGTAGTGCTCAGGGAAATTACAAGTTCGATGGCCGCAGTTATATGTTTGCGACTGGCAGCTATGAAGTCGATCCGTTTACGGGATACGATTACACCTTCAACACCGCAGCTGGTTATGGTTATCGTATTTTCCAGGGCAGCGGTAGTTTTCTTGATGGTGAGATTGGTCCAGGTTATCAATACCAGCGGTTAGATAGCGAGCAGCAACAGGACCTAGGTTATACCTCTGATAGTAGTTGGGTTGCCCACGGCGTACTGAATTACGAAGTGGAAATCAGTAAAACTTCTAAATTTAAGCAGATGTTTGTAGCTGATTATGGTGATAAACTGAATGCCCGTTCGGAAACCTCCATTACCGCCAATATCATCGGCTCATTGGCAATGAAATTTGCAGTGATAGTCCGTTATAACAGTGATCCGCTAGATGATAAGAAAAGCACTGACACTGAAACCAACATGACGTTGCTGTACTCATTCTGAGTTTCTGGCTGCTTATTCTGTGATCAACTCAAAGGCACCTGATGGTGCCTTTGTGATCTTGGTCTCAGCATGGGATTGTGACCACAAAAAACAGTTGATCGCGTGGCTGGATCACAGATTATCTGCTATGCCGAGTCACCAGAAGTTGCAGTCTAATGAGCTGTGCCGATCCGGGACGATGGTAGTTTCTAATAATAAATCCTATCCCATAATGAGAGATAAAAATGAAGTTGAAGCATATGTACCGAGGACCTGCAGTCGTTCTGGCGTGCTTGCTGGCCATGGTTTCTCCCGCCGTTTTGGCAGGTACTGAAGCTGAGGCACAGTTATCACTGACCCACTCCGGCGTAGGCTATTTCGCGATCGCGATGTTTGTCCTCGCTTATCTGATGGTCATGATGGAGGAAAAATTACACATCAGAAAATCCAAGCCAGTGATTGTGGCGGCGGGTTTGATCTGGGGTGTGATCGGTTTTATCTATACTCAACACGGTATGCCTGATATTGCAGAAACCGCGTTCAGAGATGATTTGATGGAATATGCCGAGCTATTCCTGTTCTTATTGGCGGCGATGACCTATATCAACGCTATGGAAGAACGGCGATTGTTCGATGGTTTGCGCGCCTGGATGGTGAGCAAAGGTTTTACGCTAAGACAGGTGTTCTGGATCACTGGATTCCTGGCATTCTTCATTTCACCTATTGCTGACAACCTGACCACTGCATTGCTGATGTGTGCTGTGGTAATGAAAATGGCGGGTGATGATAAGCGCTTTATCACCGTCGCCTGTATCAACATTGTCGTTGGTGCTAACGCCGGCGGTGCATTTAGTCCATTCGGTGATATCACCACGCTGATGGTTTGGCAGAAAGGGGTTGTACAGTTTTCTCAGTTCTTCGATCTGTTTATTCCGGCGTTGGTTAACTTCGTTGTACCTGCAGCGATCATGAGCTTCTTTATTTCTAACCATACCAGCGATGTAGTGGTTGAAAAAGTACACATGAAACCCGGTGCTCGCCGCATTGTGCTGTTGTTCCTGTTTACTATCTTCTTGGCGGTGTGTGCTCACTCCTTCATGGGGATGCCACCAGTTCTCGGTATGATGACAGGTCTGGGGCTGTTACAGTGCTTTGGCTTCTATCTGCGTCGTAACTTCGATAAGGCTGTCGCACGCATTCGTAAAGAAGCGGAAGCTGAACATGATACCAAGCGTCTGGCAAATGTCGGTGAACTGGTGCCATTTGATGTGTTTTCCCGTATTGCTCGCGCCGAGTGGGACACTTTACTGTTCTTCTATGGTGTGATCATGTGTGTGGGCGGTCTGGGCTTTATCGGTTATCTAGCAAGCGTTTCTGAGACTCTGTATGGCCACTGGAACCCAACTTATGCCAACGTCGCTATTGGTGTGCTGTCTTCTGTGGTAGATAACATTCCTGTGATGTTTGCGGTATTGACCATGAACCCGGATATGTCAGTCGGCCAATGGTTGCTGGTCACCATGACCGCCGGTGTTGGTGGTAGTTTGTTATCTATCGGTAGTGCTGCTGGCGTGGCCTTGATGGGACAAGCGCGCGGTATTTATACCTTTGGTTCGCATCTGCGTTGGACCCCAGCCATTGCTTTAGGCTATATCGCCAGTATCGTGGTGCATCGCCTGCTCAACAGTGGTTTGTTTTAGTTAACTAATTGTTTGAAAAATATTTCGACAGTATTTCATACTGCTCGAAAGCCTGAGAAGAGGATCACGCTTCTCAGTCAAAGTCTGCGGCGCCGTGCTGGATCTCTCAGTTTCGGCGCCGTTGCTCTTTATAATCACTGCAATGATATTGGCAGGTGATTTATGCAACTCGGTAATTATTGGTACTCGGCACAATTAGGTGAACTGCAGGCATTAGTAGGGGATGTTCATAAACGGCTGAGTGTTGCTGAACGGCGTATTTTGGCTGAACTGATCCAGCAACGGGATAAAGTCGTGTCCAGGTTTCAGTTGTTGCAAATACTGGGGCATCCTAATGAGCAGCTGCTGGATCGCAGTATCCAACGCTTGCAACAAAAGCTGGATGATGTCCGTGGGGTGTTGCTGCAAAAGGTCGCGAGTGAAGGATTTATTTTGCATCAACATGTCAAGACTCAGCTTCGTGCTAGCTGGTTTGGTGGGTTACCCATTTCTTGGAATCATTACTGCACTATCATTTTGGTCACTTTGCTGGCAGTCACGATGCTTTGGCATCAGTTGCCGGTGCAATTGCCATTATGGTGGCCGCAGACTTCTGCGTTATGGCTGTATTCCGGCACTGAGTTGCAGGACGCCATGCTGCCGTTATTTGCACATAGCGATCATCAATGCCACTTATTATCAGCGCTAAATCAATAAATTCAGCGCGTCTCGAGGCTCACAACTTCTGCTAAAGCTAGTGCCAGTCAACATAAATTTCCAAGCTTTGGCGTGGATCACTATTTCGCAAATTGATCACTAAAATCCATCATTTGAGGTTACGACGATCACAGTACCAGTAGTTATCACTGCCTATACTGATCGCCAATGGCAAAAACCTTTATCGGGTGCCTTTGCCAGAACATTGTGTTGCTAATGGAAACGAATCAGAAATTTATGCTTAATTCACTGTCACAGTCGCAGCCGAACAAATATATGCTGCGCGAGCAAATCAATCCGGCACCACGTTTGGTGATGGTGGTTGTGTTGCTGTTGCTGATGCTCAGTATTAGTGTCTATTTCATCAAGAAGTTTCCGGTGAGCGATGCGGTCTTGCCGTTGGCTCAGCAGACTGTAACCCTGACGTCCGGACAATCGATTATGCTGTTGCAGTTTGCCGATTCCAGAGTGAATAACCACCTGTTGCAGTCGGCTGCTGATACGGTTTCAGCAGCGCTGATGCAGTGCCATAAATCGTCATGGGAACAGGTTTACCTGTCAATATCGCTGGAAAAGAAGATATTGAACATTACCCTCAAAGGGGAACGTAATGGTCGGTTGATATTACGCAACATCAAAGCCGGAGATAGTGGCCGGCAGATGGGATTTATCAATCAACAGTGGCTTGAAGAGGTTCATCTCTGTGACTAAAGCCTGGCCTTGGCTGCTGCTGGCGTTAATAGCATTAGTTGCCGTCGCTAACGGCTTTTATAGTGGCCAACATAAAGCGCGACAATTACTGCTCAATTGCAGTTCTGAACTTTATGACCATGATGAGCAACAACAGAGTAAATATTTTCTGTTGTTAGATTTACAGGCAACTGGGCACGATGCGCTGATCAACTATCGCTACTTCAACACCAATGGTTCACCTGCTGGCAGTGTCCTGCTACGCGGACAGATTACCAGAGGTGCCGCCGGGGTGAACTACCAGATAGCGGTCAATGACAAACAAGAACAGCAGGGTGACGGACCGACTCCGGAGCACATGCGATTCCTGTCATATATCACCGATGTTAATCTTAAAAAGCACGCAGTCCACAAGATGACCTTAGAAGTGCTGGATGCAGACGATAAGCAGCATTTTGCCGCCATCAGAGTTCAGCCCGGTAATGGGGTTTACGCTTGTCGCCTGCAACAATGATCCTTCCTATCGCGCGCTAAACCCGTTATTCTCTTCCAGTCTTGTTAAACTAGCATAATGATTCCTAAGCATTTTGTGGGGAAATAATCCAGCGTGTCCAAATTACGCATCAAGCAGGAAGAACAACTTTCGATCAAATTCAGCCATCTGTTAGGGGTCGGTGAACGGCGTAAGCTTGATCTGTACTTTTCATTGCCCAAAGAGATGGGTATTGGCCCGCAAAGTCTGAATGAAGAGGAATATTACTTCAGTGCTGTGTTAGGACGACGCTCCTATTATTCAGAAGGGCTGCATCTGCCGCTGGTGCAATCTCGCTTCATCAGTCAGAAAAAGCGCACGCTGGAAGAATATCGCTTGTATATGAATCTGTTCGCCTACCAATTTGTGGTGGCGATGGAAAACGATGCTAAAGAGCTTTCTCGCCAACAGGATGTGCAGCAGTTTTATCAGGATCTCAACGAACTGACGGTCCATTGTGCCACCTTACTGCGGCGTTTCCGACGCAATGCTCCGGCGGATACGAAATGGAAGCATTACTTTGAAAATGCGGATAATTATCTGTCATGGTTTTGCCAGCAGCAATTGCTGAAGCTGTTGGCTGATGCTGCCCAAGATGAGCAGTATCAGCACATCCGTGACAAGGTATTGTCTTTGTGTCACATGGAGCAACATCACCGCGAAAACCACAAATACAACTCGTCACAAACCATGAAAGAGCCTAACCGCATCGCTAACAAGATGCTGTTGCTCAGACGCTTAATCCAGCAGGGGGTTGTGCTTAAAGAGGAGTTAAAACCCTTAGGTGTTGGCTTGAAGAAGCTGACAACGGGGGTGGCAACTGCCTTGGTGATGTTGGTGGTGTCATCGTTAATTATTAAGGCTCAAGGCGTGTTTAACGGTGTGACCATGGTGATGGTACTGGTATTGGCCTTAATCTACGGCGCCCGTGAAATTTTCAAGGATGATGTTCGTAATGCCATGTGGCGTTATGTGCAGCGCGGTCGCCCACGCTGGAGCCGAATCTTGCGTGACACCACCACGCAGAACTTGATTGCACGTCAGCTGGTCTGGCTCGAATTTATGCGCCAGAAAGATCTCCCTGAGGCGGTACAAGAGATTTTGCGGCAACGTCACAGCCAGAATAAAGTCGAAGCAGAAATTCTGCATTATGGTATCAGCACCAAAGTGGAAGATACGGATTTCCTCTCGGGTTATAACACCATACAAGAGCAGGTGGTGTTCAGTCTGGTGCCGTTTGCCCGCTATCTGGAACGCGGTAAAGATAAGATTTATTCCGAGCAGGACGGCACGATTTCGTCCGAAGCGGTCGAGCGGCGTTATCAGATAAATCTGGTCGTGGTGTGCCGTAAGGAAAAGCAGCCGCCACAATACGCGCGTTTTAAAATCACGATGAATTGGTCGCAGATTGTCGATTTGAGTATGAGCGAGATCCCCGATACTTTGCCGATAATTGATGAGCTAGTGGACGAAGCGACGCTGCCAGCGGCAACCACCCGGCTGGATGACAGCACAACGCCCCGAGAGCTGAGTTAGCCGGCTGGTTTCGTCACCGTTTGCGTTTATGCCTGGCGGGTAAACGCCTGACAGATATTGCGTTCGCCGCTTTGTTTGGCGCGCTTGAGCGCCACTTCAGCATTTTTGAGAAACTGCTGTAGCGATTGTCCGGCTACATAAGCGGCGATGCCAATACAAACGCCATTCGCAAGACCATGTTGTCCAAGGTTTTCCAGTACTTGAGCCGCAAAATGGTGACTGGCAGTGGCATCCGTATTGGGTAATAACACCGCAATTTTACCGAGTTGTAGGTTGGCTATCTGGTAACCCCGCGGTAAGTCCGCCAGTACTTGCGTTTCCACCTGTTGCTGGCGAGTTTCCAGCGATTCAATTTCGCTCATATGACTCAATAACGCTTCCGGACTGATATCCAGCACCATCAGACAGCTATGTTGCTGTTCCTGTGGCGACATGGCGTTAAAAAAGTTGTCCAAATCATCCGGCTCAGGCATCACTTTGATGCGATGAGGGATTTTAGGCCCGGGAAGTTCACGGATGTTGCTCGCGCGCTCCAGCGTACAGATCAGATAACTCAGTTCGCCATCACTGTCCTGGTAACTCTTGAGGGTTGCCTGTAAACACCCGGGTCGTTTATCTTGGCAAAGGATCTGCCCTTGCCATAAACCATGTGTGGCAACTGACTGCATAATGCGCGGCCATTGCTTATCCAAGTCGTTCTGCAGCAATTCTGTGAGTGTATGTTCGAGATTACCATCCAGTTGCAGCATCTGGTCAAAAGCTTCATTGACCCGAACTAAATTGCCTTTAGGGGTCAGCAGCGCAGTGGCTACCGCTGAGTCACTCAGCAGTTGATTGAGAAAAGCGTCCTGCCGCACCTGTTTGAGCTCACTGATATCCTCAAAGGAGATGAGCGCATAGCCATCGCTGCCTTGACCGATAATGCGGATATTGAAATGCAACACCATGTTATCCAGCGCCTGCAATTGCACTTCGCCTTGCCATACATTGTTTTGTTGCAACTGATGCCGCACATCGTCATACCATTGTTGCTCCTGCTCCAATAATTTTTGCAGACTCCGATTCTCAATATCTTGCTGGCGCTGTTTCAAAATGGTGGCAGCAGTGTCGTTGGCACACACTATGCGGCCCGAGTCATTGATCAGCAAACAGCCGTAATCGGCACGGAACAGCCCATCGGCGAGGCGAATGCTGCCCAACCGAGCTCGTTGTTCCAGTCGGAACAGATGGATAAGTAAGATGGTCAGCGCCGCCAGTAGCGTCACTATCACCGAGGTGACGAGCAGAATATTACGCCATTGTGCAAAACGTTCACTGATGTCTTCATTGCGAATATACGACAGTAGCAGGTAGTCGGCGTCATGTTGGCTGGCGGAGGCTAATGAAATTTTCAAATAGACAAATGATGCCAAGGCCCCATGAAACTCGCCAAAATTATTGTTTGCCAGATCACGCCACAACAATGGATAACTTTGCCGCAGGCTACTACCAAGGGTATCCGGGATACCCGGTAAGGGGTCCAGATTGGAGGCGCCTGCATAGAGTTGTCCCTGATTGTCGAGCAACAACATCGGTGAATCGTTACTGGAAAACGCGGGTTTGATCGATTGCAACATCTGACTCAGCGAGTTGTAGGTGACCAGGTAACCCCGAACGCTCTGATCTGCATTTTCCAACCACGCCATCTGCATGACATAGGGTTCAAGTCGGTCATCTACCGGCGCAAACTCTACATTAGAGGTATAGATATCATCCCCGCCCATACTCTGCGTGCTATCGAGCAAGGCTTTTGAGAGCGGTGTGTTACTGAAATTACCACTGCTGGCCAGACGGAATTTACCGTTAGCGTCATACAAGGCAATATCCATCAGTTCTGGGATATTGCTTTTCAGGCTTTGCCAGCTTTGAAGCAGATGCTGTTCTTCCTGATGGCCGGGGGTATTGAGAAAGTGCTTAAGTGGTTCAGCACGGGAGAACATCTGTGTACGAAATTGCTGAAATGAGATTTTATCGGCCAGCAATGTGCCAATCGTCTGTAGCTCGCTGTATCGCTGCACTGCCCATTCTTTCTGCACCTGACGTTCGCCTAATGTGATTAACACATTGGTGATCAGAAATACGGTGATGACCAGCATGCTCAGCTGGCTGGCTATTGCCAGTAACCGTTGGCGGGACCAGTGGACTCCTCGGAGATGGAACAGTAACCGTGTGTCCGTAGAAGCGGGGCTTTTTTTCAACATCAAACTACTTGGACTGCGACTGTAATTGAAGGGTATGTTAACACGAAAAAAGTTAACAGCCAGTCCTGCTTAGCGTATCAGCCCACCAGACCCAGGTGCCGGTGTTTAAAACCACAACCAGCAGCATCGACAATCGCTCGGCAGGCGGCGATATCCACGCCTTCCAAGCCATCAATTGCCGATACCTGTACGTCGGCAATGTACTGTGGGGCCAGGCGAATAAAGTCATTTACAGCCTGCCAGCTGCCTTTTAGTTTAGGCATACAATGTTGCAGGTAAAGTTGTTCATTTTGCGCATTAAGTGACACGGATAAGGCATCCACACACTGACCGAGTTCCGGCAGAATATTACGGCGATGAAACAGATTGCCCAGACCATCGGTATTGACGCGTACTCTGCCGCCACGCTGTTTGATCTCAGTTGCTACAGTCAGCAATGTTGCCAGATTGAGGGTGGGTTCACCGTAGCCGCAAAAAACGTACTCTGCATACTGATGGACATCACCAAGTAACGGGATAATTTCGTCAGCGGTTGGTTGATGATCGAGTGCCAGTTGATACTGGTGAACTTGCTTACTGCCATTATTTTTGGGGCAGAAACGACAGCGCAACGTGCAGCGTCCTGTAATGTTCAGGTAGCGGCTGTCGTGAATGTCATACACGAGGGTGGCAGCACTGGTCTGATTGGTCATAACGTTACATCATAAAAAGCAATGTTGGCAGTGTAGCCCAGTGACGCCGCAGGTAATGTCATGCAGATCAGAAAATTGCTTAGTGCTGTTAGTCAGCTGTTTCTGACCACACCGCAAATTCGTTACCGCTGGGTTCCAGAAAATGAAACCGATAACCGCCAGGAAACGAGAACAGCGGCTTAATCACTTTGCCGCCAGACGCTTCAATTTTGGCCTGAGTCGCGAGAATATCGCTACTGTAGAAAACCGGCAGTACCGCACCTTTATCGGTGGTTGATGCCAGGGGCGCGCGATAAAACCCACCATCCATGCCCGCGCCTTCAAATGCAGTGTAATCCGGCCCATAGTCAACAAAACGCCAGCCGAAAACGGCAGCAAAAAATGCTTTGGTAGCATCAGGTGCGACAGCGGGAAATTCAAGATAGTTAAGTTTCTCATGTGCAGGCATGGTGTCTCTCCAGATAACGACGAAAAAAATGCCAGTCACAAGGACTGGCATTTTACTCAGGATTTTTGTTCAGTCGTCTGCTGCTGAGTTTTATCCTGGGGTTTCCACCACCATACAAAGAAGCGACGGAAGATTCGTTTAAAGTCCTCAAGAATAATATAGAGCATCGGCACCAGAATGAGCGTCACTACGGTGGAGAACAGAATACCGAATGCCAGTGACACCGCCATGGGTATCACGATTTTAGCCTGCAGGCTCTTTTCCATAATAATTGGTACTAGGCCAACAAAGGTGGTCAGCGAGGTCAGGATGATTGCCCGGAAACGCTCACAACCGGAGTTGATGGCCGCTTTGAGGGTGGAATGTCCCTCTTCCCGGGCGCGGTTGACAAAGTCCACCAGGATCAATGAGTCGTTCACCACTACCCCCGCTAACGCCACAATACCGCACAAACTTAGCACGCTCATTGATAACCCCAGGATTAAGTGCCCGAACAGCGCACCAATCATACCAAACGGGATCACTGACATAATGATGAGCGGTTGACTATAGGACCGCAGCGGAACTGCCATCAAGGCATAGATGGTAAAGATGGCAAAGATAAAGCCTTTTACTAAACCGACAACCGCATCCTGTTCATCCTGACTGGCACCATCGAGGGTGGTGGAAATGTCAGGATATTTCTTCTGCAACTCAGGCAGGAATTTTTCCTGGATTTCACTGACAACCTTCGCTGGCTCCACTTTTTGCTTATTGGCATTGGCGGTGATGGTGATTGCGCGACGTCCGTTGACGCGGGTAATCGCATTATAGGACTCGCCAATATCGATAGATGCGACACTGCTGAATGGTACCGAATTACCATTAGCGGTGCGGATCAGCATGTTTTCCAGATAACCCACGGTGCGTCGCTGGTCTTGCGGGTAACGCACCATTACTTTCACTTCTTCCTTATTTCGCAGAATACGCTGTGCTTCATACCCATAGAAACCGTAACGTACCTGCCGAGCCAGATCTGACAACGTTAAGCCTAGGGCTTCCGCTTCTGGGCGGATTTTCAGACGGATCTCGTGGCTACCGGAAGAGAAATTGTCAGTAATATCGTAGATCCCTTCATAGGTCCCCAACTTTTGTTTTAAGTCAGCCGCCGCCGCAGACAATTCCTGCAAATTTGAAGAGATCAGTCGGAACGAGATATCACCGCTGCTACCGTTGGTGCTGGCATTGATATTGAGGTTCTTCACCGCGACCAGATCCGGCAACTGTGCCCGCCAGGCATCTGCAATCGCGACGCCATCTACGGCACGGTCTTCCGCTTTAGTGAGTTCGGCAAAGATGAAGGCTGAGGTACGACTGTCCATATTGATGAAGCTGTGATTCACCACCGGATAGCCCAGCTCCTTTTCCATTTTGTCGTTCATGGCATACAGCGCGTCTTCCACCTGTTGGGTCACTTTCAGCGTGTTAGCTTCTGAACTGCCTTCATCCATTTCCAGTTGAACCTGAATAAAGTCGGAAGGGATATCCGGAAAGAAAACCCAGCGTACTTTGCCGGTGTATACCATGGCGATAGAGATCAGCAGAATTCCAATAAACACCGCGACCACGCTGTAACGGTGTGGGATCATCCGCTCCATAAAGTTACGGTAGCTGTGATTAATGAAATGCTGTACACGACTGTTAAACGCCTGCCGGAATCGTCCCATCCAGCCGGGTTTGCTGTGGCTTTGTTTCATATGTGCCAAATGTGCTGGCAAAATGAACTTGGATTCAATCAGTGAGAAACTCAGACACAAGGTCACGATCAGACCGATAGAGATCCAGATAATGCCCATCGGCCCGGGCACCATCAGCATTGGGATGAAGGCCGCAATGGTGGTTAACACGCCAAAGGTGGCCGGCATCGCGACTTTCTTGGCCCCACGGATCACGTTATCTACTGAGAAACCGTGCTCTTCCACTTCGGTATGGGCGCTTTCGCCGATAACGATCGCATCGTCCACCACAATCCCGAGCACTAGGATAAAGGCGAATAGCGTGAGCATGTTGATGGACAGATTAAACGGTTCCAACGGCATCAGTGCCAGCGACCCGAGGAAACACACCGGCAACCCCATCATGACCCAGAACGCCAGTTTGATATCGAGGAACAACGCCAGAATGATAAACACCAGCAAACCACCGTATAGCATGTTCGATAACATCATGCTAAGACGACCTTTAAGGTAGTGGGTCAGGTCGCCCCAATAATCCAGTTGGGCCCCTGCGGGCAGCGTTGCCTTGCGTTTAGCCACATAAGCCTTCACCTGATCGGCGATAGCAATCGCGTTCTGTTCGTCAATACTGGTCACTTCAATAATGGCCGCTGGCTTGCGGTCAAAACGGGTGTAATCCAGGCGCTCCTCAAAGCCATCTTTGATTTGTGCCACCATGGGTAACATAATACGACTGCCGTCGGCGCGAGTTTTGACCACAATTTTGGCAAAATCGTCAGCGGTGTAGGCTTGTCCCTTGGTACGTAGCAAAATGTCGCCGTCTTCCGCACGAATCGCACCACCTGGCAAATCCAGCGAGGAATTCTGCACGGCTTGGGCGACTTCAGTGAAGGTCAGACCGTATTCACGCATCTTGTCTTCAGAAACTTCAATGCCGATTTCATAGTTACGCACACCGGTTACCTTGGCTTGCGTTACTGCTGGCAGGTTGGTGATTTCATCGCGGATGGTTTTCGCGAGTTCTTTCATTTCATGCGGATCAAGGTCGCCATATACCGAAACCCAGATAACGTTGTTTTCAGGGCGAATGCGGTAAATGTTGGGCTTTTCGATGGCGGCAGGAAAGGTTGAGATTGCATCTACGCGCAGTTTAGCTTCGTCCAGTACGTCTTTCGGATCGTAGCCGTCCTGCACTTCAATGGTGACGTTACCGACGCCATCGCCTGCAACCGAGGTGATCTTTTTGATCCCCGGGACATCCCGCAGTGCTTCTTCAATCTTAATGGTGATCCCTTCTTCAATTTCCTGAGGTGCCGCACCAGGATAGGCCACCGAAATTCGCAGGTAATTCAGATCAAAAGTGGGAAACACTTCTTTATTGATTGTAAATGCGGACACCAGACCACTGATGATCAGTATCCACATCAGCAGGTTTGCCGCGACATTATTACGCGCAAACCAGGCAATGATTCCAGTTTCTTTTTCCATCAGCGTTCCCCAGCTTTCGCCAAACGCTGTGCGTCTTCAGCATCTTGCGGTTGATGGGACGAACCTTTGTTTTCATCACCGGCGACTTTGACTAGCTGTCCGGTACTCATGTTATTGAGGGTTGTCAGTGATACCCGCTCACCATCCTTGAGACCATCCTTGATATAGACGGAATCGAGGTCGGTGCGTACCACAGTCACTTTGCGCATTTCCACCTTGTTATCTGGGCCGATGACGGCTACCAAATTATTGCGCACCAGATAGCTGGGCAGTTTCACTACATCTTCAACGGTACGTCCCTGAATTGCTGCATCGACGAAACTTCCGAATTTCAGTGGCAACTGCCCAGGAGCGCGATATTGTCTTAAATAAGGATCTTTTACTTCCGCCACCAGGTACACCATGCGGTTATCGGGATCAATAACCCCTTCGCTGCGCACGATGGTGGCGCGCCAGTTAATGTTTTTACCGCCGAGTTGGGTGCTGAGCGTCACCTCTGTGAATGGATGATCGATAGATTCCAGATAGGCCAGATCTTTATTGGCCAGCGGCAACCTAACTTCAGCAATCGCGGTGTCATAGAGTTCGCCGAGCTCGGTACCTACGGATACATACTGACCCAAATCTACATTGCGACTGCGGACTAACCCGTCAAATGGAGCACGGATCACTGTGCGTTCCAGATTGCGCTTGGCGCGATCTACCGCTGCTTGCGCATATTTGACATTGGCCTGAGATTCTTTCAGCTGCGGTACGCGCAACCCCAGATCCGGTGGCACACCTTTGAAATCTGCAAAATCCACTTTGGCCACTTTCCCGCGGGCAATCTCTTCGTCCAGCGCCGCTTTATTCTGCGCCAGTGTCGCTTCTGCTTGACGTAAATCAGCTTGATAATCAAAAGGTTCGATTACCGCTAGTTCATCACCGGCTCTCACCATGCCGCCCGCGACAAAACTCGGTGCGATCGTAACAATTCGACCTTTTACTTCGCTGACCAGTTGGGTTTTATATTTAGGATTAACGGTACCGTAGGAAGCCAGCGACAGTGACATGGTTTGTGGCTTCACTGTTTGCACATCCACAACGGGTATCGGCTTTTCTTCCGGTTTTTGCGGCGGCGTTTTCTTAGTGGCGAGCAAAACACCCACCACCAATACGGCAACCACTACGATAATGACGGGAGGGAGTACTCTTCTTAAAAAGATATTCATACGCTTTTTCTGTCCATACCGGCAGCGAGATCTGCGGCCTAAATTACCAGAGTCACTACAACCTATAAATGAGTTTTTGTAAAAAAAATGTGTCAAAAACTAACAGCATAGTGACAAGTAAGTGCCATCCTGGAAAAAAGGAACCTTAAGGTTCCTTTCGTTCTTGTTATATTATCATTTGCTAATTTTTTCTTTGTTTTTATTAGCTTTTTTCTTATCGGCCTTCTGCGGCTTCTTCTTAACGGGTATTTTGGCTTCTTTGTGCTTAGGACGCAGCTCATCAATGACACGACGTTTCAGCTTCTGTTCGGTATAGCGCTCGATCTTACTGACGATCAGCATATCGTGGGCTTCCACCAACGAGATAGCGGTGCCTTTATTACCCGCACGGCCAGTACGTCCGATGCGATGCACATAAATATCGGCGGTGCGTGGCATATCGTAATTGATCACATGGGTGATACCTTCTACATCGATGCCGCGTGCGGCAACATCGGTCGCCAACAACACTTTGACTTCACCCTTGGTAAAGCGCCCCAGCGCCTGAAAGCGCTTTTTCTGTTCCATATCACCACGCATAAAGGCCGCCGGAATGCCCGCCTGCAACAGCTGGCCTTCAAGGCTGGCAACGATTTCACGGGTTTTGGCAAAGACAATCGCCCGGGAAACCTCTTCGCGCCGTAAGATATGACACAGCAACGCAAATTTATGATCTTTATCATCTGCCAGATGAAGCCACTGATGAATTTTGGCTTTTTCGCTGCGCGGTGGTTCGGCTTCAATAACCGCCGGGTCTTCTAGCAATTCGTTAGCAAAGTTGCGTACGCCATTACCTTCCAGCGTGGCAGAAAACAGCATGGTCTGTTTACGTTTCTGCGCTTCAATCACGATGGATTTGACCACTTGGGCAAAGCCCATATCCAACATACGGTCGGCTTCGTCAATGATCAGAATTTCCACTTCGGTGGCACTAAACAGCCCCTTGTCGAGGTAATCCATCAAACGCCCAGGTGTGGCCACCATCAGGTCGATATTGCCACGCAGTGCTTGTTCCTGAGGACCATAAGGAACACCACCGGTGACAATGCCCATGGTCAGGTCGACATGTGTTGCTAAATGGCTGGCATAACGATGTACCTGACTTGCCAGTTCTCGTGTTGGGGTCAGCACCAGCACCCTTGCTTGTCCCGGGTAGCGCCGAGGGAAGTCCAGCAGATGTTGCAACGCTGGCAACAGGAAACTGGCGGTTTTGCCAGTACCGGTAGGCGCATGTGCTAGCAGATCCCGCTGTTCCATAGCGACCGGGATAGTTAGTTGCTGAATTGTGGTAGGGGTTTTATGACCCATGTTTTTCAGGGATGCCAGCAGTTCTGGCTCCAACTCGAACTCTTCAAATTGCATGCAGGGGCTCTCAGTCATTATCGCGCGGCAGTATACCTGCTCAGCAGCGATCTTTATAGCATCGCGAGATAAGTTTAAGCATTAGAGTTTAAGATAAAAATCCTGGGTAAGTTGGCGCATCTTTGCAGAATATTGGCCATCCGCCTCTCGGATCCATAGTGGGCCAGACAACGGTAGGTTGGCGACTGTGTGCCAGCCAATGAGCAATAAGCAACGGTTGGGGCTTTTGTCGGGACGAGCACTCACTAACGTTTGTTGTAAGCACAATAACCCTTGCGATTGTAATTGTTGCCTCAGGGATTCGATGCTTGCGACAGGCAGGATCAGACTGGCGACCCCTTCAGGTTGTAACAACCTGGCGATCGCTTGAGCCAGTTCGGTGAAATTCAGATGCTGTGTGTGTCGAGCGGCGGCGCGGCTCACCGAAGAGGATTTCGGGCCATGTTCAAAATAGGGGGGATTACACAGAATGTGGTCGTAGCCGCCGTCAATACCGTTAAATTGTTGAATACTGCTTTGATACAGATGCAGGCGATCACACCAACGGCTGGCACTAAAATTACCCTGACAAATAGTGGCCGCCTGAGCATCGAGTTCTACCGCATCAATAACCGCATCACTGCGCTGTGCTGCCATCAGGCTCAACAAGCCACTGCCGGCACCGATATCCAGTATATTTCTCGCCGCTTGTAATGGTGCCCAGGCACCTAGCAATACCCCATCCGTGCTGACCGGCATGCCGCAGCCGTTGTCATCGACTTGGAATTGTTTGAAGCTAAAACCCACGATTAATATCCTGAAACACAAAAATAGCAGCACCCCATTGTAAGTGGGCGGAATAATTTTGTCCTGCGTTCACTAAGATAACGGCCGCTTTTAGCGAAAAGTGCTGCGACTACCGAGTAAAAATAGTAAAGCTGCTGAGAGGATTTTTCTATGCTTGCTATTGCCCCTATCGGTCGGCTTTGGTAATAGTGGAAGCCGAAAACACCTATAGGTAAAAAATGCAGCATCAGATACAGAAGAAATCAGGCATTTGCTGTCGCTTTTTAGATGATGATGACTACAAGCACAGATACTGCACAATTTTTCTGAACCCATGATGGATACTCGCTGTAACTGATGTAATACCCTTTATAATCATAAAGTTAAATAAAAATATAATAAGTACAGAGGCAGATTGTGCAAGATAAACAATTGACCGTCGGTGATACCCTGGGCTTAGGTTTTATGACCTTTGCTTTCTTTTTAGGGGCAGGTAACCTGATTTTCCCACCATTCGCTGGCTATCAGGCGGGGGATCATAGTTACACCGCCATGCTGGGATTTTTGATCACGGCAGTTGGCTTACCACTTGCAGGACTGATTGCCGTTGCGAAGGCGAAAGGGCAGGTGATGCATATGTTGCCCGCTACTGCGGCTACGATATTTGCCTCAGCAATATATATCATTATCGGCCCCGCATTCGCTGCCCCGCGCACCAGTCTGGTGGCATTTGAAATTGGCGCACGGCCATTTCTATCGGATGTGGACAGCACTATCACTATTGCCGGGCTGGTTCTTAACAAAGCGCAACTCTATTTCACCGCTGGATTTTTCACCGTCGTCATGCTGCTGGCCGCTTTCCCGGGGCGATTGATGGACAGTGTGGGCAAGGTGCTGACGCCTATCCTCATTCTGCTACTGATTGCGTTGGCTTTGTCGGTTGTCAGTTTTATCGGTAATCCAATGCCAGAGGCCACTGGTGATTATCTGGCTCATCCGCTGAGTAAAGGTATTGTCGAAGGCTATAACACTATGGATACCTTAGCGTCGCTGATGTTTGGGGTGTTAATTATTGATCTGCTTCGACAAAAAGATATTCATGACACCACATTGCAAACCAAGTATCTGGTGCGTGCCGCCTTTATTGCCGCCGCAGGATTGGCGTTTGTCTACGTTTCGCTGTTTATTCTGGGGGCTACCGCGGGTGATTTGGCAAAAGGTACTGCGAATGGTGGGCAGATCCTGACGAACTACGTCACTCATCAATTTGGTTATGCTGGTACTATCGCACTGTCTGTGGTAGTGAGTCTGGCATGCCTGACCACTGCGGTCGGGTTGGTCAGTGCCTGTTCCGATTTTTTCGGCACGATGATCCCCGGGGTGACCTATCGGATGTTGGTGGTGTTGCTGAGTGTGGTCTGTGCGGTTGTGGCTAACGTCGGACTGAGTCAATTAATCTCCATCAGTATTCCAGTGTTGATGATGGTGTATCCAGTGGCGATTGCACTGGTACTGGTAACCTTTGTGCATAATTGGTTCCGTAATCCTCGTCTGGCACATCGCGCCGCATTAACTGTCGCGCTGTTCTTCGGTATTTTTGATGGTTTGAAAGTCGCCGCGGCCTCATTAGCATCTTTCGATGTCAAATCTGAAAGCGCGGTGACTACCGCATTGGTCCATTTCGTTGAAAATGTCTCGCCGGTGCTCTCTAAAATGCCGCTGTATGATCAGGGAATGGCATGGCTGGTTCCCACCATGATTGTTGTGGTTGCCTGTTTCTTCGTCGGTAAGAAAGCGCCGATTGCTGCCTGATATGGCATCTGTGCGGTAGCGGCGTTATGCTGTAAGCCGTTACTGCATAGAGGATTTAT
This sequence comes from Shewanella yunxiaonensis, assembly GCF_018223345.1. NCBI lineage: Bacteria > Pseudomonadati > Pseudomonadota > Gammaproteobacteria > Alteromonadales > Shewanellaceae > Shewanella > Shewanella yunxiaonensis. The sequence continues at coordinate 2,927,936 of NZ_CP073587.1, read as the reverse complement.
GAATTCATGGCGCTTGCGCAATGCTATCGTCCAGAACCGCTGATTGAAGCTTTTCTGGATGATTTATGGTCCGTGAAGGGACTCAGTGATAATACCCTTAGCGCTTATCGCAGCGATCTGCAGCACTTTGATCAGTATCTGCAACTACGGCAGCTGTCCTTGCCATATGTTGGGCGCGAGGCCATTCAAGATTACCTTGGCTTGCGTTTCGACCAGGGGGTCGCCAGTACTTCCAGTGCCCGCCTACTCAGTAGTCTCAGACGTTTTTATGGCTTTCTGCTGACGCGTCAATTGATCAGTGAAGATCCGCTGGCGTTGATCGCTTCCCCCAAATTACCGCGAAAATTACCGGATACACTGAGTGAAGCCGATGTCGATGCGCTGCTGGCTGAGCCTGACGCTGCCGATACCGTAGAAGGGCGAGATAAGGCGATGCTGGAGTTGCTGTATGCCACCGGATTACGGGTGAGTGAACTGGTGGGCCTGACTCTGGAGCAGGTGAGTTTACGTCAGGGACTGGTGCGGATCACCGGTAAAGGCGGTAAGGAGCGCTTAGTACCAATGGGCGAGCTGGCGATCACTGAGGTGGAGCGTTATTTACGTGAAAATCGGCCAGCGCTGCTGGAGTACGGGCAAAGTGATGTGGTGTTTCCGTCAAGTCGGGGGCGCATGATGACTCGTCAAACCTTCTGGTATCGCATTAAATTGTATGCACAGCGTGCAGGGATCAGCAAAGCCTTGTCTCCTCATACGCTGCGCCACGCATTTGCAACACATTTACTCAATCATGGCGCTGATTTAAGGGTGGTTCAACTGCTGTTAGGGCATAGCTCTCTATCAACCACGCAGATTTATACCCATGTAGCCAATGCCCGTTTGCAAGCCTTGCATGCTGCGCATCACCCACGGGGGTAATGGATTTGCTTTCTTAGGCACTTGGCTGTAACTTTCAACTTCTGAACAGGTCTGAATTGATATCAGCTGTTATGCAGACCCTAACCAAGGAATTTCCATGAAGTTAACCCGTACTCTTACACTGTGTTTGGCGTTAGCCGTTACGCCCTTAGTGCATGCCGCTTCCTCTGATCAGAACGCGCAATTAAAACAACGATTAACTAAAGTGCTGGGGATCAAGATCCAGTCACTTTCAGCGGCACCCATTCCTGGTCTGCTACAGGCCATTACCAGTCACGGCGTACTGTACGTAACCGAAGATGGCAGCAAATTGTTTCATGGCAATATCTACGATGTGAACAACGACATGGAAGATCTCACCGAAGCGGCAATGGCTGGCCCACGGTTGGAGATGTTGAAGCCGTTTGAGAGCAAGATGCTGGTTTACAAAGCCAAGAATGAAAAGCATGTGGTAACCGTATTTACTGATGTCACTTGTGGTTATTGCCGTAAGCTGCATAGCCAAATGGAGCAGTATAACGACTTAGGCATTACCATCCGCTATCTGGCTTATCCACGTCAGGGCGTACCTTCCGCAGTTGCTGATGAGATGGAATCGGTATGGTGTTCTAAAGATCCGAAACAAGCGATGAATGATGCCGAAGTTGGCAAAAAGGTGCTGCTTGCCAAATGCGATGCCGATATCGCTAGCCAGTATCAACTGGGCGAGCAGATGGGCGTGAATGGCACCCCATCCATGATCCTCAGTGATGGTACTATGGTGCCGGGTTACCTGCCGCCAAAGCAGTTGTTGCAAAGTATCGAGATGCACTAACAACCGTGCGAATACCCTCAAAAAGGCGAGCCAAATGCTCGCCTTTTTGTTATCGTGCCAGCAGCATTTTTAAGACAGCGAAGTCGCAGTGAATCAGAAAATTGTACGTCGTCCGAGGGTGGATGACAGCCATTTACCCGCCCATTTACCTCCATTACTCAAGCAGATTTACGCCAGTCGCGGGCTGGCGGCTGACGATTGTGAGTTGACGCTGACCCGCATGTTACGCCCCGAAACCATGCTGGGGTTGTCGCAGGCGGCAACGCTGTTAGCGGGGGCCATAATACAACAGCAACATGTCGTGATTGTGGGCGATTTCGATGCTGACGGTGCGACGTCTACCAGTGTCTGTTTATTAGCGTTACGTATGATGGGCGCTCAGCGGTGCAGTTTTCTGATCCCCAATCGTTTTGATTATGGTTATGGCTTGAGCCCCGAGATCGTTGCAGTCGCTGCGCGTCAGCACGCACAAGTGCTAGTGACGGTGGATAACGGTATTTCATCCATTGACGGCGTAGCCGCGGCAAAAGCAGCCGGTATGACCGTGATTATCACCGACCATCATCTGCCTGGGCGGCAATTACCCGATGCCGATGCCATCGTTAACCCTAATCAACCCGGTTGCACGTTCGCCTCCAAATCGATTGCGGGCGTTGGGGTGGCCTTCTATCTGATGACGGCGCTGCGGGCAGAACTTCGCGGCCGCGACTATTTCGCCGCAAACGGTCTAGCAATTCCAAATCTTGGACAACTGTTGGATCTGGTCGCTCTGGGGACTGTTGCCGATGTGGTGGCTCTGGATACCAATAATCGCATTATGGTTGAAGCGGGTATAAAACGCGTGCGCGCGGGGCAGTGTCGTCCCGGGATCACTGCCTTACTGGAAGTGGCTCGGCGCGAGCCACAACGATTAGTGGCGGCAGATTTTGGTTTTGCTGTTGGCCCCAGACTGAACGCCGCCGGACGCCTCGATGACATGGCGCTCGGTGTAGAAACGCTATTGTGTGACGACTTGTATCAGGCACGACGGATGGCTGCTGAACTGGATGGTCTTAACGCCGAACGCCGCGAGCTGGAAGCCGGCATGCAACAAGAAGCACTGCAATATATACGTACGCTGGATTTCGCGGAACAGCAGTTGCCCTGGGGGATTGCGCTTTATCAACCGGATTGGCATCAAGGGGTTATCGGCATTCTGGCCTCGCGCATCAAGGACCGATATCACCGGCCGGTTATCGCGTTTGCTGAAGCCTCAGACAGCGAAATAAAGGGGTCGGCGAGATCGATCAACGGCCTGCATATGCGTGACTTGCTTGAACTGATCAATAGTCGTCATCCAGGCATGATCATCAAATTTGGTGGTCACGCGATGGCGGCGGGGATGACGCTGCCCAAGCATGCGTTCAGTGATTTTGCCAATGCGTTTGATGCTACCGTCCATGAACTGCTGGCAGCGGAAGATCTGCAAGGGCAATTGTGGTCGGATGGTGAATTACCAACTGAGTATTTCACGCTCGATACTGCCCAGCTACTGCGCGATGCCGGACCTTGGGGACAGGCATTTCCGGAACCTACTTTTGACGGTAATTTTCGGATTCTGCAGCAACGCTTAGTGGGCGAAAAACACCTCAAGCTGGTGTTGGAGTCTGAGTGTGGTTCGGTGATGGCTGATGCAATTGCATTTAACGTCGATTTGAACGTCTGGCCTGATGCCACAATTCAACATGTGCACTTGCTTTATAAGCTCGATGTCAATGAGTTTCGGGGCAATATCTCGCTGCAGTTGTTAGTCGAACAGTTGGAACCGCTGTAAAAATTTAATCCGGATCAATAAAGACGCTTTTTTAACCGTGTTAATCGGACTGAGACCACAAAATTCAGCAATAATTCCTCACAGTACAGAAAACATGTAAATAATTTGTTTACGTCTTTACAACGCACGCAAGATCCTGTGTATTGTCTCAGGGGCGAGTTGACCGTGCGATCCCAAGACGGATCGTTGCGAGGAGATTAAAGTTAATGAAGTATTTGCTTGTGATGTTTGTGCTGTTATTGTCCGGCTGTTCCGCCGTTCCTTTTTCAACCCTGACCCATTTTGCCACTTTTGATGAACAGGATTTTGCCGCGCTGGATCCCAGTCAGATCCGGGCCCGTTTGGTGGTAGATGATTTCGTAAAATTAAAGGACATCACATTAAAAGCTCAGGTACGAGCTGCTGAAGGGGTACAACATCTGGAGTTTCCGTTGAAGCTGGTCTCTAAAGAGATCCTGCCGATCCGTAAAAGCTGGATTTTTACGACTGAGGTACGTGCCCGTTATCAATATGAGCTGTCTCCTCAGGCCCAGCAAAGTTTCGCCAAATTACAGCAGGAATTGCTTAAAGGCAGCAAATATAACTGCGATGTGGACGTTGTATTTGATGAACACACTCAGCCGCGGCCTTTTAAATATAGCGTGAAGTTAATGCTGGATCCGGATAACGGCTATATCACGATGATTGATAATCGGGTGATGGATATCAGCAAGTCAGATCTGGCCTCTGGTAGTTCCGAGATGCTGCGGTGAACCTGTTTGCCGGGCTCCCTGGGCAACTGCTGAACGAACAGTTTGATGCAATATTACAGCGTCCAAATTTACGGATTGAGCGCATTTTGTCACAGGGGCAAGTGACGCCAACAGGACAGTGGTACGATCAGGATGAACATGAATGGGTGCTGGTGCTGCAAGGGGCTGGACGCATTCAGTATCAAGATGGCACTGAAGTGGTTCTCAACCGTGGTGACAGTCTGGATATTCCTGCGCATTGTCGTCACCGCGTTAGCTGGACTGAGCCTGAACAGTTAACTGTCTGGCTGGCCGTGTTTTATCGCTAATCAGCCGCCACTATCAGAGTCGTGTTGCAACAAAAACAGCCACAAATTGTGGCTGTTTTGCTATGCGGTGCGAAAGTGTAGTGGGTTAGTTTTTAGTCACAACACCACTTTGTGTGCCTACCAGTACCGTGTCTGCGCCCCGGGCGGCAAACAGACCGACAGTGACCACTCCGACAATATTATTGATCTGCTTTTCCAGTGTCTTCGGATCAAGGATCTTCAGGTTATACACATCCAGAATGACATTACCGTTATCGGTGATCACCCCTTCGCGATATACCGGATCTCCCCCCAGTTTTACCAGTTCACGCGCCACATAGGAACGTGCCATCGGGATCACTTCTACCGGTAATGGGAACGCGCCTAGAATATCTACCTGCTTGCTTTCATCGACAATACACACGAACTTCTTCGCTACTGCTGCAACGATTTTTTCGCGGGTCAATGCGGCGCCACCGCCTTTGATCATTTCGTTGTGACCGTTGATCTCATCGGCACCATCGACATAAACCGATAGTGAATCGACAGAATTCAGATCAAACACGGGGATACCAGCCGCTTTCAGACGTGCAGCAGAAGCTTCAGAGCTGGAGACCGCACCTTCAATATCAGCTTTCATGGTCGCCAGAGCATCGATAAAGTGGTTAACGGTAGAACCGGTGCCCACACCGACAATGCTGTCGGGTTCGACATATTTGAGCGCAGCCCAGCCGACCGCTTTTTTAAGTTCATCTTGGGTCATGTGTAAAGTCCATTTGAAAGGGGAATGTTGCTGACGCCATTATAAACTGTCTGTCGCGGCTTTGCGGAAGCTTTTGCGCGTTAATACTGATTTTTACTGATTTGCAAACCGCCCTTGGGTAACATGAGCTGATTATTTTGATAAAAAACAACGCCAACAGGGAGCTGACATGGCTGGTGCAACACTACTGACACTGCTGGATGATATTGCCACTATTCTTGACGACGTGGCGGTGATGAGTAAAGTTGCTGCCAAGAAAACCGCTGGGATGCTGAGTGATGATTTAGCGCTCAACGCACAACAGGTGACCGGATTTAGTGCTGATCGCGAATTACCCGTGGTGTGGGCTGTCGCTAAAGGGTCGTTGCGTAATAAGGCTATTCTGGTTCCCGCAGCACTGCTTATCAGTGCCGTAGTGCCTTGGTTAATTTTGCCATTGTTGATGCTAGGGGGCTTGTTTCTAAGCTTTGAGGGCTTTGAAAAGGTCTGGCATAAGCTGACACATCCGGCTGAAAGCGGTGCGGACGAAGAAGCCAAGGCAGCCAAAGCGCTGGAACAGATTAAAGATCTGCAGGCATGGGAAGCGCGAAAAGTGAAAGGGGCAATCCGTACTGATTTTGTGCTGTCTGCGGAGATCATCGTACTGACACTGGGCATCGTGGCCGATAAAGTGTTTTTTACCCAACTGGCGACGCTGGTAGTTATTGCGGTCGTGATGACGGCGGGAGTGTATGGGGTCGTCGCTGCCATTGTTAAGTTAGATGATGTAGGGCTTTATCTCAGTCGTCGCAAAGGGCATTCAGCCTTTAGGTCGCTGTTACGGCGTGTGGGGGTGACTTTGGTGAGTGCCGCACCAAAGCTGATGAAGTTGTTGACGGTTATTGGCACCATTGCAATGTTTTTGGTGGGGGGCGGCATCCTGGCTCACGGCATTGCGCCATTGGCGGCATTGGAACATCACCTGGCAGAAGCCGCTGCTGAAATTGCCAACGTCGGCAGTCTATTATCGCATCTGTTGCCATTGTTGCTACAGATTATCTATGGCCTGATCGCGGGGGCCATAGGGTTGATCGTGATAACCTTGCTAAGCCGGATACGAGCAAAGTTTCGTGCTAAATAATTCCTCAGATAGCGCATAAAAAACGCTGCCAATGCAGCGTCTTTTTATGCGCAGTCGATGTTACTCGATTACGCCGCAGGCCATACGAGCCCCGCCGCCACCCAACGCTTTCGGCATGTCGGAGAAGTTGTCTCCACCCGCGTGGATCATCAACGCATGACCTTTAACGTCGGCGACTTTCAAGCGAGGCGCCAGCACTGGCACAATTGCATTGCCATCGTCGGTCACAAAGAGCGGTGGTAAATCGCCTTTGTGATTGCCGTCTGTCCATGGATAGCCATGTTTACCGGTTTTATCCGGATCAAAGTGACCGCCAGCCGCGCCACCCAGGACAGTTTTGCCATCTTTGGTTGCCGGGCCACAGCTGCCGTTGGCATGAATATGGAAACCATGTACCCCGGGTGTTAGTCCGTGCAGATTCGGTGTCAGTACCAGCCCATATGCAGAGTCGCTCAGGGTTACCGTACCTACGGGGGTATCACCTTTATCGGAGAGCAGGGACACGCTGACTTCAGCTTCTGCCGCCATCGTTGCAGCGGAACAGAGCAGTGATGCCAGACCGAAGGTAACAATTGCTTTTTTGATCATAAAAAACCTCTCCATTGGTTAATGATTTAATCACAGTCAAATAATAGGCAAGAATGTGATCTGTGACACTTTTTCAGCTTATCCTTAAATACGCGGTTCAGCAATTAATCAAAAGTGGACTAGCGATTGTCGAGGGTTTGGGAAGGCGTGATGATGACCGGGAGCGGTTTGTCCCATGGGGCTAACGGCAGGCTTTCTGCTTGTTGACAGTCATGGGCGTATCCAACTGCCAGTGCTGTTACCTGCGGATTGGCCAAGGTGCGATCATAATAGCCACCGCCCATGCCCATGCGATTACCTTGAGCGTCAAACGCCACCAATGGTGTAAGGATTAGATCCAATTGTGCCGGCAGTACAATTCTGCGAGTTTCCAGCTTAGGCTCGGGAATACCAAAGCGATTAAACGTCATCGGTGAATCGGCGTGGTAATGCAGAAACAGCAGATTACCGGGGGTGAAGGGGTGTAATACGGGCAAACAGGTCTGGATATCGCGCTGCCATAAAGTTTCAAATAATGGGCGGGTATTAAGTTCACCATCGCAACTGAAATACAGCGATAGTGTGTTGATTTTTTGTCCGGTCGTCTGCAACTGCTCTAACAGCGCAACCAGTCGCGCTTGCGCAGCGGAAGCGGCTTGTTGCTGAAATGCCTCAGACAGTTCGCGGCGCTGTTTACGGATCTGGCGTCTGAGCAGCAGGCAAGCCTCATCACGCGCTGACCATAGGTCATTACGCTGCGCATGGTGGTTGGGAGACGTTGCCGCTTGCAAAAGGGTCATAGGCGCCAAATTTAGGATGCTCCCCGGCGATGCCGGTGTCGGTGTAAGCCCTTGAACCTAACAGTTCAAGGCGGGCTGCTGGTTACCTCCTAAGGCTTCTCGGTCAAGCCGAGCATGCGCAATGTCAGTAAGAAAGTAGCCCTATTTTCAAAAATATCGGCACAGGGACATTACCGACTATCGTACACCCCAGGGAGCAAATTCGGGTGGGCGTTTGCCCTTAATCCTAGTTTAGTCTTCTCTGTTGCTGCGCTCAACCAGCGCTTGCTCAAGAGTGTGTTGCAACAGCCGAATGCGTTCATCCATCTGTTGCATGTAATCCTGATTTTTTCGCTGCTCGACATAGAGTTCATGACCTATGTTGAGCGCCGCCATCAACACCATATCTTCTCGGCTGAGCGTCGGTGTCCGCGCTTTGATCTGTGCCAGTTGCTGCTCCAGTTTACGGGCAACTTCCTGCAACGCTTGCTCTTGTCCTTTCGGGCAGGCGATAGAGTATGTGCGTCCCAACAGGGCGATATCTACGGCACAGTTACTCATGTTACGCACGTTTCCTTTTAGACGGCTCTTGAGGCGGACTATATAAGCCTCGTCTGTAAAGTGCAAGTTGCCCTGGCTACAGTTTGCTGCCTTTGTGGCGCGATTGCTGATTCCCTGAACAGTCGTCACAAAACCGGTCAATGACCGCAGATTTCCCCACGCTACTTGGTGCTAAGTTGCAGTTCTGTTAGCATGGCAAGGTATTTATCTATTGGACAATTTGGTTATGGCTACTCCCCCTTCATTGCGAATTGACAGTCTGCAGGCGGCGCTGGACAGTGCGGAGATCGGACAACACCCGGTCGAGGTCCACGGTGCGCTGGTGGGTGTTATCTGTGGCGGCGCTGTGCAGTCAGAGGACTGGCATCAGCCCTTACTCGAGCTGATGAACGATGGGCAGCCGCTGCCTCAAGAGTTGACCGGGTTAATTCAGGAATTAGCGCAGGATACCGTTAATCGTCTGCAAGATGCTGAATTTGGGTTTACCCTGCTGTTGCCGGAAGAGGAAGAGGCCCTGGCGACGCGCCTGGAAGCCTTGTCTCTGTGGACTCAGAGTTTTCTTACCGGCATTGCCATCGCTCAGCCAGCACTAAATCAGGCATCCGAAGATGTGCGTGAGGTGATTAAAGATTTAGCCGAAATCACTCAGGTCGATCTTAATGTCAGCGAAGATGATGAATGTGAGCAGGCCTTCCAGGAGTTGCTGGAATTTGTACGCATGTCAGCCATCCTGTGTTATTCCGAATTTGTATTACATCAGCAATCAGACGCTGAATCTCAGGACAAAGGTATTCTGCATTAATACTGGCTGCTAGCGGCAGCCCAGTGAGGGATGAATGAATCCGCAATCCACTGAAGTTGATATTGCCATTGTCGGCGGCGCTATGGTGGGCGCCTCGTTGGCGTTGGCATTGAGCAATTTGAGCCGAACCCTGCAGCGGCCACTAAAACTAGCCTTGATTGAAGCCCATGAACCTGGGCAAGGGCAGTCCGGCTTTGATGCCCGCGCCATCGCCGTCGCGCATGGTTCCCGGCATGCTTTGCAGCAGATGGGCATCTGGCCGAAACTGGCCAATCTCGGTACTCCTATCCGTGATATCCATGTGTCCGATCGTGGACATTTTGGTATGACCGAAATTAACAGCAGCAGTTTTGACCTTGATGCCTTGGGTGAAGTGGTTGAACTGGAACGCGTCGGACAGGTGCTGTTTGCCGCGCTGGCGAAAACCGATATTGCCGTTTTTTGTCCGTCACAGCTTGCCAGTATCGACAGCGAAGTGCAGGGGCATACGCTGACACTGAATAACGGTAACAAAATCTACTGTAAGTTGTTGGTAGCGGCCGATGGTGCCAACTCCAAGGTGCGGCAACTGCAGCAGCAACCACAGCAAATCAGTGCGTTTGGGCAAAGTGCCATCATCGCCAATGTTGCCAGCAATCGGCCACATCAGGGCATGGCCTGGGAACGCTTCACCGAACACGGCCCGATTGCCTTATTGCCGATGGCTGACAGCAATGGCAAACCGCGCTTGTCGCTGGTATGGGCAATGCCAGAAGCTGCCATTACCGAACGCTTGACCTTGACGGATAGCGACTTTCTCGAGGCGCTGCAGCAGGCATTTGGCAACCGCGCCGGACAATTTACTGCTGTCGGTAGCCGTTACAGTTACCCATTGGCACTGAGTTATATGTCACGGCCAGCATTTCATCGCACCGTATACCTGGGCAATGCGGCGCAGACGCTGCATCCAATAGCCGGTCAGGGTTTTAACCTTGGACTCCGGGATATCAGCGGTTTGCTGGCAGTGCTGAAACCAGTGCTGCAACAATACGGTGATGTTGGCAGTGTATCGGTTATTCATGATTATCTGGCCTGTCGTGAAACTGATCGGCGACAGACTATCAACAGTATCGAATTCCTGGTGCGTGGTTTCTCCAACCAATACTGGCCGCTGGTGGTCGGACGCAATCTGGGGCTGCGGCTGCTGTCTTGGATACCGCCATTGAAGGTGCCGGTGGCACATCGGGCGATGGGGTGGCATGGCCGCGATACCTGTAACGCTTTAGCAAGGAGCCGATGATGTTTAAATCGCAAAGCTATGATGTTGCTATTGTCGGTGGTGGCATGGTGGGGCTGGCGACGGCGTGCGGTTTGGCCGAAGATGGATTATCTGTGTTAGTGATAGATGCCTCGGCAGCCTCAGCGGTCAGTGGCGAGCCTAAGTTGCGAGTCAGTGCCATTAATCAGGCCAGCCGGGTATTACTGGAGCATCTGGGCGCCTGGAGTAACTTGCCGACCGCGCGTCTGGCACCATACAGCCAGATGGAAGTGTGGGACAAAGATGGCATAGGGCAAATTCAGTTTGATGCGGAACAGCTCAGTGCTGACAGCCTGGGTGCTATTATCGAGAACGATGCCATCCATTATGCTCTGGCGCAGCGTGCCGCCGAGTTGGACACGCTGACGCTGCTGGAAAATACCCGTCTGCAACGACTGGCATTTGGCGAGCGTGAAGCCTGGCTGACATTAGAAAATGGTGACAGTCTCTCGGCCACGCTAGTGGTTGCGGCTGATGGTGCCAACTCTTGGGTACGGCAGCAGTGCCAGATCCCTCAGACTTTCTGGGATTATGATCATCATGCCCTTGTGGCTACCATCCGGACCCAATTACCTCATGGCCATTGTGCGCGGCAGGTATTCTCAGCCGATGGCCCGCTGGCGTTTTTGCCACTCTATGATGAACATTTATGCTCTATTGTGTGGTCACTGCCGCCCGAGCAAGTCAGCGAATTGTTGGCGTTAACGCCAGCGCAGTTCGGTCAACGCTTGACCGTCGCCTTTGACGGTAAATTGGGTCTGTGTGAACTTGCCAGTGAGCGGCAGAGCTTTCCGCTGCGGATGCGTTATTCGCGACATTTTGCACGGCATCGACTCATACTGGCTGGCGATGCGGCGCACACCATTCACCCGTTGGCGGGGCAGGGGGTGAATCTGGGTTTCCTCGATGCTGCCGCTATTATCGATACCATTACTAAGCTGCATGACGCGGGGAAAGATATCGGTGCTTATGAAAATCTGCGACCGTTGGAGCGTTGGCGTAAAGCCGATGCCATGCAGATGATTGGCGCGATGGAAGGTCTGAAACAGCTGTTCAGTGGCAGTCATCCACTTAAGAAGGCGCTGCGCGATATTGGTCTTAACCTCGTGAATAGTGCTGCTCCTGTGAAAACTGTGTTCATGCAACAGGCCATGGGACAAAAATTCAACTTACCACCGCTTTGTCGAGTAGATAACGCCCGCTGAAATTTTTCAGTAACTCCTTAAAAAAGCCCGGAAATCGTGATTTTTCCGGGCTTTTTGTTTTTCAGCCACAAATTTACCGTGAATTAAATTCAGCATTTTGATTAAAAAAACTAATCCGAAACTTTCGGATTAGAAATTTCCCATGTATACATGTTTATTACGCGGGGTATACTTTTCCGGCACTTCAAACTGATGTCAGGTGTGATAAATACCTGAAGGCCCCGACAGAAAGGGATAACAATGGCTAATAAAACTGTACTCTTTAACAAGCATCTTGAAAGCAATGCCAAGATGGTTGATTTTCACGGTTGGGACATGCCTCTGCACTATGGTTCCCAGATTGAAGAACACCATGCTGTTCGTAAAGACGCTGGTATGTTCGATGTTTCCCACATGACTGTGGTAGACGTAACTGGCAATGGTGCCCGTGACTTTTTGCGTTATTTGCTGGCCAATGATGTGGCCAAACTGAAACAACCTGGTAAAGCCTTGTACAGCGGCATGCTGAACGAACAGGCCGGGGTGATTGATGACCTGATCACTTATTACCTGAGCGACACCTATTATCGAGTGGTGGTGAACTCCGCTACTCGTGAAAAAGACCTGGCATGGATTAATGCCCAGGCCAAAGCCTTCGCGGTTGCCATCACCGAGCAGCCACAGCTAGCGATGATTGCCGTGCAAGGGCCGAATGCCAAAGCCAAAGCGGCCACGGTTTTCAGTGATGTCCAAAAATCGGCGGTTGAAGGCATGAAACCTTTCTTTGGCGTTCAGGCGGAAAGCCTGTTTATCGCCACCACCGGTTATACCGGTGAAGCTGGTTATGAAATCATGGTACCGGAAAGTGAAGCCGAAGCATTGTGGCAGGCATTGAAGGATGCCGGAGTTGCACCTTGTGGTCTGGGTGCGCGAGATACTCTGCGTCTGGAAGCCGGGATGAATCTTTACGGTCAGGATATGGACGAAACCATTAATCCGCTGGCCGCCAATATGGGCTGGACCATCGCCTGGGAACCTACAGACCGTGACTTTATTGGTCGCGCTGCATTGACGGCTATAAAAGCACAGGGCAGCGATAAATTGGTGGGTCTGGTGATGGAAGAAAAGGGCGTACTGCGTCACGACATGCCGGTGTTCTTCACCGATGCTGAAGGCAACGAGCAGCAGGGCGTGATCACCAGTGGTTCCTTCTCGCCCACATTAGGCTATTCTATTGCAATGGCACGGGTTCCCGCTTCAATCGGGGAGTCGGCCGAGGTGGAAATGCGCAAGAAACGCGTAGCAGTCAAAGTGATTGCGCCCAGCTTTGTGCGCAACGGCAAACAAGCATTCTGAAACACGGGAAAGGAACAATAAGAATGAGCGATATTCCTAACGAATTACTGTACACATCCTCTCACGAGTGGGTACGCCAGGAAGCTGATGGCAGCTACACCATCGGTATCACTGAACACGCACAGGAACTGCTGGGCGATATGGTATTTGTAGAACTGCCAGACGTGGGTGACAGCCTGGACGCCGGAGATGATTGCGCCGTGGCTGAATCTGTAAAAGCCGCATCTGACATCTACGCGCCGCTGTCAGGTGAAGTGATTGCGGTTAACGAAGCGCTGGAAGACAGCCCTGAACTGGTTAACAGCGATGCTTACGGTGATGGCTGGTTCTTCCGCATTAAGCCTTCAGATGAGTCCGAACTGGACAACCTGTTGGACGCAGAAGCCTATCAGGCTGTCATCGACGAAGAATAATCGTTGCTGTCAACGAAGCCCTTTAACAGGGCTTCGTGCGTTTTAAAAAGAGACCGATACAGCGCCACCCTACGGCTGCATATCGGCGATTACAGAAACTAAGGTTAATCATGACCAAGCAAACCCTCACTCAGCTAGAGCAGCACGATCTCTTTATCCGCCGCCATATTGGCTCCGATGAGACCCAGCAACAGCAGATGCTGGATTATGTCGGTGCCGAATCTCTGGACGATTTGACCGCGCAGATAGTTCCGGGGTCGATTCGTCTGAATCGGGAACTGGCACTTGATGACTCCTGTGGCGAAGCCACCGGGACTGAGTCCATCAAGCAGATTGCCGCCAAGAACAAAGTTTTCAAAAGTTATATCGGAATGGGCTATTACGGTACTGAGGTACCGGCAGTTATCCAGCGCAATGTGCTGGAGAATCCCGGCTGGTACACCGCTTACACGCCTTATCAGCCTGAAATTGCCCAGGGTCGTCTGGAAGCTATCCTTAACTTCCAGCAACTGTCGATGGATTTAACCGGCCTGGATCTGGCATCAGCCTCTCTGCTGGATGAAGCCACCGCCGCTGCCGAAGCCATGGCAATGGCTAAACGTGTGTCCAAAGCCAAAAAAGCCAATATCTTCTATGTGGCGGATGATGTATTTCCACAGACTATCGACGTGGTGAAAACCCGTGCCGAATGTTTTGGTTTTGAAGTGCTGGTCGGCCCGGCTGATGAAGCCGTCAACCACGAAATTTTTGGTGCACTGTTTCAGTACAGCAACAAACAGGGTGCTATTCGTGATTACACCGAGCTGTTTGCCAAACTGCACGAACAGAAAGCCGTCGTTACCGTCGCTGCCGACATTATGTCGCTGGTACTGCTGAAGTCTCCTGGCAGCATGGGCGCAGATATTGCCTTTGGTAACACCCAACGCTTTGGTGTACCGATGGGTTATGGTGGTCCACACGCCGCGTATTTTGTCACTAAAGACGAACACAAACGCTCTATGCCTGGCCGTATCATCGGCGTATCCAAAGATACTCGTGGCAATGTAGCATTGCGTATGGCGATGCAGACCCGTGAACAGCATATTCGCCGTGAAAAAGCCAATTCCAATATCTGTACTGCACAGATCCTGCTGGCGAACATGGCATCTTTTTACGCTGTGTACCATGGTCCGGATGGCTTGAAAACCATCGCTAACCGTATTCACCGTCTGACCGATATTCTGGCTGCCGGATTGAAAGCGAAAGGCGTATCACTGCTGAACAACACCTGGTTCGATACCCTGACTTTCCGCGTGGCTGACAAAGAGGCGGTTGTGGCTCGGGCGCTGGCGGCACAAAGCAACCTGCGTATCGACGCTGATGGTGCACTGGGTGTGAGCCTAGATGAAACGACCACTCGCGCCGATGTCGCTACACTGTTTGATATCATCCTCGGTGCGGCTCATGGGCTGGATATCACCGCACTAGATGCCGCAATTGTGGCAGCTGGCAGCAACTCGATTCCTGCGGCACTGCTGAGTGATGATGCCATCCTCAGTCACCCGGTGTTTAATCGCTATCACAGCGAAACCGAGATGATGCGTTATATCAAGCACCTGGAAAACAAAGATCTGGCGTTGAACCATTCGATGATTTCCCTTGGTTCTTGCACCATGAAGCTCAACGCCGCAGTGGAAATGCAACCGATCAGCTGGCCGGAATTTGCTAACCTGCATCCATTCTGCCCGCAGGATCAGGCCGAGGGTTATCATGAACTGGTCCAGAATCTGAGTGACTGGCTGGTAGAAATCACCGGGTATGATGCGGTATGTATGCAGCCAAACTCGGGTGCCCAAGGCGAATACGCAGGTCTGCTGGCAATTCGCCGCTATCACCAATCTCGTGGCGATGCACACCGGAACGTGTGTCTGATCCCACAGTCGGCTCATGGTACCAACCCCGCATCCGCCCACATGGCGGGCATGCAGGTCGTGGTCGTGGAATGTGACAAATTGGGTAACGTGGATATGGATGATCTGCGCGCCAAAGCCAGTGATATGGCAGCGAATCTGTCCTGCATCATGATCACTTACCCATCGACTCACGGTGTGTATGAAGAAACTATTCGCGATATCTGCGATGTCATCCATCAGCACGGTGGTCAGGTGTACCTCGACGGTGCCAATATGAACGCACAGGTGGGGATTACCTCACCCGGATTTATTGGCGCTGACGTGTCACACCTCAACCTGCATAAAACCTTTGCTATCCCGCATGGCGGTGGTGGTCCAGGTATGGGCCCTATCGGTGTCAAAGCACATCTGGCACCGTTCGTCGCTGGTCACAGCGTAGTGAAATTGGGTAAAGCCAGTGACAACAACGGGGCCGTTGCGGCCGCTCAATACGGTAGCGCTGGCATCCTGCCCATCAGCTGGATGTACATCAAACTGTTGGGTGCTAAAGGACTGCGGTTATCCACGCAGAATGCCATGCTGAACGCTAACTATCTGGCGAAGAAGCTGTCTGAACATTATCCAGTGCTGTACCGTGGCCGTAATGATCGCGTGGCACACGAATGTATCATCGATCTGCGTCCTCTCAAGGAAGCTTCCGGTGTGACTGAAATGGATATTGCCAAACGTCTGAATGACTATGGTTTCCATGCGCCGACCATGAGCTTCCCGGTAGCTGGCACCCTGATGATCGAGCCGACTGAGTCCGAATCAAAAGTGGAACTGGATCGCTTTATCAATGCTATGGTGGCTATCCGTAGCGAAATCGCCAAAGTGGAAGCCGGTGACTGGCCAGCGGATAATAACCCGCTGCACAACGCTCCGCACACCCTGGCCGATATCATGGACCCAGCCTTTGATGAACGGCCTTACAGCCGTGAGCTGGCAGTGTTCCCATGTGACGCCGTGCGTGCCAACAAGTTCTGGCCTACCGTTAATCGTATTGATGACGTGTATGGCGACCGTAATCTGTTCTGCGCTTGTGTTCCTATGTCTGAGTACCTGTAATAGCCGGTGCTATCAGTAATTATCTGATGAAAAAGCGAGCCTAATGGCTCGCTTTTTTAATGTTGGCTGTCGGGTAACTTTAGTTCGGCGGCGTTCACACCTCGAATGCAGGCCATGTACTATCGGTAAGTTCGCGATGGTGAAGTCATAGCGTGCTCAGGCTCTATGTGTGATCACAGCATAGGCTGTTGTAGATTTTGGCGAATACTGAGTTCCTGCTGAGCAATCTTACGGAACATCCCTCCCATAGCCTGCTCAGCGACATACTGTGCAAGTTGTTCTTTGGCTATATTTTCAGGCTCTGCTTGCAGTTGCTGGGCAGTCTCCAGCGTCTGTTGTACATCGTTTGCGGTTGCGGTAATGCTATCGGCCTTGCTTTTAATGTCCAACAACTTTCCGTAAAGCTCTACTGCGCCATTTGCATTGAGTTCTGCTGTGATGGCTGGCAATAACGCTGTCTGCACCATGTCACCCGCATGTTGTTTCAAGTATTGACTTGCACCTTGGTTACCAGCATGAAGAACCCCTTCTAAAGTGGGTTCATCCATATGGGTGATAAGATTTTTTAATATTGGGCCGGCCACAGGGATCGCATGCTCGGCCGCCTGATTCATCAGCGTTTGTAATAAATCCGCGTCAGGATTTTTCTGAAGTTCACTGGCCACTCCCGCAATAATCCCTAGCGGGGGCGGTAGCAAAATGCGTACTAATGGATCATTGAGATAACCACCGCTTTTCGCTAATTCGCTGACAACTACATCAATGCCATCCGTTAGCCGTTCTGCAAATTTTTCCGCCAGCATTTGCTGAAGTTTTTGCTGCACACGATTTTCTAAGTCATCTACCATCGAAGTACAGGCGCAGACAACTAGTGATAAAGACATCACCACAATTTTACCAAACATAGAAATCCCATAACCCAATAAACACTAAAAATACCGCAGTAAAATCTGCGGTTGCGTCGAAAGCGCTAGTTTTGACGAGCGTTGACGACTCAAGCGATTTCGCTAAAAACGTCTATTTACAGGAGAGATTACTCAGGTGATTTCAAGACTCTTGTGCCAAGCGTTACTGATGAATAGAGGACGCATTGTCGTTAATAATCGCAGGCGTCGATAAATAACACTTTGGCTTGGCACCAAGATTTTACCGAACCAGACTACACGATAATTACCGCGCATCATGATACATTCCCGCGAAAGAGGCTGTTAGATTTGAAATACGAAAGAAGATGATTAATTGCGCCGATAATTTACCGCTGAGTAACATTAACCTCAAGTGGAAACGATTCGCTTTGTAACAAATGTAAAACCATCGCTGAATTCAAGACTCTCGACCTTCAATGCAACCATAGAGGTGGTGCCGGGTGTTGTCGTAAAAGTGCCGGTCACAAAACCATGACGGCTGCCGGACTCGTTAACACTATCAGTTTCGTCCCCTAATTTTGTTCGTCTGAAATCTGTCTTATGCCGCCTGAGTTCTAGCAAGCTTTTGTCAAAGAATTCAATTCACATCAAAATGTTGCTGCAAATTCGACTCACTAAAGCATTCTTTGACCAAGGTGATGATTTCCAGAATTAGGCTGTCTTTGGCACGTATTTTATGCCAGCTGACTGAGACAGGATAATCATCAAACTTGAGCGGGCATGGCAGGTTAACCAATCCGCACACCTGACTGATCGCCTGCGCTGCGTGGCTGGGGATCGTCGCTAGTGTTTTGGGGCCTTGTAGTAAAAATGGTAAGGCAGAAAAATGAGTGGTTGCCATGGCCACATTGCGTTTTTGCCCGTTTCTGGAAAGCAACTCATCGACAGAGCCTGTTAGACCATCGCCCGAAACAAGAACGTGGTCAGACGCTAAATAGGTTTCAAGGTTGAGCGTCTTCTCGGTTTCCGGGAGCACGAAATCGCGACTGATAAGACATGAATAATTGCCATATTTCATCAGATCGCTTTGTATTGTGGAGGAACGTAAGTAAGTGGAGGTGATTGCGATATCGATTTCGCGCTCCACGAGGGCATTGACCACTTTCTGACTGTTGGTCTGCCGGAACACGACCTTTAGTCGTGGAAACTTGGATTTAATTTTTTCCGCCAGCGTCGAACCGATGAATAATTCAAAATCATCAGACAAACCTATCATAATTGATTGGTTCGCATACTTGAGTTGGCTATCGGATAAATGATTTAACGTTGAAACAAAGTTATCCAATGAATCCGCGATAATCGGTTTAATCGCATGTGCTTTGCTGGTAGGTTGCAGGCCCTGGCTATTACGGATAAACAATTGATCATCGTAGATTATTCTCAATCTCTTTAGTGCAGCACTGACCGCAGATTGAGTGACGGCGAGCCTCACCGCTGCGCGGCTGGCACTGCCTTCTTCGTATAGCGCCACAAAGACTTTAAGCAGATTTAAGTCGAAGTGGCCATTATCATTTTTATTCATACTCGATAGAAACCAATCGCTATTCCCTCTCCAGCGTGTATCGCTGAGTCTATGCAGACATCAACTATCTGTCGAGAATCGTTCTATGACTAAACATATTGTTTCAGCACTGCAGATTGGCGCAAAGGAGTCGGGGAAGCAAGAGACTTTGCAGTCGATCCTATCTTACGAAAACGAAATTATCCAATCTAAATCAGAACTTGTGGTAATGCCGGAAGCATTGCTTGGGGGATATCCTAAGGGCGAGACCTTTGGGACATATTTAGGTTATCGTCTTGATGCCGGGCGTGAAGCTTATGAGCGCTATTACGACAATGCGGTCACTGTTCCTGGAGAGGAAACCGATGAACTCGTCGCGCTTTCGCAACGCACACAATGTTCTATTGTTATCGGTGTGATTGAGCGAGCAGGGTCAACCTTATACTGCACTTCTCTCCATATTACTCCCAGCCATGGATTAGTGGGCAAACATCGTAAACTCATGCCAACAGGCACCGAGCGTTTGATTTGGGGGCAAGGCGATGGTTCGATGTTATCAACGGTGGATACCGGGTTTGCTAAGATTGGTAGTGCTATTTGCTGGGAAAACCATATGCCATTATTGCGTATGGCAATGTACGCTCAGGGAATTGATATTTGGTGTGCACCAACGGTAGACGAGCGTGAAATTTGGCAATGCAGTATGCGTCATATCGCCCACGAAGGGCGTTGTTTTGTGATTAGTGCCGTTCAGGTTCAAGGTTCACCAGAGCAAACCGGCCGCTCTGCTGAGGGCTGGGATCCCAGTCGTCCCTTTATAAAAGGCGGAAGCATGATTGTTGACCCACTTGGCAACATCTTGGCGGGACCAATGTATGGGGAAGAAGGGCTATTGTCGGTGGAGATTGATATGTCGCAAATCACTAAGTCTCGCTACGATTTTGATGTAGTGGGGCACTATGCGCGGCCTGATGTGTTCTCGTTACAAGTGGATGTCACTGCAAAAAAGAGCGTAACCCTAAAATCATGAGTCACGGCTGATCACTGTCTGAAAAGGTCGCTAATGGTATTTAATCAATAAATTAGCGACCATTTTATAATGAATTCGGGCAATACATTGCGCTCATTTATAATGCAGTGGTCACATCAACTTGTTAAACATTGCCTCAATAAGGCGAATTATGTGCGCTAAATCGTGTTTATTATGTGCTTTTGCTAAATCTGCACCATTAATTGTAAAATGCTCACTTAACTTTATGATGCCAAAAAATAAAATACTGCAATGGTAGCCATTTTAGCAGTGGTTGGTGTCTATTTTTTGTTAGCTACCAGTGACATAGAGAACTGATTAATGAGTGATTTACCAAATTGTCCAAGTTGTAATTCCAGCTATACCTATGAAGATGGCAGCACTTTGGTGTGTCCCGAGTGTGGTCATGAATGGATAGCGGGAGAAGTGGTTGAACAGGACGACGGGCTGGTGGTCAAGGATGCCAATGGTGCGCAGTTAAGCGATGGTGATACTGTCACTGTGATTAAAGATTTAAAAGTGAAAGGCAGCTCACTGGTGGTCAAAGTGGGCACGAAAGTGAAAAATATCCGGCTGGTTGAGGGCGATCATAATATTGATTGCAAGATCGATGGTATCGGCGCAATGCAGCTCAAATCCGAGTTTGTGAAAAAGGCCTGATAACTCTGGATATCGGCTGGCTTAACCGGTCGATATCCATTCATTGCCAACGTGCCGCGTGTACTCGTGCCTCAAGGCAACGTGCCACGAGCTAGACAATGGTGGTACTTGCCGGTTGGACCTGATTTCTCCCGTTGGCTTTAGCGACATACAACTGTTTATCTGCTCGCCGTACCAGTTCTTCGACTTTCTGACTCTCTTGCGGATAGGTACTGGCGTAACCCAGACTCAATGAGATCACCCAGGGGGCCAGATCTGCTCGCGGAATCGCGGCAGCAAACAGGCTTTGGCGCAAATTCTCGGCGATTTTCGCTGCCTGTGCAGCATCAGTATTTGGCAAAATCAAAGCAAATTCTTCACCGCCATATCTGGCAAGTAAGTCACTGCTATGTCGTACATGAGCCTGCAGATGTTGCGCTACGGCTTGCAGCGCTTTATCGCCAGCCTGATGGCCGTAATAATCGTTAAATGATTTAAAATGATCGATATCGCACACAATCACACTCAACGGGCTGTTTTCAGCAATCGCTTGTTGCCATTCACTGACAAGGCATCGATCGAAAACGCGGCGATTGGCAATACCGGTTAAAGCATCTTGCTCAGATAAGGTGGTCAGCCGTTGGTTGGCTTTTTGCAATTCAAGGGTGCGTTTCGATACTTGTTGTTCAAGTGTATGGATTGAATCCAGTTGCGCTTTTGCCAGCGTAGCCAGACTGGTTGCAAGGTGGCTGACTTCCACATACTGGTGGTGTTTACTGGGATTTTCCGTCAGTTTCTGCAGTTCGTTGTTACTAGCGATCTGCGCGATATTTTCAATCGGGCGGGCAATCTTTCGGGCAAGCTGAGCGCCGATAAAGATCAGTAACAGCAATAACAGCAACGTGATAAACAGTGTAACTTTGACTTGTTGCATGATGGGGGCTGCGATTTGATCGACGGGTAGCAATACCACCAATTGCCAGCTTTGTTGCTCACCGAGCTTTATCTGCTTAACTTCTAATAAGTAGTGCTTCCCGTCGGCAATCACGTGTGAATCTACCAGATTATCTTGTTGTGAAATCGACAGATTACGCAGTAATGGGATTGGATGCTGTTTCAACAAGAAGCGGTTGCCATCGGCAGCTTTTACCGGAATGCGCTGAATATTCGAAGACGCGATCAGCTTGCCGCTCTGCTGCTCCAGTAAAAACGCCAGACCACCGTAGCCAATGTTGAGCTTTTCCATAAACTGGTTAAGCCGGTTTAAGGCAATATCTGCCGCCACCACGGCAATGACATTCCCCTGTGCATCAAGCACCGCTTTTGACAGACTGATGCCATACACCTCACTTTGTACATAGCGATAGATTTCGCCCCAACAAGGCAGTTGCGGATTAGCCAAAGCCCACTGCATAAAGGGACGCTGCCGTGGATCATAGCTGACTTTAACCTGCTCAATGGCTTGGCCCAGATGATCGCTGCTGTCAAGCATATAGCCGATAAGGTGATGCTCTGGATTGAAGATATTACTGGCGATTTCGATATGTTCAGGACTGTTAGGGGGCCGAGCGGCTGCAATGTAGCGTCCGTCGGGAAACGCCATACTGACAAAACTTAGCTGTTCACTCTGGCGTAGCTGACTCAGTAACCAGGGGGTGTTCTGTTGGGGCTGCGCGATAGAAAGATTGCCATTGAGTACCTGCGTGGCATTGGCGTCAGTGATTTCTGGCATCACCTTAGTCAGATGGCTCACATATTGCTCTATACGCTGTGACAACTCACGGGCAAAATTCTGCCCCATGGAACGCGCCAGTGTTTGGCTATTCTGATAAGAGATAACGGAAAATGCCGCCGCACCAATAAAAAATAAAAAAGAGAACGGCAGTATTATGACTAAGCGCAGAGGGTAGGTGCGCGTAAACAACATAAGTCATCACCATTTATAATAATTGTTGGAAGATTAAGTGTTTCCGTACACCCTGATGTTAGCATCTCAGTGCTTTAGCCAAGGAAGCATAAACACTCTGTCCAATTGTTGCAATTGATGGAAAGTTGCTTATCAATTTTGTTGCGTTTAGTTGAATGTCACTCAGATTTGAATGTCGCGATTTCGCGAGTCGACGCTTAGTGAGATAGACCGGCCATTAACGGGACATTCCAAATATGCTGAACGGACGTCCCGCCAAGTTTATCGGCGCAATAGCTTTACGGGTTCGAACTTCGAGGCTCGAACAGTTGACATTTCGGCGCTAAAAACGGCTCAAATCAGATTACTTGTTAGCCAACTCATCCATCAGTCTACGATTTTCATCGACAAGTTTTTTGTGCTGAGTCAGCAGCTCTATGTAGTCTGAATTACTGGGCTCTGCCAGATGTTCCTCTTCCAGCGCATGAATGCGGTGGGCAATGCTTTTAATCTGGGCGCTATTTGAGTCAATTTTATGCTGTATTTCTGCGGCTATCATAACATCCTCCTCGTCTCCTCACTGGCTGCCATATTAAGCATAGTCAAGTCTGGTCTTGGAAGCGTAATGATTGCCAAATCGGCGATGATCCATAGCGATATGCTGTTGGCTATAGACTTTTTTTTATAGTTGAGTGCTACAGTTAAGTGGCATTTGGCTAAATCGCCAAGATAGGCAAACAACGCATGAGGTATAGGTGTGACTCACCATGAACAACATCGCTCCCATCGTATCGGCTGGCTACGTGCATCTGTATTGGGAGCAAACGATGGCATTGTCTCAACCAGCAGTCTGATCATCGGTGTCGCGGCCGCTCATACGACACAGAGCGATATCATTCTTGCCGGATTAGCCGGCTTAGTCGCCGGTGCTATGTCAATGGCTGCGGGGGAATATGTCTCCGTCAGTTCGCAAGCGGATACCGAAAATGCGGACCTAGAGCTTGAACGGCAATCATTAGCGGATGACATTGACTCTGAAAAAGAAGAACTGGCGAAAATATATGAGCACCGGGGCGTGACGCCGAAGTTGGCCTATCTGGTCGCCGAGCAGATGATGGCGCATGATGCGCTAGCAGCTCATGCCCGCGATGAAATCGGCATTACCGAAGACGGTAAAGCACAACCGCTTCAGGCGGCACTTTCCTCGGCAGCGACTTTTACCGTGGGGGCACTATTACCGCTGTTAGTGGCCTGGTTTGTAGCACCGTCACAGCTAATCAATCTGGTGGCTATCTCGTCGCTGTTTTTTTTGGCTGTGCTTGGCGGTATTGCCGCGGTTACCGGTGGCGCTCCAATATTCAGAGCTTGTGTCAGGGTGACATTTTGGGGAGCTATCGCCATGTTGATCACCGCCGCCGTGGGGCATTTGTTCGGTGTGTCGGTGTAGTTATAGGGGATAAAAATTGAGTGGGACGTGAATTCACATTCACTATTAATTGGCGTGGACGAAGGTGACACCATGCTTGCCGTTTTTCTTAATCTGATACATCGCCTGGTCGGCAAGCGTATACAGGGCATTAAAACCAACATAAGGCGTGATGAATTCGCACACACCCACACTAAAACCGATGTGTGCCACGCCGTTTTCGAGTGTGACCGGTTGTTGCCCTCGTATCAGTAAGGCGTCGACAAACTGTTCGATGGCCGCGCGGGAGACATTAACAGACAACAGCACGAACTCATCGCCACCCATGCGTGCGACCAGGGTATTTGGCGGTGCCATGCTCGCTAACCAATGGGCGACTTTGATCAGCAACGCATCACCGGCACGATGACCAAACTGATCGTTGACCGCCTTGAAGTCATCCAGATCGATAAAAATCACTGCGGCTGCCTGTTGTGGCTGCGTCAGATTCAGTTGGTTGAATTCCTGTTCCAGTTTGGCACGGTTGAGCACTCCGGTGAGCGGGTCACTGCTGGCAAGTTTTGCCAGTTCCAGTTCATAGCGCTTTTCTTGGGTGATATCGATGTGAGTCCCCATCATCCGCAGTGGCTGACCTTGTGCGTCAAATTCAACAACACGGCCGCGGTCTGACACCCAACTGTGACTGCCATTTTTATGCAACATGCGGTGTACAACCTGATAGGAACTGGTTTTCCCTGCCAGATGGTCATCCAGGGCGGCGACTACTTGCGGGTAGTCATCCGGATGCAATTTGCTTTTCCAGATATCAACGGTGGCTTCCAGCTCCTGAGGGCTGAAGCCTAACATCTGCCCCCATTCCATGTTGAATATGGTGAGTTTGCCGGTCGGCACATGTTGCTCCCACAAACACAAACCCGTGCCATCCAGCGCGGCATTAAGCCTTTCTTCAAGACGCTTATTTTCCTGTTTTAGCCGGCGGTTTTCCTGTGTCAGCTGCTCAAGCTTTTGTAGATAGTCATTCATAAATGAGAGGTTTGTGGCTACAGGTGGATTGAACGCCTAAGACTATACCTTAGCAACACCAGCGAAGACAGTGAGCTGTATAGCTGCCTTGTGCTGTTCATAGCCCGTCACGAAAGTATTTGACGTCATATCGTTGTGCAAAATTAACGCGATTGACGCTTATCTACGTGATTTATGTTAGATAAATGTATCTTTATTATTTACAAATGATAATTGTTATCGTTATTATTCGCCGCAATTGCATGCTCAACCGTCAACAGAAGGCATTGTTGGCATTGAGATGCTCATCATCAACGCATTTAAGCGTCATCTAAAAAGTCTTCTCAGGATTGGAATGACTTTGCTGAGGATGGACGCAAATGGAGAGTCTTTGGATGTCTAATAAGGGCATTTTTCATGTTGCAGCGCTGCCATTGGCAATTATGTTAGGGTTGACCCAGCAGGCCATAGCGGATGATGCGTCAGCCGATATTGAACACCTGGAAGTTACCAGCCTGCGCCAACCTTTTCGTGGCGATGTACCACTGAAATCTCAACCCCAAAGCATTGAAACCTTATCTTTTGAGCAGCTAAGTGATGCCGGCGTTACGAGCTTTATGGACGCTCTCGATCTATCTGCTTCTGTGAGTCGGCAGAACAATTTTGGTGGCGTCTGGGACAGTTTTGCCGTCCGTGGTTTTATTGGTGATGAAAACGTGCCATCAGGTTACCTGGTCAACGGCTATAACGCTGGTCGAGGTTTCGGTGGCACCCGTGATACTTCCAATATCGAAAGTATTGAAATTATGAAAGGTCCGGGCTCTGCCTTATATGGGCGTTCAGAGCCTGGTGGTACGATTAATATCATTACCAAAAAGCCGAAATTTGAGCAGGAAGGGTATCTGCAAGCTTCTGCCGGACGTTGGGATAATTATCGTCTGGAAGGTGATTACACCAATGCAATTACAGACACGCTAGCGTTCAGAATCAACGGTGCTTATGAAGATAAAGGGAGTTTTCGGGACCCGGTCGATTCAGAAAAACGGGTGTTAACCCCGTCAGTGTTGTGGTTGATCAATGATGACACCCGTCTTAATTATGAGCTGGAGTATGTCGACCAAAAAGTGCCGTTTGATCGCGGTATTGTTGCGGTTGATGGCGATCCGGAAGTGTTGCCGGTGACGCGATTTTTGGGTGAAGCAAGCGATGGTGCGATGCAGATTGATGTTTTAGCACATCAACTGTCACTTGAGCATGATATGGGTAAATGGCAGGTGTTGGGAGGGCTGAGTTATCGGGATACCGGGTTTAAAGGCTATGCCAGTGATCCGGAACTGGTCAGTAGCCGGCAGTTGCTATACACCGATGGGGAAACGCTGAGTCGGCAACATAACTACCGGGATTTTTCATCGACCGATGTGTCAGGCCGTCTGGAACTGAGTGGCAGCGTCGATACTGCCAGTTTTACGCATCATCTGTTGATGGGTATCGATGGTTACCATTTTCATTTCGATAAGTATTGGGAGCGTTTTCGCCCAACTGCCGGAGATGCCACCTACAGCATCAACATCTACGACCCAGTTTATGGTCAAATCGCCCCGGCAGGTACAGTGCTGTACGATCAGACCGAAACTCAGGACAGTTACGGCCTTTACCTACAAGATCAATTGGATCTAACCGCTCAATGGAAAGTGCTTGTCGGTGGTCGCTATGACAGTTTTGAACAGACTATTGTTAAGCATAATACCCAGACTGAAACCGAACAGAGTCAGAATATGTTCAGTCCCCGCGCCGGTTTGGTCTATGAGTGGCAACCCTGGCTAAGCTTTTATGGTAGTTATTCTGAAGGTTTTCGTCCTAATACCGGAACCGATTACCGCGGTGTAGCGTTTAAACCGGAAGAGAGTAAATCCTATGAAATGGGGACTAAATTCGACACTGCCTTCATCACCGGTTCTGTTGCCTTGTTCCGTGCAGAAAAAAGTAATGTGCTAACCGCAGATCCGGTTAACTCAGGATTTTCTGCAACCCTGGGCGAGGCTGAAAGCCAGGGGATTGAGATTGAGTTGGCAGGTAATCTGACGGAACACACCCGCGTGTGGCTGTCTTACGCTTACACCGATGCCAAAACGGCCAATGATGTGATTAACGCTGACTGGGGGGTCACCATTCCGAAAGGCAGTCGCCTGATCAACATTCCGAAACACAGTGGCAATCTGACCTTAAAACATGATACCGAGCTGTTTGGTAAAGACACCGCGGTTGGGGCTTCAGTGCAATACGTCGGTTCGCGGCTGGGAGAAACGATTGATCCGAGTTATGTGCTACCGGCTTATACTCTGGTTAATCTGTTTGGCACTTATGCCGCGTCTGACGCGTTATCACTGCAGTTCAACGTGACCAACTTGTTTGATGAGGCTTATTACCCCAGCTCTTACTCTGCAATCTGGACCATGCCCGGGGAACCTCGGAGTTACAAGGTTAGCGTGCGCTATAGTTTCTAAGCTTTTTATCCCCGGTGCCAGTGAATGCTGGCACCTTCTTTAGCCTCTCTCGCTATTACGCTTTTTGCTTGGTTGCAGTAATGCCAACAAGCATTCACGATTTTTATAGATCTCACAACCGGTTGGTCACCGCGCTGCTTCGCAGCGATTAAAGGCTGGTATTGGGGCAGTTAACCGTTCAATATCGCCTCATTAGTGTTGCTGCTGACGGTGGAAATACTGTCAGAGGTATTAGGGTGTTACCGAGGTAGAGTCATGAAAATCGCAGGCCGGGCCAGTCTGATTGCGCCATTTTATGCAATGGAAGTCGCCAAAGAGGCGAGCCGCATTGCGTCCACTCAGGGCCCGCATGATCCGCCGATGATCCATCTGACGCTGGGAGAACCCGATTTCACCGCTCCGCCTTTAGTGCAGCAAGCGGCCAGCCGTGCGATTGAACAGGCACAAACGCAATATACCCCAGCATTGGGCATTAGCCCGCTACGTGAGGCGGTCAGTCACTGGTATCAACAACGCTTTGGGCTAAATGTGCCAGCCTCTCGCATTGTGATCACAGCAGGGGCTTCTGCTGCATTGCAGCTGGCCTGCACAGCCTTGGTGGATGAGGGCGACGAAATCCTGATGCCAGATCCTTGTTACCCGTGTAACCGTCATTTCGTGATGGCTGCTGGTGGCACTCCGGTGATGATCCCGACGACTGCGGCGGAACGGTTTCAATTGAGTCTGGCAAAAGTTCGTGATTACTGGCGTGCGCAGACGCAGGGAATTTTGGTCGCGTCGCCGTCCAATCCGACTGGGACGTCGGTGGCGTTGGACGAATTACGACAGATCCATCAGTACGTCAAAGCGCAGCATGGTGTAACCATCGTCGACGAGCTGTATCTTGGCCTCAGTTATAACGATGAGTTTGGGATGTCGGCGCTATCGCTGGATGACAGCATCATCAGTATCAATAGTTTTTCCAAATACTTTTCCATGACTGGCTGGCGGCTGGGATGGATGGTGGTGCCGGAAGTGCTGGTACCGATTATTGAACGGCTTGCGCAGAATTTGTTTATCTGTCCCAATGCCATCGCCCAGTATGCGGCGCTGCAATGCTTTGCACCTGCGAGTCTTGAGGAATATGAACAGCGGCGCGCAGAATATAGACGCCGTCGCGACTGGTTTGTCCCGGAGCTCAACGCTTTGGGACTCACGGTTCCCGTGATGCCGGATGGTGCGTTTTACGCTTGGGCAGATTGTTCTGCCTGGATGCAGGCGTGGGGGCTAGATTCCAGTTGGGATTTCACCTTTGAACTGATGAAGCGGTGTCAGGTTGCGGTATCTCCGGGCAAAGATTTTGGGAGTGCCGATACCGCCAAGTTTGTACGTTTTTCTACCGCTAATTCCATGGAAAATCTACAAGAGGCGATTCGCCGGCTTAAGCAGATTAAGCCGGTTTAAAAAGGTAGAAAGCCGATAGTTACTTACTGGGGGTCGCGCGCTTTTGCTGCACGTCGCGTACGACGGTTACGGCAGAAAATGCGCGGGGCCAACCTATGTAATACGCCAGATGCGATACTACGCCGCCAGCCTCCTTGGCCGTCAGACCATTGTCCATCGCCCGATTAAGATGGTAACCGAGCTGTTGGGCTTGCCCCATTGCCAGTAATGCCGCCATTGTCACCAAACTGCGGTCACGTGGAGTCAGTTGCGGCCGTCGCCATAATTCGCCAAACAGGATCTGGTCAGTGTCATCGGCTAAGCCTGGGACATATGGACGAACCGTGTCATTTACTACTTTCAGGCGTGCAGCTTCCGCGGTCGCGTCCAGTATCAGGCTTTTCTCATCACCGTCTGCGGCAGGTATTATCTGACGTTGCTGGTAAATGCGCTCCAACACACGCACTGCCGGTAACACATTGGGCCAGCCACAATAAAACGCTAACTGCAGTAATGTTTCATTGAGTTCTGTGGGCGTTAGTCCGTGTTGCAATCCATAGGTTACCGGCGCGGAAATCTGTTCGCTTTTCCCCATAGCAACCAAGGCCGCTACCGTCACTAACGACCGATCCCGACGTGAAAGGTCGTTGCGGTTCCACAGTGTTTGATTCACCAGGGTATTAGTGTAATGCGCCAGATTCGGCGTGGTTTTGCTGAGCACAGTGTTGTCATAGTCAAGCGGCTTGATGGTAGTTGTGGCTGTTACTCCCGCAGTTACCGTCAGACCTGTAGCCATCGTGACGCCCTTTAATACATGCATTAATGTGACCTCTGCCGATATTGTGGTTTTAACGTCATGACTTAGCCCAGATAATCTCGATCGGCGACCAGTTCCATCCAGATTGCGGCAGGCTCAGTGTCTGAGGCTTCCGCAACCGCAACATGGGTCATTGCCTTAGTGTCGCTGGCGCCATGCCAGTGCTTTTCATTGGCGCCAATCCATACTGTGTCTCCGGCCTGTATCACCTGTTTCACCTCTCCGGCTTTTTGGATCCAGCCTAGCCCCTGCGTGACAAATAACAGCTGTCCGGTGCCATGAGCATGCCAGGCAGTGCGGGCTCCCGGTTCAAAGGTGACAATTGCTGAGCTGAGTCGGGACGGAGCCTCCGGTGTGATATGGTTGTCAATCCGTACCCGACCGGTGAACACGCTCTCTGGCCCGGAAACGGATGGTGACGCTGCGCTTTTGATGATCTTCATACTCAATTCCTATTCGTCCGAGTTATCACTTGCAATCGATCATAGACAAACCGATTATTTAAATTAAATGATGTATTCATATTGGTTTTATATTTGAGATTCATATATGCAGCGTGAAGAACTGGGCGATTTATGGGTGTTTCTGGCCGTGGTAGAAGAGCGTAGCTTTACTAAGGCGGCGGCAAGATTAGGAACGTCGCAGTCCTCCATTAGTCATACGGTGAGGCGTTTAGAGCAGCGACTAAACCTGCAACTGCTCACCCGTACCACTCGTAGCGTTGCACCGACAGAGGCTGGATTACAGCTGATTCGTACTTTGCAGCCAGCCTTTGGGCAGATCGCCACTCAGTTAGATAACCTTAACCAGTTTCGGGAGCGGATTGTCGGGCACATCCGCCTGACGGCCACCAAGTTTGTCGCAGAAAGTATCTTGTTACCCGCGGTCAATCGCCTGTTATCGCAGCATCCCCAGTTGCAGATTGAAATCTCGGTCGAACAGCGCTTGCTGGATTTGGCTGCGGAAGGTTTTGATGCCGGGGTGCGGCTCGGTGAGCAGGTGGCGAAAGATATGGTGGCGGTGCGTATCAGCCCGGATCTGCGCTTTCTGGTGGCAGGTTCGCCTGCCTATTTCGCCGAACATCCTCGACCGCTGACGCCTCAGCAACTCACCGAGCATAACTGTATCAATTTACGGCTGCCGACAGCAGGCGGCCTATATACTTGGGAATTTAAAAAAGCCGGCCGCGAACTGAATGTGAGAGTGGCGGGACAGCTCGTCTGTAATGAGCCCGATCTGGTGACCAAGGCGGCCCTTGCGGGGGCAGGACTGTGTTTTCAGCCGGAAGATGCGTTAGCCGATGCAATCAAACAAGGTAAATTGCTAGCGGTACTGGAAGACTGGTGTCCGTTGCAACCCGGATATCATCTTTATTTCCCCAGTCGGCAACAACATTCGGCGGCCTTTCGGTTGCTGATTGATGCGTTAAAATATCCGCCGATAAATACGGTCTGACAAGTTGCGCGACAACAGACTTAACTGGACCGCCGGATAAAACTGAGCTGGCGCGGGGCGGCAATACGCAGGTAATCCTCGACGTTAAGGATAATCGAGCGTTCCAACGTCCCGGCGTTAAAGGCGATTTCCTCATAGCGTTGAAACAAGTATGGATCGGCGATAAGTATCAGCGCTGGATGAAAACTAAAGGGCGGAATGGCGCCCGCCACACAACCGGTAAACTGCTGCATCTCCACCGGACTTGCCAGTGATGCTTTGCGTGCCCCGAATGCCGTTGCCAGTATTGCCAATTCCGCCTGACAGTCAGCAGGTAGTACGGCCAATACATGCTGTTTTACCCCATTACCTTTGAGATGGCACAGCAGTGCTTTGGCGCCTTGTCCCAACGCGGTGCCGCGAATTGCTGCGACCTGTTCACACTTACCTGCGGTAGGGTGTTCGACCACGCGAAAGCGGGCATTTGCCTGCAACAGTGTTTGCTGCAGCTGCTGAAAAATATCCTGTGTTGCCAAAGTCATAAATACTAAGGGACTGAATTATGCTGTAGCAGTCCAGTATACCCGCTGACATGAGTCAGCTTACACATATTGCTGCAACCATTGTTTAAACTGGCCTTTGGGCAATGCACCCGAGATGCGTGCGACTTCCCGACCATGATGGTATATCGCCAATGTCGGAATAGAACGGATCTGCAGGCGCGAAGCGGTCATCTGATTGTCTTGTGTATCGAGTTTGACAAAGGTCGCTTGCGTCGCCATTTCGGCAGCAACATCAGTAAATACCGGCGCAAACTGACGACAAGGACCACACCACGGCGCCCAGAAATCCACCACTACAGGCAGATCATTTTTGTCAATAAAGCGCTGGAAATTTTGGTCAGTAGCCATCACTGGATGAGCACTGATAAGGGCATTTTTGCATTTGCCACACAGCGGCTGTGCGCTAAGTTTGTCGGCAGGGATCCGGTTGATTACCCCACAGTGTGGGCATACCAGTTGAACGGCAGTTGTTTGAGTCATGAGAGCTCCATAACACGCTAGCAATAAATACTATCAGTTATATGAGATTTTTTGCATGTATTTTCAAGGGGTCGAGTAACAGAATCGGTGATTATTTTTCCGTAGCGTCGTCATGGTTGATGTTGAAGCAAAAATTTGTCTTTAAATGATGATAAACAGAAAATTATTTCTTATATTGTGTCACACGAATGAAATTTTCATCACAAGGTCTTCGGCCATTTTGGAATAACACGATGGAACTGGATAAAACTGATAAAACGCTGCTGCAACTGCTACAACAGGATGCAACGCTGTCGTTGAATGCGCTGGCTGAGGCGGTGAATCTAACCACCACGCCGTGCTGGAAACGCCTGAAGCGCCTAGAAGATGCTGGCGTGATTAACAAGCGTGTCGTGTTGTTAGATCCGGAAAAAGTCGGGCTGGAACTGACGGCGTTTGTGATGGTGAAGATCAATGATCATTCCCATGAGTGGTATGTGCATTTTGTAAATGCCGTTAGTGAGTTTGCTGAAGTGATGGAATTCTATCGCATGGCAGGTGAATACGATTACATGATGAAAGTGCTGGTGGCTGATATGAAAAGCTTTGACGAGTTTTATAAAAAACTCGTCAACTGTGTTGCCGGTATCTCTAAAGTCACATCGACTTTTGCCATGGAGCCACTGAAGTACACCACGGCATTGCCGTTGTGAAGATTACAGTGCTTTTTGCACCATGATGTCGAGGATCTGTTGATCGGTATGGCTCATGGCGCCGTTAGCCAGTGCTGACAGATTGCGAATGGAACTCTCAACATCGTCAGCCACAATCCCTTCCTGACCGGTCACATGAATGTTATCAATGGCCATTAAGCTGGACTTTACTGCGGCACCTGCCGAGGAAGAAACCTTCATGGCACAGGCATTTTTCGCACCGTCGCAAATCACTCCAGCCACATCACCAATCATACTGCTGACAGCATAGCTGATCTGCTGATAATCACCGCCCAGCAGATAGGTGATCCCGGCAGCAGAGCCCATGGCTGCGGTGGTCACGGCACATAAGGCGGACAATTTGTGTTGGTGGTGCTTGATATAAATTGCCAGCAGATGCGACAACATCAGTGCCCGCAACAACTGTTCATGAGACGATTTCAGATATTCAGCGGCAACCACTACGGGCATCGTCGCGGCAATGCCCTGGTTGCCGGAGCCGGAATTGCTCATTGCAGGTAACATGGCACCCCCCATGCGTGCATCCGATGCGGCGGCCGAACGGCTGATCACATCGGTGAGCAGCCCACCACTGATCAGACCTCGTGCCACATGGCGTTTTAACGTGGCCCCAACTTGCAAACCGTAATTGGCATTAAGCCCTTCCTGCGATAGCGCTTCATTCAGTTGTTTAGCTTGTTCGATAAATGCCAGTCGTTCCAGTGGTACCTGAGTAACAAATTCATAGATATCCTGAACTGAGGTTTGTGAGGGTAACCGTGGCATTTCGGAAGTTGTCTGTTCTGCTTCTGGATCTACTTGACGAATAAAGGTGGTAATGCCGCTTTCTTCGATTGCCACCACTTTGGTGTGTTCATCAGCGATAGTGACCGTGACCCACTTTCCTTGTGCGAACAGGGTGACTTTTGCCAACAATACCCGGCTGGTGTTAGCGACTGCCACAGTTACATTTCCCTGAGCCAACAACTGTTTGGCGCTTGCGAGAGTGTCACTGCTCAGGCTATGAAACACTTCAAGCCCGGCAGCAGCATCGCCGCCCATGGCTCCCGCCGCAGCCGCAATGGCCAGACCTGTCATGCCGGTACCTGGGACTTTTACTCCCATGCCGTTTTTCATCAGATTGGGCGAGACTTCAACCTGGATAGATTCTGGTGATTGCTGCAATTTACCGCGGGCAATTGCTGCCGCCAGGCCCACAGAAACAGGCTCAGTACAACCTAGTGCCGGGATTACTTCGGCCTTTACAGTATTGATAAACAGGTCCCACAGATCGTTACGCATGTTATTGCAGATTCCAGTAATTAAGCTGAAATCAAGATAACGTGAACGGCAGAGAATAACCTTGCTATTTTTAAGTAATAAATGAAAGTGAGGAGAAAATATTTCTATTCAAGTTGGGTAATTTGAAAAATAAATTTTCATTTATTGAGCTGTGTGGGCTCATTTTCTGTATCAGGGCATGATGTCACCACCCCCGCCACCTGCAATACAACGGGCGATAATTCAGCAAGTATTCGGCAAAAATTTTATCTACATCAACAACCCGGCTGGCAGAGCTACGTAAACTAATATGGCTTCTGTAGGACGGAAGCTTTGTGTCCGTAAGAACCCGTTCTTCTTTTGTTTTGGCAGCGGTTACTACCTCAATTGGTGGTGACTCGTCACATCTGCCCCGCCTGCGCTGGTGGCAGCATTCGTCAGCAACTGCAGAGCATGCCGGACCAGCCCGATTGCGAACCGATGTTTAACAACATGGGGGCGGGGGTATTGGTCGGCTGCGCCTGAAGTTAGCGCCTCAGTGTTTGCTTAGTATCAATCTCCCCCCCCTTAATCTCGTTAACGCCGGTTACCCAGGATTCTGCTGTTTGCGCTTAATTCATGCGGAGATGGCATTTTATTTTGGTGCCTTCGCCACATTGCTTTCTGGCATGGCATCGCAGACATCAATCAATTAGCACCAAATTGGAGTGTGCCATGAGCGAACAATATCAAAAAATGTGGACGGAACTGGGGCTCGATCTCAAGGCACATGATGCCTTGCTGGGCGTATTGTCTGAGGCGTATCAGAAGATCTTTATGGCACAGGATAATCGCCCGCAAGCTATGAGCTATTTTGACTTTGTGATGAGCGAAGTCCACGGTCTGCGTATAAAGGAACTGTTGGATGAGAAGGCTGCCGGACGCAAGATCATCGGCTCCTATTGTGTCTTCGTGCCGGAAGAGATCGCGCTGGCCGCCAATGCCACTTTGATCGGCCTGTGTACCGGTGCCGACTTTGCCACTGAGGAAGTGGAGAAATACCTGCCGCGTAATACCTGTGCATTAATTAAATCAGCTTTTGGCTTTAAGCTCGGCCGAGTGTGCCCTTATCTGGAAACCACTGACATGGTGGTTGGGGAAAACACTTGTGATGGCAAAAAGAAAGCTTACGAGTCGTTCAAAGAGATTATCAACAATCTGTATGTGATGGATTTGCCTCAGGTGAAGTCGGCCAATGGCAAGGCCTTACTTAAAGCCGAATATGTGCGTTTTAAAGAAGCGGTAGAACAGCTGACCGGCGTTAAAGTTACCGTGGAATCATTAAAAGCAGCCATCAAACTGGTGAATGCTAAACGTGCCGCCATGCTGCGCTTGTATCAGCTACGTGCGGCAGATCCAGCGCCGATCTCTGGCCTTGATGCGCTGCTGGCAAATCAAGTGTTCTTCTACGATAACCCAGAACGCTTTACCGCCTCGGTGAACAAGATCTGTGATGAACTGGAACAACGTATCAAGGAGAACACCGGGGCTTTCCCGGCTAAGCTGCCGCGTATTCTGGTATCCGGTTGTCCGCAAGCCATGCCAAACTGGAAACTACCTGCCATCATCGAAACGTCCGGTGCGGTAATTGTGGGTGAAGAATCTTGCGTGGGCGAGCGCGGGGTACGCAATCTGGTGGATGGATCGGGCGATAGCGTCGATGAAATGCTGGACGCTATCGTGGAACGTTATTTTCAAGTGGACTGTGCCATCTTCACCCCTAACTGTGATCGTTTGCAACATATCGAACAGATGGCAAAAGCCTATCACGCAGACGGGGTCATTCATTATGGCTTGCAGTTCTGTACCCCGTATCTGATGGAGTCCATGCCAGTACAGAAAGCGCTGGAGCAGAAGAATATCCCCTGTCTGCGTATTGAAACGGACTACAGTATGGAAGACATGGGCCAGCTGAAAACCCGCGTAGAAGCCTTTATTGAACAGCTGAAATAATGGAGGCTGCGGTGAGCAGTTTTGCTGGAGTTGATATCGGTTCGCGGTCGATAGAACTGGTGCTGGTAGACGCCGCAGGTCAGATATTGCAGCAGATGCAGGCTGATACTGGCTTTGACCCTATGGCTGAGGCGAAACGGATGCTGGCAGAGGTCGAGTATCAGCAGATTATGGCGACAGGTTATGGGCGTAATCTGTTTGAGATCTCTTTCGATGCGACTACTGTAACTGAGATCAAGGCGCATGCCTGCGGTGCCAGAGCTTGTTTCCCAACGGCTGAAACCGTGCTGGATATCGGTGGCCAGGACAGTAAAGCGATAGCTCTGTTTCCCAATGGCAAGGTGAAAAAGTTTGAGATGAATGATCGCTGTGCCGCTGGCACCGGAAAGTTCCTGGAGATAATGGCGAAAGCGCTGGGTTTTAGTTTGTCCGAGTTCAGCGAGCAGGCGCTGGCGGCTACCAGTGATATCAATATCTCCAGCATGTGTACTGTGTTTGCTGAGTCTGAGGTGACATCGCTGATTGGGCGCGGACAGAGCCGTCAGGCGATTGCCCGAGGTCTGCATCAGAGTGTGGTGCGGCGGGTTAAAACCATGCTTAACCGAGTATCAACCGAAGGCGATATTGTGTTCACTGGTGGCGTTGCCAACAATGCCTGCATGGTGCAGTTTCTGGCAGAAACGCTACAGCGTCAGATATTGGTGCCGCCACAGCCGCAGTTTATCGGCGCTTATGGGGCGGCGTTACTGGCGGCAGGGTTGTAGGTGATTCGCGCTAAATAAGTTTGAGGCGGTCTTATGATAAAGACCGCCTAAGTTCAGTGGTTGGCCGCCCCCATCACCCAAGGGGTCAGCTCATCGACAATGTGCTGATTAGCTGGAACCGCAATATTCAAACTGTTTGCCATCTCGACTACGGCACCACTGAGCCAGGGCAGTTCCAGGCGTTTGCCTCGATCGAGGTCTATCTTCATTGATGACGGCATGTCATCGGGCAAGGTGTCGGTGAATTTTAGTCGGTGCTCGGCAAAGCCTTCGTGCAGCGGAACGCCTTTAGCGTTGGCAACAGTGATAACTTCCTGCATTGTTTGCAGCAGAAAATCACGTTTTTCTTTATTCTGGCGAATCGGACCTATCGTATTTCGAAATAGTGAAGTGGTGCCGGAGAGTCCGACTAAAAAGACAAATTTTTCCCAGATCCGCTGTGCAATATCATCGCTGAGTTCGGTTTCGATGCCCGCTAACTGACAACAGTGCTGGAAAGCTTCGCAGCGAGCCGATGTTTCTTGGCCATATTCACCAAAAGCCAATTTTTGCAGTTTGCCTCCGTGATGAATGACACCGGGTTCGGCAATGGAGGCGGCGATATAACTGACGCCGCCGATAATGTTTTGCATCGGAATATAGCGTTGCAGAATTTCATCCTTCTGCACGCCATTTTGCAACGATAACACCGCTGCATCGCCGCTGAGCAACGGTTGTAATTGGGCGGCGACAGCTTCTGTATCCCATAACTTGACCGCCACAATGAACAGGTCTGCATCGGCTGCCTCTGCGGGATGCGCCACAGCTTTGACTTCTGGAAGCCAGATATTGCCCAATGGACTGTTAATTTTCAGGCCATGTTGCTGCATTGCTTGCAGGTGAGCACCGCGGGCGACAAAGCTGACATCCACACCTGCTGCAGCCAATTTGCCACCAAAGTAGCCTCCAACACCGCCAGCACCTATCACTGTGATTTTCATGGGGATCCTTGTCTATTGATTCGTACAACAATGTTACACACTCTGGCAGTATATGGCTCGGATCTCTATATCAAACTTTAAAACTTTCCAGTTGTTGGCTCAGTTGCTGATATAGCGTAGAGATTTGCTGCGCATGTTGACTCACTTGATATCCGTATCCAGGTTGAACGTCCGTATAGCCGTCTAGGAAATGTTGAGTAATCCAGCCAATTTATGCGCTAGATTTGGGGTGCACCAACGAATGACGAATAAGGACGCAAAACACAGATTTACGGTTTAGAGATGAGTAATATCATCGGTAAAGGGTAAACATAGGTATCAAGGATATGGCCTGTGAAGCGTGTTTCAGTACGGTATTTCGCCGCAAACTTGGCCGTTGTAAAACCTGCATCTGGCAGTTGACCATTTTATCGGTAACCTGTTGGCCGTTGTGGTATTCGTTGTACCACGAGACACCTCGCACCGTTAACTCGATTGCTCTGCTGTTTTTCTGTTGTACTTTTACGGGGCTGTTGATGCTGCACTTACTAGCGCTGAGTTATCGTAAACTGACGGGAAGACATTAATCTTATTTGTCTTCGCTATATAGCATCATGATTTGGATAAAAAGAGACCGGATGTGGTCCCTTTAGTCACTTATTTAAGCGGCAGATAAACATCGGTCATTAGCTCGCTTTCATCTACCTCATGCACGAAATTGAGCCAGTGGAAGTAACAGGGAAAATCCCGGAGTTCCTCACCACTTTGCGGCAACCATTCCCGATACAGTCGATATACCGTGTCGCCGATGTGGTCGTGACTACCGTAATGGCGTGCGACTGCGCAGCGACCGCCCGGCAGCGTGCCAGCGATAACGCCAAATTCGTTATAAGGTATCTGCGACTGTTGAATTGTGCCACAGATATCCAGGCGAAAATCTTCCGGTGCCACAGTGTTAGGGTCACTGTAGGGCACGGCATACGTTTCACTGGAGGCAACCGGTGACAAACCAGTCTGCTTACGCCAGGCAATGAATTTCGCAGCGCTGTCGAGCACTCGTTGCGGTGAACCGCGATGACTGAGGTAGGCAATATTACGCGGTGGAAAATCCACAATTTTTACATCCATGATGTAATCCTCTTTGGCAATCATTGGTAACTGCAACACGCTATGCCAGTGTTGCCAGTCAGGTTGTGTTCTGAACTGAGAGGGCGTCTGCAGGAAACTACTTTTGAACGCGCGGGTGAATGCTTCACTGCTTCCAAAACCTGCTTCGATGGCGATATCGATAATCTTTTGCTGTTCAAATGCCAGTTGAAAAGATGCCCGTCGCAGTTTTACTCGTTGGATGTAGCGTGTAGTGCTCAACCCCATAAACGCCATAAATATCCGATGAAAGTGAAATCTGGAACAGGCGGCAACTTCACTCAGCTGTTCCGCTGATAGCTCCTCATCCAGATGCTGTTGAATATATTCGCAAACACGCTGGATACTTTGCTGATGACGTTCACTAACACCTTTCATTGTTCTCCCCTTGTCAGAAACTGCGGCAAGTTTGTCATAAGGCAGAATTGCTTACTTGATTGAGATTGCGCAGTTATCGGTTTTACTGCAATGTGCTTGTGTCATCGATGTGAAAAATGTAAAACTTTCGGCGCGTTATCGATGTTGATATGCTAAATACTCATCGTAATTCATAAAGTTAATGTTATTTACTCCAGTTTTTGTGGCGGTTCCCGTCGTTGTTCAGCCACCACATCAAGAATTAAGCCCAGGGATTGAACTTAAGGAAAGCAGTAATGGCAATTCAATACAATGCTCCATCGAATACCAGTGTCATAAAACTGGTACCGTTGTTGGTGATTATCGTTCTGGTGGTGATTGCTTATGGTAGCTGGTTCACCGTGGATCAGGGGGAGCGTGGCGTTCATCTGCGTAACGGTAGGGTGATTGGTACTGCGGAACCTGGTATGGGTTTCAAATTACCGTTGTTTGACAAGATAGTGAAAATTTCCACGCAGACTCATACGGTTAGCTATCCCAAATTGCAGGCGTATAGCCGGGATCAGCAGCCTGCGACCATTCGTGCTTCGGTCACTTTCCGTGTCCCAGAGGACAAAGCCGCTGAGGTCTATGCCGAGTTTAAGAGTATCGATGCGATGGTGGACCGCCTGGTCGATCGTCAGGTGCCGACCCAGATAGAGAATATCTTTGGTCAGTACACTGCCATTTCAGCCGTTCAGGAGCGCGTTAAATTCGTCATGGATGTGAATCAGGCATTGAAAGACTCCGTTCATGGGCCGATTGAAATCACCTCTGTGCAGGTCGAAAATATCGATTTTTCTTCGGCTTATGAAAAATCGGTAGAAGATCGCATGCGTGCAGAAGTGGAAGTACAGACGCAAAAACAAAATCTGGAAAAAGAACGCGTGAGTGCGCAGATTGCCGTCACCAAAGCCCAAGCTGAAGCCGATTCACAATTGGCTAAAGCCAAAGCAGAGGCAGAGGCGATCCGCATAAAAGGTGACGCAGAAGCGGCTGCAATCAAAAGTCGTGCTGATGCGCTGGCAAAAAATAAAGACCTGATTGAACTGACCAAAGCCGAAAGGTGGGATGGTAAATTGCCCGCAACCATGCTGCCGAACAGCACGCTGCCATTTTTTGAAACAAACAAGTAAGCCTATCTGAACCAGTTAACGGCCGGTGCTTAACCATCATGATAAGCACCGCTTTGTTTTACCCTTCTTTACGTGCCAATTAAGCCAATCTTTACAGTTGGCGTGGCAGAATAATCTCAGCAATAATTTTCAGGGGAAGACTAACATGTTCAAAATGGGCATTCGTCACTGGTCGACACCACTGGTCATTGGCGTGTCTTTGGTGGTGGGATCAAGTGGCATCTTGTTGTTCTTTCATTTATCGGAAGGGCTGATCAAATCTATGCACGAATGGCTAGGGCTGCTGTTCGTCATGGCTATGTTATTGCATGTAATGAACCACTGGTCACCGTTTAAACGCTATTTCAATCAGAAACTTTCTAATGCGATTGTGGCCGCCGTGGTGGTTATTGCTTTCAGTTTTATTGTGTCAGCCGGTACAGCTGGTGCAAAAGGAAATCCAGCAAAACGGATGCTGGCTGTGGTGCAACAAGCACCTCTCACGGCTGTGGCAATGCTGGAGCAGCAACCCGTAGAACAGCTGATTGCCAAACTCACTGCCAAAGGTGTCAAAGTCGACAGTCCCTCACAAAATCTGGAACAGTTGGCTAAAAGCAACAATATGCATCCTTTTGCACTATTGGATATCGTTAATAACAACACAATTAGCACGGATAACCATCAAGACTGATTACTGTGGTCGGGTTGGTGAATAAAGAGCGCTCAACCATAAGGGCGCTTTTTTATTGCTTAAAAACAGTGAGTTATTGTGAAAATTTTTAATGCTTTTGATGATTTATCATGAGCGCGAGCTATTAAATTGGCTGTGTTTTAGAACGGTTGAAAAGGCTTTTTCAGATTTGGTAATCAATTCGGATTATGGTACGGTGAAAAAAACGTCTCAAAATGATTATTTTGTGAGCTGTTGTCAACGGGACTGCTGGTAACGCATTTTTCTATCGTTGCATT
This sequence comes from Shewanella yunxiaonensis, assembly GCF_018223345.1. Classification (NCBI taxonomy): domain Bacteria; kingdom Pseudomonadati; phylum Pseudomonadota; class Gammaproteobacteria; order Alteromonadales; family Shewanellaceae; genus Shewanella; species Shewanella yunxiaonensis. Next base: position 2,886,550 of record NZ_CP073587.1, on the reverse strand, counting down.
ACATAGAAATCCCCATGTCCATGTGATTGATGTTCGCCAGTATTTTCTACGCCGTCAGCACTTTTTTGGAATAAATGCCGATAGCGGATAGTCGAGAAAATGTTGCCGCATTAGCGGTTAACATGCCGGATTGCTACCGCAATCGACTCATCTTACGGAGAAGACGTCTATGCAGCTAAATCCGAGTAGTGATCAGGCTCCTGTCAGTGGCTTATATATTGCGCTGGTAAGTATTCATGGACTGATCCGTGCCCACGATCTGGAATTAGGGCGTGATGCCGATACCGGCGGCCAGACCAAGTATGTGGTGGACCTCGCTAATGCGCTTGCCAGACAACCCGGTGTTGGCCGCGTAGATCTGATCACTCGGCTGGTGGATGACGAGCGGCTCGATAGCGGTTATAGCAACAAAACTGAGCCTTTGGAAGAACCTGGTGCTCAGATCGTGCGGATTGAATGTGGCCCCAATCACTACATCGCCAAAGAAAAGCTCTGGGAATACCTCGATACCTTTGCAGACAATCTGCTGCAGTTTTTCCAGCAACAACAACGGTTGCCTGACGTCATTCACAGTCATTATGCGGATGCGGGTTATGTAGCAACGCAAATCAGCCATCTCTCTGGTATTCCGTTGGTTCACACTGGTCACTCTTTGGGACGTGATAAACGCAAGCGGCTGATGGCTTCCGGCATGACATCGTCTGAAGTGGAACAAAAGTACAATATGCGTCGCCGCATTGAGGCCGAAGAACAAGTGCTGGCCAATGCCAATCTGGTGATCACCAGTACCCGTCAGGAAATCGAAGCTCAATATGAGCTCTATGATTATTACTGTCCGGAAAGTATGCGGGTGATCGCGCCGGGGACCGACCTCAGCAAATTCCATCCGCCAGAATTGGGTGAGCCCCAAACGCAGATCGCCAGTGCTATTCGGCGGTTTCTTGATGAACCGGAGAAACCGATAATCCTGGCGTTATCAAGACCTGATCCCCGCAAAAATATTGCCACCTTAGTGCAGGCTTACGGGGAATCGCCGGAACTGCGCACCATGGCCAATCTGGTGATCGTTGCGGGGAACCGCGACGATATCCGCGAAATGAATGACGGTGCCGAAGAGGTACTTACCGAACTCTTGGTATTGCTCGATTATTATGATCTGTACGGCAAACTGGCGTTGCCGAAAAAGCACTTGCCCAGTGAAGTCCCGGCAATTTACCGGATGGCGGCGCGCTCTTGTGGGATTTTTATCAACCCGGCGCTGACCGAGCCGTTCGGGCTTACATTGCTGGAATCCGCCGCCACCGGTTTACCCTTTATTGCCACTGAGAATGGCGGCCCACAGGATATCGTCGATAACTGCGAAGCGGGGTTACTGGTAGATCCCCTCAGTGCCCATGATCTGGGCAAGGCCATGAAGCAGTTGCTGCTTGATGGCGATTTATGGCGCAAGTTTTCCGCCAACGGCATTAAGAATGTCGCGTTGAAATATTCCTGGGATGCCCATGCCCGTAGCTATCTGAAGCAGATTAAACCGCTAGTAGCAGCGTTTAAACCACAGCAATACTCCCCAGCAATCATGAATGCTTCACGCTTTGCCGACAGGCTGATTGTGTCAGATCTGGATAAAACCTTGCTAAGTAATCCAACTGGATTACGCGACTTCTGTCAGATGCTGCGTGAAAAACGTAAGCAGGTCGCCTTTGGTATTGCCACCGCCAGACGTTTAGATGCGGTACTTAAGTTACTGAAGAAATACCGGATTCCTAAACCCGATATTCTGATCTCCAGTTTGGGCTCGCAAATTCACTATGGCCGTGAATTAGAAGTGAGTACCGACTGGGAAGACCATGTCGATCATGATTGGAATCCGCGGGCAATTCGCCGCATTTTGCGTAAAGTGCCAGGGCTGGAGTTACAGGATGATGCTGAGCAGAGCAAATTCAAGATCTCTTTTCATATCGATCCATCGCAACAAGGGGGGATCACTAAAGAAAAAATCGTGTCATTGCTCAGACAAGAAGAGCAGAGCGTCAATGTCTTTGTGTCAGCAGGGCAAAACCTGGATATCACGCCGGCCAGGGTTTCCAAAGGATTAGCGCTGCGGTATGTCGCCCAAATCTGGGGCATCCCACTGGAGCGAGTGCTGGTGGCTGCCGGTGCGGGCACCGATGAAGACATGATCACCGGTAAAACTTTGTCAGTGGTTGTGCATAATCGTCGCCATGAAGCGCTGGAATCTCCGGTCACCGGACAAAACGTATTTTTTGCCACCCAACCCAATGCGCTGGGCATTCTTGAAGCGACTGACCATTATCATTTCTTCGACGAACAGCCGGGAGTGACGGTTGTTGAGGATGATGCCTGAATGCTGTTGTGTACTGACCTTGACCGCACCTTGTTGCCTAATGGTTTGCAGCCAGAATCCCCGCAAGCGCGGCGATGGTTTGCTGATGCGGTAAAGTATCCCGGCGTGATGCTGGCTTATGTCAGTGGTCGCGATTTGGGATTGATGCAACAGGCGATTGTTGAATACAACTTACCGTTGCCGGATGTTGCCATCACTGATGTCGGCAGCATGATTTATCAGCGAGAAGGTCAACGTTATCGGCCAATGCCGAGCTGGCAAAGTTATATCGGCGAAGATTGGGGAACGCATAATAGTCACACCTTAGCGCAGGCGATTGGTGAGTTGCCAAACTTACAGTTACAGCCCAAACAACAGCAGCAACAATATAAATTGAGCTATCAAATCGTGCCTGCCGCCGCGATGGCTGAGGATCTGGTGCTGCTGGAACAGCAACTGCAAAAACTGGCAATACGCGCACAGATGATTAGCAGCGTTGATGAAACCAGTGACATGGGGCTAGTTGATATTCTGCCTGCCAGAGCTGGAAAGCGGCAAGCGATTGATTTTCTTGCGAAGATGCTGGTGTTAACGCCCCCTCAAGTGTTTTTTAGCGGTGATAGCGGTAATGATTTAGATGTATTGATAAGCCCCTATCGGACGGTATTAGTGAAAAATGCCACCGAAGAAGTGGTCGCCAGCGCCATAAGTGGCGGTGAGGCGCAGGGTAACGCCAGCAGCCTTTATCTGGCGCAGGGATTGCCGGAATTGGGGCTTAACGGCAACTACAGTGCTGGCATAGTTGAAGGACTGTTTCACTTTTTCCCTGGGCTGAAGGCCTGGTTGGTTGCGAAGAGGCAAAGCGATGAATGAGTTATTACCTGTTTATGTCTTTGGCGAAGTGCTTTATGACTGCTTCCCCGAAAATGACCCCATGTTGGGCGGCGCCCCATTTAATGTTGCTTGGCATCTGCAAGCCTTTGACGTCGCACCGGTGATGATCAGTGCGGTTGGTGACGATGCTTTGGGCCAGAATATTTGCCAAAAAATGCAGCAATGGGGCATGACTACCCAGCAAATACAGGTCGACCCACATCATGATACCGGGATCGTCAATGTGGCGATTGTCGATGGTGAGCCGAGTTACGATATTGTGCTCAATGCCGCCTATGACCATATCAACCAACAAAAATTGCCCACGATTACCGGCGAACACTTTTTTTATCACGGCTCCTTGGCGGCTCGTTGTAGCGCGAGTCGTGAAGCGTTGGAGAGTTTGCACGGCCGCCCCGGGCAACGGACCTTTATCGATGTGAATTTACGTGAGCCATGGTGGGAGCCAGCGTGCCTGAAATCCATGGTTCATGGCGTGTATTGCGTGAAACTCAATCAGCATGAGTTAGCATTGCTGGCGGAATTGCCTGCGCCGCCGACAGACCGCGATGCGTTGGTCGAAACGGCAGTTAACTTCCGCTTGACCAACAATATTACGCACCTGATTGTGACCTTGGGTGCCGATGGTGCGTTTCTGGTGGATGAGATGGGCTCAGTCGTGACCCCGGAAATGACGCCACAGCTAACCACCGTTGTGGACACGGTGGGCGCTGGCGATGCTTTTGCCGCGGTGGTGCTGGTGGGCATGCTGCATCAGTGGGATTGGCGTACCACGCTGGAACGGGCACAACAATTTGCCGGTTTTATCGTAGGACAGCAGGGCGCTCTCTCCGATAATCCCGCTATTTACCGTGATTTCAAATGCCTTTGGGGCCTGATTTAACCCAGCAACGAGGGGAAGATTATGTATGAAGAGGTCTCTCATACCCTGCTGAACCGGATATTGGACGAGCTCAAACCGGCCATTGAACCCAAAGATCTGCGGTTTTTCTATAGTCGTCTCGGAGCCAACTTTTACGGTATTTATTCGTTATTTCTGCGTTTGTACGGCAACCGCCGCGACTTTGAGCTGCAGTTGGGAAAGCTGGTGGAAGTGATGGTGCGTAACTACATCGAGCGTAGCACCGCCTTAAAACAGGTTGACCGCCAGCGCGAAGCTGACCACAACTGGTTTTTGCATCAACGCTGGGTCGGTATGGCGTTATATGCCAATGGTTTTGCCAAAAATCTCAGCGATTTATCTGACAAAGTGGATTACTTTGCCGAGTTGGGCATCAACCTGGTACATATCTTACCTATCTGTGAATGTCCCTTAGGGAAAAGTGATGGCGGCTATGCGGTCAGTAATTTCCGCAAGGTCGATTCGCGCATGGGGACTAACGCGCAATTGCAGAAAATTATTGAAAAATTACATGCGCAGGAATCGCTAATCGCACTCGATATTGTGGTTAACCATACCTCCGATCAGCATGCGTGGGTGAAGCAAGCGGTTGCGGGTGATCCTCAGTACCAGAACTATTTCTACATGTTTGATGATCGCACCATCCCTGATATGTTTGAGCAAACGATGCCGGAGATCTTTCCGGAGACCGATCCGGGCAATTTCACCTGGAATGAACAGGCGCAGAAATGGGTGATGACGGTCTTTCACAAGTACCAATGGGATCTCAATTACAGCAATCCGGAAGTATTTATGGAGATGCTGGACGTGATCCTCTATTGGGCCAACCATGGTGTCGATATTTTGCGGCTGGATGCGGTAGCCTTTTTATGGAAGAAAATCGGCACGGCCTGCCAGAATGAGGCCGAAGCCCATAAGGTGCTGCAACTGTTTAAAGACTGCTGTCAGGTGGTTGCTCCTGGACTGATTTTTATCGCCGAAGCGATAGTCGCACCGTCAGAAATTATCAAATACTTTGGCGAAGATGCGGTAGTCGCCAAGGAGTGCGATATCGCCTACAACGCCACCTTTATGGCGTTGTTATGGGAAACTGTTGCCACCAAAAATGCCAAATTGCTGAATCAGGGTCTTAAGAGCCTGCCAATGAAATTGGAACGTGCGACCTGGCTGAATTATCTGCGTTGTCACGACGATATTGGCTTCGGTTTTGATGATCGTGATATAGCCAGCGTTGGCTACAATCCGGTCATGCACCGAAAATTCTTGGTGGATTATTTTACCGGTGAATTTGACCACAGCTCCGCGCGTGGCCGCCCGTTTGGCAAAAATGAAAAAACCGGTGATGCGCGTATTTCCGGATCGTTGGCATCTTTGGTGGGCTTGCAGGCGGGAATTGAATCCGGTGACATGCAACTGGTGCGTAACAGTCACAAACATATCACTATGCTGCACAGCCTGATCATGTCCTTCGGCGGCATCCCGTTGCTGTACTACGGTGATGAGGTGGGCACGCTTAATGATTACAACTATGAGCGTGATACTGATAAATCCAGCGACAGTCGCTGGTTACACCGTCCTTCTCTTGACTGGGATACCATGGAACTGCGTCATCAGCAGGGCACTATCGAAAATCGCATCTTCGCGGATATGCAGCGATTAATTCGTCTGCGTCAGCAAACCGATGCGTTTTCCGACTTCAATAATCGCGACCTGTTAGATTTAGGTAATGATGCGGTATTTGCTTATGTCCGTTACAACTATACAAATCCATCAGATAAAGTGGTGGTGATCGCTAACCTTTCAGCAGAACCGCAACGAGTCGACTTGGAGATCCTGCGACAGGAAGCTTATGTCGACCCCACTATGTTGGAAGATTTGTGGAGTGAACGGCCTCCTTCGATTTTTTCAAATCAACTGGTGCTCAGCGGTTTTCGCTTTTACTGGTTAGTCCTGAGTCCGTACCGTGGCATTGCGGGACGCTGATTTTGTGTGAATTTGTCTGCTCCCAATGGAATCTGTGCTAGATTGCCGGAAGTTTTGAATAGGCCATGGAGACAATTGATGAAATTGACAAGGTGTATAGCATTCGCATTACTGGGCACCTCTTTTTTGTTGGCGCCGTTGGTGCACGCGGATGCATCGGCTCGCCGGGCTCAGGTAGAACAGCTACTGTTGGAAATGCACATGGATACCACCATGAACGCCATGTATGACCAGATGGAGCAGCTGTTGGTTAACATGCAAAATGGGTTGGATCTTAAGGACGATGAGAAGCCACTGTTTGAAGCGTTTGCGCATAACTACAGTAAAATCATGCGTGATGAACTCAGTTGGGATAAATTGAAACAACCGCTGATCGATATCTACGTCAAACACTATACCGATAAAGAAATCGCCGATATGTCGGCCTTTTATGCCAGTGAAAGCGGCCGGTCAATGGTGGCCAAGATGCCGCAGGTGATGCAGGAAAGTATGCAGGTATCACAATCTTTTTTGGGTACCTTGCTCCCCAAAGTCGAGGCCCTGCAAAAAGAGTTTGCTGAAAAGCTCAAGGCAAAAAGGGCTGAACATTAACCGGTAGCACGCAGTGTCATCAGAAGGTCGCTAGTTAGCGGCCTTTTTTACGAGTGAGCACTGTGCGTGAAAATCCAATGAACACATTTAAAAGATTTTACAGTATGGTAAAGTGAGACAAAATTTGACTACTCATCTATTTGAATATTCTTATATTTATTGATGATGTAGCGATTTTTTTTGCCGCCAGTATTCATAACTACAAGGAGTTACCATGGATTATTTTTTGGAACCGATCCGTCGCTATGCCGACTTCACTGATCGGACGCGTCGTCGCGATTTCTGGATGTATGTGCTGATCTACAATGTGATTTCACTGATCATTTCTGCAATTGAAATCAGCAACGATTCAAAATGGCTCGGCGGGCTTTATGGTCTGGTGTTATTGCTGCCATCGCTGGCGGTCACTGCCCGCAGATTACATGATACCGGACGCAGTGGCTGGTGGCAGTTAATGTGGTTTATTCCCGTGGTGGGCTGGATTGTGTTACTCGTGTTTCTCTGCCAGGACAGCGAGCCCGGTGATAATGAATATGGACGTAATCCCAAAGCAGATTTTGCGGGTATCGAGTAAATTGCTGCCAAAAGATGTCGCATGGTATCTGCTTTTTATATGCTCAATCGCGGTTAAGAGTTAGACATTGATACGTCTAGATGTCTATAATGCCGCACCCCCTCATCCCGAGGGGGATAATTTTTTGTCAACCTTCTGTGGTGCCTGGTGTTGATGCACTGGGATAATCGGGAAGCTGGTGTAATTCCAGCACTGCCCCCGCAACGGTAAATGGTGAGACAAGGGCGCGTCTTTATAGATAAGGCGTTATAAAAGTCGCTTGTTGAGCAGCCACGAGCTGCATAGCCAAAGTCCGGAGACCGGCCCTGAAGGGATTTCGCTGATTTCGGTGGGCATATCGCGAAGTGCGGCTATGGCTTAAAGCCTGGCCGTGGCATTTTGCCCCGTTCCCTTAAGGAGCCTAAGGAAATGGGATTTAAACGTTCTTCCTTGGCCGTGCTTTGCAGCATGGCTGTCTATGGCGTGGCATACGCCGAACCCCAAAAAATTGATGACACCATTGTCGTGATTGGGCGACAAGCTGAAACACCAATGGATATTGCTGCCAGTGTGACGGTGATTGACGCGGCGGAAATTGAGCAAAGTGGTGTTACCACATTAACTGAACTGCTGCGTGGTCGCAGCGGTATTCAAATATCTGACAGTAACACCGGGCCGACCATCGCAATGCGTGGCTTCAGTGGCAGTCAGGCGGCTAACAATACCTTGATCTTGTTGGATGGTCGTCGCTTAAACAATATGGATATTGCTGCCGCCAGTCTCAGCGCCATTCCATTGAGTCAGATTGAGCGAGTAGAAATCCTTTCTGGCAGTGCTGGTGTGCTGTATGGCGATCAGGCGGTCGGTGGGGTGATTAACATCATCACTAAGGCGCCAAATGCCGCCGGGGGTAATTTATCCTTGGCGGCGGGGAGTTTTAACACTGCTGAAGGTCGTGGCGATATCGCGGGTAATCTCAGTGACAGTTGGCGTTATTACCTGTCCGGTGACTACAACCGCAGCGATAACTATCGTGACCACAATGCCAATAACACCGGTTCGGTACTTGGTCGGTTGCAGTACCGTACCGATGTTCGTGAATTCTTTGTGGAAGGGAGTTACTACGACAACAAACGGCAGAATCCAGGTGCACTGTCCGACGCTGAATTGCAAACCAATCCACGACAGGCGTCTGCGTATCAGTTAAATGACTACATCCATGAAATGACCGACGCATGGCGTGCCCAGTTGCAACAGAAGTTGGATCAACATTGGCAAATGGTGGCCGATCTCAATTACAGCGATTCTCAGGTGAGCAGTGTTAGCTACGGCAGTTATGGACAAAATAGCCGTTCATTACTGGAGTTTAATCCTAAATTTTTAGCCAATTACGCTTCTGAAAAAGGCGCGCTTAAATGGGTGCTGGGGGCTGATTTACATCGCGGAGATGCCGATTTTAATCTCAGTGGCACCAACCGTAGTAATACCCAAACTATGACCAGTGCTTATGCTCAGGCAACCGTGCCATTGACCTCAACGTTAGACTATGTAGTTGGCGGCCGCTATGCCAAAGTGAAGGATGAACTGCAGGATGCCACGGTTTATCCGGCTGGCACAGTGCTGGATGCGCATGCTCATGCCTTAGAGTTCGGTGTCAATTATCGGCCAACCGCAGCGCAACGTGTATTTGTCCGTGCCGATCAGAATTTCCGTTTTGCCAAAGTGGATGAACAGGCGTACACCTCGCCAGGCGTGAATGGTCTGAAACCTCAAAAAGGCACCTCTATTGAAGCCGGGTGGGATTGGCACAATACCGCACAGAAAGTGGCGCTAAATCTTTATCGGTTAAAACTGGAAGACGAAATTGTTTACGACATGAGTGCTGAAAAGCCTGCTGGTGGCTTGTTTATCGGCGCAAACGTCAATGCGGATAAGTCGCGCCGTTATGGTGCAGACGTCAGCTGGAACTGGCAACCTGCTACTCTATGGCAGTTGGGGGCTGAGTATCACTATGTCGATGCAGAATTTACCGCAGGGGCTAATGAGGGTAAGGAATTATCCTGGGTCGCGAAGCATTCCGGGCGTGTATTTAGCAGTGTCGATATCACCAACAACTGGCAGGTTTACCTAGAGGGGCAATATCTCGGTAAACGTTACATGGAAGGGGACGATGCCAACGACGGAGAACGTATCGACAGTTACTGGTTGACGAATCTGGCATTGAATTATCGGCTGAATGCTTGGCAAGCGAGTTTACGGGTAGATAACCTGTTTGATCGAGATTACGTCAGCTCGGGTTATTACAGCAGTTGGGGTAATGGCTATTACGTCGGTGACGGCCGCAACATTAATGCCAGTGTCAGTTATCATTTCTGACCACCGCATTAACATTGATAATACGAACCGGGCTTGATTGCCCGGTTTTTTATGCGCATGATGGCGTTACGGGGCAGGCGATGATTGCAACGGAGAGGCTGATGCTACCACGAGTATTATTTCCTTTAGCGTTATTGCTGGGACTGAGTGCCTGCTCAGACCCTACGTTGTCCTATCTGGGACCGGATGCTCGAATTCTTGCTTTTGGGGATAGTTTGACCGCCGGCAACGGTGCTCCCGCAAATGAGGATTATCCTGCACAATTGGCTACACTGTGTGGGTGCGAAGTGGTGAATGCTGGTATCGCAGGGGAAGTGACGGCCACAGGGCGTAAGAGATTGCCATCATTGCTCAATGAGATGCAGCCGGATTTGCTGATTTTGCTTGAAGGCGGTAACGATATTTTACGCGGCGTGCCACCGCAGCAGATAGAAGATAATCTGGAACAGATGATGCTGGATGCACAAAGTATGGCGGTTCCTGTATTACTGATTTCCGTGCCGCAAAAAAGCGTATTGTTGCAGTCAGCACCGCTATACAAGGCGTTAGCAAAACGGCATGATAGCCTGTTAATGGATGATGCATTGAGTGAGTTGCTGTCATCGCCATCGCTCAAATCAGACGCAGTACATCTTAATGCCGCCGGATATCATCGCCTGGCGACTGAGATCTATAACAAGCTTAAACATGCTGGTGCTTTCTGAACTGTCGCGTCATGTCTAAAATCGTTCGATTACGCTTGACCCTCAGGTGGCATTTGTGGGTAAATCCTTTGTAAAAAAAATGGGCGCAAGTCCTAATAAGAACAGGTTAATTAATATATGACAGATCTTGAGCAGCAAGTTTTCTCAGAGGTCCGTGCAATTATCGCCAATGAGGAACAGGTTATCGGTCGGCGAGCAACCTTGGTTCCGCTGAAGAAAGCCATTATTGCTGACGGTGATATCCGCAATGTCATTGATATCGTATCTACTGATCCCGCTCTGGCCGCCCACCTGCTGTGGCGCAGTAATTGCGCGCTAGCACCTTCACTGCACCCCAATCGTAGCCTGAAAGATGCTCTGGTCCGGTTAGGACAAGTCAATATCTATCGGTATGCTTTCACCTTTTATCTGAAAGAGCGGTTGGACGAGCTGCCACAACCTTATCGGAAGTTGGTACAGGGATACTGGCGGTTGACCGAATCTATTGCCACAGAAGCTGTAGATAGTCTGCACCAGATGCAGGGGGTCAGTATTGATGCCGATGAAGTTCAGACGTTGGCGCTGTTCAGTGTGTTTGGGCAGATCATTGCGTTAACCGCATTTGCCTATCTTAATGTCGAGCAGGAACAGTGTTTCCCGCTGAGTATCATCAAAAGTTTGATCGACACTCAGCAAAAATCGCTGACATTGGGCGCATTTGAGGCGTTGGGGCTGGATGATGAGCTGCAACATGAATTCATGATTGCGCATAATCTGCGGCAGACCCGTGATGCTAACTCTCCAGGATTGGTGTTGCGACGCATTTTAGCTCAGCGAGGCTTGCTGTTAAATCCACTGTAACCCATTGATGTTAATATCAATGGGGGGCCTGTTGGGCGACAGCTTCTGTAGCGACCAGCGTCAACCAATGCTCAATCATGTTACTATTGGCAGCATTACGTCGATATGCGCCGAATAGTGGCCGTTTGAGGCCATCCTTTCCCAGTTTTAACGCTTTCAGACTCAGGCCGTGAGCTTCGCGCATTGACCAGTTGGGCAGGGCGGCGACGCCTTCGTTACAGGCCAACCGTTGTAATAACACGTTAGTGAGGTCACTGGTTTTTTGAGGGCCGGGTGCCACGCCGGCGGGTTCCAGAAAATAACGAAACAAGTCTAGTCGTTCGAGGGGCACCGGATAGCTGATGATCGGCTGCTTGGCTAACTGCTGAGGCAAAACATAATCAAATTTTGCTAACGGGTGCTCCTTGCTAACGACCAAGTCAACTTCAAATTCAAAGAGATGTTGGTAAGCAATGGTATGGCTGGCAACTGGATCCGAGGTCAGGACTAAGTCCAAATCATCATTTTCCAGCGCACTTAGCGAATCAAACAGGTAACGGCTGGAGAGATCGAGTCTGGCTTCCGGATATTTGTGTTTGAACGCTTCCATGGCTGGCATTAACCAACGGAAACATGAGTGACATTCAATACCGACACGCAGAGGTCCTTGTATCAGGTTGCTACCTTGTTTCAGCAGGTTTTCGGTTTCCTGTACTTTTGGCAAGATTTCCTCAGCCAGCAATAACAGCCGTGTGCCTTCTTCAGTAAATGCCAGCGGTTTGCTCTTGCGAATAAACACCGATGAGTTGATCCGCGTTTCCAATTCTTTAATTTGGTGTGACAGTGCCGACTGGGTGACAAATCGCTTTTTGGCCGCCGCCGCTAAACTACCGCATTCTTTCAGGGCTAATAATGTCCACAAGTGCCTGAGTTCTATCATGCTCATCCCGGATGAATCCTGCTCATGTTGGTGTTGAAGCCATTTCGTTTGATTGGGCAGAGACTATCACAATAAACTTCCAGACGTCTAGACGCCTATATTGAATTGCTGAACGAGGCGTTATTTATCCAGCCAACGGAGTGAGGTGTGAGCATGACATTACATAATCTGGGGTTTCCCCGTATCGGCCGTCGCCGCGAATTGAAATTTGCCCTGGAACAGTACTGGCGTGGCGAACTGAGCCAATCACAGCTGTTGGCGCAGGCCGCTGAGCTGCGACGTACGCACTGGCAGTGGCAGTCCGAGGCAGGTCTTGATTTATTGCCCGTAGGTGATTTCGCTTACTACGATCAGGTACTGACATTGAGTGCAACGTTAGGTGTGATCCCGCCGCGTCACCGTCAGGGTGAGGTCGATCTGGACACGTTGTTCCGGGTGGCAAGAGGGCGGGCGCCAACGGGGACTGCGGCAGCCGCGGCAGAAATGACCAAGTATTTCAACACCAATTACCACTATCTGGTGCCGGAACTAACGGCAGAGCAGCAGTTTAGTCTCTGTTGGTCACAGTGGTTCGATGAAGTGAAAGAAGCGCAGGCTCAGGGGTATCAGGTCAAACCGGTGTTGCTCGGGCCGATAACATTTCTGCATCTTGCCAAAACTGTGGGGGAGCCGTTTGATAAGCTGCAACTGCTGCCCCGGTTGCTGCTGGCCTATCAGCAGTTGTTGACACAGTTTGCCGAGCAGGGTGTCAGTTGGGTGCAATTGGATGAACCTGCGCTGGCACTGGAGTTATCACCTCTATGGCAACAGGCATATGCGCAAGCGTATGCGGTGTTGCAAACGGCGCCGGTAAAACTGTTGCTGGCCAGTTACTATGGTAGCGTTGCCCATCATCAGCAGTTAATTTCGGCATTACCCGTGGCGGGATTGCATCTGGATCTGGTGAGTGCTCCGGAGCAGCTAGCACCATTTGCTGCGGCTTTGCGCAGCGAGCAGATACTGTCTGCCGGCGTCATCAATGGTCGCAATGTCTGGGCCGCCGATCTGGATCTGTTAGCGCAAACACTGGCACCATACGCGCAGCAATTGGGTGAGCGCTTGTGGCTGGCACCATCCTGTTCGTTGCTGCACACGCCGGTAGATCTGGAGGTAGAAACTGAGCTGACAGCTGCGTTGAAAGCCCGCTTAGCCTTTGCCCGGCAGAAATTGACCGAACTGCGGGAATTACAACTGCTATTGCAGCAGCCAGACAGCGAAGTGGCCGCTGTCATTACTCAGCGCTGTCGCGCGCGGCGGACAAGGCAGGCGGCTGATGCCGATACCGCCGTTGCCGCAAGGTTAGCAGCGTTGGGTGCACAGGATTTCAATCGTCACCGTGATTTTAGTCAGCGCCAGCCACTGCAACAGGCACGATTACGTTTGCCTTTATTGCCCACAACTACGATTGGTTCTTTCCCGCAAACGGCGGCAATTCGTCAGCTGCGCAATCGCTGGCGCTCCGGCGAGCTTCCTGCTGCAGACTATACCCGGTTGTTGCAACAGATCACCAAAGACACGATTGAGCGCCAACTGAAATTGGGACTGGATGTGCTGGTTCATGGTGAAGCTGAACGCAATGACATGGTGGAATATTTTGGTGAACAGCTTCAGGGCATTGGTTTTACACGTTACGGTTGGGTACAAAGTTATGGTTCCCGCTGTGTCAAACCACCACTGATTTATGGCGATGTGAGTCGACCTGCACCGATGACACTGGCGTGGGCTGAATACGCCCAGAGTCTTACGGATAAGCCCGTTAAAGGGATGCTGACCGGCCCGGTTACGCTGCTACATTGGTCGTTTGTCCGGGAGGATTTACCTCGGGAAACTATCGCCTATCAGCTGGGGCTCGCCATTCGTGATGAAGTCGCTGATCTGCAGCAAGCCGGGATCAGTATTATCCAGATTGATGAGCCTGCATTTCGCGAAGGGTTGCCACTTAAACAAAGTGATTGGACGGAATACCTGCGTTGGGCCGTCGCAGCATTCCGGCTCAGTGCCTCAGTGGCGCGTGATGACACGCAGATCCACACTCACATGTGCTACAGCGAATTCAACGATACCATTGCAGCGATTGCGGTGCTGGACGCTGATGTCATCACTATCGAAACCTCACGTTCCCATATGGCGTTACTGGATGTGTTTGAAGTATATGAATATCCGAACGAAATTGGTCCCGGTGTGTACGATATTCATTCACCAAATATTCCCGGGGTTGAAGAGATAGTGGCATTGATGGCGCAAGCGGCGAAGCGCATCCCGCTGCGGCAACTCTGGGTCAACCCGGACTGTGGCCTAAAAACCCGGAGTTGGGACGAAGTGGAACCGGCGTTACGCAATATGGTGAGTGCGGCGCGGGAACTTCGGTGGCGTCTCGGCTGATGGCAATGGCGGTCGGTGACCTTGTTTAGGTCATCGACAATCCCAGTAAAATAAGTGCTACGGTGCCCAAAATTGTCAGACTGGAAAATATGGTGCCGAGAATGGGAAATACTTTAAGCCGGTCCTTCTGAAACAGGCCAGCAATGCCGAGTCCTAAAGCGATCAACGACAACAACACTAAGCCGATAATGGCAAAGCCAATGAACATCGCTTCATTGCTGTCCTCGGACAGTCCGCCAGGGGTGGAGTTTGCGAGATTCCCGGCAATGATCAGTGTTGCGAAGATAAAGATGGCGGCTGCCAGACTGACAATAAACGAACTAATGCCGAGTCCTGAGTGTTGCTGTGTCATGCATATTCCCTGCATACAGATTTATCCTATTGAGAAATATACAAAAGGTTAACAACTGCTGTCACGGTTTATTTGTGACTATACTCAAGTCAGAAGTTGGTCAGGTTGTTCTGCTCAGGAGGATGTTATGAGTCATGTTTATAAGATTATTGAACTCACCGGCTCGTCACCCATCAGCTCCGATGAAGCTGTCAAAAATGCCATCGCTGCAGCTGCCGAGTCATTACACAATCTGCGTTGGTTTGAAGTGACGGAAACCCGAGGGCATTTGGAAGCGGGACTGATCGCACATTGGCAGGTGACGATAAAAGTGGGATTTACGCTGGATGCTGACAATTAAGCATGCCGGATTCACGCATCCCGTGGTAGACCTTTATGGATCACCCGTATCAGTCGTGCGGTTTTTCGTTGGGTGGTGGTATCACTTTCTGTGAGTTTTAACTGCTGTTGCTCAAGCGCCCACTGTATATGCTCAGCCAGCAGCTCGTTGGCAGAGCCTAGCCTTTGCTGCAATGCTTGTAGAATCTCGGCACTGGCGGGGGCATTACCTAACGCAACAGCAATATTGCGTTGCCAACGTTCATAACCAATCCGGCGGATAGCACTGCCTTCAGTATTTTTCAGAAATGTCTCCTCGTCCCAATTAAATAACGCTAGTAACGTTGGTTGTTGCAGCGCTGCTCGGGTGTGGAAATCAGCTTCCTGAGTCAGCGGGGCCTCACGATTTACTGGACACACCAGCTGGCAGTCATCGCAACCGTAAATGCGATTGCCGATTAATGGCCGGAGTTCTGTCGGAATGGCGCCTGACAGTTCAATGGTCAGATATGAGATACAACGACGAGCATCTACAGTATAGGGGGCAACAATGGCCCCGGTCGGACAACTGGTGATGCAGGCAACACAATTCCCGCAGTTGTCTGTCAGCGGAATATCCACCGGTAATGGCAAATTAATCAATAGCTCGCCAAGGAAAAACCAGCTGCCCGCATCATGGTTTAACAGCAGTGAATGCTTGCCGGTCCAGCCAATTCCAGCGTTATCTGCCAATGGGCGTTCCAGTAGCGGTGCTGAATCAACAAAAGGGCGAAAACCACTGTCACTTAATCCGGCCTGTTTTAATGCTTCATCAATTTGTTCGCCGAGTTTTTTCAAGCGATTGCGTAGCACCTTATGATAGTCGCGGCCCCCTGCATAGCGGGAGATATAAGCCAGATTGGGATCACTGAGATTGCTGGCAAAGCCAGCGTTCGGCGGTAGATAATCCATCCGCACCGAGATCACCCGTAAAGTGCCAGGGTGCAATTCTTGAGGTCTGGCACGCATCATTCCATGCTGTGCCATATACTGCATTTCGCCATGACAACCTTGTGCCAACCACTGTTGCAGCCGTGGTTCTTCATCAGTCAGATCAATATCGCTGATACCCACTTGGGCAAATCCCAGTGCCTGGCCCCAGGCTTTAATATCCCGAGCGAGTTGGCTTAACCATTGAGCATTTGGTGGCGGGTTTACTGTCGTCATAACGCAAGTGAGTGAACCGAAAGTCCGATCATAACAATAGTCAGCGCGACTGACTAATGTCAGACGCTGCCTTGTCTCGCTGTGGGTGCTATACTGCCGCCCATTTTCTGCATTTTGGAGTTTTTATGAGCCAAGTTGACGCGCTTTATCGGGAGCAGGCCCACACCGCAGCGGTAAATATCTGCGCCACTGTATTGCCAATGGCTAAATTGCCTGCTGGTTTAAAGGAAGCTTATGACAGTTTGTTTGAAGAACTGTTGGCCGACAGTGATGCCCAGTTTGCCGAAGCTTGGGCCAATCTGCCAGCCAGTGCCAGCAAGCTACTGCCACAATCCAGTTTTCATGGGTTTTATATCGCATCCGCCTGGTTGCAACTGAGCTTGATTGGTCAGCAGATAGCGGAGCAAGCCGATAGTGACAAGGCGATTGATGAACAGCAGTATAACGGCATTTACGCGCGGATCGCTAAAGACGCGTTGCGTGAAAGTGTACGCAAAATTAAAAAGGCTCGTACAGACCGACGCCTGTTGAACAGTATGCGACACGTAATTGGGTTGGCTTAAGTGTTGAAAAAGCCCGTCACTGACGGGCTTTTACATCAAAAAGTTATGACTCAGTTGTCGCGATCAGACGCTTAATAGTCACAGTTGTGTTTGTGGTGACCTTCACCTTTTGCTTTCAGGTGACCATAACCGTAGCCATATCCGTGTTCATTACCACGCAGATAGTGACCCACCCCTTGCGGCTTGTGCAGATCCAGCGCCATAACTACCGGATCATGATCTGAAGAGCGGAACAGACTGTCATCGGCATAGCTGCTGTCATACTCCAACGATGAAGTTTCATCTGCATTGATGTGCCATTCCGTTGCTGCTACCACCGCACAAGCTAAATCTTCATTCACTAGCGCATGGTCGAGTTGGCCGCTTTGTCCATCGTACACATAGCTGTAGCTATCGCTATTACCAACAATATCGTCGACGCGACTATAGCCGGCATCTTCCAGTGTCAGGATCGGATCTTCTTTGGCGTAGGCGTTGAAGTCACCCATCAGCAGAATTGGCTGTTCGGCAAAGTTATCGCTAAGCCATTGCGCCAATGCTGTGGTGGCTCTGGTACGTGTACCGTTACAGGCTCCTGAACCTCCGAGGCTATTGTCATCGTCACCTGTGCCACAGCTGCCACCTTTGGAACGCAGATGGTTAATGACGGTTGTTAGCACGGCTTTGTTGTCATTAACTGTAAAGGTTTGCGCCAGTGACGGGCGCATCTTGTCACTGTTAAACATTGGTACGCCGTCTTCATCTACAATAGAGTTGGTTTTATCCAAATATTTGGCAGTACCTACAGGCGTGACCACATCTGGACGATAGATAAAGGCGCTGGTGATTACATCGGATCCCAATTGGTCTACACCTGGATTGACGTATGCCCAGGTTTGGCCGCTGGCTTCTGATAAGGCTTCGGTAAGTTCGGCAATGGCGGATTTTTCCGCATAACCATCATTTTCAATTTCCAGCAAGCCGATAACATCAGCCTGCATATTGGTTAATGCGGCAACGATTTTCGCCTTTTGTTTGACGAATGCATCGTAGGTATAAGCGCCGCGAGCAGTGGGAAAGCCCGCACCATCGCCATCACCATTGAAAAAGTTGAGTACGTTGAAGGAAGCCACACGTAAGTTCCCTTCAGCAGCCAAGGTTGGGTAATCACTACGCAGGTTCTCACTGGCATTAAATGTCACCGGGCTAATGGGCGATACATGGTACTGATTGAATGAATAATACAGTGGCCCGGTGATGTTGCTGACTGTATCGCCAACGCGCAGGTAATTACTGGATGAGAAACCTGGATAGGGATACGGCGGGGTAGTGCCACTGATCTTGCCGGTTGCGCCTTCATCTAACACCACGGCGTTACGGTTATTTTCATCATAAACCGCAGCTGCTGCGGCGCCGGATTTTGCAACTTGAGTGGGCGTCATCCTACGACCATTACTCAGTGTCATTTCACCATAGTTGACCAGGTCATTGACGTCATTGATAGTCAAGGTGTCGAAATGCACTAACATGCCTTCAAGCGCTTCTAACGTTGACAGGTCACTGACAGGCAGCGTGACGTTAACGGCCGTTGGCATGGTGCCAGTGTGACATTGCTGCCATTGTGGGCTCTTCAACTGTGAATTATCGTAATATTCAGCAGCGTAACCTTTGACTACGTAAACATCACCAACGACAACACTGTCTACTGACGCCGAACCGGCGTAGATAAAGATCCCATCTGAGGTTGTATCATCCGCATCACCGCTATCCTGCATGTAGAATCCGCTCAAACCGGGGAATACCGCAGTAACCACGCCAGCCACTTCAACCTGTTGGCCTTCTAGTGGAGTTGTCTGGCCCGAACCTTGAACACTGCCGATGGTCACTGTCGGGTCATCACAGCTGACTGCTGCTATCGGCGTGCTGCCATCATCGCCACCATTACTGCCATCATCCGCACCATAAATACCGAGATCAGAAAAATCATTTTTTCCATAGGCAGTCCATTGTGCACCGGGATCGAATACATCAGTTGGGTCAATATCGGTAACCGTGGACGAACGGCGCAGGTCCATATCTTGAGTCACTACCGTACCACTGGCATTCGACCAGTAAGCACTACTGCCAATTTGGCCAAGACTATCAAGAATGGTGTCACCATTTTTCAGGACGACCGCATCGTTACCGTTAAAGCTCAGTGCCCCAGAAGTTTTATCTGCGGTATCAGCAAAAGATGCGGATGAGTTGGCGATAACATAAGTTTTTCCAGCGGCCAGCGTACCACTCAATTTTAGGGTGGTGCCTGCTGAGGTGCTGCCATTGAAATAAATTTCGATGCGGTAATTATCCAGCAATATACCGCTGCTGGTGTTGTTATAGAGTTCCAGTGCTTTATTGTTACTGGCACCTTCAAGATATTCTGAGATAAACAGCGTGGGTACTTCCGCGTGTGCCGCGACCGTGCAAAGGCCTGCCAAAGACATGGCGATGGTCGAAATTGACGAGTTGAGTTTCATCCTTGTTCCTTATTCTGTTTGCTTACTTAAGCAATTCATCATGTTATTGACGAACGCTAACTCTAACAAGGATATATTGTAAAAATATTGCAAAATTATTTATCTAACTATTAACATTTAAAACGCAATTTATAACTATATCGTTTTCTTTAAAGTTATTTAAAAACAATAATTTACATAAAAAATATATTTGTTTTTCTTTATGGCAAACAATTAATGAAAGTCGGGAGAAGAAGAGAGATTTATAACACCATGAAATGACTATTTTTTAACAATTACAATCATTAGGGGAGATGAAAAATAAGTTAGATGAATCTAGGAATATTTAAAAAGCAAGGCGTTAACAATAAAAAACGGCAGAAAACCAGCGCCAGATGGCGATAATTTTCTGCCGTAACTGTGTCGGCAATATTAGAACGATGTGCGGCGATAACGACGATATTCCGGATACCAGAAATTGTTATCAATCGACTGGAGTAACAATTCATCCGTCGTCGGTAAGGCGTGCCCTTGTTCAATGGCAACCTTGCCAACCGCAAAGGCAATATGGCGACTGACGTTATGGATTTCTTCCAATTTAGGCAAGAGCGATCCTTCCCCATTAATCGCCAGTGGTGAACATTCGGCCAGTGCCTGGCTGGATACCATCAGCATTTCATCAGTGACACGATTTGCCCCTGTGGCTAATACCCCTAAGCCGATACCTGGGAAGATATAACTGTTGTTACACTGCGCAATCTCATAAGTTTGCCCTTCAATCACTACGGGTTCAAACGGACTGCCAGTGGCAACCAGCGCCTGTCCTGATGTCCAATGCAGAATATCTTTCGGTGTGGCTTCAACGCGACTGGTGGGGTTGGACAGCGGGAAGACAATTGGGCGCGGACAATGGCTATGCATGGCGCGGATAATCTCTTCAGTAAACAGTCCCGGCGCACCGGAAACACCAACCAGCACGGTCGGTTTGGCATTGTTAACCACATCCAACAATGAAATGTTGTCGCAGAAGTTTTGCCAGTGCTCAATATCGTTACGTTTCTGTGCCAGTTTCTGCTGGAATGACAGTAAGTTCGGCATATTGTCTTGCAGCAGACCCCAACGGTCGACCATAAATACTTGGCGACGAGCCTGTTCATCGCTGATGCCTTCAGCCACCATCTGCGCCACAATCGCCTCAGCAATGCCACAGCCAGCGCTACCAGCGCCAAGGAATGCTACGCGCTGTTCACTCAGCTTGCTGTGTGCTGCTTTGCAGGCTGCCAACAGTGAGCCAACAGTAACCGCGGCAGTGCCCTGAATGTCGTCATTAAAACAGCAATATTTGTCTTTATAACGTTCCAGAATTGGCATTGCGTTTTTCTGGGCAAAATCCTCAAACTGAATAAGGGCTTCAGGCCAGCGTCGGTGGATTGCCTGCATAACGGCTTCGATAAATTCGTAGTATTCATCGCCGCCGATACGTTTATGGCGCCAGCCCATATACATGGGATCTTCCAGCAGATGTGGGTTATCCGTTCCAACGTCCAACGTAATTGGCAGCGTATAGGCAGGACTAATACCACCACAACTGGTATACAGAGACAATTTACCGATGGGTATCCCCATACCTCCAATCCCCTGGTCCCCAAGACCCAGGATCCGTTCACCGTCAGTCATCACGATCACTTTAACTTTATGGCGAGTGGAGTTGTTGAGGATGTCATCGATGCGGTCTTTGTAGGGGTAAGATAAAAATAGTCCCCGGTTACGGCGCCAGTTTTTTGAAAAGCGCTCGCAAGCCAGACCAACCGTCGGGGTGTAGATAATCGGCATCATTTCACTGATGTGATTTTTTACCAGACGGTAGAACAGGGTTTCGTTGGTATCTTGGATGTTGCGCAGATAAATGTGCTTATCTAGATCGTTATTGAAACTGCGGAACTGATCGTAGGCGCGAGAGGCCTGTTCCTCAATGGTTTCGATGTAATAGGGTAGCAGTCCATCCAGATTGAAGAACATACGTTCTTCTTCGGTGAAGGCACTGCCTTTGTTAATGAGTGGAGCTTCAAGAAGTGCAGGGCCAGCAAATGGCATATACAGCGGGCGTTTTTTATCATCCATAGCGAACCTTCGATTGGCGTCTTGTTTGATTAACTGGAATTATGTGATCCAAGTCGATATAGGGTAGCACGAAATGTGATCTTTGTTAGGTTTTGCTGCATTCGATGTGTGATTTTTAGTTTCAAAACTAAGGTGTTGTCTATTGTTGGATAACAACGGCTGGCAAAAATATGCGTGCATGGAACCGCAGAAATAAAAAAGGCCGCACAATGCGGCCGATCTTTTAAGACCGTGACTTGACTTAAGCTAGTTGGCTTGCCGCCCACTTAGCCCGGTTTTCACGGCTTTCGCCCATACCGCTTTGCTCACGATAGGCTTTATAGGCTTCGACATCTAAAGGTACCAATGAGATATCGACCTCAAGCACCAGCTTACACTCTTTCTTAATGCGCCAGGCGGCAGTGGTATAAAGTTCTGCCAGTGGTAACAGGTTGATAAATTCTGGATTGTACTGGGTATATAGGGCTTGCGAAGGATAGACCACAAACGCCAACCGACGTTTGGGCTCTTTTT
Organism: Shewanella yunxiaonensis; assembly: GCF_018223345.1. Lineage (NCBI taxonomy): Bacteria > Pseudomonadati > Pseudomonadota > Gammaproteobacteria > Alteromonadales > Shewanellaceae > Shewanella > Shewanella yunxiaonensis. Next base: position 2,864,477 of record NZ_CP073587.1, on the reverse strand, counting down.
TAAACATCGCTTCAATGCCGTCACAGGTGTTAAGAACCTGCATCTCAATAATATCGTCAATATCCAGTAACTGCTTTTGCGCCAGTGGCGGAATTGGCTGACTTCCTGTTTCCCAGGCATTAAGTTCATTAGTCGAGACTTTCAATAGCTGTGCTGTGAGGTCTTCATTTAGCCCCAATGACCAACGTAACGCCTTAAATTCAGTAGGGTTAAGTGCATAATCAGACATAACTGTTTCCGTAGTTTTGGGTTAACGGGTTAGAGGAAAATGACGTTTAGCTTTGCAACCATATTTCTTCGGTCCATTGCCAGAAGGTTTCCCAGTAATCGTCCTGATCCAGGTGTCCATCTTCCCAGAAATACACCAGCCCTTCCTGATCCATACAGTAAAAACTGTCACCCACCTGGCAGATTGGTACCATATAACGAGGTAAACCAATAGACCAGGCATATGCTGCGACTTCAGGCAGGTAAGTATGAGAATTGGGGTCCGCAGCGGTCACCGGTTCCAGACTTCCTACCACCACGTTACTGGCTTCCAACAGATATTCTTTTAAATCGGAAGGTAAGGGGAGTAACAGCTGTTCTTCGACATCGACGATATCGTCAAACTCAGGCAGGTCCAGCGGGACCGGCACGGGTTGATTCATTTGTTGCAGCTGTTCAATAACATCATGCATGAGCATTCTCCGATGCGGCGTAGACGGTGTCGCAATGCTGCGAGAGTATAGCCGCTCCAATGACCGGCACAAGGTGTCGTCAACAAAAAGGGCACCCACGGTGCCCTTTTGAGGTAGACATTTCTGGTGTTACCAGATTTTTACGCGTTTTGCAGGTTCAAGGTACATACCATCGCCAGGTTTTACGTCAAAGGTGGCGTAGAACTGCGGCATGTTTTCCAATGAGCCGATGGCACGGAATTTAGCGGGTGAGTGAGGGTCAGTGGCAACCCGGTTACGCAGGGCTTCCTCTTTTACTTTGGCACGCCAGATCTGGGCAAATCCCATAAAGAAACGCTGGTCGCCGCTCAAACCGTCAATGACCGGTGCGGCGTTTCCATGCAGTGATTTTTGGTATGCCTTGTAAGCAATGGTCACGCCGGACAGATCGCCGATATTTTCCCCGAGCGTCAGCTCGCCATTGACGTGCAGATCTGGGAAGACATAGTAACCATTGTACTGGTCAACCAAGGCTTTGGTTTTAGCATGGAAGGCATCCAGATCTTTCTGTGTCCACCAGTCGCGCAAATTGCCATCACCGTCAAACTTAGCACCCTGATCATCAAAACCATGGCCCATTTCATGACCAATTACCGCACCGATACCACCATAGTTCACCGCATCGTCAGCCTGCATATTGAAGAACGGTGGTTGCAGAATCGCTGCTGGGAATACGATTTCATTCATGGTCGGATTGTAATAGGCGTTAACGGTTTGAGGCGTCATGTGCCATTCATCACGATCAATCGGACTGCTGAGTTTCTTCAGGTCTTTTTGATGTTCAACTTCGCCGGCGCGCATTTCGTTACCGACCAGATCGTTGGCGCTGATAGTCAGCTGGCTATAGTCTTCCCATTTATTCGGATAACCAATTTTCGGATTGAATTTCGCCAGTTTGGCTTTGGCCGCTGTTTTGGTTTCTGGGCTCATCCAGTCCAGGTCATCAATGCTGTCTGAATATGCTTGACGCAGATTCTCAACCAGTTGCTCCATTCTGGCTTTGGCTTCCGGAGTAAAGTGGCGTTTGACGTAGACTTTGCCCACCACTTCGCCCAGCAAGCTGTTCACCTTGCTCACGCCACGCTTCCAACGCGGCTGCTGTTCTTCCTGGCCGTTGAGAATGTGGGAGTAGAAATCAAAGTTTTCGTTATCGAAGGACTCTCCCAGATCGCCGGCGTAACTTGTCAGCAGATGCCAGCGCAGGTAGGTTTTCCAGGTGGCAAGATCCGTGTCGGTGATGAGTTTCGCCAGTCCGGTGACATAGCTGGGCTGGTTGATAATGATGTCTGCCTGTTTATCGGCACCAAGAGCAGTCAGATAGGCATTCCAGTCAACACCAGGAGCCAATTGTGGCAGATCCTTTAGGGCATATTTGTTATAGGTTTTAGTGCTGTCACGACTGGCCACCACATCCCAGTGATCTTTCGCAATCGCGGTTTCCAGTTTCATAATGGCTTCGGCACTTTTTCGTGGTTTATCAAAGCCCGCCAGTTTGAACATCTTGCGCATGTGTTCAACGAAGGCTTCGCGGATTTTGACAAAGCGTTCGGCATCGTTGAAGTAGTAATCTTTTTCGGGGAGGCTCAGGCCATATTGCCAGATGTGCGTGGCGTAATGGCTGGAGTCTTTCGCATCAATATCCACATAAAAGGCCATTGGGGTGCCACCACCAATAATCTGGCTGCTACCAAAATAGGTCATCAGCTGATCTTTGTTGCTGATCGCATCAATTTTCGCCAACTCTGGTTTCAGCGGGTCGATGCCCAATTTATCCAGGGTTTGCGTATCCATAAATGAACGGTACAGATCTGCCACTTTTTGTTCATCGCTGCCAGCTTTCAGATCTTTCTGAGCCGCCACTTCTTCAATAATGGCTTTGATATCATCACGGGATTTTTCACGCAGATCGTAGAAGGCCCCCGTCGCGGTGCGGTCAGCCGGAATTTGGGTGTTCTTAATCCAGGTCCCGTTAATGTAACTGTAGAAATCATCCTGCGGCCGCACTGATTTATCGAAATTGGCAAAATCAATTCCGGAGCCCAGTGCGTTTGCTACTGCGGTTGCTGTCGCCGTCTGAGTGGCTTTGGGGGTGGCGGGTTCTGCGGCTTTTGTTTCTGCATCCTTGTTATTACAAGCGGTCAGCCCGGCGAGCATGGTGGCACACAGACCGCCAATGATTACTTTTTTCATACAGGTTCCTTTCGCGTTCACTCAATGGAGTGCTTTATGCCGTGCCGGTATGCCGACACTATGATGACTGCGACCAACCTATAAGTATCGGTGGCAGCTTAACGGATTATGTTAAAGCGTGTTTACATCTTCACTCAAGTTTGAGCGTGAGGTTAAGCCTTGATGATGTGTAAGCAAAATTTACAGTCGCGGTGTTGATAAGGCTAACGGCTCTGTCTTGATATCTCTTGGTGGAATGCAGTTGATCGCCGATAATAGCTGTCGATAGGTTATTTGCAGCGTAAAGGATTGTCGAAGTGCGGCTCGATAAATACATTTGTGATGCCACCGGTCTGACCCGGTCTCTGGCCAAAAAGGCGTTACATCGTGGTGATGTCACCGTCGATGCGGAAGTGGTGAAAGACCCAAGCTGTAAAGTGGCGGATAATATGACGGTGGCTCTGGATGGCGTAACAATTATGTTGCCGGGTACACGTTATTTTATGTTGAATAAGCCGCAGGACACCCTGTGCTCAACCATTGATGAATATTATCCATCGGTGTTGAGCCTGTTAGCTATTCCTCGGGCCGATATTTTGCACATTGCCGGACGATTAGACGCCGATACTACCGGGTTGGTATTGCTCACCGACGATGGTCAGTGGTCGCATTGTGTGACATCACCGAAGAAATCCTGTGGTAAGCGTTATCGGGTAGAATTGGCAGAGCCGGTCACTGCCGAGATGGTGACGCAATTTGCTAATGGCATACAGTTGCATGGTGAGCGAGAGCTGACTCGACCGGCGCAACTTGAGTTACTGTCACCAACATCAGTACTGCTGACGATTAGTGAAGGTAAATATCATCAGGTAAAACGCATGTTTGCTGCGGTTGGCAATAAAGTTACCGCGTTACATCGTGAAGCCATTGGGGATATTGAACTGGATCCGACACTGGCACTCGGTGAATGGCGGGCACTGACAGAGGCGGAAATAGCCTCTGTCAGTCGCTAACTATCAGAGTTTCTTGACGTTGATGTCGCCGCTAATGGTGGTGATATTGACGTCAGCTTTGCCTGAACCTGTCTGAAATTTCAGTACTTCACTGTGCATATATTTTGAGGTTATCGGCTTGGCATCGGTAAGTTCATTATAGATTTTGCCACCAGGGCCACCATTGATGTTGAATTCAGCATCTGGCAAACCACTGAATATCAAATTAATATTGGCATTTACACTGTCTAATTGTGCTTTGGTATCCAGTGATGCCAAGTTAACGTCCATATCCCCGCTAACACTGCGTAGGTTAAGATTATCTACGTGTTTGAGCTGCAGTTTGGCCGAGCCGGAAACCATATCAGCCGCAATTTTGGTTGCTGAAGTGTCGGCTGTCAGATCGCCGCTAACTAAACGATAACTGATGTTACCGCTGCTACCTTGATCGTCGATATCGCCGGAAACTGTCTCCAGTCGAATGTTGCCACTGGTATTGCGGGCGGTAATGTTGCCCGAAACAGTTTTGATGGTGAGCTCGCCTTGAACCGCCTTGCTGTTAATATCACCACTAATGTTACCTGTAGTAATTTCGCCGTTAATGGCATCCAGCTCATAATTAGCGGAAACGCCTTTGACTTTAACCACGACCTTTGTTGGCAGGTAGATATCAAGATCTGAGCCTTTTTCTTCATGGCTGGAGTAGTTATGCGGTAGTTTATCTTCTATCACAAAGCTGCCACCCTCCTGGGAAAATGTCAGTCCCTGGCTTAATTCATCTAATGTTCCCTTAACCGCAACTTCGGCCTTGTCCCAGCCATGGATTTTGACTTCACCGCGCTGCACACGAATATCCAGTTTGCTGCCAGCGGCTAGTTGCGCACTTTTATCGACTTGCTCAGCGGCAATTGACCAAGGGCTGGTCAGAACTTCCCAAGTGAGCAGTGTCATGGCTAAGTAAGACTGTTTCATATACGAGTTCCTTTTTTCTCAGCATAAATTCTTTCAGGCAGTTGTTGTCCTTGCGTCAGCAGGTCAATCTCCCGCTGTTGAGACCAGATCCATAGCTGCCATAACTGTTGATCTTTAGGGTCTTTTTGTAATGCCAAATAAATCTGCGCAGATGCTGCCCGTAGTTCGTCGACACCCCGGCTCAATGGAGCCGTGAGACTGGCATGTTGCCATTGGTTGAAATGACTGTGCTGTTCAATGAACGTGACTTGTTGTTCATGTTGCTGGCGTAACTGCGCCATCATCGCCAGCATTTGGGCATCATTAGGGTTTTCCTGCTGCGGCAACCACAGCCGATAACCAAAGCCACCAAGTAGCAGCAAGCCACAAGCGATTGCAAATTGCTTCCAGGCGCTGGTGCTCATGGCGTGATGAGAAGGCGCTTGCTCTAGTTGGTGCGCTATCTCTGGCCACAAATCTTTCTTTGGCGTGAGTTCTCTGGGGAGCTGTTCAATCAGTTCATCAAATGACTGCTGGCTCATGACAACATCTCCTTAAGTAAGGTTTTCGCTCTATGGTACTGCGCCTTACTGGTGCCTTCGGTGGTATGCATCATTGAGGCAATTTCGGTGTGGCTGTACCCTTCGATAGCAAACAATACAAAGACGATTCTAGCCCGTTCAGGTAACTGCATGATTTTTTTATCCAATAAAGACGAATCCTGAATATCTGAAACACTGCCAATGGTGTCTACGTCATGGTCTGATAACGGTAGAAATCTGGCCCAGAACCGGCGGTGCTTCTTAAGGCTGGTTAACGCTTGATTGACGCTCAGACTATGAAGCCAAGTGCTGAATTTGCTGTCACCGCGAAATTGGTCAAGTTTTTCCCATACCCGTATAAAGCAGTCCTGAGTCATTTCTTCAGCGAGCGAAGTCTGTCCCGCTAATCGCAGACACAGGGCATAAACGCGTTTGTGATGCAGGCGGTAGATCTCAGCAAAGGCGTTTTTGTCACCTCGCCTGGCCCGCTGGATCAACTGCATTTCTGTCACATCCGTGCCGGAAACTGGTGTCTGCTCCTCGTCGCCTATCGCCTCCACGGCACTTCCTTGGTGAGTTATTGTTAAAAGTTACCTATATGACAGCGATAGCTGAGCAAAAGGTTTGAATGTTGGTGTGAATTTTTCGAGTAAAAGATCAAAAACAGTCAAAACAACAAAAGTGTAGTCAATTTTAAATAAACATCGCTATCCAAGCAGATTATTTGCCTTCTATTAGCCACATCATTGTTGTGGAATTACTTGCGAGTGAAGAAAGGCGCGACCTGATGCTGGTAAACGTGGCGTTTAAGGCCAACGGACTTAACACCTAAAAGGACGTGTGTGTTGTGCGGTATCCGCTTCATAACCAAGCCGTATTTGTTTGTGACATGAAATATTGGCTTATTGGGTAACTGATAAATGCTGTCATTGTCTGGTTTGTGAGGGATAATGTATCACTCATAAACGGGCGGTTTCAGACGGTTGGTGATAAAAATTGCTATGGAACATCTTCTGGCAGTAGATAGGATCCAGAGTAGCGAAAGGCTTTCTCAGGAAAAAAGCAATTCACCAGCATGAATGGGTCTCAAATTTTCACTTTGATCCTATGGGAGCATGTCATCTATTTGGGAGACGGCGATGCCAATGTGTTGCCTATTGCACTTACTTGCGCGCTTTGGCACGCCCTATGATTTAGTTGGTAAGTGCCAACGCGATAGTCTGGAAAAGTAAGCCAGTGAGTAATTGGAGGGAAATTTCAGCGTGTTACGCTGCCAATCGCAGTCGATGTTTGCAGAAGGTGAATTTTAGGCACAAAAAAACCTCGAAAAACGAGGCTTTATAAAATATTGGTACAGGTGAGAAGACTTGAACTTCCACGCCCGTAAGGGCACCAGCACCTGAAGCTGGCGTGTCTACCAATTCCACCACACCTGCACGACATATTTTGTTTCACTCTGAATTGGTACAGGTGAGAAGACTTGAACTTCCACGCCCGTAAGGGCACCAGCACCTGAAGCTGGCGTGTCTACCAATTCCACCACACCTGCACATCACAGAGTGAAATAACAGAATAACTTAGTTTGCGTAGTTGGTACAGGTGAGAAGACTTGAACTTCCACGCCCGTAAGGGCACCAGCACCTGAAGCTGGCGTGTCTACCAATTCCACCACACCTGCACTGTACGATTACGCAATTTAAGTTACCTGAACACCTTAGAATTAAGGTGGTGCCCGAACCCGGAATCGAACCAGGGACACGCGGATTTTCAATCCGCTGCTCTACCGACTGAGCTATTCGGGCAACGGCGTGCATTAAACGGCTTTTGCTGTTTTGAGTCAACAGTTTTCTACGAAATATTTCAAAACATCGCGCGTTTGTGCAAGTTTTATCCTCAACATGATTTAATCGTTAAAAATCGCTCGAAAACCGCACTACTACTGGCTTCTGTAGAAATTAACTCACAGTGAAATAGGGCTGTGGTGGCACAACGACAGTGCAACTTTCGGCAGATTTGGATCACTTTGCGATAAAAATGCGTTAAAGGTAAAAACACGGAAGCCCCAAATGGGGCTTCCTGAAGATGAGTGTTAGTTTTTTAACATCTCATTGTTGGGAAAATTGGCTTTCATGACCGAGAGTGCGTGTTGTTTCAACTCTTTCTGACCTAATTCACCGTAGGCGTCAGCCATAATTTCCAGCGCCCGTTCGACAAACGGGGTGTCCGGATAGGTTTCTAATACCGTTTGAGCTCTCACAGCTGCAGCGGCCCAGGCATCCATCTTCATATAATATTCGGCAACTCTGATGGAATAACTCGCCAGACGATTTTTCAGAAACTGCATGCGTTTTTGTGCATCAGGCGCATATTTGCTGTTGGGATAGGTTTTGATCAACCGTGCGAAATCTTTAAAGGCATCTTTCGCGTTTTGCGGATCTCGGTCGGTACGATCAATATTCAGCATTTCATGCAGCATGTAACTATCTGCCTGCATATTGACCAAACCCCGCATATAGATCACGTAATCTGCGTCAGGATGGGTCGGATTAAGTTTCAGAAAACGATCAATATTAGCGATGGCATTCGCTGTGTCGTCCTGTTTGTAGTATGCGTAAATCAGATCGAGCTGCACCTGAGTCTTATACGGACCAAAAGGATATTTTGAATCCAGAGCCTCAAGAGTTTTGGTCGCTTTAGAAAAATTACCCAGCTCCATAGAAGTTCGTGCCTGAGAATAGAGATCTTCTGGTGATTCCTTACCAGCGAGTAACTCTTCTTCGTCGGGTTTGCTGCTGCAGGCCACGATAGCCAGCGAAAAAAAGGCTATGGCAGCGCCTTTGACAAATTTATGCATACTTGAATCAGGTTCTTTTTGAAAGTTGTAGTTAAGAAATTTGTCAATTCACGATAAAATGGCAAATTTCCGTGTTTAACTGATAACACAGTTCTATGACCCCAATAATTGGGGACGGTTCCTATGACGCAAGAGATTAATCTAAAAAGCGAGATTACAGCAACCCAAACTGGTCAGAGATTGGATCAGGCGGTTGCAGAATTATTCCCCGATTACTCCAGAACCCGTATTAAAGAGTGGATTCTGGCAGGAAATGTTTTTATCGATGGAATTGCAATCACCCGCCCCCGAGAGAAAGTGCTGGAATCTCAGATAGTGGAAGTGAATGCCACTATTGAAGAAGAAACCCAGGCCGAAGCCCAACAGATAGACTTAGATATTGTCTATGAAGATGACCATATTATCGTCATCAACAAGCAGGCGGGGTTGGTGGTGCATCCTGGAGCTGGCAACAGCGATGGGACCTTGATGAATGCGTTGCTGCATCATTGTCCGGAAATTGAGCATGTGCCACGCGCCGGCATTGTTCATCGTCTTGACAAAGACACTACCGGCTTGATGGTGGTAGCGAAAACTGTGGAAGCCCAGACCCATCTGGTAGCAGCGCTGCAAGCTCGCGAAATTACCCGTGAATATGAAGCGATTGTGATTGGCACCATGACCGCAGGCGGTACGGTTGATGAACCGATTGGTCGTCATGCCACTAAGCGCACTCATATGGCTGTGACTCATTCTGGGCGTCCGGCAGTGACCCATTATCGCGTTGCCGAGAAATTCCGTGCGCATACACGGTTACGTTTACGCTTGGAAACTGGTCGTACTCATCAGATTCGTGTGCATATGGCATATATCGGCCATGTGTTAGTGGGCGACCCCGTTTATGGTGGTCGGCCAAAACCGCCGAAAGCTGCCAGTGAAGCCTTTATCGAAACGCTCAAAAATTTCAAACGGCAAGCACTGCACGCGGTACGTTTGGAACTTGCGCACCCTTATACTTGCGAAGTAATGAGTTGGCTGGCACCGGTACCGGATGATATGGTGCAACTCACTAAGGCATTACGTAAAGATACCGAAGAACATCCCGAGGACATGCTTTGATATTGCATCATCACTGGCCAGTTCCTGGCAATGTCAGAATCGCGATGACTGACCGCAACGGCGGTGTTAGTCTGCCGCCCTTTGACAGTTTAAATCTGGGAACTCATGTCGGTGATGATGTTAATGCGGTAATGCAAAATCGTGCGTTACTGCGACAACAGTTGCAATTACCTGCCGAGCCCGCCTGGTTGGAACAGGTGCACGGTACGGATGTTATTCATCTGGGCCGGGATGAAAATCGTACTGCTGATGGCAGCTATGCCGACCGCCAAGGTCAAGTAGCGGTGGTGATGACTGCCGACTGTTTGCCGGTATTGCTGTGCGATAGTGCTGGCACCCAGGTGGCGGCTTTGCATGCCGGGTGGCGTGGATTAAATGCCGGGGTGCTGGAAGCGGGGATCGCCCATTTCCGTCCCGGGTCTGAACTGTTCGCATACCTGGGGCCAGCCATTGGCCCGAGCGCTTTTGAAGTGGGGGCGGAAGTGCGAGGTGCATTTCTCGATTCTACCCCCGGCGCCGCAAAGTGCTTCACCGTCAGTGGTGACAAATACCTGGCCAATCTAGAGGCGCTTGCTGGGCTGCGTCTCAAGGCGGCGGGTGTCATGCAAATTTATGCGGCTTCAGCATGCACTTATACCCGTGATAAGGAATTTTTCTCTTATCGTCGTGATCGCGACACTGGACGTATGGCTTCACTGATCTGGCTCGAAAATTAACCACATTTTCTGTGGTTTTTACTTGAATTGCCGCCAGCTATCCCCATCTTTAAGGTAACAAAGTTATTCCCCTTTATTTTGAGATGTTCAGGAGGCTGTATGCGACTTGATCGTATGACTAATAAATTTCAGCTTGCTATCTCAGATGCTCAATCACTGGCGCTCGGACGTGATCATCAGTTCATTGAACCTATCCATCTGATGATGGCTTTGTTGAATCAGGATTCGGGATCGATTCATCCCTTATTGACCCAAGCTGGCATTCAGGTCAGTAATTTGCGTTCACTGCTGACCAAAGAGTTGGAACGTTTGCCACAGGTGGAAGGAACCGGTGGTGACGTACAGTTATCTCAGGCTTTGGTCCGTTTGCTAAATCTGTGTGACAAACTGGCGCAAAAGCGTAAAGACAAATATATCTCCAGCGAGCTGTTTATTTTGGCGGCGCTCGATGGTAATGACACGCTCGCTAATTGTCTGAAACAAGCCGGTGCAACCAAAGAGTTAATGGAACGTACCATCGAGCAAATGCGCGGTGGTCAGAATGTTGATGACCCTAATGCTGAGGATCAGCGTCAGGCGTTGAAGAAATACACCGTCGATCTGACGGAACGTGCCGAGCAGGGCAAGCTCGATCCGGTAATTGGTCGTGATGATGAAATCCGTCGTACGATTCAGGTATTGCAGCGTCGCAGTAAAAACAACCCGGTGTTAATTGGTGAACCAGGTGTTGGTAAAACCGCTATCGTTGAAGGTCTTGCACAACGTATCGTTAATGGTGAAGTTCCCGAAGGCATTAAAAACAAACGGGTATTATCGCTGGATATGGGGTCTCTGGTTGCCGGTGCAAAATACCGTGGTGAATTCGAAGAACGTCTGAAAGCAGTACTTAATGAGTTAGCACAGGAAGAAGGGCAGGTGATCCTGTTCATCGATGAACTGCATACTATGGTAGGTGCCGGTAAGTCAGAAGGTTCAATGGATGCTGGCAACATGCTCAAACCCGCGCTGGCGCGAGGTGAGCTGCATTGTGTGGGGGCTACTACGCTGGATGAGTACCGTCAGTACATTGAAAAAGATGCGGCATTGGAGCGGCGTTTCCAGAAAGTGCTGGTGGACGAACCTACCGTTGAAGACACCATCGCTATTCTGCGTGGTTTGAAAGAGCGTTACGAATTACATCACCATGTAGAAATTACTGATCCGGCGATTGTGGCGGCAGCGACTTTGTCGCATCGCTATATTTCCGACCGTAAACTGCCTGATAAGGCCATCGATCTGATTGATGAAGCGGCTTCTAGCATTCGTATGCAAATCGACTCAAAACCTGAGCCGCTGGATAAACTGGAGCGTCGTGGCATCCAGTTGAAGCTGGAAGAACAGGCGTTGTCGAAAGAAAACGATGAAGCCAGTCGTAAACGGTTGGAACATCTGCGCGCTGAACTGAAAGAAGTGGAAGCAAAATCTGCGGAACTTAACGAAGTTTGGCGTACCGAAAAAGCCGCATTAGCCGGTACTCAGCACATAAAAGCAGATCTGGAACAGGCCAGAATGGATCTGGAGGTTGCCAGACGTGCCGGCGATTTGACCCGTATGTCTGAACTGCAATATGGACGGATCCCCGAACTGGAAAAAGAGTTGGATCTGGCATCGCAGGCAGAAATGCAGGATATGAAACTGCTGCGTAACAAAGTCACCGATGTCGAAATCGCGGAAGTGTTATCTAAGGCAACGGGGATTCCGGTTTCTAAAATGCTGGAAGGTGAACGTGAAAAACTGCTGCATATGGAACAAGCTCTGCATGCGCGGGTCATTGGCCAGAATGAAGCCGTCGATGCTGTCGCCAATGCGATTCGTCGTAGTCGTGCCGGACTGGCAGACCCTAACCGGCCAATAGGTTCCTTCCTGTTTCTGGGGCCAACCGGGGTTGGTAAGACCGAATTGTGTAAATCACTGGCAAAATTCCTGTTCGACACAGAGAGCGCGATGGTGCGTATCGATATGTCAGAATTTATGGAGAAACACTCAGTGTCGCGTTTGGTTGGTGCGCCTCCGGGATATGTCGGCTATGAAGAAGGCGGTTATCTGACCGAAGCGGTGCGTCGTAAACCTTATTCAGTCATCCTGTTGGATGAAGTGGAAAAGGCGCATCCGGATGTGTTCAACATTCTGTTGCAGGTATTGGATGATGGTCGTCTGACTGATGGTCAGGGGCGTACTGTGGATTTTCGCAATACGGTGGTGATCATGACCTCTAACCTGGGATCAGACCTTATTCAGGAAGGGTTTGCTGAACATAGCTACAGTGAGATGAAAGCCATGGTTCTGGGCGTGGTACAGCATCACTTCCGGCCGGAGTTCCTCAACAGGATTGATGAGACTGTAGTGTTCCATCCGCTGGGCGCAGAACATATTAAAAATATTGCTCGGATTCAGATTGAGCTGTTGCGTAAGCGCTTACTTGAAAAAGAGTTTGACCTGCAGGTGAGTGAAGGAGCTTTGGAATATATTGCTACAGCCGGTTTTGACCCGGTTTATGGGGCACGTCCTTTGAAACGTACCATACAGCAGGAAGTGGAAAATCCGCTGGCTCAGCAATTATTGCAAGGTAAGTTGTTACCAGGTCAGCCAATTCATGTTGAACTGGAAAACGATGCACTGGTTTTTCACCAATAACGGTTGAGTGCATCTTAGATGAGAAAAGGAGCGCTTAAGCGCTCCTTTTCTATGGGATTATTTTTTCACACAGAACAACCTGATGCGTTCCTGCTGGTCGGCAATAGCTTTTTGTCTATCCTCTTCGGTCATTTTAACCGGCTCACCAGTTTTATCATCACTGCGCTGCAAGCGCGTGTGAGTCAGCAACACATCGAGATTAAATCGTGCGCTTTCACACAATTTTTCCGCTTGGGCGGCGTCTTTGGCATTGATGGCATCAGCATCCAATTCTTGTTGGGTTTTTACGGGCTCATCGTTTCTTTTTATGGGAGCTACGGTACCAATTTTGCCAGGTTCTATGGCTGAGCTGTCTAATGTATTTACTGGTTTATCTGCGGGTGGTTGTTGGCTGTAATGCGTAACACCATTTTTGTCGACCCATTTATAGATGTCCGTCGCAGACGAAATGGGGCTAAAAATCACTGCTAATATCGCAGATATCAGGCCAATCCTTATCATAATCAAATTCCATCATCGCCAAAGGTTCAGGGTTACCACAACTGTGTTATCTTTGAACACAATAAAGCAAACATGTGGATTCGTTAAGTGTATGCAAAATATCACTAAGCCAACAGTCAAATCGAAAGGTATCTATCTTTTACCTAATCTGCTGACAACTGCCGGATTATTTGCCGGCTTTTATGCCGTGATTGCGTCGATGAATGGTCGCTTTGAAGCCTCGGCTATCGCTGTGTTTGTCGCAATGATCTTTGATGGATTGGATGGTCGGTTAGCAAGACTCACCAATACCCAAAGCAGTTTTGGTGCTGAATATGATTCTATGGCCGATATGGTGTCATTTGGTATGGCTCCGGCATTAATCGCCTATAACTGGGGGCTAGCCGATATCGGTAAATTGGGCTGGTTGGCAGCCTTTATCTATTGCGCTGGTGCCGCGCTGCGTTTGGCGCGCTTCAATACGCAAGTTGGCGTGGCTGATAAACGATATTTTCAGGGGCTGGCGAGCCCTGCAGCAGCCGCCATTATCGCTGGCAGTGTTTGGCTCGGTCAGGATTATGGGGTTGATGGTAATAGTGTCTCCTGGCTGTTTGCACTGATTACTGCGGGTACAGGATTGTTGATGGTCAGTAACTTCCGCTACCACTCCTTCAAACAGGTAGACTGGAGCGGCAAGGTCAATTTTCTGGTCATGCTATTAGTCGTAGCGGTATTTGTTGTGGTGTCAGTGGATCCTGCTTTGATCTTATGCTGTCTATTTTATCTCTATGCCTGTTCCGGACCGGTGATGACCATGCGCAATATAAAGCGGCTAAAAGTCTCTGATGTTTTAGGCGATAAGGAAGTCGAACTCTTTCAAGATGGTACCCGCCAAACAGAGCTAGAAGAAAAGCCGTCCGTTATCGACGAAAAAACGCCGCACAATTAACTCAAAAAATTTGGCGTTTTCGGTAAACAGGTCGATTAATTGGCCTTTTTGCCATCAAATGTAATCAATCTGTATATTAACCGTTGCTATATATGGGGATTTGCTCGTAAAACCAACTATTGAGAAAATAAATAGAAATTCCCTCTTGCACAAAAGATTCTGCGTCCTATAATGCGCACCCACTGACACGGCAACAGCGACACGCTGGCGGTGTTGAGGACAAGGCGGCAAGGCTGAATTGTCCTGGCGAAAAAAGATTGGCGAAAGCCACTTGACGCCAAAACGGGGTGGTGTAGAATGCACGTCCCTGTTCGGAGATAAGCCCGAACAACGC